>JBMOFM010000007.1:0-123226 GCA_049318825.1 Alphaproteobacteria bacterium | reverse complement strand
AAAAGCTGCTTCGCCTTTTGTTTGCTGATTTTTTCCTCTGTTTTGGCTAGATCAACCTGATTGGTGATATTTAACTTATTTTCTAATACCACGTTGCACTCCATTAAAATCAGGCCACCCAAATAATGAATTAGCCCTGCATCATTACCAGCGTTGATATTGTTTGTAACAGTCATTTACAGAGAAATTTATTAAGGGGTTAATTTGTGGTGCAGTTAAAACCACCACCGTGAGATTCATTGGGTCTGCATTTTGTTGTAGACGATCTAAATGATTGCATCATCATTTGATTTGATATGTTTTCCGAATTTCTTTGGGCAATAGCCGCTTGCTCTCTTTGATGTTGTGCATAATTATTAAACATAGAGCCAATCAAGGCCGCTCTTTCTTGCCGTTCTTTTTCGTCCTCTTGCTGTAATTGCGCAATTAGCTTTTTTTCTTCATCGTTTCTTATGCTTTCATATCCTTTATATAAATTTTTTTGGTTTGTAACAAAATTACCCCAATTAATTTTTCCTTTTAATAAATCCGAAAACTCCCTATCAACTAATTCTAAATAAGCCCCGTACAATATACTAATTTGGTATACATTCTCCTTAAAAAAATCTCCCATTATTTTGCGGCACTTAAAATAATCATTATTAAGGGCAAATATAGATTTTTTCTCTTGGCTTGATATGAAATCAATAGAACTTAATTGTGTGTAATTTGGTTCATTAAAATCACGGGGCATTTTTTCTGAAATAATAGCAAAATCTTTAGATTTATAAATATTATCAAAACAATCTGAGCTCATCTTCTTTGCTAATAAGCTTTTTTCATGGATTGTATCAAATTGTTCTTTAGCCTTTGTTGCGCACCCAGTTAATAAAAAACAACATAATAAAACCGCTATTTTACGCATGACACAGCTTTCCCCATCAATAACATAAGAGTATTCATGCCATGGGGTGAATATATAGGCAAGCGGTTAAAACAGCCTCTATCATGCCCCTACAATAGGCTATTTAGGCCGTTACGTTCCACAATGGCTAATAATCTGGATAATGAACCCCCAGCTTTTTTTTCACCGCGTTCCAGTTTACTGATAAAATCTTTTGTTACCCCTAGATAATAGGCAAATACAGTTTGAGTAACTTCTTCACGTTCTCGCAAGGCTTTTATTTGTTCACCGTTAAAGGGCTGAACAGGTGTTAAACAGCCTTCATCAAATTGGCTCATTTTCTTCTTATCAATCAGCCCCACTTCGTGCATACCCACAGCAATTTCATGGATAGAGGCAGAAACTTTACTGTTATAGGTTTTGTTTTTATTCATCACAAACTACCTCTTGATAAATACCCTTATTCACTAATAGATCAATTTCTTGATCGGAACAGTGTAAATGTATGCTGGCTATTTCCTTAAAAAACATTATTTCATTAGGCGTAATATTTTCTGCGTCTTTCTTAGCAAAGCCATGAACAAAGAACGCTCTATTGCCTACTCGAAATAAAACAATGCTTCTGTAGCCGCCAGATTTACCCCCGCCCTTACGCGATATGCGTTGCTTTATAACTCCATCACCATAATCAGCATAAATAATGCCCTTTTCTGCATCATTCACCGTATCAAAAAGCTTTTGATTACTGATGCCTTCTTTCTTTGTAAATTTGGCAAAAGATTTGCTTTTATAAATTTTCATTATTTCAACCCTATTAGTTATATATAGCACTAAGAACTACAAACATCAAGATCAATCGCCGTGGTGTAGCTTCACGCTTAAAGCTCACCAATCATTTCTTTGAGTAAGCGAAGTTCTTTTAGAAATTCTCTACTGCGCCCACCGTGTTTCAGGGCATTTTGCGAAACAATCGCTTTACCTTCAGGGGTTTTGCCCCTGTTGATTGTTTCCATGGTTGCCATTGGTGAATCATCGCCGCTTGTTTGGCTTTTCTGCTTGGTGTCCAGCCTTTTTTCATTGTTTTCCTCCTCCATGTTCAATAGTTTGTTGGTTGATTTTTTATTTTTTTCCCCGCACGCGGGCGGCGTTTGCGGCTCATTCTGCGTGCTACGCAACCCCTCGCTTGATGCATCATCCATCAGCACCCCATTATTCACCTGTTGATGACCATGGGAAATATTGGCTTGCTTTACAAAAGCCACAGAGGCGCGGGGGTTTTTCATTTCTGCCAATGTTTCAGCGGTTGCGCGGCAGTTAGATTGAGCTTTCAGGGAAAGGCGCAATAGCTTTTCAAACAGTTCAGGATTATGAATGTTTCGGCTGGCCGTATAAGCCAGATCAGTGAAAATGGCGTTCAGGCTGATTGCCTGTGCGGCCAGCATTTCTTCCATTGATTGCAAATTACCGCTGGAAACTTCTTGGGCTGTCTTTTCAATAAATTTGCGTAGGGCAATAACGCAAGGAACACTGCCATCAAAAATAATTCTAGCATATTGAAAACTGCCATAAGCATTAGTGGTGAAGCTGTTCAATGCCTGCTTATCCACCAGATTTTGTTTCTGTTTTTTCTTTTCTTCTGTTTCTTGATCGTTTTCCATCATGTTTACCTTTTATGTTATTGCTGGCTCAAGGAAGAAGCCACAGCATGATGCTATTATTGGGAATATCGCGCTTTCTGAAATTCTGAATCACGCCGTCACGGCAGGCGATAGCAAGCTTTTGACTATCTACCCCCACCACCTTCTTTTTCTCACTCACCATCAATAATAAAAGCCCTGCATAGTCATATCTGGCTTTAGGTGCAATCTGGTGACAGGCGAATATATCGGCCACCTGCCAGCCATGGGCTATTAACTCATGCACCCATTCATCCAGTAAATGCCCCGCCACATCAATCAGGCGTTGCCATTCTTGCGCGGTGAAACAGGCTGGTTTCATCATCACATTTACCCTTGCGAAGGCTTCAGCCCATTCTTTGGGAATACCCGCTTCATGTTCAATAATCGCTGCCCGTTCTTCCCATGTCTCATATTCATTTTTTGATGGGACAGAGGCCATATTCTTGTCCCAACCTATCCCGCTCTGTGGGACAAGATTTTTCGCTTCCTGTCCCGCTTTGTCCCGCAGCTTGTCCCGCTCAATAGCGGCTCTAACTATAGCTTTAAGGCTTGGTTGTCCCGCTCTTGTCCCAGCACTGTCCCACTTATTTTCAGTCTGTCCCACTGTCCCATTGCTAGGGAGTGGGACAGTGGGACAAGAATTATTGATATGATTTTCTAACATCTGTCCTCACCCGTTTTTATTGATTATTCGTTCAACCGTTGATTTGCCTAAGCCTACTTTTTCAGCAATTTGTCTGTAGGTGTAGCCTTCCTGATTCAGGCGACGCACCTGTTCATCTCTAACATTATCAATCGGCTTATATGTCCATTGGCCATCAGTTAATGAGGCTTCAAAGGGTTGCGCATCTTCACCATAAAAACCCCGATGCTTTTCAAAGTGAATTTCAAAGCGCGCCCCTTCATTTTCATAATCAGGGGGCTTTTTCAGGCTGATGACCGTATCAAGCACATCTTCTTTTTTACTGCTGCCCCGTTGCCCACCATTTTTTCCTGCATGGTGAATAAATAAAACGGCTTTGCCTTGGGCGCGTAATTGCAACGCCCATTCTTGAACAATAATCCAGCTTTCAGAATCATTTTCTTTACCTGTACGGCAAAGGGTACTGATATTATCAACAATAATCAGGTCAGCTTCTTGCACATATTGTGCTACGCTTTGCTGCCCTTCTTTAGTTGCAAGGTCTGGCATTGTGCCAAATTCCTGAAGATCAGGGGTAATGATAGCTAAAGCGTCAATAGTGGCTTCATGCTGTGCGTTATCAACAATAATTTTCAATCGTTCTTGCAATATATTGGCTGGCATTTCTCCATCTAGTAGCAACACTTTTCTTGCTTCAGGGGCGTGCCATTTTAGAAAGCTGCCACCGCTGGCAACGGCGTAAGCAAGGCTTAATGAAAACCATGTTTTGCCAATGCCCCTTTCAGCATAAACCATTGCTAGGCCTGCTTCTGGTAAAAATGGCTCAATTAAATTTCTGCGGGGTGGAAATTCTTTCTGAAGAAAATCACCCAAACTAATTATTTTTACCTTTGTGGGGCTAGCGGCATTTTGTTTGGCTTCCTCAGAATAATAAGGGTTGCTATCTCGTTCATCTATGCTACGATAGTTCATCTTTTAAGTTCCTATCTTGTTACACCGTTGTTAGTCGCAACGGCTTTTTTTATGAGTAGATAATCGTTCCAGTCTTTACCTTCGGGCGGGGGCTGTAATTGTACCCTTCGCCCTTGTTGTTCAAATATTTGCAAAGCCTTAGCGGCGGCCTCATGGCCTGCCTTGTCATTATCGGCAAAGATAATCACCCTTTTCACTGTTTCAGGTAATTGCACCGCTGCCATATTGCCTGCATCGCATACGCTCCAACATGGGCGGCCTGTTAGCTGCATGGCCGATAAGGCGGTTTCAATGCCTTCAGCTAATCCCAGCACCACACCAATAGGGCAAAGCCTGATAGCGTGGGTTTTCTTATCGCCTAGCAACAATTTTTCAGCCCTACCGCCTTCAGGGGTGAGAAAAGTTCTATGCAACCCTTTTCCTGAGCCAGCCAGATCACGAATGACCGCCACCATGGCAGGCATCTTTTTGTGCTGTGCTGGATTCCACAAGCAGGGGTGAAAGCGTAGATCGTGGGGCAAAATGGTAATGCCACGGTTGTTCAAATAGCTTTGCGCTATTGTTCCCTTTATTGGCTTGGTTTCAGCCCATATTGCCTTGCATGTTTCTAGATTGCCATTTTGGGGCATTTTAACGGGGGCTGTATGCGTTTTGCCTTGCTGATGATGAATTACACCAATAAAAGCTTTCGCCCATTCCAGCGACTCTGGAAAGCTTCGTCCTGACTCATTACCAATCAAAGTCAGAATATCGCCGCCTGCTCCCGTTTCATGGTCATAATATTCACCAGTCAATCGGTTAATGCTTAAACTGCCTTTTGTACCAATGCGAATTTCATTGCCCTTAATAACCACCGTCCTAGCTGGGAAGATGTTTTTTGCCAGCTCAAGAAGAAAGGGGGTAAGATGCTGCTTCACACAAGCAATCTCCCCCTGTGGAAAATTCTTTCCCATGGTGGATACTCCCGATTATTGTTGTGTTTGATTATTTTGTGCTAAAGCACTTTGAGCCTGAATATAGGCTTGAATATCTTCGCTTTTCCAAACGGTCACGCGGGGAGATAATTTAACGGAAGCTGGAAACTTACCGCTTTTCACCCCCGCCCACCATGTAGAGCGGCCAATGGGAATTAATGCCAATATTTGCGGCAGGCGTAAAAACCCCGTGGTAGAATTAAGAGGGGCTGAAGCTGCTACAGTTTCTTTTGCGGGGGTGTTGTTAGAAATTTGAGCTATCATGTAAGAACCTTTCAGATAATTTGTAATCTGAAAGCATCCTACCAAGCCTTACGAACCTTGAACATTTACGCTCTACTAGCAGCGCGTATACTCTATGCTAGCAGCGCGCAATGACGGATTGTCGCAATCTATTATTTTTCTGATTGACCCAAAGGCTGTAACCAATTTTGTCTTACTGTTGGATAAGGAATTTTATATTCTTCAGCGGCCTTTTTAGCTGCAGCATTCTTTGAAAGGCCTTTCAAATCACCATTTTTAAAACGCTCAAGAATTTCTTTTTTTAATTCGTTATTAGCTTTATGTTTTTTTCTAGCCGCATTCTTTGCTCGTTCTTTAGAAAAGGCCTTAATATTATGTTTTTCAATATCTTCCCTAAAAAAGTCAGCGTCCCTTAAAGCAATTAATCTTCCTAATTGCCTACCCGCATGTGTCATAATATTGCGATATGCGAATAATACATTTCCGTTTTTTATCTCAATAATCGCGTCATAACAGTGACAACAACAGAGAAACCCACAATTATAAGCATAATGAAATTCTCGTGAATCTGTATCTGAATCTTTTATTTCTTTCTCAAATTCTTGATGGTGGCTAAAGCCTATGGTTTCATCATTAAACGTTTCTTTTAATATACCAAATACTTCGACTACATCCCATCCCCTCTCCAATCCCCATGATTGAAGCAGATGTTCCCATATTTCTTGAACACGATTTACAATATCAACTACATATAAAAAATCATCTTTATTTGTTTCTGTGTTATCTGTAACAGAAGTTTTCTTAGCTAAAGCATCAGCAAGCATCAGGTTATGTTTAGACTTATCCAAGCTTTCTTTTAAAGCTTCCCCATCCACTTTTATATTCGCCACTTTCATTACTCCTTATCTTTTTTGTCCATACAATAATTTGCCCAGTCTTGCATTAAAGCCGCGCGTTTTTCTAATAAGTCACCGCGTCTATAGGCGGCTTCTACCTTATCTTTCAGGCTATGGGCTAAAGCCTGTTCGGCCACTTCACGCGGGTAATTGGTTTGTTCAGCCGCCCAATCGCGAAAGCTAGAGCGAAAGCCATGGGGGTCTATCTGTTCTTTTAATCCCATGCGCTTCAAATGCGCGATAAACACCCCATTGCTGATGGGCTTATTCAGGCTTTCATTGCAGAATATCCAATCATTGCGGCGGTTTTCCTGCATCATGGTCAGTATTTCTAGGGCTTGCTCAGATAAAGGAATGCGATGTTCTTTTTTCGCCTTCATCCGCTTAGCGGGAATCACCCATAGTTTCTCTTTCAAGTTTATTTCTTGCCAGCTGGTTTTAATAATTTCACCAGTGCGGCAGGCGGTGAGAATCATCAATATAAAGGCTTTTGCCCCTATGCCTTGCTGCGCTTGCAGTTGCTGCATGAATTGCGGAATATCCTTATAAGGTAAGGCTTTGCGATGCTCTACATTCATAATTTTTGCAGGGGCGGGTAATATTTTATCTAAATGCCCCTTCCAACGGGCAGGGTTTTCTTGTTGCCTATAACCCTTTACGCTTGCCCAATCCAGTATTTTTTCCAGCCTTTGCCTTAACCTTGTGGCCGTTTCTGTTTTGTTATGCCATATCGGCTCTAATATTTTGCAGATCAGCGGCGTATCAATCGCCGCTATTGATAAATCACCAATCACAGGGCTGGCATATTGCTTGATGGTGCTTTTCCATTGGGCAATATGTTTGGCATTGCTCCAAGCCTGTTGATGGGCATTGATATAAGCTTCAGCACAATGATTAAAACTGATGCTGCTGGCTTGCTCAAAAAGAAGCTTGGCCTGTTGCTCTTGACGCGCTTGAATTGGGTTTTTCCCTTCATCCAGCAAGGCACGACAAGCCGCCGCTTTTTGACGGGCAACACTCAAAGAAACAGCCGATACGCTGCCCAACCCCATTTGATAGGCTTTTTTATTCAGATTAAAGCGAAATAACCATGATTTTGAACCGCCAGCGGCTATTTGAAGATATAAGCCGCCACCATCGCTATATCTGCCCTGCTTGTTGGTTTTATTGATGGATAAAGCAGAAAGCTTGTGATTGGATTTTGCCATGAGGTAACCAGAAGGAAGATGCCAAAAGAATGAGTAAATATCTTACCCACAATTCTACCCACAATTACAAGCTGGTTTCAATAGGTTTTTATCGGACTACATTGCATAACAATCAGGCGCAACATCAGCACTTACTAGGGTTGTTGGACTTCCTAAAACTGCCTGAGATTAGATAATGGCGGAGGGGGTCGGATTCGAACCCACGGTGGGCTTCCACCCACGCCGGTTTTCAAGACCGGTGCCTTAAACCGCTCGGCCACCCCTCCATATTAACCGCCACACCGCAAGAACAAAGCCTCGCGGTTTATTTTACTACTCAGGCGCCGTTGGGCTGGCCGCTCGGCCACCCCTCCATATTAACCGCCACACCGCAAGAACAAAGCCTCACGATTTATTTTCATAAACTTATGGCTACTTGGCCATTTCTCTATTCAACTTTCAACCTTACTATTTTGTTTGAAAGCCATGGTAAAAGCATATACACAAACCATCATAACAAAACAACCATTAGAAGAAGCAAGCGAGGATGCGTCGCAGATTACATCTTTTCAGCAAATGGGCATGGCTTATTTTACGGCCTTCTCATTTCCTATTGCTTAGCCTTATTTTCTCTTCTGTGCTGGGTTGGCATCTGGCCACGGGCTTTATTGCCTTGCTTTTATTAACCATTGCCTGTTGGCCAGTGGGGGAATGGCTTCTGGCCAAATTAGAAAACATATACCCACCCCTCAATAATTTTACCCTACCCAACAACATCACACCACACGGTGTTATCACCCTTGGTGGCTCGGCTTTTATCATACGCTCACTGCAACGCTCTATCCCTGTGTTAGGCTCGGCGAAAGAGCGGCTATGGGTAATGGCCGATATGCTGCGCCGCTACCCACACGCCAAGCATATTTTTACTGGTGGCAATGGCAGCCTACATCATACAGAAGCCACAGAGTGCGATATAGCCCAAATGTTTATTGAACGGTTGGGCTTTGATAAAAGCCAGATATTATGGGAGAATCGGGCAAAAAATACCCATCAAAACGCGCTTTTTTCTCATGCCATGGCACAACCAAAAGCTGAAGAGATATGGGTGTTGATTACCTCCGCCAGCCACATGCACCGCGCCATTTTATGTTTTAAGGCCTTGGGTTGGGCGGTTATCCCCTGCCCTACCGATTTTCATACCGGCACCAACCATACAAACTTAAAAAACTTTAATCTTTCTTCAGGCTTACTCAGTTTAGATCATGCTGCCCATGAATGGCTGGGTTTGCTGGCCTATTGGCTATTGGGGCGCACTAAAGCGATTTTACCGCCCCCGCAATAGTTGCTTGCTTTCTTGGCAATGTTTTGCCAAAAACAGGGGATGTTTATAAGGAATCACCCCATCATGAATCTACTGCCCGTTTTTACACTTGGCGCGGCGTTGCTGCTATGCCCTTTATCATTACAGGCAGCAGAAAATAATTCTTGGCCAGAAAGCTCTTCCGCTTCTATCGCCACCCCCATAGAAAATGAAGCGGCTGGCTTTAATGGTTTCATCAAACAGGCCCAACGCATGGCGGCTAGCGAAGGCATAGGGGCACGCGGCCTTAATGCCTTGGCCAATGCCCAGTTTTTGCCCCGTGTTATTGAACTCGACCGCAAGCAACCGGAAAACAAAATCACCTTTGCTGAATATTGGGATAATGTCAGCCTGCCCGAACGAATCGCAAAAGGCAAAAAACTAAAAAATCTATACGCTAAAGAATTAGCAATATTACAGCAGCGTTATGGGGTAAGTGCCGGCGTGGTGATGGCATTATGGGCCATGGAAACCAATTTTAGCCACAATATGGGTAAATTTTTGGTGGTTGATTCGCTGGCTACCTTGGCTTATGAAGGCCGCCGTAAAGAGTTTTTTAGCAAAGAGCTGATAGCGGCGCTTAAAATTATTGATCGGCGCGGCGGCGTTCTCAAAGGCTCTTGGGCGGGGGCAATGGGTGGTTGCCAATTCATGCCCAGCAGCTACCTAAATTTTGCTAAAGCTTGGAATAATACTGCCACGGCCGATATTTGGGGCAACCCGCGCGATGTACTAACCTCAGCCGCTCACTATCTGGCCGCCCATGGTTGGCAAAAGGGGCAAAAATGGGGTATGGAAGTAAAATTACCTGCTCATTATAATCCAGCCATGGTGGGCAAAAGCAACAGCATGAAAACTTGGGGCTTGGTGGGCATTAAGCGTAAAAATGGCCAAGCCTTGCCTAACAGTGCAGAAACCCCTACATTGGTGATACCAGACGATAGCTCAGGGCGGGCTTTTCTGGTGAATGAAAATTATAATGTTATAAAAAAATGGAATAAATCCAGCTATTTCGCTTTATCTATTGGCCTATTGGCCGATCAATTTGGGGCGATATAACTTTAAGGATAATGGGTAGGAAAAGAATGATTAATAACAGAAATATTGGCTCAAAAAACATCCGCAACGTTTTTAGCAGTGCTGCTTTATTGTTATTGGCGGCTTGTGCCTCACCTTCCACCACGCCAGATATTAGCACTATTTCTCCGTCCACCCCTGCCGCTGAAGATAAGGGTTATTACAAGGTAGGAAGCCCTTATTGGATTAAGGGAAAAATGTATATACCCAAAGAAGAATGGAATTATGAAGAAACTGGCCTTGCCTCATGGTATGGCCCCGGTTTTCATGGCGGCAAAACAGCAAATGGTGAACGCTTTAATAAGCAGGATGTTACCGCCGCTCACCCTACTCTGCCCTTGCCCAGCATGGTACGCATCACCAATTTAGATAATGGCCGCGTGCTGGATGTAAAAGTCAATGATCGTGGCCCATTTCACAGTAACCGCATTCTGGATGTTTCTAAGCAAGCAGCCATTTTATTAGGCTTTGAAAAAGCAGGCACAGCCAAGGTGCGTATAAAATTGTTACCACAACAAAGCTATGCCATGGCTAAGGCCGCTGGCCGTAAAGATGAAGGCACAAACCCTATATTAATGGCCAATACCGCCGATTATAATGTTGACGAGCAAGCCAACAAATTGGAAAATTCAATAGCAGAAACCGCCCCCAGTAGCACGACAACGCAGGGCAAAAACCTTACCCAAAAACAAATGGCTTCAGCTAACCCCGATGAGGTTTATTTAAGCAATAATACGCCCGCTGCGCCGTTGAATAATAAAAGCCCTAATAAAAACACTCTTAAACAAAATACTCTTAAACAAAACACTGGGCACCAACATTATGTACAAGCAGGGGCTTTTTCTATGGAAAAAAATGCAAAAGCCCTTAGCCAGCAATTAAAATCGGTAGGCCCAGTGCTGTTATACCCTTCTGAATATGGTGGCTCTACCATGTGGCGGGTATGGATTGGCCCATTCAACACCCAACAAGAAGCGCAACAAGTAAAATTAGCCGCCAAGGGTCATGGCGTGGCCGATGCCGTGATTGTAACCAGATAAATATTAATGTGATGAATTGAGGAAAAAAATAATGAGATTTTCTTATAAAGCCTTTTTGTTGGTGGGCATGGTAATAGCCTCACTGAATAATGCACAAGCGCTAGAAACGGCTGCCCGCACTGCTGTTATTCGTGATTTTACCACTGGCCGTATTTTATTTGAAAAAGATTCTCATACCAGAGTCCCCACCGCTTCCATGAGCAAAATGATGACCATGTATATGGTGTTCGACGCCCTAAAAAAAGGCGATTTACACATGGATCAAATGCTACCAGTGAGTGAAAGAGCGTGGAAAAGCGAAGGCTCTCGCAGTTTTTTGAATGTAGGCAGCCAAGCAAAGGTTGAAGATTTAATCCGCGGTGTGATTATTCAATCTGGTAATGATGCCACGGTGGTATTTGCCGAAGGGTTAGCTGGTTCAGAAACCGCTTTTGCCGAACGCATGAATAAAAAATTAGCTGAATTGGGCATTAAAGATAGCCATTTTGTGAATGCCAGTGGCCTACCCGAACCCGATCATTATTCCACCGCCTTTGATTTATTAATGATTGGCGAGCATCTGATCCGTGACTTTCCTGATGATTATAAATTTTATTCTGAAAAAGATTTTACCTATAACGATACCAAGCAGGGCAACCGTAACCCGCTTTTATACGCCAATATAGGGGCGGATGGCATTAAAACAGGCCATACCAAAGAAGCTGGCTACGGCTTGGTTGGCTCGGCAGTACAAAATGGCCAACGCATCAGCATGGTGGTTACTGGCCTGCCCAGCATGGCCGCCCGTAAAGATGAATCCATTAAATTAATGGACTGGGCGTTCAAATCGTTCCATTTGGTTAATGTCTTCAAACCAGGGCAAAAAGTGGCTGATGCTGAAGTTTGGTTAGGTCAAAGCCCAAGGGTAAATTTAACCGTGGCCAAAGAACTGCCAGTGGCGTTGGGCTGGAATGAAAAAGACAGCGTTAAAGCCAAAATAGAGTTTCAAGAGCCCCTGCCAGCCCCTTTAACCAAAGGGCAGGAAGTGGGTAAATTAACCGTAGAATTACCGGGAATGGAGGCTGTTTCTGTGCCATTAGTGGCCGCAGAAGATGTAGCCATTAAAGGTGGTTTTGACCGAGCAATGGCTGCTATTAAAGGATTACTGAAAAGCTGATTTTATAGTATCCTTACAACGATCGGCATAAATTCATGAGATATGAACAAGCAGCAAGCTTGTAATATTTGGTTGCCATTTGTGCCGATTGGTTTTATTTTGAGCAATAATATTTGCTTTGGGGCAATAAACTATTCACCCTCCTTATCAAACAGCAGCAAAGGCCTTTAATGAGAAACTTCGCAGCACATGGTGTGGTTTTTCAAGCGCTATTATGGCTGCTGCTGGTGACGATTGCCCCTCATTATGCCCAAGCTGATATTCCCGTTCCTCCCACCACTGCTAAACGGATTTATCTACAAGATTTATCCACGGGTAGGGTGTTATTAGCCAAGCAAGCCTATGAGCGTTTTCAACCTGGGCCGTTAAGCTTGCTGATGACGCTTTATGTGGTGTTTGACCTTGTGGAACATAAAAACTTAAAAATGGAAGAAAGCCTGCAAGTTAGCCAACATGTTGCAGATTTTACTGGCCAAGAAATGAATTTGCAAAAAGAAGAGTTGGTAACGGTTGAGGATTTAGTAAAAGGCATAGCTATTGGGCAAGCCGTGGATGCAGCCATGGTATTAGAAGAAAAAATGCCCAAAATTCAAGATAGCTTAGTCAATTTAATGACCTTTAACCTAAAAAATATGAACTTAAAAGATTCGCAATTTTCTAGTGGTTTGGGCATTAATACACCCTATACCTATGTTACCGCTTCGGATATGGCGGTAATTGCTGAGCGTTTGATTAATAACTACCCACAATATTACCGCTATTTTTCATTAAAAGATTTTGATCACAATCTGCTTTCTTTTACCAACAAAAACTCGTTATTGTTTTTCACCAAAGACATTGATGGCCTAATGGCTGGTATTAATGGTGAAGGCGAAGCTCAAGCCGTAATTTCAGCAAAAATAGGCAATAGACGCTTAATGCTGGTTATTTCAGGGGGTAACGATCTTAATAAAACCCTGCAAGAAGCCAAAAGCTTAATTCACTGGGGTTTTAGAAATTTCAAAAACTACACCCTGTTCAAACCAGGATTTAACCTTGGGGATGTACCAATATGGCAAGGTAATAGTTCCTCTATTTACGCCATGATTGCTCAAAATGTATCAGCCACCATGTCCGGCGATGAACGCCAAGCCTTAAAAGCAACCCTCACCATTGATAGCCCCATCGCTGCACCCATAGAAGCAGGGCAGATTATTGGCACCTTAAATTTTTCAAGCACCCCAGAAATGCCCATTTTCAATATACCAGTGAAGGCTAGTATTTCCGTACAAAAACAGAGGCTTATTCCCAGAGCTCTTAATAACTTAGCGCTGTTGTTAAGTGGTCAAGCCCATTTTGAAAACACGCCTTAATCTGATGATCCAGAAACCCACGGCCATCTTATTTGATTGGGACAACACCTTGGCCGATAACTGGCCAGTGATTAATGCTGCCATGAATGCTGCCTTACAAAAATTCAACCGCCCGCCCCTTTCCATGGATGAAAGCATTCGTTACGCAAGAATGCCCCATGAACAGAGTTTCCCGACTTTGTTCGGTGATGATTGGCCAAAAGGCAAGGCTCTATTTTATGAAAATTTTCAAGCCCAGCATTTAGAACATATCAAATTATTACCCGGCGCGCGGGAGCTATTAACATGGCTGCAATCAAAAAATATTTATTTAGCGATTGTGAGTAATAAAAATGGTGCTTTTCTACGCAAAGAAGTTGAGTTTCTAGGCTTATCCCCTTATTTTGCTGCCATTATAGGGGCTGGTGATGCCGCTAGCGATAAACCCGATAAAGTTGCGATGCTGGCTGCCTTATCGGGTTTATCAACATGGAATGATCAAGATTGTCGTTTAGATTATTGGCCAGATTATTTAATGGTGGGCGATACAGATGTAGATTTGCGGGCGGGCAAAAATATGGGGTTTGTATCGGTACTCATCACCAATAGCCCCATCACCAGTAATGATTATAGCGATTGCCCCCCCCAATTCATTCTAGCCGATTTATATGGGTTAAAAGATCTGTTACAGCCGTTTTTTCTTGACTAATAGCTCAAGAGATTCTTAATTTCTGTAGCTATTATAATGTTGGACATTTGTTATCATGAAATCACTCAAAACCCTATTACTGGCCACCAGCCTGCTTGTTTTTCCAATCACAGCACAAGCTGGCGATCTATTACGCATTGGCGCAGCGGGGCCTATTACCGGCAAACAGGCCGTATTTGGCGAACAGATGAAAGCCGGTATTGATATGGCCGTGCAGGATATTAATGCAGCAGGCGGTATATTGGGTAAAAAATTGGAAGCCGTGATTAGCGATGATGCTTGCGATCCCAAACAGGCCGTGGCCGCTGCTAATGATCTGGTGAGTAAAAAAGTAGGCGTGGTTTTTGGCCATTTCTGTTCTGGTTCTACTATCCCAGCCTCCAATGTTTATAATGAAGAAGGGGTACTCATGATCTCCCCCGGTTCTTCTAATCCTCTTATTACCGACCGTGGTTTATGGAATATTTTTCGGGTTTGCGGAAGAGATGATCAACAAGGCAAAAGCATTGCCAATTTTATTGGAAGCCATTTTCAAGGCAAAAAAATTGTGATTGCCCATGATAAACAAACCTATTCCAAGGGTTTAGCTGAAGAAGTAAAGAAAAATCTGAATGCTGCTGGCATTACTGAAGTATTATTTGATACGGTAACCCCAGGTGAGCGCGATTACTCGGCATTTGTAACCAAGTTAAAACAGATTAATGCTGATCTATTGGTGTATGGTGGTTACCACACCGAAGCCGGTTTGATTGTACGGCAAATGCGGGATCATGGCCTGAAAACTGTCCTGATTGCGGGGGATGCGCTGGCCACTGAAGAATATGGCACCATTACTGGCGCGGCTGGTAATGGCACATTGATGAGCTTTGGCCCTAACCCAGCGCGCGATCCCAACAACGCAGCGATTGTTGAACATTTTACCAAGGCTGGCCTCAAGCCAGAAGGCTATGCTCTCTACACCTATGCCGCTGTACAAACCTACGCTGCGGCCGTAAAAGCAGCGGGGAGTCTAGATGCTAAAAAAGTGGCAGAAAAACTTAAATCTGAGAAGTTTTCTACAGTTTTAGGACAATTAAGCTTTGATAGTAAGGGCGATGTCACCATCCCAACTTTTGCTATTTATGAATGGCAAAATGGCAAATATGACTATTATCCAGAAAAAAAATAATCCCCTCATTAGCAATCTTATATCACTGGAAAATGCTGCCGCTATTTTTTTTCAAGGGCGGCATAATCCAGTGGTTATTGATCTGGAATATAAAAAATCCCCCATTGCCGTGGGTGCTGCCGGTTATCAGCAGCAAAATGATGGCCTGCCCGATCACCCCTTTGGTGCAATCTACCACCCTCAATCTCAATTGTGGGCTGAAAAAAATCTAGCCGCCATTACCTTAAGAGCCGCCGAACTGCTCTATGATAAGCATGGATGGTGCTTAAAAATAATGGATTGCCTCCGCCCAATAGAAGCACAACAAGCAATGGTAGCAATAGCAGAAAGCAACGGTTGGAGCAGTGATTATGTTTCCCGCCCCGGTTTTGGCCCGCACCCCCGCGCCATGGCCATAGACCTTGTGCCCATAGAAGCCATAACAAGCAATGAAATTGATATGGGCTCACCTTTCGATCATTTTAGCAGCCGTTCACACCGTAATTTTTCTGGCCTCACACCAGCCCAACAACAAAACCGAGATTTACTGAACACAGCCATGCAGCAAGCAGCTGAAGAAAAAAATATGGGTAATGATTTAGAACTACTGGCCTCTGAATGGTGGGATTTCCGTTTTACGGCCGCTTATTGGCAAAACCACCCCGCAATCAGCGAGATGGATTTACCAACAGCCATGAAAATGCTAGCATAGCCAACAGAATAGATTTGTGAACTTCACTTATCTCGGCAGTACAAAACTATCATTACGCAATAATTTTACTGTTGGCATTTGTCCCGCCTCAGGCTTTTTACTGCTATCCCATTCATAGGTTTCTTCTATATATTTATATTTTAGATCGGCTTTATCTTTATTGTTGTCGCGCGCCGCGCAAGGTGCTATGGCACCATCACTGCGCAAGCGTAATTTGCCGGCGGTGGTTTCAATAATAAAGGGCCCACAACAATAGTTTTTATCATTTAATACACTTGTTTCAGGCACATTCACCACCTGCTCTTCCTGTTGATATTTACCATCCCCCACTGCTTTATAATGCAGGCGGGTTAAAGAAGGACAAGAAGCCAATTTAGAAACCAGCTTAAAACTCAAACAATAGCTGCTGCCTTCTGGTGCTTTAGCAGAAACATCTTGTAATGCAGAAAGCTGAGTTTTTACCGGACAAACATCAAAAACAAAGGGTATATCTAAAGCTTGCCGCTGTTTACCACGAATATTAATCATTTCATGGAGAAAAATCTGCGGCGGGGGTGGCAATTGTTTAGGATCAATTTCTTCAGGAATAGGCTCTCTTTTTACCACGGTCATTGCATTTTCCAATGGTAATTGATCTTTCCATAAATCTTTCATGTTGCTAGCCGTTTCAGGCAATAAACCCAATCGGTGCATTTTCACCTGTTGCCTGCCACAAATATTATTGGTTTTACCACCTTTACAATAACGGCCACATAAAGCCAAGGCGTTAGAAACCCAATCTCTGGCAAATGGGGTTAGCTTGCTATAAATTTCTTGGTCTGTTTTGCTGGCCGTGCTCAGTGGCAATGTTCCCGCAAAAATCTTTACTAACGGGTCATCTTCTACATCCTCGGCACAAAGCGGGGCAAATTGCTGGCCGCGTTTCATGCCGGTTAACATACCATCCGTGGCCAGTAGCAACGCCACTTCTCTATCTTTATCGCTATTTTTTTCAACCCCACAAAAACCTAAAGATTGACGGATTTTTTCGTAAGCAGCCTCATAACCTTTTTGATGATCAGAGAAATCATATACCAAGCGCTCAGCTTCTCTTCGGGTATTCATCATTTCATCAGCGCTGCATAAACGAATGGCGCTATTAGTTTTTATCGGTGTGGGCGGGGTGGTCACGGGCAATGCTTGCTCAACAGCAGCGGGGGATTTTTTATCTCCTTCAGCGCGAGCCATGTACATATTACCCAATAACATCACCGATGCCAGCAGCCATAAACAGGGAGATTTTGTATGTTTCATAAAGATTTCCTTGTTTTGAATAATATACTAAATATCCGCATATATATGGGTTTCAGCCGCTGCCCCCAAATGGGTCACGGCCCCTTTTTCAGCCGATCCTACCATCTGTGCATATTTCCATAAAGCACCCGATTGAAAATCATGCCGGCGTGGTTTCCATTTAGCCTTACGCGCTGCTAATTCACTATCGCTCAACTGCACATCAATGCGGCCAGTGTCTGCATCCAAGATAATAATATCACCATCTTGCAATAAACCGATAACACCGCCAACAGCTGCTTCTGGCCCCACATGGCCTATACAAAATCCACGGGTAGCACCAGAAAAACGACCATCGGTAATCAAGGCCACTTTATCGCCCATGCCTTGGCCATAAATAGCGGCGGTGGTGGAAAGCATTTCTCGCATTCCGGGCCCACCCTTAGGGCCTTCATAACGAATAACAATCACATCCCCTGCTTTATAATCGCGTTTTTCTACAGCGGCAAAGGCATCTTCTTCGCAATCAAACACCCTAGCGGTGCCGGTAAATTGTAGGTTTTGCATTCCAGCCACTTTAACTATTGCGCCTTCAGGGGCTAAATTTCCACGCAAGCCAACCACACCACCCGTTGGCGATAATGGATTATTATAGGGGCGCACAATTTCTTGATCGGTAGGAAATACAACAGAGGCCAGATTTTCAGCAATTGTTTTACCGGTTACAGTTAAACAATCCCCATGCAAATAGCCTCCATCCAGCAGGGTTTTCATCACCACTTCAACACCGCCAATTTCCCATAAATGCTTAGCTAAAAACCGCCCACCTGGTTTCAAATCAGCTAAATATGGGGTTTTACGGAAAATTTCTGCTACATCATGCAAATCAAAACTGATGCCAGCTTCATGTGCAATCGCTGGCAAATGCAACGCCGCATTGGTAGAACCACCCGTCGCCGCCACTACTGCGGCTGCGTTTTCCAAAGCTTTACGGGTAACAATAGCGCGGGGGCGAATATTTTCCGCCACCAGTTTCATCACAGCTTTACCAGCGTCTTCTGCCACATTCACCCGTATTTTATCGGGTGCAGTAGGGCCAGAAGAACCGGGCAAGGCAAGGCCTATCGCTTCTGCTACACAAGCCATGGTATTGGCGGTAAATTGGCCACCACAAGAACCCGCCGAAGGGCAAGCCACACATTCCAGCTCATGCAAGGTGGCATCATCCATTAAACCAGCAGCATGTTTACCCACCGCTTCAAATACTTCCTGTACAGAAACATCTTGGCCACGAAAAACCCCTGGTTTTATGGAACCACCATACAAAAAAACCGACGGCACATTAAGGCGTACCATCACCATCATCATGCCGGGTAAGGATTTATCGCAACCAGCAAGGCCAACCATGGCATCATAACAATGTCCCCGCATGGTCAATTCTACCGAATCAGCAATTACTTCACGCGAAACAAGGGAAGATTTCATCCCAGCATGCCCCATGGCAATGCCATCGGTTACGGTGATGGTGGTAAATTCACGCGGTGTTCCCCCAGCATGCTTTACCCCTTTTTTCACCCATTGCGCTTGTTCCGAAAGAGAGATATTACAAGGCGCAGCCTCATTCCAACAGGTAGCTACACCAATGAAAGGCTTTTCTATATCTTCAGCACTCATGCCCATAGCATAATAATAAGAACGGTGCGGTGCACGTTCTGGCCCTTGGGTAACATGGCGCGATGGAAGTTTAGATTTATCGAAAGCAGACATTACGATCTCTCAGTGTAATAATTAAATAATAAAAATTATATTCGGTTGAGTTCAGCAGGGTTAGCAGCTATTTGCAAGGCTTTACGCAGCATTTCTGGCTCGGCTAAAGTGGGTAAATAAATTTCGCCTACACCAAGCCCCCGCACATCCACCTGACCATAGCCTAAAATGCGGCCTAAAATAGATTGGTTAATATTAATTCCTTCAATGCGGTTGATATTAAATTCATCCACATTAATAGCAATCCAGCCCCGTTTATACACCAAACGGCGGCTGGTAATCACCACCTCCGTGGTATAACGGTTAATCATTAACCCTAAAAAACGGATGGCACCCACCGCAGCAACCACCAAAGCAATCACCAACACGGCTGTGTGAGTGCCACCATTACTACCCATACTGCCAAAAATCATTTTACCAATACTAAGGGTGGCAACAGAAATACCCGCCCATAATATAAGCCAAAACCAAGCAATTGCGGTATAAAACCAGTGATAATGCGCCTTATAAACCAGCTTTTCATCGCTGGTGAGGGTTTTATCAATATAGCTCATCGTCTCTCTAATACAGTAATAAATAGCATGTGATGCTTAATGATTATGTTGATGTCCAACATGATAATCCAGCATTTTTTCCCCGCCTTATATTTTTTATCAATAATTAGGACTCACCTTCAATAAATTGCTTGAGTGTCACAGCCCCGCTTGACCAAGATCAAGTAAAGAACCGATGATTTCATGTAAAAATTCCGTATGTATATTTTTTAATCATAGAGTCATCATGCCAATCAATGTTGGATTGCTTAACGTGAAATCCTTGGGGTTTAAGTTGGGTTGCGTCATTATTCTAAAAATAGTTTTTTTGTACGCCCTCTGGTGCGTGGTGCTGCAATACCAAAAAACCCATGTGGATACACCCAAAATGGCGGAACGCCTTTTATCCCCTCCCTCCTCTCATTAACCAATACACTCTCACACTAAAAGGTAGAACCATGGAAATGTTTGATCCAGTACTATTGGCTAGGCTGCAATTTGCGGCCACGGCTTTGTACCATTTTCTTTTTGTACCCCTTACCCTTGGCCTTTGCTGGTTGTTGGTTATTCTGGAAGCCACTTATGTGATGACCGGCAAACAGGTATGGAAAGACGCGGTAAAATTTTGGGGTAAATTATTTGGTATTAACTTTGCCATGGGTGTGGCCACTGGTATTACCATGGAGTTTCAATTTGGTACCAACTGGGCCTATTATAGCCACTATGTGGGCGATATTTTTGGTACCCCCCTTGCCATTGAAGGCTTAATGGCCTTCTTTTTGGAAAGCACCATGGTGGGCTTGTTTTTCTTTGGCTGGAATAAAATGAGCAAGGTACAGCATTTGGCCTGCACGTTCTTTTTAGCTTTCGGTACCAACCTTTCTGCTGTGTGGATTCTGATTGCCAATGGCTGGATGCAAAACCCAGTAGGGGCTGTATTCAACCCCGATACCATGCGCATGGAAATGCACAGCTTTTATGAGTTAATTTTTAACCCCGTAGCCCAAGCAAAATTTGTGCACACCGTCAGTGCTGGTTATGTTTGCGGTAGCGTATTCATGCTGGCTGTTTCTTCTTATTTTTTACGCAAAAAACAGCATATAGAAATCATGAAACGGAGCTTTGCCGTGGCCGCTGCTTTTGGTTTAGCTGGTAGTTTGAGCGTGGTGGTATTGGGCGATGAAAGCGGTTATACCGTGAATGAGCGTCAGCACATGAAAATGGCTGCCATTGAAGCCATGTGGGAAACAGAGCCGGCCCCCGCTTCTTTCACTGTATTTGCCATTCCTAATCAAGCAGAAATGAAAAATGATGTGGAAATAAAAATTCCATGGGTGTTGGGCTTAATTGGTACACGCAGTTTCAACCAAACCATGCCGGGCATTAAAGACATAGTGCATGAAAGCGAAAGCCGTATTGCTAATGGTATTAAAGCCTATGGTGCGATTGTGGATATAAAAGCCACCCCACCAGATGCCGAAAAAATAGCCGCTGCCCGTAAAACATTAGAAACCACGGGGAAGGATTTGGGCTATGGTTTATTGCTTAAAGCCAATGGCGTGGATCCTCTAGAAGCCACAGAGGCCGATATTAAAGCCGCCAGCATTAAATTAGTGCCTCATGTAACACCATTATTCTGGAGTTTCAGGATCATGGTGTTATGCGGGTTCTGGTTCATTGTACTATTTGGCCTTGCTTTTTATAAAGCCAGCAAAATGGATTTTTCTCCAAGCTGGTTGCATAAAGCAGCCTTGTTCAGCTTGCCCTTACCTTGGGTAGCGGCAGAATTGGGCTGGGTGGTTGCTGAATATGGCCGCCAACCATGGGCTATTGATGGAATTTTACCAACCGCGTTAGGTGTCAGTGCTACCAGCTCTTCCATGGTGCTAACCAGCTTAGCTGGTTTCGTCATTTTCTACAGTACTTTACTGGTGGTGGACATTACCCTGATGATTAAATATGTCCGCAAAGGCCCTTGATTGATGATTCTATGGCAAAAAATTGCGCCACGCTGGCAATTTACAGCGTTTATAATAAATAAGGAGAAATAATAATGATTCCTATTCCTTTTGATTATGATACATTAAGGGTGGTGTGGTGGGCTTTGTTAGGGGTACTCCTCATTGGCCTAGCGGTGATGGATGGGTTTGATATGGGGGTTGCCTTTCTTAACCCCATTCTCGGCCGTACCGATAGTGAACGCCGCGTGATATTAAATACCGTAGGCCCCGTGTGGGATGGCAATCAAGTGTGGCTGATTACAGGTGGCGGGGCTATTTTTGCCGCTTGGCCAGCCGTGTATGCCACCGCCTTCAGTGGCTTTTATCTGGCCATGTTTCTGGTATTGGTCAGCTTAATTCTGCGGCCAGTGAGTTTTGAATATCGCAATAAATATCAAGGAAAAGCAAGAACCGTATGGGATTACACCCTGTTTCTTTCTGGCCTTGTACCGCCTTTAGTGTTTGGAGTAGCCTTTGGTAATTTATTTTTAGGCGTGCCTTTTTACTTGGATGAATTTCAACTGCCTCATTATGAAGATGGTTATTTGTTGAGCTTTTTCAATTTATTAAAGCCCTTTGCTTTACTGACCGGTATTGTGAGCGTTTCTATGCTGGCCAGCCATGGCGCGGTATATTTAGCAGCAAAATCCACTGGCACTGTGCAACAGCGCGCAGCTAAAACCATTAATATTGGGGTAGCTATTTGGGCCATTCTATTCATTGTTGGTGGGTTATGGGTTGGCCATTTGGATGGTTATACCATTACATCGAATATGGCCGCTAACGGTTTAAGCAATCCATTAGCCAAAACCGTAGAAGTGACTAATGGCGTATGGCTGCGTAATTACACGGCCTATCCCATTCTTTATATTGTGCCCTTACTAGCACTCATCGGTGGCATAGGCACAATTATTCTAGCAAAGCTTAAACGCTATGCGCTGGCCTTTATTCCCAGCGGTTTAATGGTAGCTGGCACTATTGCCACGGCTGGTATTGCCCTATTCCCATTTTTAATGACCAGCTCCCTACAGCCATCGCATAGCCTCACGGTTTGGGATGCCAGCAGCTCACATCTTACATTATGGTTGATGACGATTGCCGCCGTCATTTTTGTACCGATTGTGCTGGCTTATACCAGTTGGGCTTTCCATATTATGCGTGAAGCCATCAGCGAAGAATATATTAAAAAGAACAGCGATTCATTGTATTAAAGAGGGGGAGATAATATGTGGTATTTTACATGGGTACTTGGCCTTGCCATGGCCGTAATGTTTGGCGTATTAAATGCCATGTGGCTAGATAATAAAGCCGATAGGTCGGATGAAAACCAGTAACACCAACAAAAAAGGGTGGCATAAGCCACCCTTTTTTGTATTATCATCACAGTTTTTGTTTTTATCTCCCCTGAAAAACATTTTTTATTATTCATTGAAAAATCAAGCCATATTCAACGGCTAATACTTGTTCTTTAATTTGTAAAATATAAAAATAATGCACCCTGTCTATATCAATAGCTTTGGATGTTTTTTGCCCGGTGCCCCCATTCATAATAGCGATATGGAAAATTACTTAGGGCAAATAGGAGGAAAACCATCAAAATATAAAAGTTTGGTTCTCCGCCAAAATAAAATTAAAACTCGCCATTATGCCCTTGATAAAAATGGGCATTTATTATTCAGCAGTGCAGAAATGGCAGCATTAGCCATTCAAGATGCCATAAAAAAATCAGAAATTAATGCAGACAATATTCAATATCTTGCCGCATCGGCTACATTAGGTGATGTGTTGGTACCGGGGTTAGCCTCGCATATTCACGCCATCTTGGGTATTCCGCCTATTGAAATTGCTAATTTTCAAAGTGTCTGTGCTAGCGCGTTAATGGCGCTGAAATCTGCTTACACGCAACTAAAATGTGGCGAACATCGCTGCGCCACTGTCAGTGGCAGTGAATTTGCCAGCCGTTATTTTCGCCCCGGATTTTATGAACACACCACCCAGTTTCAACAAGCTGGAGAGATAGATTTTGCGGCTGATTTCCTGCGTTTTACCCTTTCGGATGGTGCAGGAGCCGCCATTTTAGAAACCCGCCCCAATACAAGGCAATTATCGCTAAAGATTCACTGGATTGATATACGTTCCTATGCCGACCGTTTTGATATATGCATGGTGGGGGGCGGTGCTAAAGAACATGGAGACTGGCAATATTGGTCTAATTATGCCAGCCCTATTGAAGCCGTACAGGCGGGTGCCTTAATGCTAAGGCAAGATTTTGAACTCATGAAACAAATGATACCAGTGTGGATAGCTCATTATCTTGATTTAATTGATATGGGTAAAATTACCATCGCTACCATTGATCATGTTTGTTCGCACTATTCTTCGCATTCACTCCGGCTAGAAGCTATTACCTTACTAAAAAAAGCGGGCGCAATGATTGATGAAGAAAAATGGTTCAGCAATCTTGCTTCTAAGGGTAATACTGGAACAGCCTCTATTTTTATTATTCTGGAAGAACTTTATCATAGTGGTCGCTTGCAAAAAGGTGAAACCATCCTTTGTCAGGTACCAGAAAGTGGGCGGGCGGTTAGTGGTTTTATGTTATTGGAGGTGGTATGAGTAATGTCAATGTTCAAACAACTCTTCTTGGTCTTATCAAGGTTTGGTCAGATTTTTCTACCAGCCTAGATACCGTACCCATATTAGCGAAACTGAAACGGGGTAAGTTTCGCCTTGATGACTATCAAGAATTGCTCCGCAATCATCGTCAACAAGTGATTGAAGGCTCACGGTGGATTGCCAGAGCGGCTTCAAGCATCACCAGTGAGTTTGCTGAACAGCGGTCAGTTTTTTTGAAACATGCCGTTACTGAACATCGCGATTATAAAATGTTGGAAGCCAATTATCTATCGGTAGGTGGAAAAATTGATGATATATTAAATGGCGAAAAAAATATAGGGACAGAAGCTTTCCATGCCTTCATGTATCAACGCGCTACAGAGGCCAACCCATTCGATTTGCTAGGGGCAATGTTTATCATAGAAGGTCTGGGGCAAAAAAAATCCGGTGAATGGGGGCAAATGATTAAACAACAATTGGCGTTAGAAGATAAGCAAGTCAGCTTTTTACTGTATCACAGCCAGCATGATGATGATCATATGCAACAATTTGAAGATACGCTGGCTTCAGGTATTTTAGAAATTAATGGCATGGGAAAAAAAATAATAAAAACGGCAAAAATTGTTGCCCGCTTATATCGTTTACAGCTCGAAGAATTGAGCAATTACTAAAAGGCAATATCCATGCTGTATGATCTTAACAATCATGATTTTAACAACCCTGATCCTTGGATAGCCTTAGCCTTGGATAGAAGCACTTTTTTTGATTCTTGCGCCAAAGAAGCCTTAATGCGCAATAATGCTTCTCGATCTCGGCAAATTATTTTACCTCTTATTCGGCCGATTGCCCGCTTATCTATTGCCCTGATTAAATTGGTGCGCATCATCATTCCTTCACAATTAACATCCGCGCGGTTATTGCATCAGCTTATTGTGTGGGGCATGAAGAATTTTGTGAGTGCAGATGCCAATTATCTTATTTTACGGCATTTTCATATTGGCAGCCAAACACTAAGGTTTTTAGGGGATAATATTGCCAATATTAAGATGAAATACCACCCTCTTGCGCCACAAACTATTGATGATATGGGCAATAATAGCTTTGTGCAGCATGATCTCAATATTTATAATTTCATTATTCAACTCAATGCTCAGCTCAATCAACAGGGCAGAGAAATTGAACCCGTCGCGCTTAACAATATCGACTTTACGGCCATCACTGATTTTGACCAGCTTATATCAACGATGCCTAACCGCTGGCATAATTTTCTTGATTTGCAAAGCGCGATTGAAATTTACACACCAATTTTTGCCATTTTCCTGAGCGATACAGAATTTTGGCGCGCCAGCAATTCATTGCAACTTGATGAAACCATTGCAATTTACGTTGCACGACTTTTTAACCGCGAATCAATTTTGGGGCTAGTAAATAATAAGCACCCTTGCGTACCACTTTCTACTTTTGAGGCTGGTTTTCGTTTAATGTTGCATGGGTTAGATGCAGAAAATCTTTATGGTTTTCTGAAATATATGCAAAAACAACAAGAAGCATCTTCTTAAAAAATTAAATCAAGGAGCAGGCTGAGATGTGGCTGCACTAGCGCCGCCCACAGCTTCAGCAGCCTGACGCTCTGCTGGTAACTTACGTTTTTGAGAAATTTCCACCGTAATTGCCTGCACTTTTTTGGCATCCATTTCAGCAAAAATTGGCGCGGTTTTACTTTCTTTCATTTTTTCAAGAACCGATAATAAAATATTCATTTCCAAACTATCAAAAATACGCGCTGCATCTTTGGGCTTCATGGTTTCATAAATCTTCACCAAGCTTTGAGTGCGGGTATTTTCTTGGCTTTCACGCAGCTGCAATAATTTTTCCATTTCTGCGCGTAGATTAGTCAGCTCTTGGATTTTACGATCCATCCGTTCTTCTGAAGCTTTTAATAAAGCCTCACGCTGCACCATTTCCCCTTCTCTTTTATCCAATTCTTGCCGCTTAGCCGAAAGAGATTGCAGCAACTCCACTTCAGAAGTGGTATATTCTTTCTGGCCAGTAGCTCCTTGGGTAACAGATATAGGCCGCGGCAAAGCAGTCATTCCGGGCGGAGTATCGGGCAAGGCTGGCGCCGCCCCTGCTTTTTGACTGCCCGTTACGGTTTTACCATTAGCGTCAGTTTTATGTGCCTCATCCGCCTTATGATCCGCTTTTTCATCGGGCTTCTTTTCATCGGATTTTTTCTCTGCAGTCTTAGCATCGGCATCATGCTCTTTGCCAGCCTCCACCGCTTTTTCAGAAGCTTGAGCTTGCTGAATGGTGCTTTGTTGCTTACCCGTGGCCAATAATAAGCCTAAATCAACCGCCCGACAAAAAAACATTAATACCATCACGGTAATAGTTAAGGGCAGTAAACGCTGTGGCAACAAAAAATGCCACCATGAATGAGGTTGCCATTGTGCTTGGGCTTTAGCCATGGCCTGTTGTGGATTTTTTTTATTAGCCGCCGTCACCTTATTGTCAGCAACAGCCCCAACAACTGCACTAGGGGCAGGTTGCTTGAGTAGGCTACTGGCTGAAGGTTGCTGTTGGGGGCTGCTCATTTATATTTTTCCAATGACATAATGTTTTCGATTGTTTTCCTTAGTTATTTTCTGGCCTTAGTTATTTGGGGGCCTTAGTTATTTTTTTGGGCTTTTTTCAAATGTTCTATGGCGGCAAAAAGTTCTGTTTCAGCCCTTGTTTTACCAGAACTTGCTGGCACTTGGCTCGATGCATTACCACGCTCAGCAAATTTATTATTCTCTGCTTCTGGCTTTTTAGCCGTTAAAAAATTATCTTCTAATGCTTCTTCATCAAATATTTCATCCGATACAGATAAACGCTTCCCTGGGCGTAAAACACGGCTGTTCTTCGCCGTAGGGGATGGAGCAGACGCCAAGGGCGCCCCTGAAGAATTTATCATGGACGCAGAAGCCAAGGAGGCTTGACGCGAAGCAGCCACCGATTTTTCCAACCGATCCGCCAAACCATTAGCTGTATCGTTAATTAAGCTCAACTCTTCAATGAGACTTTTGGCAGAAGCCATTTGCCGGTGCATGGTTTCATCATATTGGCCAGTAATTTGCTTCATGTTGCGCACGGAAAGCTCGGCTCTGGCAACGGCTTCAGAAAGGCTACGAATAAGGCCAGCAAGCTCGGCCTTACCCCCCCGTAATTTATCCAAGGCTTTATTAAGCTGTGAAGCATAAAAAATGGTGGCTGCCAGTAATAATAGCACCACAACATCCAATACAATACCAAAACTGCCAGTCATGCCCTTCTCCATTCAGGCGTTATAAGCATGTAGGGGTCAGATTTACAAAATTACCCTAATAACCATTACCTCATTTTATGACATGAACGGTTTTTCTTTAGTTACTATTTTTGTAATAGTAATTATTTTTTATGTTGGTTGTTATTATATTTCACCAAAGCGTTATTCTTAGATATCAAATATTTTATCAATCAAAACTTGCTAACAACCGGTCAATTTCTGATTGATCCATAGCATTACCGGGTAATTGCGGCCCATTCAGCAAAGAATTTTCTTCTGCTTCTTTTTCTTCAGGCGGCGCCTCAACCGTTTCAATTTCGCCAATATGTTGGCCAAAGGCTTCTAATATTTCCTGCACCTTTACTTCAATGTTTTTTAAGGTACGCACCACTTTACTAATTCTCTGGCCGGTAATATCCTGAAAATTACAAGCTTCAAAAATAGCCGTAATGTGATTAAATAGTTCATCCCCTTGCTCAGGCGACAACCCATCAGCAATTGCTTGCATTTTTTCGCAATTATCTAAAATTTCGCCGGTGGCTTTTTCTGTAGCAAATACCACGGCGTCCAGCTCATCGGTGGCATTAGGGATGTGCTTATTGCGAATTTCATCAGGCCTAATCATTGAAATTTCACTGCGCGCCTGCTGAATATAACGGCCAAGAGATTGGATTTCTTGAAAAAGCCCAAGCTGTTGACCAGACACATCACCCTTCATGGTAGAAAGCACTTCATGCACAATCCCCGTTACCTCTTCACGGCTAATGCCTTTTTCTGCCTTTTTATGAGCATCAGCCAATATTTTTTCAACATTCATCGGGATTTTCTCCCCCTTTATTTAAGGCGCAATATTGCAAATTACAGTATTAGAATTTACCAAGCACGGTCATCAATTTATTTTTTAATGTTTCCGCATTAAAGGGTTTCACAATATAATTATTCACCCCTGCTGATTTAGCAGCCAACACGTTATCTGTTTTACTTTCAGCCGTAATCATGATGAAAGGTGTGGCTTTAAGCTTGGCATCGTTACGCACTTCTTGTAATAATTCCAACCCTGTCATGGGTTCCATATTCCAATCAGAAATCACCAAATCATAAGTTTTCTGGCGCATTTTTGCCAAAGCACTGCCACCATCGGTGGCTTCATCCACATTTTCAAAACCAAGCTGCTTCAGCAAATTACGAATGATCCGCAGCATCGTTTTATAATCATCCACAATCAGGATCGACATGTTCATATCTACTGACATATGAAAAAACTCCACACAAAAGAAGGTCTATAGGAAAGGTATAGAAGCAACAGAGTTAATTTTAACTGAAAGGAACTGCTTTATTAGAAATATTTTTTGCATTGCAATAATCATCCTCAACATTTTTTGTAAAAACACTCAATAAAAATACTTACTCTTAAGAATATAATTTTTTCAATAATTCGCCCGCCTGCCCTGCATTAAAAGGTTTAGCCAAAAAACCCTGCACCCCAAATTGAAGCGCTTCCTTTACCATTTCTGGTGTGGGCGAGCCCGAAATCATTACAATTTTTGATTTTGGCGATGATTGCCTGATAAATTTTATGGCCTCCATCCCACTTAATTGCGGCATCAATACATCCAAAAACACTATATCAAAATGGCCAGAACGGCATTTACGTAAAGCGCTTTCTGCATTTTCAGCTTCCTCCAGCAGCACATTAAAACTGGTTTTTTGCAAAATAGAAGCTATGGCTTGGCGAGCGGTACGGCTATCATCCACAATCAACACAGTTTTGTAATTGCAAATTCGCTTATAAGCCTGAAATGCATGTTGCACACTGGCAATATTAAGGGGCTTTTCTAAAAAATCATAGGCTCCCAAACTGCTGGCTAAGGCTCTTCTTTTTTCGGTAATGGTGGCACTCATTATCACGGTAAATACCCTGCTTCCGTGATGGCGTGCATGGCCTATTGCCGCTAATCCAGTCATGCCCGGCATATCTATATCTAAAAATGCCATATCTAAATGCTGTTCATTCAGCATTTTTAATGCTTCGTCACCACTCTCGGCTTCATGAAAATTGATAAATTCACCAATATCGCCCAAAATTCCCTTCACCAGAGAACGGGTGATGCGTGAATCATCTGCAATTAAAACCGAAAATTTATCCGCAAGCACAAGATACCTTTGTCAACATGAGCCGTATCTCTCATGTTCAACAGATATGGTTTATAAATGATTGACAATTATTAATTGTCGTCAACTAAATCCTGCTGTCCCTCGCCACAACTGCATTACATAAAATATATTTTAATCATCAAACAAAAAGCTCTGTAAGATTATAGCGTGGATTAATATGGATAATTGACAAATTGCTTCACCATCCCTACATAAGAACTCTTAAACTTGCGGTAATTGTATTTAGGAAATTATGTGATGTTGGGAAGTTTGGCTCGGCGCGTTTTTGGAAGTGCTAATGATAGAATTGTAAAAGGCTTAAAGCGTAGTGTTGATAAAATCAATGCCCTAGAGCCACGCTTTACTGCTATGAGCGATGCTGAATTACAGCAACAAACGGCCTTGTTCCGTGAGCGTTTGCAACAAGGCGAAACGCTGGATGATCTATTATTTGAAGCATTTGCTACCGTGCGAGAAGCAGGCAAACGCGCCCTTGGTCAACGCCATTTCGATGTGCAGTTGATGGGTGGCTTGGTGTTGCATGAAGGTAAAATTGCTGAAATGCGCACTGGTGAAGGTAAAACATTGGTGGCCACTTTACCCGTGTATTTGAACGCGCTGGAAGGTAAAGGCGTCCATGTTATCACGGTTAATGATTATTTGGCCAGCCGCGATGCTGCTTGGATGAGCCGCATCTATAATTTTTTGGGTTTAACCGTAGGGGTTATTATCAACGGCACCGAAGATGCCGAGCGCCAAGCAGCGTATCAGGCTGATATTACCTATGGTACCAACAATGAATTTGGCTTCGACTATCTGCGCGATAACATGAAGCTAGCCGTTGAAGAAATGGTGCAACGTCCATTCAATTTTGCGATTGTGGATGAGGTGGATTCTATTTTGATTGATGAAGCCCGCACGCCATTAATTATATCGGGCGCTGCTCAAGATTCTTCAGAATTTTATATCATGGCCAATCGCCTGATTGCAGGTAATTTACAGCCTGAAGATTATGAAAAAGATGAGAAACAAAAAACGGTTCACTTCACCGAGCATGGGGTAGAAAAAATTGAACGCCTGCTACAAGAAGCAGGCTTATTAAAGCATGGCGGCCTTTACGACACCGTGAATGTTTCTTTAGTACACCATACTACCCAAGCCTTACGCGCCCATACTTTATTCACGGCCGATGTGGATTATATTGTCAAAGATGGCAAGGTGGTTATTATTGATGAGTTTACTGGCCGCATGATGCCGGGACGCCGTTATTCAGAGGGGCTGCATCAGGCCTTAGAAGCAAAAGAAGGCGTTAATATTGAAAAAGAAAACCAAACCCTTGCTTCTATTACCTTCCAAAATTATTTCCGCCTTTATCCAAAATTGGCGGGGATGACAGGAACCGCCTTAACCGAGGCCGCCGAGTTTTATGAAATTTATAAGCTGGAAGTGGTGGATATGCCCACCAACCGTCCAGTACAACGGATTGATGATAATGATGAGGTGTACAGAACCCTCAAAGAAAAAAACACCGCTATTGTTACACTGATTGAACAATGCCGCGCGCGCCAACAACCAGTATTGGTGGGTACCGTATCCATTGAAAAATCAGAACAGCTTTCTGATTTTTTACAAAAGAAAAATATTCCCCATCAGGTGCTTAATGCTCGCTACCACGAGCAAGAGGCTGAAATTATTGCCGATGCGGGTATTCCGGGGGCTGTTACCATTGCCACCAATATGGCTGGTCGTGGTACCGATATTCAGTTGGGTGGTAACTTACAACAAAACATCCGCAAGCGCACAGAAGGCGTGGAAGATGAATCAGCGCGCGCCGCTATTATAGCCGAGGTAACAGCTGAAATTGAAGCCAATAAAAAACTGGTGATGGAGGCTGGCGGTTTGTGCGTTATTGGTACAGAGCGCCATGAATCACGGCGCATTGATAACCAGCTCCGCGGCCGCAGTGGTCGTCAGGGGGATCCGGGGCAAACCCGTTTTTATCTATCACTAGAAGATGATTTATTGCGTATCTTTGGCTCTCAACGCATGGATGGCATGTTGGTAAAAATGGGCATGCAAGAGGGTGAAGCCATTACCCATCCGTGGATTAATAAGGCTATTGAAAAAGCCCAACAAAAAGTTGAAGCCAGCAATTTTGAAGTGCGAAAAAATCTGCTAAAATTTGACGATGTGCTGAATGATCAGCGCAAAGCCATTTACAATATGCGCAAAGAAATTCTTTCCACCGCCTCTACTGAAGAAATAGTGACCACTTTACGCCACCATGTAATTGAGCAATTAGTAGAAGATCATATTCCTGAACGCTCTTTTGCTGAGCAATGGAACATGGAAGGCTTAAGCGCACAAATTGCCGAAATTCTTACCCTGCGTGAACCAGTTGTTGAGTGGGGGAAAGAAGATGGCATTGCCGAAGAAGAAATTATTGAACGGTTGAAAAAAGCCCATGACCGTAAATGGGCTGAAAAGAAAGAGGCCTATGGCGAGGAAAATATGCGCATGATGGAACGCACAATTTTTCTCTCCATTCTTGACTTCTTCTGGCGGATGCATTTGCTGAATGTCGATCATCTGCGCCAAGGCATTAGCTTGCGTGCTTATGGTCAACGCGATCCATTGAATGAATATAAAAAAGAGGCCTTCTCTCTATTTTATCAAATGATGGAAGATATGCGCGTGCAAGCAGTTACCGCCATGAGCAATACACGCGCAAACTTACACGAAGCCGCCGCCGATTTAGCTGATGATATGGGAAGCTCTACTGATAATGTTATATCTCTGGCCGAGCTTTCAGCTTCTTTGGGGGTACCGCTGGATGTTTTAGCAAAATCCCCCCGCAATGCTGTTTGCCCTTGCGGCAGTGGTCGTAAATTTAAGTATTGTCATGGTCAACTGTAATGGTAGAAACCGCTATTAAACAAGAAATTGTTCAACCGCAAGAACCTCTCAAAAATATTACGGTAGTACCAGAGCCGCTTTTAGAGGTTTGTGATGCATCCCCTTCTGTACTACAGGGGGTATATCGTTGGTTGTTACGGCAGGCAGAGCGCCCCTATGCGGTGCTCATGCTAGCACTAATTGCTTTTATTGGCAGCGCTTTTTTTGTATTGCCTGCTGATGTAATGCTCATTCCCATGGTATTGGCAGCACCCAGAAAAGCTGTGTTTTTTGTATTGACAGCAACCTTATCCTCTTTAGCCGGCAGTTTAGCTGGTTACGGGATTGGTGCGTTGATGTTTGATAATTTGGCAGCACCAATTCTTGAATTTTATCATGCTACTGAAGAATTTCAGAACATGGCTGCTTTTTACCAAGAATGGGGCGCGGCTATTGTTTTTGTGGCGGCATTTTCTCCTATTCCCTATCTGGTAATCACTATCTCTAGTGGCGCTGCCTCTGTGCCGCTCACTGGTTTTATATTGGCGGTTTTAGTGGGGCGTGGTTTGCGTTTTGGCTTAGTTGCTTTAATTATGAGCCGCTGCAGCGCACCCGTTCAAAAAATAATGGAAAAGCATCTGGGTAAAATTTCTTTGCTGGTGCTGGCTGTATTAGTAATGGCCATGGCCGCTATTGCTATTTTTCGATCATAGATTGGTAATATTATCATGAGTAGTACCCTAAAACCATTGGCTTTACGTTCTTCTTTGCCCCCACACCAAGGAGAGATCAAGCACACCAAAATTTTGATTATTGGCGCTGGCCCTGCTGGTTATACCGCAGCTATTTATGCCGCTAGAGCGGGTCATCAACCATTATTAGTGCAGGGCTTACAACCGGGTGGCCAGTTAATGATCACCACCGAGGTAGAAAATTACCCCGGCTTTCGTGAAGCCATTCAAGGGCCTTTTCTCATGGAAGAAATGCGGGCTCAGGCTGAACATGTGGGCACTAATTTTGCTGAAGATTTAATTACCCATGTGGATTTTTCAGCCCGCCCCTATTTAGCTTTTGGCGATAGTGGAATCTTATATGTCGCTGAAACCATCATCATTGCCACGGGTGCTAAAGCCCGTTGGTTGGGAATTGAAAGCGAACAACGCTATCAAGGGTTTGGCGTTTCTGCCTGCGCTACCTGTGATGGTTTTTTCTTTCGTGGCAAAAAAGTAGCCGTGATTGGCGGCGGTAATTCAGCCGTAGAAGAGGCTTTATTCCTTGCTAATATGACGGCAGAAGTTGTACTGATCCACCGACGCGACGAATTAAGGGCTGAAAAAATTCTACAACAGCGCCTAAAAGCCAAGAATAATGTTTCTTTCATCTGGCATGCACAGGTGGATGAGATTCTAGGAAAAACAGATCCAACGCCCCAAGTTACCGGCCTCAGATTGAAGGATTTGCGCCATGGAAATTTAAGCGATATTGCGGTGGATGGTATATTTGTAGCCATAGGCCATGATCCTGCCACCCAACCTTTTGCCACGCAACTCGCCATGGATGAAGGCGGCTACATTATCACAAGCCCAGATAGTACGGCCACCAATATCCCGGGGGTATTTGCAGCGGGCGATGTGAAGGATAAAATTTATCGCCAAGCTATTACAGCAGCTGGCATGGGTTGTATGGCGGCTTTAGAGGCAGACAAATATCTAGCAGTTTTAGAATAAACATCATCTATTTATCATTCGGTACTATTGGCGCATTGAAATATTATTTCAACGATATATAGTAAATTTTCATACAGATGCTGTAGGAAGTTTATTATGTTATCGGCTTACAGAAATGGTGTGCCTGCCGCATCGATTGCTGAAACACTCACAACGTTGCTGGATTTTCTAGAGATTTTTGCCAGCCCCGAACTATTAAATGCTGTTCAAGAAATAACGGCCTCATGGCGGGGTGGACAAGGACTAATCGCACAGCTAAAAACAGTTAACCAGACAGAGCTCAATAAAATTTTTGGCCAAGCCGCTCCTTCGGATGTGCGCGCTTCATTGCAAAGAAGTTTTCTTAACAATGGCACTGCAATATCTTCTGGTGAAAAAGAGGCATCAATCGCAGACAATGAAGAATTATTTCAGGCGCAACAACGCCAAATGATTGCCGATCTCAACTACTACCATCCCCCAAAAATATTGCCTATTCTTAAAGAATTAAAGCCATTTTTAGAGTTCCAAGCTTATCGTGCCACTTTGGCTGGTCATCACCACAATTTGGTTCATCTATTAATTGCTGAAATCAATAAATTTGAAGGTTTTGAAGGAAGCAGTGCTTTTAGTGATACGCGCTTACATCATGCCGTAAAAAAGGCTATTGCCCAAACCCATCATCACCCAGCTGAAAAATTTGCCCTAGCTACAGGGGAAATAAGAGCGGATATTTATAATAGTGTTAATATAACCTATAATTGGCTAGAAAATCACTGGCTACCATTTGAGAAAGATTATGTACAAGCACGCCTCATGATCCCCATGGATGATGGCATTAAACAGCATTACAAGAAACTGCAACAATTCAAACTCACCATAGAAGAAGGCTTGAAACGCGGTGATATTAATAATGCAGATACAAAAATAGAATTAGGCAGTAACTACGATAGAGACTGTGTGGTGGTAACCATGCGCTTGCAAGATTATGTGCATCGATATATTGCTATAAAAACTGGCAATTATCCAATTAATCTTGAACGCTGCGACCATCGTGAAGCAATTGCGCCACCTGTAATTGTGGATATGTTTAAGGGCTATACACCAGAAAAAATCTGTTTTTATGGGCCTGAAGGATTATATATGCAACAATCTGCCTTACAGAAACATGCCACCACCCAGCGTAGCCTTAAATGGCTAAAAGAAACTGGCTTTATTCAAGAAAAAATACAGCAATTACCAGAAACCAGCAGCAATAATAAGCCAACCTACCTCTTGCTCAGCCTTAAAGAATTACCTTGGCAAAACCACAAAGCACCGCAATTTTATGTGGTGGACGGTAAAAAATATAATCTCCATGCCATGCATCATCAATTATCTTATGAGTTTAATCGCTTATATGAATTGCTTAATGCGGAAGATGCCCCAATTATTTACCCTGATAATCATTACCATTTCACCTATCATCACCCTTGATTTTGTGGCTTGCATTGTCGCCGCCAATAATTTAAACTATTTCATAATTTTTACAAAGATGTAAGGTGTTATTGATGGAATTAGCGGCGCGTAACAATATTTCCGAGCAAAATAGTGTTAATTCATTGCTTTATACCTACAACTGCTTGGATGAACAATGGTTGCCGATTAATCAGGGAAAGCATGTAGAAGCAAGGCTAGATATAGAAAATTCTGCCCCTGACCATATTGAAATATTGCATGCTTTAATCCAAAAAAGCTTACAAATCAGTGATATTACAGATGCTGTAATCATGGTAGAATTGGGAAAAAGCTATGGCACTGATCATATGATTATTCAGATGCCCATGGCAGACTATACAGAAAAATATCTTACAACCAAACAGGCGCTTTATTCCGCGCATAACCCATGGGGGACAAGCGAATTTTCCATTGAGCCGCCATCAATCAAAGAGCAGCAACAATTGCGTGATTATGCACCCAACAAACCAGCTTTTTATGCCCCTTTTCAAGGTTCTGGGCAACTTTATATTGCCGAACAATCTCTTGAAAATCATGAAAAAATACAACAAACCCTTTATCTGCTCCAATCAACTGGTTTTGTAGAAACCAGCGCTATTTGCTTAAATCAAGAGGGCAATAATAACTATCGGGTTATCAATAAATTCCCCATTCCTTTAGAAAATCAAGATGCTCGCCACGAGGTTAATGGCTTCTTGTTCAGCCCACAAGGGCTTGATGGGCTGATTAACAGGCAATTAGAGAATATTTATCAATTAGCCAATCATATTGCCCTACCCACTCCCCAAAAAACTGTGTTATCTCGCCAAAAATCTCTAGTACCTTAAGCTATATGATGATGGCATCAGCTTATTAGGCTTTATGCCATTCTATGGTCAGGCGTTTAGAAATATTAAGCTGTTGCCACAATAGACAATGTTGGGGCACTTCTTGGGCTAATGCTGCTAATTCCACAGAAGGCACATAGCCATAACAGCATAATCTTGCTTCAAGCCGTTGTAAAACAGGCGATTGCCCTGCGTTTTTTTGCTGAAAAATACCATCAAGATACAAGCTGGTGCGTTCAATATTGGTATTGGCGCTAAAACACAAATTGGCTGAAGCAATTAACGCCAAGGATAATTGTTCAAATAGATTATGATCGGTAGCAGAAACCACCCCCAATCGCCCCCAGAAAACTGGTGCTTTATTGTTATCAGCCACCAATCGGCTAGAATAAATCTGTGCCGGCATTGTTGCAACATCGGCTTGCAGAGTATCAGCCACATCTTGGTTTGCCAGCGGCTGTAAAAAAACATGATGAGAAAATACAGCGAATGCCATGTTTAGGTTCCTTTTTTCAAGAGCTTCCAAGCCCAAAAAAGAACACAAAACAACCGTAAAACGGTTTTATGCATTACTTTAGAGGGGCTCTTTAGCGTTTGTTATCGCGGCGCAAGCTGCCAATCAAATGGCCGCGGATTCTATTGTGAATCACTCATAATCTTTAGTAAGTCAGAACCAGAAAAAAGTCAACATTAAAATAATTTATAATTTCACACTTTTATATCTAATAATTTGCCAGTTTTTTTGGTGGAATTTTGATAATCTTGTGTGCCGCTCTCTTGAATTTGCTGTGCATTACTAGCGGCATTGGTAACCACTTGTGCCAATGCCTGTTCAGAAGCCCGCGCCGAGCGCAATGCTGCAACGCCGTTGGCTGTCGAGATATTAGGACTGATATTCATGTTCCTTAGCCCTCTTTTATTATTTTATTACAATTCCAGTATCACGCAAAGAATTAAACAAATAATAAATTTAGAAGAAATGGTTGCCAGTTTTTGCAATTATCCCCTACTTCTGCTATTTCTTAATAAAAGTCTAATTAAATAAATAATGTTATTTTTCTGAAATTGTCAATTTTTATTGCGCTGAATTATAGCTTTAGATAGATTGTATTTTTTGTGCATTTAAGGCGATCAAGAGAAATGATAGATACTGCTCACCAACAAATCACTGAAGCATTGGGCATGTTGGATAACCCTTTTTATCAAGGGTGCGAAGAGTTTCCCTTAGAAATGATAAAAATGAATATCCCTCATGCTTCAGAATTGGGCAAATCAGTATTAGAGCGCGTACAACATCTCATCGGTAGCTCCAATAGTAATATTAGTCAAAAAGCCGTGGCCGTGGTTGCCCTTTCTGGGCCTACAAATTGGGAGTTACGGCAGATCGTTAACAAACTCTCCCCTCAACAAAAAGAGGCTGTTTTTTGCGACCGCCACCTCATCAATTCATTAACTACGGCTAAAAAATCAGATATTGCCATAGAAATTATTGAATACTTATCGCCAGAATCACAAACAACAATATTGAGTGATTTTGATGTACTTAATTTTTTAGTCGTCGATACCAATACTTATGTCTGCATAGGGCGTGCCAATAAGCTGATCAATATCATTGAAGAACTCTCCCCAGAGCAACAGTTGAAAATTTTAATCCAAGGAACGAACATATGGGCTCTCACCCATCATCACCAACAACAAGCACAATCCGTACTGAAACTTATTCAACAATTCCCGCGTGAACAACAAGTAGAAATGTTCAGTCAACAATGGGCTATTAAGGGGCTTTCCAAAACACCCGCTCAAACCAGCAATATGTTGGCCATTATTCAAAGCTTTTCCACTGAAGAACAAATAAAAATGCTCAGCGCCGTCCATGCTTTATGGAAATGCAGTCTTTACGATCAACAAACCGAAGAATTACTAACCCTTATTAACAGTTTTACCACAGAACAACAGGTGCATATTTGGTCTGCCCCTAGCTCTGTAAAAAGTTTTGCCGGTAATCACCGTGCTGAACTCATGATGGGGATCATCAAAGGCTTTACCCCGGATCAACAAACCACCATTCTCAGCACCAATGGCGCTGTATGGGGGTTATGCCTTGGCAATCAAAGCGTGGCCATTACCAATTTATTAGAGACCTTATCACCCGAACAACAAACCTCCATCCTTTCTGCAAAAAATTCTATAGAAGGTCTGGCGGAAAATGAAGCAACAGAAGAAGTGATGGGGCTGATACTGCGCTTAAACCCACAGCAACAGGCCAGAATATTTTCGGTAAATTCCGCGGTTAAATCATTGGTAGAAAAAGGGCACAGCCCTATAATCGTATCCTTAATTGAAGATTGTTCCGCAGAAGAAAAAACTAATGTTTTTTGCAGCTATAATGCCATATGGTCGTTATCCAATGCTGGTTATAATGAGGAAATATTGAATATGATGTTCACTCTATCCTCAGAACAACAGGCCACCATTCTTTCAGGCTACGATATTGCGTCAACCCTTGCTGAATATTCCCCCAACCTCCCCATGCTGGCAAAAATGTTTCATCACTTTACCCCAGAACAGCAGGATAAAATTTTTAGCAACATGAAAATCCAAGATTCTGAAAACGCCGTGATCGCCATTACTGAAATCATGGCTAACCACCCCCAGCAAAAGTCAAAACCAAAAAAAACACGCAAAAACAGCCCTTGATTCTTTAGGGCTGTTTTTATAAGCATCCCAAACAGCCCTATAATCCTTAAAGAGATTAGGGTTTATGGGCGGTCTTTCTCGCTGTTTTGGTTTTTGCAACCTTAGCAGAAGGGCTAATATTGCCGTTGGATGATGAAGAGGCATTAAACTCAGCTTTTAGACTACCAGTCACATTATCATTAGCCGATGGCGGTTGATAATAGCATTCTCCCAAGCGTGGCATCTCAATAATCACCCCTTCGGATGCTGGCAGCACATTATCAGATTTGTCTGCTTTCAATGCACGCGCCGCAAACACTGCCGCAGGCACAGAAACATTTGCCCGAAATATCTGCTTTAGTTGACGCACACCATATTTCAAATCATTCGCCTTGCTGGCCAATTCTTGCAACGCTTCTTCTGAAAGCTTAATTTGATAATGATATTGCCCCTGCAAGGTTGATTGATTCTTTTTTTCTAACTCTCGCTGTAATAACGTAATCACATTATCGTTAGTCAAATTATTATAAATCAGAACCCCATGAAACCGGCCAATAAATTCTGCTGGAAAACGCTGTTCTAAAGCTTTGCGATAAACACCTTGCACTTTTTGTTTTGTACCTTCAACGGTTTCTCCAAAACCAAAACCATGCCCACTTTTCTGGGCTTCTGCTGCACCAACATTGCTGGTCATCAGAATGATGCTGTGGCGAAAATCTAATTTTCTGCCCAAACCATCGGTCACACTACTCTCATCCAATAAAGCCAGCATAGATTTTAATATATCGGGGTGGGCTTTTTCAATTTCATCAAACACAATAACTGAATAAGGACGTTTTCTGATGGCAGTAATCAACTCCCCTTCACCCTTACCACCATAAGCAACAGGCGCTCCCACCAATCTGGTATAAGATTCAGACGACATATATTCGGCCATATCAATCCGCACTAAAGCATCTTCTGTTCCAAATAAATGGCGAGCTAAAGAGCGTGCTGTTTGTGTTTTCCCAACCCCTGTATCGCCTATCAGTAAAAAGGTAGCCAACGGGCTTCTATCAGTTTTATTACCAACCGTATTTAATAATAATTGGTTGGCAATTTCATCCATTGCATCCTCTTGCCCCAACACATCATATTTTAGTGCTGACCCAAGGGTTGCTATCCGTTCACTATCATTACCCGTTACAAAATCAAGCGATAATTTAGCTAAAGCAGCCACTTCACGTAGCACATCACTTAATTCTAATGCTGTTGCACCGCGCAAGCGGGCACGCGAACAGGCTGCATCTTGAACTTGACGATTCACATCGGGGCGGTAGCGCCCTTGCACATAACGATTGACCAATTTCACATTGGCCTCAATCAATTCATCCGCAATAGTTAATTTATGGTGTTCTTCATGCAATGATTTTATGCCTTGCAAAATTTCTACGGTTCTTTCAAGCGAAGGCTCGTCAATAGTAAGGGATGCAAAACGGCGCTCAAGCGCTGGATCTTTAAGAATATACTGGGTATATTCCGCAAAGGTGGTAGCGGCCATCAACCTTATAGCCCCTGCAGCCAAGGCAGGTTTTAGTTGTTCGCCAGCCGCGGGGGTATCTTGCGCTGAGCCTGCCTGCATTCCTGCATGTAACTCATCTATAGCTAAAATAAAAGGGAGACCAGTGCCAGCGCGTAACGATTGTCGATTACGCTCTGCCACCCCATCAATAATTGTTTTCAACCGTTCCTCAAACACACCACGATAAGCCGCGCCAGCCGTCATCCCAGCCATATCCAGCAAAAGCACACGACTATCCATAAAATATTCTGGTGCAGCACCGGCCACTATTCTACAGGCTATTTTATCAAACATTGCCGATTTTCCAACCCCAGCATCGCCCAGCAACGCCACATTTCCTTTATCGCGGCACATGAATATCTGAAAAATATTTTCCGCTTCAGTTTCCCGCCCCACTGGTTCATCCAAATCCCCTTGCAGGGCAGCGGCGGTTAAATCTCTAGCATATTTTTCTATGGCCTCTTCCAAGGCGCTATCGCTCACCTTAAATTCTGTGGCGTCATCATTATCCTTATCTACCGGCTCATTTTGCCTTTTCTGGCTAATTTCAGAATAGGTCGTGGTAATTTCAGGGGTTAAACCAGCTTTTTCTAATAAAGTTTGAATTGGTTTTAAGGCCAATAATTGTGAAAATAATAAGGGCGCCACTAAAGTTTGATCTGGCAACCCCATAGAAGCAGCCGTGAACTTTTGCAGCAGAGCATCCACCGATTTTTCCATGCGAAAAGCATGGGCATATCGATAGCCATCCCCTCGCTTTTTATCCAGAGTACTAATCACCTTATTAGTAAATTCAGTGACATTCTCAATACCCGCTTCATGCAAATCATGGCGTATATCGCTTTCTAATAATAATGCCAGCAAAAAATGCTTGAGCGCCAGCGCTTCATTTCTTTCTTCCGCTTTCTCCACGGCATTCATAATTACCTCCACCGCCGCGGTGGAAGGAATATAATGAAATTGTTCGGCCGTGGCTTCATAACCATCCGGCGCTATATAACCATTACGATAAAAAATATGCCGATAAACAGGCTCTATCTCATTAAAAATAAACATAAAAACATTGAAGGGGGTAAGGCCACTCATCCCTTTCATGCTCTCTAATCTATCCACCAGCTCACCTGAATAAATAGCTTTACGCATGGCCTCTTCTTGAGATAGGTAGCTTTTCAAAATACCATCCATCACGGCGATGGTTGGCGGATGTTTTCCCACCGCATTATTCACTTGTGCCGCAATTGTATTCACCAGTAAACTGGCGGCCTGTTGATGCAATATCGCCTGCTCAGGATCATGGCTTACTGTATCTGGTGGCGCAAACCCAAAAAGCACCTGAAATAATTTTTCAATCACGGGAACATCTGTAATTTTTCAATCACGGGAACATCTGTATTGGATTGCTTTTCTGGTAAATATTTTTCAGCAAACCGTGCCAAATCAATGGTATTGGTCAGATATTCATCAAAATTGCGCATCACATCCCCTAAGGCCAACTGCCATGGGGTAAGCTGTGATCTATCATAAGATTTTTTAGCAGAAATTTTAGAGGGTTTGTCATCGCCTGCAAAATATTGCAAGTAATTTATATCTCTTTCCAGCTCATCCATGCTTAAATCAAAACTATCTAAATACATACCAATGGGGCTATCAATCATTGCCCTCAATACGTCGGCGGTGCTTGGTTTTTTCTCCCCACGTGCCAAGGCATAAATATTGGCCTGCTCTACAATCACATCAATAATCGGCCACTCACCAGAACCTTGCGCCATGTATTTTTGCCTTTCATCAATTTTTGTAGTTTTTATAGCTATTTCCTTTTGAAATGTCACCCCATTATTTATGGTCTCCGATGCAATAAATAAAGATAACGCGCAATTGACGGCTTTAATAAAGGTTGCTATGACAGAACATAAAAAACACAGGGAAGAAATAGAGATGTCTGAAAAATTGCGTGACAGTGCCCTCCATTATCATGAATTTCCTTCCCCAGGGAAAATAGCCATTCAGGCGACCAAGCCACTCACCACCCAACGGGATCTGTCTCTGGCCTATTCTCCGGGGGTTGGTGCAGCCTGCGAGGCTATTGTGGCCGATCCTTCCAGCGTTTCCCGCTATACATCGCGCGGTAATTTGGTGGCGGTTATCACCAATGGTACAGCGGTGCTGGGCTATGGTGCTATTGGCCCCTTAGCGGCTAAGCCAGTGATGGAAGGTAAAGCAGTCCTGTTCAAAAAATTTGCTGGCATTGATGCGATTGATCTGGAAATCAGTGAAAATGATCCCGATAAACTGATTGAAATCATTGCCGCGCTAGAACCAAGTTTTGGTGGTATTAATCTGGAAGATATTAAAGCCCCTGAGTGTTTTGCCGTTGAGAATACACTGCGCCAGAGAATGAAAATCCCCGTATTTCATGATGATCAGCATGGTACGGCGATTATTGTGGGGGCAGCCCTTACCAATTGGCTCCATCTTACTGGCCGTAAAGCAGAAAACATCAAATTGGTCTGTTGCGGCGCGGGTGCAGCGGCTTTGGCCTGCCTTGATATGTTGGTAGCTATTGGCGTAAAACGGGAAAATATTCTGGTTAATGATCTGGCTGGCGTGGTCTATAAGGGGCGCAATGAATTAATGGATGCCCGCAAGGAAATCTATGCCAGAGAGACAACAGCGCGGACATTATCTGAAATTATGACCGGCGCCGATGTATTTTTGGGGCTATCGGCAGCGGGTGTATTAAAGCCGGAGATGCTTAAGGCCATGAGCCATGAGCCCTTAATCATGGCACTGGCTAACCCCAACCCTGAAATCCTGCCCGAAGAAGCACGGGCAGTACGCCCAGATGCAACTCTAGCCACGGGTCGGTCGGATTATTCTAACCAAATTAATAATGTCCTTTGCTTCCCCTTTATTTTTCGCGGGGCGCTGGATGTGGGCGCCACCACCATTAATGAAGAAATGAAGCTGGCTTGCGTTAAAGCGATTGCCGATCTTGCCCGCAAAACCGTGAGTGATGTGGTATCTAATGCCTATGGCGCAGAACATTTACAATTTGGCCATCAATATCTTATTCCTAAGCCTTTTGATCCCCGCCTTATTTTAGAAATTGCCCCAGCCGTGGCCAAAGCCGCCATGGAAACAGGCGTGGCCACCAAAAAAATTGAAGATTTTAATGCCTATAAAGAGAAATTAGAACAATTTGTTTTTCGTTCTGGCCTTGTGATGCGGCCAGTTTTTGCGGAGGCCAAGCGTAACCCTAAAAAAATCATCTATTGTGAGGGAGAAGATGAACGCATTCTGCACACGGCACGCATTGTGCTGGACGAAGGCTTTGCCAAACCAATTTTATTAGGCCGTACCGATGTTATCAAAAGGCGGATTGAGAGATTGGGCTTAAACCTGATTGTTGGTGATAATATTGAAGTAGTGGATACCGATTCAGACCATCGTTATCATGAATATTGGCAGCATTATTACCGTATCATGTCGCGCCGTGGGGTAACCCCTGCCATGGCTAAAACGGTGATGCGTACGGACACCACCGTCATTGGCTCCATGCTGCTGCGCAAAGGTGTAGGCGATGCCATGATTTGTGGTTTAGCGGGCGAATACCCCACTCATTTAGAGCATATATTAAATATTGTTGGCCTGAAGCGGGGCGTTCATCACCCCAGCGCGTTAAGCTTGTTGGTGCTTTCTAATGGCAGTAATATTTTTATGTGCGATACCCATGTATCGCTTAACCCAAACCCCGATGAAACAGCAGAAATGGTACTGCTAGCGGCAGAACAAGTTCGGCGTTTTGGCATTGAACCCAAGGTTGCTTTATTATCTCATTCCAGCTTTGGCAGCCATCATGATTCTCAAGCGCAAAAAGTGCGCATGGCTTTGGCTGAAATACAAGCGCGCGATCCAGCGTTAGAGGTGGAAGGTGAAATGCAGGCCGATGCGGCTCTTTCAGAAACCGTGCGGGAGCGTATTTTCCCCGATGCACGTCTGAAAGCTTCAGCCAATTTACTGGTCATGCCAAGCCTTGAATCGGCCAATATTTGTTTTAATACCCTCAGGGTGTTGGGCGATGGTTTAGCGGTGGGGCCGATATTATTAGGGGCGCGACAATCTTCCCATATTCTTACAGCCTCAGCTACGGTACGCAGCATTGTGAACATGTCTGCCATTGCTATTGTGGATGCACAGGCTCTAGCACTTGAAAATACGGTAGCCGGCCAAAATCATTAAAATGGGTTTTATGTTGAATCGAATTTTTTTCTGGTACAATTGTTATTAAAATGGAGGGAGGGTACGGATGGAAAAAAACCTTTCCCTGCCAGAAGATGAAGAATTTGATGAAGAAAATGGCCTCTCATCCGAGGCTTTTAAGAGTTTACTGCATCAATTATATGAAGGCGATGTCAACGGCCTGCAGGAAGAGATTTCCTTCATGCATGAGGCCTTGGTTGCCGAATTTCTAGAAAAAATATCGACAGAAGACCGTAAGGATCTCTTACCTCTTATCAGCAAAAGCTTGGAGCCAGAAGTTTTTGCATGGCTAGCGCCCGAAGTTCGCCAGCAAATTCTTGATGTGCTGGAGCCTAAAGATATTGGCCGCATTGTAGCATTGCTGGATAGCGATGATGCACTGGATCTTATTTCATATCTTGATGAAGATTTACAACGGCAAGTATTAAGCGAGGTATCGGCCCATACAAGGGCAATGGTAGAGCAAGGGTTAAGCTTTCCAGAAGCCAGCGCAGGGCGCTTAATGCAGCGGGAAGTGGTTTCTATTCCCCGCTTCTGGACGGTGGGTAAAACCCTAGACTACTTAAAAGCCACGGCGGATACTCCAGATGGTTTTTACGATGTATTTGTGGTGGATGCCCTGCATCGCCTTGTTGGCCGCCTTCCCTTAAGCCGCTTGATCAAAAATTCTCGTTCCGTGAAGTTAGAATCGCTGGCGGATGAAGATGTGCACGCCATTGATGTGAATTTAGACCAAGAAGAAGTGGCCATGCGCTTTCGCCGCTTTGGTTTGGTTTGCGCCCCAGTGGTGGATGAACAAGGCGTGTTGCTTGGCGTGATTACGGTTGATGACATTGTACATGTTATTGATGAAGAAGCCGGTGAAGATATTTTGAAATTGGGCGGCGTGGTGGATACGGATATTCACAGCTCTATTCTCACCACCTCGCGCTTACGTTTTTCATGGCTATTTATTAATTTGCTCACCGCGCTATTGGCCTCATGGGTGATTAGCTTTTTTGAAGAAACCTTAACCAAAGCCGTGGTGTTGGCGGTATTAATGCCGATTGTGGCCTCCATGGGCGGCAATGCTGGCACCCAAACCGTCACCGTGGTGGTACGGGCTCTTGCCACCCGTGATATTACCGATGCTAATGCCCTCAGGGTTTTATATAAAGAATTAGCGGTTGGGGTGGCCAATGGCCTGTTATTTGCGGTTCTGATGGCACTTTGTGTATGGGCTTGGTATGGCCAGTGGCGCATTGGCTTAGTGATGGGCATGGCCATGATGGTGAATTTGCTAGCGGCTTCGTTGGCTGGCACGCTTATTCCGTTAGCACTTGATAAATTACGTTTCGACCCAGCCATTTCTTCCACGGTTTTTTTAACCACGGTTACCGATATTATTGGTTTTTTTGCCTTTTTAGGCTTTGCCAGTTTAATGCTTTCGTGGCTATGAAAATTCGCAAAAAGCAGAACCTCAATTATTTACGCATAAACAGCATAAATTTTGCTAGGGGTCGCTTGCATAATACAAGATACCCCACATGCATTCCCACAAAAGCAAGCATAATATTGGCCAATAATTCATGCCATTCACTGGTCATGCTTTCTTCTGTTTCTCCTTCTTCTGCTTGCTGATACGCATCCTCCGCAAAGGCTGTTTGCACCAGCCCCCCATTATTATTGACTAGGCCAATTGTTTTCCCCTTATCCATGGCAATGCCAGTGATTGTTGCCCCCGTCAGAGAAAGGGCAATCCCCAATAATAATATTCGGCTAATTGCTGGATGTTGCCAGAAATTTTGATTATTCATCCCAGCAAAGGCAGGGTAAAAACGTGCCAACCCCAATTGCTGCGCTCCATTCAGTGACCAGAAAATACGCAACATAATAATCATAGCCACCCCATAACCCAGCCATGCATGGATAAGCCCCATTTCCCCTGTTATGTATGATAACAGAGCAAAAACAGCCAATACAGCATGATAAATACGTATTCTATGCAATAGGTTCATTTGAAATAATTACCTTTATAAAAGCTTTTTGAATGACCATTTAATGGCTTCAACCAGTAAAAAATAGGGCCACCACAGCAATAGCCAGAAAAACGATAAAATAGCTGGAGCTGCATGCACAAAACCATTGCCCCAAAGGGCTGTAGGGTAAAATAGGCCATGCTGAACATATTACCCAAGGTAGAGACAAGCTTAAGGCATGCACAAAATTTGCTATTTGTAGCTGGCCATATTAGCCAACCGTAGAAAACATCACAACACTATATAGCCTCCTCCAATCAGCTCTCTACTTATCTCAGCTCCATCGTAAAATTACCAAATGCTTATGGTAAAAAATAATTGTGATTGCATTAACGCCCCCCCATTAACCAAGCATAATTATTGTTTTTTATGATAATTAATGTACAATTGGTAATTCTTGCAATAATTCCATAGCCTGTTTATGTCTTTATGCCGAAAATTTAATTTTTCTTCCAGCGATGGCCAAATTATCAATAATTGGTTGCACGACAATGCGGATGCCTTAGCAAAATATAAAAAAGCCGGTTATTCCCCTAGCAGCGATGGTTTAACACCCAATGGCTTAACTAAATTGCAGGGTAAAAAAAGCCGTCTATATATTGGCGATTACCATGTTACCGAAAAATCTTCACCAGAAGCAGTGATCCATGCTTTATTCAGCCTGCCCTCGCCTTTCGGGGCGCCCACCGCCACCCATAAAAAAAGCCCGCCGCACAAAAAACCACCGCACACAAAAAATGTGGTACGGGCAGATAATCGGCTCACTCATTTCAAATTTACCACTAATCGATTGGCGGGTGATAACAAAACCCTCAAAAAAGGCAAACTCACTTTTAATAAGGCCGAAAAACTTGCCCAACAGGGCTTTATTGATAAGGCCATCAATCATTATCTGCACGCGGCGGATTTTTTTCTACAACAACAGGAAATTTAACTGGCTCACTATGTTTTTGATAGGCTAGCCGATCAACTCACGCAAAAAATGAGCCATATTCTCACGCATAATGCCGATTATATACAAACGGTGAGAAAAAAGGATATTTCAAAAAGCTGGGAATTAAAAGCGATCAATGAAAAAGCGGCGGCTCGATATAATGAAATCCTGATTTATGCACGCGATAGTGCCTATCGCCTAGAAATTCAAACAATCGATAAGGAGGCCATTACTATTGATGAAGGCCTAGGCGGGTTTATTACCAACACCCAAAAAGCCGCCACTGAAAATCTGCGCAATTGCCATTTTCTAGCAATAAAAAATGAGCCCCACGACCCCACACAAACGGCTATCAGCTATGTTATTCATAATGATATATGTTCTTCGGCTTCTTCCGATCAAGCCTTTGCTTTCATGCCCAAGGGCAAAAATCGGGTAATTCTTGCTGGTGCTAATTCCATATTATCCCCCACATCCATCACTAATGTTCTGGATGCGGTGTATGCCATGGCTTCAAGCGAAGAAGATGTAATAATAGAACAATCACACTTGCTTTGCCGTAACAATATTACAGCCACCGCCTGCATTTATGATCCTGAAAAATTCACCCTATATTTAGGCAAGGGTGGGTTAACCCATCCAGATCAGATCATCAGCTCCGGCTTTCACCTGAGTGAGTATAAATCCAACAGCTATCACACCATTGCTTTTGATGGTAGATACCATCAACCAGCCCATAGCGATTTTATACCCGCCAACCAAAACCCGCGCGGTGAATATGATGTAACACGGCATCAGCCAGAACAACGTTTTGCTTTAGGTTTAACCACCGCTGCTGCAGCCACTATTATGCTTAGCGACAATAATTCAAGGCTTTACGATTATATTACCAATCCTCACATAGCTCTGCATACTGGCCACTGGTATAATGAAATGGATGCGCTGAAAAAAGCCATTACCCATGGCCGCCAACAATTGGCCAATTATTTATTTAATGATGGTGAATTGCTAGAGAATTTACAGCAACTCTACCATCTTGATGATCCGATGTTAGCACAAACCATGATATTGAAAAACATACATAATTTTCCTGTTTATGTGGGGGCAGCGGCTGAAAAAAGTAACCAACATCTGGGCCACTACATTAAAGAAATCCTGCTGGACGATCGTGATTTTAGCCTATTGGATAATGAATTTCTTACGCAGCTTCAATATTATATTGTCCAATCACCCGATTTGCCGCCACCGCCAAAACCACAACATCCACAAATCAACCTGCAAGAAAAATTAGCCAAACAGGCAGTGCCCCTGATGGTTCATTACAGTAATTTTGAAGCAGTATTATGGCATTATGAGGATTATCAATCATTATTACCAACCTATTTGGGAGAATTGGAAGATTATTACCGACAATCCCGCAACCAATTAATTGAAAAGATTATTGAACATGGTGATGCCCATCACATTTTAGATAAAGCACCGAGCGAGCCATTAAGCTCTATTGAGCGAACAGCAATAAAAAATTTATGCAATGAAATTCCTGTGTTTATTGGCCCGAATGCCGATCTGGCCAATCAGCAATTATTAGAAGTGATAACCGAATATATGCAGCACCCCCATTATAAAGAATTATTGACAGAATTTGACAAAGAAAAAGCAAGCCTATTGCATGAAATTAAACAAGATATTATTGCCAAGCTGCCCCAACCCAAGCTAAGCCAAGCGACACAACCCACGCGCAATAAAAAAAAGCGCCTGCCCGTTACTAAAGCTCAAGGGTTTTTAATGGCACACAACATTCATGAGGCGCCCATCTGGCAATATTATCGGTGGCATGATCTCATCACTGATATTGATCAGATTGATAATCATTCCCTTGCTGCCCAGGGTAGCTTCAGGGAAAAAGAGCTCACGGTAAAAGTTATTTACTTCCAAAAACGCCCTAACAGCACACAAACTCAATATGATGTCGGCTTGCTATTTTCTTGGGGTAGTGATGCCGCCGAACTCACATTTGGTTTGTGTCCTCATAAAAACATCAATATCAAGAGTCTTTTTAGCGGCACCAATGGAGTTTTTAAGGGTACTGGTATGGGCAGTGTTGCCTTTCAATGTTTTCTAAAACCATTAGCCACGGCCTTAGGCTGTAAAATTTCTGTTTGCATCGCCCATATATTTAACGATAACGCCCATGCCTTCTATCTCAAAGAAGGGATGATAAAAAATAAAGATAATAATTATGTGTGGGAAAACAAACCGCTAAACTATTATGAGCAGGGTCAAATCAAACAAAACATCGCCCACCAAGCAGAACAGCGAGAAAAATCCCTTCATTCATCCTTACAATAAATGCAACGGCAAGCCCATAAAATGCTTCTATCCCCTAAGAATTAACGCTATAGCCAATTTTCTATTACAGCATTTCCAACCGCTGCACCACTTGCCCACCTTTGCCCACCACCTCAAAACGGGGTAAAGGAAACACCAATAACCCGCCCTTATCCAAAAATTCCTGTTCTCTGGCAAAAATTTCATCGCGAAAATGCCATGGCAACACAAATAAATAATCTGGTTGTAAAGCGCGCCCCTTTACCTCAGAAATAATTGGAATACGGGTACCTGGCGTGGTTAAGCCAAATTTCTGGGGGTAGCGTTCTAAAATATAGGGCATCTGCTTTTTGGTAATACCACAATATTGCAGCAACACATTACCTTTGGTAGAAGCACCAAGGCCAAATATTTTCTTTTTAGCATTGCGCTCAAAAAATGACCGCACAATCCGCCGATGGTCTGCTACATCGGCCGCAAATTTGGCGTAGGTGGCAGGGTCGGTATAATCGCGTTCCCGCCTTTTCAAGGCTTGAATACCATTGCGATTAACCCGATACGGGGTGTTTTTGGGGGCCAATACCACGCGAAAACTGCCACCATTCACATTATTCATTTCGGCATCAATAATCGTAAGGTCGGCGCGCTCTGCCAACCATGCTATTTGTTCTAAACGGTAATAAGTGGCATGTTCGTGACAGATGGTGTCATAGGTCATGTTTTCTACCACATCGGGCAGATAAGATTGCTCCATTTCCCACACGCCGTCATCGGCCAATAGCGAGCGAATATCCTGCATAAAACCCAGCGGGTTATCCACATCATAAAACATGGCAATGGAGGTAATAATTTTTATTTTTTTGTCCCCAATCAGCTCACGCACCCGTTTTGCGCTGAAAAAATCCACCAGTAATTGCGCATGGGGTGGAAAAACTGCAGCAAACTGACCGCTGGAAGGATCAATGCCCACAGCATTCACCCCATGAATATGGCGGTAACAATCCAGCAATGTGCCATCATTACAGCCAATATCCAGTACCGTATCCCCTGCCTGTAACGATACCAGCGATAATAAATTTTCTACCTTGCCGCGTAAATGCTGCACCATGGTGGTGGTTACCGAAGAGCGATAACCATAAGAAGAACCAAACATTTCCCACTGGTTAAATTGATGCTGCAATTGCACTAAGCCACAAGCATCGGGCTTGGCTTCGGTATCACAACGCACCAACTGCAATAAACCATGCGGTGGGTCGGGGTCTTTTTTAGCGGGGAAACGCCCCGTGAGCGCGTGCTCGCCCAAATTAACAATAGGTGCCAGATGCTCATTGCCACAAACGCGGCATTTTCTGGTTAAGGTAAATAATTCGCCAGTTTCCACGCTTTCCCCTCACAACCTATTGAATATATTATTTATTAAACATCTTACTATGCAAAGGCTACACAAGCTTTTGTTGATGATGTGTTAATACAGCGGCGTTGTTGAACCTATGCAACGCAAAAGACACATGCTACATAGCCAGTTATATGCTCACTATGGTAGAATAAATCATGATTCCTCGCTATAGCCGCCCAGAAATGGCCAATATCTGGACCGAAGAAAATAAGTTTAAAATTTTTCTGGAAATAGAAATCCTAGCATTAGAAGCCATGGCCAACCTTGGCACTATTCCCGCGGATGTGCCACAAGCCGTTAGAGCCAAGGCAAATTTTAATATAGAGCGAATCAATGAGCTGGAAGCCGAACTGAAACATGATGTATTGGCCTTCTTAACCAATGTGGCTGAATATGTGGGCGAGCCAGCCCGTTTTTTACATCAGGGGATGACCTCATCGGATGTGCTGGATAGCTGCTTTGCCGTACAACTCACCCAAAGCTGCGATTTATTGCTGGCGGGCATGGATCGGGTTTTGGCTGCCTTGAAAAGCCGCGCTATGGAACATCGCTATACCCCTTGCGTGGGGCGTAGCCATGGCATTCATGCCGAACCCACCAGCTTTGGCCTGAAATTGGCGGGGCATTATGCTGCTTTTGCCCGCGGTAAAGAACGATTGCTACAAGCTAGAAAAGAAATTGCTACCTGCGCCATTTCTGGCCCTGTGGGTACTTTTGCGACGGTAAACCCTGCTATTGAAGCCTATGTGGCTGAAAAAATGGGGCTACAACCAGAACCAGTATCCACGCAGGTGATCCCGCGGGATCGCCATGCTATGTTTTTTGCCATTTTGGGGGTAATTGCCTCTTCTATTGAAAATTTGGCGACTGAAGTTCGTCATTTACAGCGCAGTGAATTGGGAGAAGCGGAAGAATTTTTCTCTAAAGGCCAAAAGGGCTCATCGGCTATGCCCCATAAACGCAACCCCGTGCTCAGTGAAAACCTTACCGGATTAGCGCGGTTGGTGCGCGGTGCTGTTACCCCTGCTTTGGAAAATGTTACCCTATGGCATGAACGCGATATTTCGCACTCTTCCGTGGAGCGGGTACTTGCCCCGGATACTTGTGTAACGCTGGATTTTGCCCTTCATCGCCTAGCAGGCATGATGGAAAAATTGGTGATTTACCCTGAAAAAATGCTGAAAAATCTTCACCATTTGGGCGGGGTGGTGTTTTCACAAAAAATATTGCTGGCACTCACGCAAAAGGGCGTCTCGCGGGAGGATGCTTATCGCGCTGTACAACAAGCGGCCATGCAAAGCTTTCAAGATACCCATATGATAGGCGAAGGTAGCTTCAAACATCATTTATTACAGCAACCGCTAGTAAAACAACATCTCTCAAACACAGAAATTGAGCTGTTATTTGATGCAAAGGCCTATCAACAGCATGTTGATTTTATCTTTGCGCGGGTATTCAACCTCAGTAATGCACAAGAGGCAGCGGCTTGAGTGATTGCCTAACTTTTAACGTGATCAAGGCTTTTAGTGATGGCGAGATTGGCTGGCGCGAGGCAGCCAATCAGCTGGGCTTAGAAAACTACGCCGCGGTTGAAGAATTGCTGCATTATTATCAACTTCCTTTGTATCAACCGTCGCTTACCGCTAAAAAACAACAAATGGATCGCTTGGATTTATTACTCTATGGTAAAAGCCATTGACCCTATACGATAATAATCATTGCTCGCCGCACCAAGCACCGGTTATTAAAAATATTTATGTGGCGGTGGATGCTTGCGGTGAATTGGGGGGGCAACCCTATAAATTATTAAAAGCCTTACGCCAGCTTTATAACATCACGGGGCTACGCAACTTATATATTATCGATACCGAGCAAGGCTTTCATGAAAAATCCAACGGTACTACCCCTGAAATTTTAGCCCTTTTCAATCAGCAAAAAAGTAGTTTTGCCCGTTTTATTGAAGAAAATGCTGAATGGGCCTTGATTCTGCCCACCAATACTTGTCGTCATTTTCGCCAAACATTGGCCACAGATATTTTCCCACAAATTGTTGATCCGATGATTGCAGCCGTTGAGCTTACCGCGGCCATCATCAAAGAACATGCTTTTGCTATATTAAAAACAGCCCCTTCTGAATATGGACAGAACAAAATAATCAACAACCCCAGTGATATTCATCTGCATATTCATATCAACCGTTCCAACAACTATGTATTCACTGACCCCATTGTGAATAAGGCGGCCGATCAAGCCAAACGCTTCTGGGTGGAATCTTTACAAAAAATCCCTGCTTTTTCTGCTGATACCAGCAAAAAAAATGAAAAGGGATACATGGCCAGAATGATCAAATCCGTGCAGGAGCTAAAGCTTTATTCTCATGCTGTTTTCAGTATGTTAGAACCCGAGATGCTGCCTTTATTAGGCCATACATCACCCATGGCTAATTATCCATGGATTGATTTTAACGACCCCACTTCACGGCATTTTTCTCATTTATATGAAAATTTGCAATTGCCCCTAGAAAAAGATTTCTGGCAAAAAGCTGGCGCTATTCAAGCCGTGCGCCTTACCCCTTTATGGCCATGGACACAAAAACCATTACTCAGTGATATGAGTAATAAATTATTAGATAAAACCCATAAAAACACGGCAGATATTTCCTATCTCGATCTCTACACTAATATTTTGCCTCACTTATCCCCGCCCAGTGAAACCCTTTTTGTTCTGCTTACCCATGATGCCCCCTTAATTCAGCAATTGCTTGAATGTTCTACGGGGATACGCCATACCCAAGAAAGAATCAAAAATTCTACCCTTAAGGGGGAAGGGCGAAAAAAAATTGATGTTTTTCGTCAAACACCCATCTATAAACAATTTTCCTTAGAACAGCGGCATCCTTGTGAATACCCCTATGAAGCAGGGCTTGGTGGCGGTGAATTTGTTATCTTTGCCTACAAAGAAATTTTAGCCAATTTCAAAGATTTTATAGAGCCACAACAGCAGCAACAATTATTGGATAATCTCAACCATCACGCTCTTAGCAATAAAAATAGCCCAAGCGCTCAATTATTGCTGCAAACCATTGAAGAAACGCTCGCCATACCCAACGCATTACGCGCAGCGTTACAGCAAGCCATTATTGAAACACAAAAATTAGAAGCCGCCGTGATTACCGATATTTCTAACATGAATGCCATTAGCAAATTAGGCCGGTATGCCCACCGCAAAAGCAATTTCATGCAGCAGCGTCTAAGCCTATAAAGGTGGGCGGCGATAATGATTGGAGTGGTGCAAAAAGCATTTCACAGTATACACAGTTACCCCTAAACCACAAACCGCCGCTACCTCGCCCAGTATATTATCAGAATTACCGACCCCAGCAGCAAATGTTGTTAACCCAAACATCCCACCGGCCGCGGCATTAAAATAAGGCGCGAGGCTCGGCTTATTGGGATCTTTAGGGGGGGAGAAAACAAGGGGTATCCTTTGAATTTATTTTTTATCTAACGCTACTAATAAAAACCGCCGCAAGGCAATGGTTGCTGCACCAGCCCCCAGCAATATAGCGGTACCACCGGGAATTGTTTCACAATGACCAGCACCAGCAAAAAACAGCGCTACACCCGCAATACCCAATAGGGCATTGTTTCTAGAACCCTTACTCATTGGCTGTTTTTTACGATGAGCCACAGAGGATAATAGTTGATTTTTGTCTTGTTCAATTGAAATGGCTTGATTCATGTAACCCATACCTTTCCGTTGATTTGTCACTTATTTATAATATAACGATAATAATATAAAATACAATATTTATATTCAGAATCTATAAAAAACTACCCTATACCAACCCTTGCGCCGCTGCATTAATAACGGCGGCGATGCGAATAGCAGATTGTACCCCCTGCTTACTGATCCCAGCTTTAATTACCTCATGCACATGGGCTTCCATGCACATACCGCAACCATTAATGGCGGAAACCGCTAGTGAAAATAATTCAAAATCCACCTTAGCAATGCCGGGGGCGGCTATCACATTCATGCGCAATCTTGCTGGCATTTTGCTGTATTCTTTATCTTCTACCAAATGCACAAAACGGTAATAAATATTATTCATCGCCATAATGCTGGCCGCGGCCTTAGCGGCATTGGCTTCGGCATCACTTAATGTGTTTTCGGCTAATATAGCGGCAATAACCGTTTGGTTGCGGGTGGCATAAGCCGAGGCTAAAGCAATACCGTGAATTTGATTCAAGCTTAAATCGGGGGCGCCTTCTACGGTGAGCACTGAACCTAAATTCAGGCGAATATCTTTAGCGTGATCCCCTAACTGGTCGCGTAAGGCTTGAATGGTCATGTCGTTATTTCCTCAATTCTTTCTATAAGTCATTAATGGGGTTGCGCCACAATATGAGCGCGTAGAAACCAAGCCTGCTTATCAACAAGGGCAGCCGCTTGTGTCAATAAATCGGCAGTCACAGGGTCAGCTTCATGGGTTGCCGTATCGATAGCGTGATACAGGCTATCGCTAAAATGCTCCAGCGAGGCCACTAAGGTTTTCAAGTGCCCTTCTTGATGCTGCATGGTAGCAGGATAATGCTTCAGGCTAGAACGGCCAGCCACTTCCTGCAATGTGCCCAAGGCAACGCCACCCAATTGTAAAGCCCGCTCGGCCAGATTATCGGCCAGCTCATCCATGATGGTGGCTAACGAATCAAATAGCTGATGCAAGGCAATAAAGCTCGCCCCTTTTACATTCCAATGCGCTTGCTTTGCCTGCAATTTCAAGTCTATGGCTAATGCCAATTCCTGATTTAATAGGGTTACAATCTGTTGCTGCCCATCATGGTGAAGTTTAGAAGTGCCCTGCATTTTATTGCCTGTTTTGATTGTTTTTATAGTTAGAATCTTAACTTTTTGTGGCGATTGTCAAGTGCGGCATGGCAATAAATCTTTCATTGCCCCATGCTTATACCCAGCGCTTCGGTATCATACCACCCATATTGTAATTTTGCCGCGGAAAAATAGTGATTTTCACTCTTGTGCAAACAGCCAGTTTCAGGCTAAAGATATTTCCACTGATTACGGGGTCATAGCTCAGCTGGGAGAGCGCTACGATGGCATTGTAGAGGTCCGCGGTTCGATCCCGCGTGGCTCCACCAAGTTTTTCAGTTAATTAGAGTGCCCCTGTGGCGGAATTGGTAGACGCGGCAGACTCAAAATCTGTTGTTTAACGACGTGCTGGTTCGACTCCGGCCAGGGGCACCACTTCGGAAGTAGCCGTTTGTAAAACGGTTCGAGTCCGCTTCGGTCAAGGAGTTGGCTCTGGTTCTAACTTTCCGATACCCAATTTGTATGGATTCGGATAGAAATTAAGTAATTCAAAGAGATGAGCGGTTCTAACAAAATAGTCAAAAATTCTTATGATGAAGCCAGTTTTTAGAATTGATGGAAGCAATGCATCACCGCTTGATGGTCGCATTGTTCTAGATTGGCAAAAAGTAATCTGGAATGGAGGCACTTTAGTTTTAGCACTTTTGTTCGCACCACTCACCTTCTCGTGGGACGCGCTGCTAATGTGCGTTGTGCTTACATACTTCATGCTGCTTATTGGCCATAGCGTTGGCATGCACCGTATGATGATCCATAAAGCCTTTAAATCACCAAAGTGGTTTGAAAGGCTGCTAATTTATATGGGCGTTTTAGTGGGCATGTCCGGCCCATTTGGTATTCTAAAAATTCATGACACAAGAGATTGGGCGCAACGTCAAAAAGCATGCCATGACTTTTTCTCACACAAACGCGGATATTTAAGGGATCTAACTTGGCAATTATTCTACCGTTTTGAATTTACCACTCCACCAAAATTCATAATTGAACCAGAAATTGCAAAAGATGTTTGGTATCGTTTCTTTGAAAAAACATGGCGTTATCATCAAATTATTTTAGCCATCCCACTGTATTATTTTGGAGGATGGTCATGGGTGGTATGGGGAATTTTTGTTCGTGTTCCGCTTTCAATTATTGGCCATTGGTCGATAACATACATCTGCCACAATCCGGGGCCAGGGCGCTGGCAGGTTAAGGATGCCGCTGTGCAAGCATCCAATCTACCCTACATGGGCATTTTAACGTATGGAGAATGTTGGCATAATAACCATCATGCATTCCCTGAATCTGCGCGAATAGGTTTGGAAAAAGGCCAGTGTGACCCATCTTGGCGATTTATTCAGATTATTTCGAAACTGGGTTTAGCGCATACTATTGGGCTACCACGCTTTGAATCCGATCGGGAAGATTTACTAGAAATGAACTCTGTTTGAACAAAGAACCTAAGCGCTGTAAAGCTTCAAGAAATTGCACCAAGCGGTTCGAAGTTTTTCCGCGCTGGTGCACCACTTCGGAAGTAGCCGTTTAGAAAACGGTTCGAGTCCGCGTGGGGCCTGAGTTGGCGCTAGTTCTAAGTTTTACTGATTGATTCCCACCCAATTTGGCCTATCGAGGCGCGAATACTTAGAGTTCAATAAGATGTGCGGTTCTAACTATCTTGCTGTGGTTGAGTATAAATTAAAGCAATTCAGGCTTTTACAAATTGGTTGGCGGCTGTATTGTCGGCATAGGCTTATGGATAGATTTGTTATTGCGGATCGCAATATATGTCCTCAATGTCAGGTGGTTTTGCTACCCTGAATCGTTAATGCACGATGTATGATATGCGTATCGCTGTCGTCATCGCATAAGAGTATCCATAAGCCTAATAATTCTAGGGGCGCTAATCTGCATGTCATATTTGGAGAAACTTAAAGGCACGACATCGATTCAGGACTTCGCTCCCCTTTTAGGGTTTGAGCCAAAAAAGTTAGCTTACCTCTTGTTTAAGATTCCCGCCGAAAAGAAATATACGCAATTCACTATCCCCAAAAAATCGGGCGGCGAACGAATAATTAACGCCCCCAACGCTGGCCTTAAACTTGCACAAAGACGACTCGCAAATGTTCTAAACAGTTGCATACAAGAAATTGAAAGCAAGCAGACCCCTCGAAGAAAGCCGCTCGCGCATGGCTTTATAAAGAAAATGAAAACCGAATCAGACGGTAATCTTGTTCTTGGTATCCACACAAATGCACGATGCCACCGCAATCGGCGCTATGTCCTTAATTTGGATTTGGCAGACTTTTTTCCTTCCTTCAATTTCGGGCGCGTGCGAGGGTTCTTTATCAGCAACAATGACTTCAAGTTGCCCCCTGCGGTAGCCACCTTAATCGCGCAAATAGCATGTCATCAAAATGAACTCCCGCAAGGCAGCCCATGTTCACCGATCATCACAAATCTTATTACTCATATTCTCGATGTCCGCTTAACCCAGCGGGCAAAAAAATATGGCTGCACATATTCCCGGTATGCAGATGACATTACATTTTCCACCAATCAGAAGGCATTGCCTGAAAAACTAGCCACGCCATCAGATAAGCCCAACCAATGGGTGGTTGGGGGTGAAATTGAAAGCATCATCAAACACTCCGGATTCAATATAAATCCAGCCAAAACGCGCCTCCAGTTTCGCCCATCCCGGCAAATGGTTACGAGCCTCGTCGTTAATAAGAAAGTGAACATCAAAAGCGAATATTACCGCTATGCCCGCTCAATGTGTCATGCGCTTTTTTCTCAAGGTTCTTTTTTCCTTCCCGGTAGCGATAAACCCGCATCCATCCGGCAACTCGAAGGCATTTTAAGCCATATCCATTTCATCAAAGAATTCAGTCGTACAGATGAAGATCGTATCCGACGCGAAGCGATGATTGAAACTGCTAAAAAGGAAAAAAAGCGCCTGAAGTTAGATGGGCCAACAGAGCTTTATTCTAAATTTCTACATTTCCGTTATTTTGCGGCGCTTGAGCGGCCACTCATTTTATGCGAAGGCAAGACCGACAGTATATATCTCAAAGCTGCGATCAAGCAGCTGACGAAGAAAAATATCTTCAAATTCCCGCATGCAATCGATTTCTTCCCGTTTACGCGGCGAGTCAGTGAAGTAATGCGAATCCACGATGGAGCAGATGCACTCATAAGTTTTGCAAGCCATTATCAAGAAAATTTATCTTTCACAATGCAGAGTGGAAAGTATCCCGTTATCATCTTGTTAGATAATGACGAGAAAGCACATGGTATGGTGGAAAAACTAAAAAAAGATTTCTGCATAGACGGCATAAAATACGATAGAAAATCAAACTCTATTTATCCTGTTATAAAAAACCTTTACGTTGTTATTCTGCCGATGACAGGCGGGCAAGATAACAAAATTGAAGATTTTTTTGCTCCGTCAGTCCTAGCAACTGTGCTTGATGGTAAAACTTTCTCAGCCGAAAATGGCAAGAAATTCGATAACCAAAAACACTACTCAAAACAGGTGTTGGCGACAAAAATTGTCCGACCAACTCAAGACACGATAGATTTTAATAATTTCAAGCTAATCTTGGAATTGCTGGCGCAACTCATCACCACTTACCAAAAGTGAACATTACACAGCCAGTGGCTCCCGCTGGAAATATTTGCCAGCTTGAGCTTCTGGACATGTGAGCAATTTTCCCATCCCTTGTAAACCCTCAAAAAATTGCATTAGGCGGTTCGAACTTTTTCCGCGCTGGTGCACCACGCTTCGCCTTCAGCTACGCGTGGCGCAGCCACTCTTAGTGTATAGGCGATCTTAGGCGAAGCAGTGCTCGGCATAGCCCTTTAGGGCGACGACGAGCTGGAGTGTATAAGTGTGGTATGTTTACATTATCAGGAGCATTAATGTTCCCGATCAGCAATACACAGGCGCCTCGGAAGATTTGAAGCAACGGCTTGCAGACCATAATACTGGAAAATCCCCTCATACCTCAAAATTCGCTCCATGGGAGCTTGTTTGGTATTGCGCTTTTCCAGATAAATATAAAGCGCTAGAATTTGAGAAATACTTAAAGTCACATTCTGGCAGAGCATTTGCAAATAAGCGACTATTGTAGTTTCAATCCAGCATGGGTGCCCGAGCTAGCTCTGGTTATAAATTTCCCATACCCAATTGGGGTGGATTCGGATAGAAATTAAGGAATTCAAATAGATGGGCGGTTCTAGCAACATTCACTTCACGTTAGGCATTTGCATTGAGCACTCCTAAAGACCACCATTATGTGCCTCGAAGCTTTTTCAAGCCGTGGGAAGATCAAGAAAAGAAGGTGGTAGTTTATGAGAGAAAGAATTCTCGTATTCTTCGTCCATACAGGCAAAGTACAAAATCCATTTGCGTAGTTCGTGAACTATATTCGTATACCATTAGCGTTGAAGATCAGAAGCGGAATGCTATTGAGCAGAAATTGTTTTCCTTATTAGACAATAACGCCGCAACAGTACTTCAAAAACTTCAAAAAATGGACGGTGCAGTTAATTTATCTGACCAAGACCGATATTATTTCGCTGTTTTTATAGTTTCACTCAGAATACGCACTCCAGAAATGTGGAATTACTATACTAAAGGCGCAGAAAAAACTTTGCGGGAGGATCTTTTAAAGAATCACCCAACAGTAGAGGAAGAAGAAATAAAGAAAGAATTAAAAGGCCACAGCCTACTTGAGTATATGGAGAAATATCATCTGATGATATTAGAAAATTATGGTCATGATCTAATGGCCGAATGTATGATTAATAAGACATTTGCGCTCTCTGTAATGCAAATGCAGTGGTTTGTATTAAAAAGAAATGTAGAAGGAACTAATCTACTTTCTTCAGATAGGCCGTTGGTAGTATTGGGCAGTATGGAAAGCTCAAATTGGGCATTGGCACTGGCTATTTCACCCAAACATATCTTTGTTGCCTCAATCAACCCAGAATTTTTGCATAATATTTTAGCTCTTTCTCCAAGAAAGCTTATTAAATATATGAATATAAGCACTATCCAACAGGCAAGAAACAAGGCATTCGCTATTGATTCTTGCCATTCTCTAAGATTTTTTGAAAATAATCTTGGAAAGCATTACAATATTTTACCTTGGACACAGGGCACCTTTTAAGCTGCAATATTTAAATAACCCCACATCTTCAAAACTTCAACAAACTCCCTAACCCTATTCAAACTTTCTCCGCGCGGGTTTTTTGTTTTAGGCCTATTTCTTCTCAACAATGGTTTGAAAGCCGCCATATGCCATGCGCTTAAAATCAAACGGTGCCGTTTCTAGGTTGCAGCCATCTTTCATCCGAGGGTCGGCCATCACTTTTGCATTTACCGCATCGCGGTGAGCGCGGTCTTTATAGACAATATAGGAAAATATAATGGTTTCCCCCTCTTTCGATTGGGTGGCTTTTTCAAAAGTTGTGCACCATTCACTTTCATTAGAATCATCAAGCACACATTCTTTGTAGTCCAATGCGCCGTGTTCTATCCATATTTCAGCACCTTTTTCTGCCATTTTGCGATAAGCTTCAATATTCTCTTTTTTTACGGGGATAACAAATCCATCAACGTAACCCATATTTTTCTCCTATTCTTAAAGTTATCCGCGTATCGCTGCCTCAATCTTGGCGATGTCGATTTTCTGCATTTCCATCATTGCCCCAAACGCTCGTTTTGCAACATTTCCGCCCGTAGCTATTGCCTCGGTTAAAATACGCGGGGTAATCTGCCACGATAAGCCCCACTTATCCTTACACCAGCCGCACTCACTCTCTGTACCGCCATTGTCGATAATAGCATTCCAGTAGCGGTCGGTTTCTTCTTGAGTGTCGGTAGCAATTTGAAAGGAAAAGGCTTCGCTGTGCTTAAAGGTAGCCCCTCCGTTAAGGCCGATACACAAAATCCCGCACACTGTAAACTCAACCGTTATTGTGTCGCCAGCTTTGCCGTTTGGATAATCGGAGGGTGCTTTATGAACCGCAACGACCTTGCTATCGGGAAAGGTTTTAGCATAAAAATTTGCGGCTTCTTCAGCATCGTGGTTGTACCATAGGCAAATCGTATTTTTTTTCATGGTTCATACCCCTTGATGGTTTATTGATTGATTTCTGGCTCAACAATTTTAGCCAAAAACTGCAACGATTGCTGCCAACCCAAATAGCAATGTTCCAGCGGGATAACATCAGGCAAGCCTTCCTGCGTGATATTTAATTCCGTGCCACAGGAAACTTCCTTTAGTGTTACCGTGACAATAATCTCTCCTGATAGGTTTGGATCATCAAACCTATCAGTATATTGCAGGCGGCGGTTAGGTATTAGCTCGCGGTACTCACCGCCAAATGAATGGGTATGACCAGTCGTAAAATTTCTGAACGAGATTTTATGTGTGCCACCAACTTTTGCATCCAAATGATGCACGGTGCAGGTAAAACCTTCTGGTGGAAGCCATCTGGCCAATGCATCTGGCTCAAGAAATGCGCGATATATTTTCTCAGGCTTTGCCGCTAGAATACGGTGCAAAGTAACAGTGTTATTTTTAGTCATGCGCTCTCTTATATGTTTATTCTATAGTGAACGCTACATATATAACCCTTGCAAAACCTTGTCAAATATATTATAACGATCACTAAAGAAATGAGCTATCATCATGCCTAAAGGCCGTCCACGTGAGTTTAACATAGAGAATGCGCTGGAAATAGCACTCAGGCTATTCTGGCAACATGGCTATGAGGGAGTTTCTATTGCTGCCTTGGCCGAAGCAATCGGCATCAAAGCACCAAGCCTTTATGCAGCCTTTGGCAATAAAGAAAATTTGTTCTGGGAGGCCGTGCGCCTATATAGCGATCAAGCTGGTCATATTTATCATGAGTCATTCAAAAAGAAAACAGCGCGCGCCGTGGCAGAAGCTATACTGAAGGGTGAAGTGGATCTGGTTACTCAAAGAGATAAACCTAATGGTTGTCTTATGATACAAGGGGCACTTATCACCAGCCCAGAGTCGCAGAAAATCAGCACACAAATGGCTAAGATGATAGCAACAGCCGAAGGGTGGATGGCGGATCGTTTCCGACAAGCGCAGAAAGATGGTGATTTGCCGAAGGATGCCGATCCTCAAGCTCTGGCATGTTATATCATGACGCTTAATTCTGGCTTGGCCATACAAGCCAGAAACGGTGCATCTAAAAAGCAGTTATTGAAAGTTGTAGAAATCGCGCTGCAAAATTGGCCGGTTGCGAATGAAGAATAAAACTGTATGGAACTTTAGATTCCAGCCGATATTCCAACTTTCTCCGCGCTGCAAGCACCATCCGCTTTCCGATTTTTTTGTATGGCAATGGTTAAATTTTATGAGTCCTAACCCTAGTAAATTTTCCTGTTTAATGGTAAAAATTAATGGGTATAGCCAACTAGATTCTGGGCACTACTCAACGCTAATTTTAAGCGTTACTGTTTATAATTGAAGAAGTAAAACAGGATAACTCGCCTTATAAAGATTGAGATGATGAAAATCTGGCCCGTCAACACATTTGATGTTCATACTTCTTTTTCACCTGAAAAAGTTTTGGATATTGTGCAGGCTAATACCGAACCCAAGAAATTATTTCGTATAAATCGCGAGCACAGATATTTTGAAGGGGAATGTTCTCAAGAAACATTCACAATAAATCGTATTATTCATTACAGGAATTCTTTTTCCCCCAGAGTTACTGGGTTTGTAATGCCTGAAAGATCTGGCTCTATCGTAAAGATAAAAATGAAATTACACCCATTGACTATTGCATTTATGTCTTTGTGGTTTACGGGCGTAATTTTAGCTGTGCCTGGGGCAAGCGTTGCTTTTATAGCAAAACCTGCCGAAGCAACCATGATAATGTTAGTGCCTTTAGGAATGCTGGTTTTTGGCGTTACATTAATTTCAGGTGCATTTTGGTTTGAAGCAACAAAACAACAAGAAAAACTCATTGCTCTTCTAAAGTCCTGATCCCTAAATGGCTGTTTCCTGAACATATTTCTATTTCTAAAAATATTCGTTTAGCTTCCCCCTACTTCAGCTTCTCCCACTCTGTAAACACCATTTTCCGATTTTTTTGTGTAGTAATGATTACTCCAGCATGGGCACCTGAGCTGCTGCTGGTTTTAAGTTTCGGTGAGCGCTTCGCACTTTTTCACGCCTTGACGCCTAGAATTCAGTAATTACAATAAAATGAGCGGTTCTAAAAAACTTGGGTAATTTGGTAAGATGAAAACAAGCGGTCTCATTTTTTTATCCATGCTAATGTGTGTCTGTGCGCCTGTAAAAGCAGAAAAAGCAACCATTCACATTCTTCAAAACTCAATTTATCATCAAGATGAAGTTGAAGATGTAAAAAATGGAGAAAGCTGGATTGCTATTATTGAATCAAATGGCAAATATACGGCAAAACAAGTCACTATCTCTGTAAAAACGGTGAAAGATGAAGTTATTGATCCCGAAAAAGGGCCTTTTACCGGCAAAGAGATCATTTCAGATCCTGCCACTGCATTTCTAATCAAAGGCATCGCAATTAAAACAGGCACACCGATAAAAGCCTATCCTATCGATACGTCTTCCATTGAAGGCGGTAAGTCCATCGAAATCAAAGGCGGCCTATCTACAGTAAAATTGCTTGGAAAAAGCAAAATCCATCTCAAAGGCGATGGTTATGAAACGAACGATGCCTATCAATTAATCGGCATCGTAGATAATCAAGAATTTACGCTGGTTGCGCCAACTACCCTAGACGATAGCTTCCCGCAGTTAATTTGGGCCGGTGACTTAAATAATGATGGCCAGCCCGACCTTCTCATTGATACTACCAATCATTACAATGTCTCTAATCCTACCCTGTTTCTATCTAAAGTTAGTAAGGATAAAATCACCTATCATAAAGTCGCTGAACGCCGTTCAACCGGATGTTAGTTAGTATCAATTTCATACCTTTTAGAGCTTCTATGTACTCTAAAACCCAACTTCAGCTTCTCAGTTTCCCCGCCAACATCTACAATTTTCCGGTTTATTTTTGTATGAAACGGCTAAATTTTTCATTGTGCTTTGGCTTATCTGTGCTTATAGATTTTCTTGTTTAATGGTGAAAACAAAGAGTTGGAAAATATATTCTGCACTCCAAAAAAGGTAAATTCAGCCCATGCACAGTAATATTCATGCCTATCTAGCGGGGCCAGATGTGTTTTTTCCCAATGCTATTGAGATTGGGCAAGCAAAAAAGGACTATTTGGCCAGCTTGGGCATTATTGGCCATTTTCCTTTTGATAATGAAATCCCACCAGAAGCCTTTAACAATCCGCAACTTGCAGCAAAAACTATTGCCGATGCTAATGAAAAAATGATGGATGATTGTTGTAAAGACGGCAATATTGGTATTATTTTGGTAAATATGAACCCGTTTCATGGCCCCTCGATGGATTGTGGCACCGCTTTTGAAGCGGGATACATGTCTGCCCTATCTAAATATAAAGGCAATGTGATTATTGTGGGCTATAGTGCGGATGAGCGCATTTTTGAAGAACGGGTGATTCAAGATGTTTATAATGGCGTGGGAATAACGCAGAGCAATGGGATGATTTATGGCCCTGATGGTAACATGATTGAAGCCTTTGGCGGCGAAGATAATTTAATGATTACCGCCGCCATAGAAAGAACAGGCGACAGGGTTTGCAAAACTTTTGAAGAAGCAGCAGAACTGGCCCAACAATTAGCCCAGGCTAAGCTGCTGACTTTATCTGCTCCACCAAAACTCTCTATTGCCCGCAACTACAATAATTCCATGGGCTAGATTTTATCCATCCCTTAATTTTGCTGTAGAGGCGATGTCCTAGATAATCGCCTTCCTTAATGAAGCTGGCTATTTTCAGGCGCGGTGCGTTGTTGATATTGGGTAATAATAATTAATAGAATCAATGCACTGGCCAACACCACAGAAGAACCAATGGTACCAAAAGCCGGCAAAAAAATAAGAGGCGTGAGGTTCTTGTATAAGAACCTCACGCCTCCATCAAACCAGTAGCCAGTCCCCTTACCTTATACGGCTTTATCCACCCACCGTAAAATGGGTTTACGAGCAGCGCGGGTTTCATCCAAACGGCGACGCGGCGTAAAATGCGGCGCGGTTTTCAGAGAATCAGGGTCAGTGTGCGCCTTGGCTAATAAATGCTTCATTGCCCCAACAAACTGATCCAACGACGCTTTATTCTCACTTTCCGTGGGTTCAATCAGCATCGCCCCATGCACCACCAAAGGAAAATACATGGTCATGGGGTGAAAACCTTCATCCAATAAGCCTTTAGCAATATCCAAGGTAGAAAGACCTGTCCCTTTCAAGCTGCTATCATCAAATAGCACTTCATGCATACAAGGGGCTGGAAATGGTACATTCAATACAGATTTCAAGCTGGCCAATAGATAATTAGCATTCAGTACCGCATCCCCAGCGGCTTGCCACAAACCATCCGCACCATGGCTTAACATGTAAGAAAGCGCCCGCACAAACATCCCCATTTGCCCATGAAAAGCTTTCAAGCGGCCAAAAGGCTGTTGCTCACCCGCATCATCAAACCATTCCTGCAAGCTTAGGGCCGAGCCATCCATGCGTAAATAAGGCAAGGGCACAAAGGGGCTTAAAGCCTTAGAAAACACCACCGGTCCACTACCGGGGCCACCCCCGCCATGGGGCGTAGAAAATGTTTTATGTAAATTAATATGCATGGCATCAATGCCCAAATCACCTGGACGCACGCGCCCAACAATGGCATTAAAATTAGCACCATCGCAGTAAAAATATGCCCCAGCCTCATGCACGGCGTCCGCAATATCTTTAATTTCGCGCTCAAATAAACCGCAAGTATTGGGGTTGGTGAGCATAATAGCGGCCACATTATCCGATAAATGCGCCCGTACCGCAGCAGCCGTCACGCGGCCATCTTCCCCTGCGGGAATGGTTTGCACCTCATAGCCCAAAAAAGCTGCCGTGGCAGGGTTGGTACCATGCGCCGATTCTGGCACCAAAATCACCCGCCGTTGCTGTAAAGTTTTTTGACCAGCGCCTTCACGCGCTGCATGGGCGGCATGAATAGCCGCCAACCCACATAATTCACCATGCGCACCAGCCGCCGGACTTAAGGCAACACTATCCATATTGGTAAGGGTTTTAAGCCAATGAGCCAATTCCTGCATTAATTTCAATGCCCCTTGCACCGAAGAAAAAGGCTGCAATGGGTGAATATCGGCAAAGCCCGGCAAGCGTGCCATTTTTTCATTAAGGCGTGGATTATGCTTCATGGTGCAAGAACCCAACGGGTATAATCCAGCATCAATTGCATAGTTTTTTTGGCTTAAACGGGTGTAATGGCGCACCACCGATGGCTCATCAAGGCAGGGTAAACCAATATCACCGCGCGCAGCAATACCACCAAGACGCAGCTTCTTTGGCGTAATTTCAGGTAAATCCACCCCGCACGCCCCCGGATTATCTTGTTCAAAAATCAGCTTTTCTTCCAACATTAAACCGCGATTGCCGGTACTGGTTGCCATTTCGTTCAATGGCTCTGCCCTATCATTAGCCACTGTTTCTGGCGCGGTTGGGCGGCCTTTATTATTTAACACGCTGCTCATGCCAATGCCTCACTAAGTGCTGTAGATAATTGTTGAATATGTTCACGGGTGGTGGTTTCGGTGGCCGCCACCAATAAACGGTTATTCATGCTGGCATCTTTAGGGTATAAACGCGCCAACGGCACGCCAGCTAATATGCCCTGCTTGGCCAATTTTTCTACCAAAGGCACCGCTGGCACTGGTAATTCCAGAGTAAATTCATTGAAAAACGCCTCATTCAATACCCGCACGCCTTTAATTGCAGCTAAAGATTCTGCCAATTCAATCGCCATGCTATGATTGAGTAAGGCCAATTGCTTAAAGCCTTTTTCCCCTAATAGGGAAAGATGAATAGTAAAAGCTAGTGCGCATAAACCTGCATTGGTGCAAATATTGCTGGTGGCTTTTTCCCGCCTTATATGCTGCTCGCGGGTGGAAAGCGTGAGCACAAAACCACGTTTACCCTCAGCATCCACGGTTTCACCACATAAACGCCCCGGCATCTGCCGCACAAATTTTTCTCTGGTGGCCAACAACCCCACATGGGGCCCACCATAATTTAAGGCATTGCCCAGCGATTGCCCTTCAGCCGCCACAATATCCGCGCCCATGGCCCCCAAATCAGGCAGTAAACCAAGCGATACCACCTCGGTTACCACCACAATCAGCAACACACCCAATTCTTGGCAGCGCGCTGAAAGCTTAGTAAAATCATGCACATGCCCAAAAAAATCTGGGGTTTGCACCACAAAAGCAGCTAAAGTTTCATCCAGAACATCGGCTGAGTTTTCTACCCCATTCATCGCCACCGGCAACGATTCCACAACAATATGGGATAATTGGCCAATAGTTTCTGTTACCGCGCAATAATGGGGGTGAAGATTACCCGATAATAATATTTTTTTGCGCCCCGTTATTCTGGTGGCCATCATCACGGCTTCTGCGCAAGCGGTAGAGCCATCATACATGGAAGCATTGGCCACTTCCATGCCCGTAATTAAAGCCACTTGCGTTTGAAATTCAAATAAATACTGCAATGTGCCTTGGCTAACTTCTGGCTGATAGGGCGTGTAAGAGGTTAAAAACTCACCGCGCTGAATCAAATAATCCACGGTGGAGGGCACATGGTGACGATAGACGCCAGCGCCTAAAAAAAATGGTACCGTACCCGCCACCAGATTTTGCGCTGCCAACTGCCCTAAATGACGCTCCACCGCCAATTCCCCCTGATGATTGGGCAAATCGGCCAATGGTGCCTGTAATTTTGCTGCGGCTGGCACGTCAGCAAATAAAGCCGCTACATTATCCACGCCAATGGTTTGTAACATGGCAGAACGGTTAGCATCAGTCAGGGGCAAATAACGCATCAGGCAAGGCCTTTCAGGTAATTATCGTAAGCAGCTTCATCCAGCAAACCATCCAACTGACTAAGGTTGCTGATATTCATGGTAAAAAACCAACCCTTACCACGAGCATCTTCATTAATAAAAGCAGGCTGATTGCCCAATTCACTATTAACAGTCAGCACCACACCATCCACTGGGGCATATACCTCACTGGCAGCCTTCACCGATTCTACCACCGCGGCTTCTTTGCCCGCCACTAAATTCTTACCCACGGCGGGCAAATCCACAAACACCACATCCCCCAATTGCTGCTGCGCATATTCAGTGATGCCCACTTTGCCTTGCTGGCCATCCACCAGAATCCATTCATGTTCTTTGGTAAATTTAATCATATTATGCTGCCTTCTTTTTTGCATATTGATGTTGAACAAAGGGCATTTTACATATGGTGGCAGCCAAATGACGACCACGCACTTCTAACATTAATTCTTCGCCAATCACGGCTTTTTCTGCCAAAACATAACCCATAGCAATGGCCTGTTGCAAACTGGGCGAAAAGCCGCCTGATGTTACTTCGCCCACTTGTGTGCCATCTTTGTCTAAAATGGGGGTATGCTCGCGGGCAATACCTTTTTCTTTCAACATTAAGCCCACCCGCTTGCGACCCGCACCATTAACATGCGCCGATTTTATCATTTCTCCACCCATAAAATCAAAAGCCACGCGCCTTTTGGGGGAAATCACCCATAATAAACCCGCTTCAATCGGGTTGGTGTTATCATCTATATCATGACCATAAAGGCATAAGCCAGCTTCTAAACGCAAACTATCGCGCGCACCAAGGCCAGCCAAAGCCACCCGCTCATCGGCCAACAATAACTGAGCCAATTCTTGCACAAATTTATTGGGCACTGAAATTTCTACCCCATCTTCTCCTGTATAGCCAGAGCGGGTTATCAACAATTCATGGCCGTGCAGCTCAAATACTGCGCCTTCCATAAAATTAAGGTTTTTAACCGCTGGTAATAACCCTTCCACCACTTCTATAGCCACTTTGCCCTGCAATGCTAAAAGAGAATGGCTTTGCAGCCATGTTAAACTCATATGAGCGGGTAAATGCTGGCGCAACCACGCCATATCATGATGCTTGCGGCCAGCATTAATCACCAATTGCAAAGAATCGGCACGACGAAAAATCATAACATCATCTTCAATGCCCCCTTCGGCATTCAGCAATAGGCTGTAACGCTGCTGCCCAACGCTTAAGCTACTTAAATCGGTGGGAATCAGTTTTTCCAAAGCGCTATCTAACCCCGCTCCTTGCAAAATAACCTGCCCCATGTGCGATACATCAAATAAACCCGCCAAAGCCCTTGTGTGCAAATGCTCCTGCATAATGCCCTTGGGGTATTGTACTGGCATCTGATAGCCCGCAAACTCTACCATTTTACCGCCATGGCTCAGGTGAAAATCATATAATGCGGTTTTATTCATGCTTATATTCCTATTCTTCAATAGCGCGTTGCTGGCTGCTGCAAATCATCAACTATGAGAATGTAACCAGCTTCTTTATAAAGAAAAGCGATTTTGTTCCACACCCCCATCGCGAGCCACTGCCCAATGACTAGCCATGCAATAAATGCAAAGCCACCACTCACAATATTATTGGCTGCACCGCGCGGCTTTTGTGCGGGGGTAGAACGTGCCGTACAAATGGTAGAAGAATCACTGCGGCTTTATGGCTCTCCAGTGTATGTGCGCCATCAAATTGTGCATAATCAGGCGGTGGTGAACCGCTTAAGCAGCATGGGCGCGGTATTTGTAGAAAATTTAGCGGGTCTACCCGCTGGTGCTAAGGTTATTTTTTCGGCGCATGGCGTGGCTAAATCTGTGCCGTTGGACGCGAAAGAACGGGGCTTAATTCCCCTTGATGCCACCTGCCCGCTGGTGACTAAGGTTCATCGTGAAGCAGAAAAACATTTTGCTGAAGGGCGGCAAATTATTTTGGTAGGGCATCGCGGTCACCCTGAAGTAACGGGTACCATGGGGCAATTGCCTGAAGGGGCGGTGCTACTGGTAGAAAATGAGGCCGATGCCAGAAGCGTGCAGCCCACAACACCTCAACATCTGGCTTATTGTACCCAAACCACCCTTTCAGTGGATGATACAATCAAAATTGTGGGCATATTACAGCAACGCTTTCCCACCATTGAAGGCCCCAAACGTGAAGATATTTGCTATGCTACCACCAACCGCCAGAAAGCGGTGAAAGCCATTGCTGAAATGGCCGATGCGGTGCTGGTGCTGGGGTCGGCTAATTCTTCTAACTCCAACCGCTTGGTAGAGGTGGCTCTTTCCACCGGTTGCCCACAAGCAAGGCTGATAGATGGTGCCGATAATTTAGATATGGGCTGGCTGCAAACAGTAAAAAGGCTGGGCATTACCGCAGGGGCTTCCGCGCCCGAACATTTGGTAGAAGAGCTGCTGGAAAAAATAAGGCTGCATTACAGCGTAACCGTAGAAGAAATAAGGGTAGCAGAAGAAAATGTGGTGTTTCGCATGCCGCGCCTGCCCCAGCCCGAACAAGCCCATTAACATGATATGGTTTAGATAAAATATTTGACTTTTTATCTAAAAAATATAGAGTATTACGAAATTTTATTGTTTATTGAAAAAAGAATATGGTCATGCCTCAAGATCAACCCCCAGAACGAATAGTGATTAAAGGTCATAAAATTACAGGTAATGGCCGTAAAATCGAGGTTAATAACAATGATAAAGCCACTATTACCAATACAGAAACTGGCTTGAGCGCGGTTTTTAATAGCCTTGATGAGCTACCCCAAACTATTGACAATGACACCGTAGCAAAACATCAACCCCAAGCTACAGCTGTTAACACACCAGAAAAACCACCACAAACACCTTTCCAACGCATATTAAAAATATTAACGCATAAATTCTAACCCACGCCCCGCTCCAATTTTTAAGGGAAAAACCAATGCAAGATACCCATCTCCCCGCTCTCTACCAAGCCAATAATTTGTGCGCTGAACAAAATAATAATGAAGTATTCCCTGAATTTCTAAAGGTTTTTCAACTGGCCGTTACAGGTGGCTATATTCCCAAGGAAGTTCCAGAAGAATTTGCAAACCCTAGCCGCTTATGGTTTAGAAAAAATACTGAATCCCCACTCCTCACCGCAATGGATTTATTAACCGCGGTGGCTATAAAAATCATTGCCGACGAAAAACCCCAAAATTTAGAAGATTTTTTACAATTGCGTGATGACGCCTTTAATGCTATGCTCCAAATACTGAGCGGCGCTTACCCAGAAGACATTTCTCTTAATACCAGCGTTGCTTTTTTTCAAGCCTTGCCCTTACAAACCTTGGGTGAATGGCTAAAAAATGACCCGGAACTGAAGCCAGAAGATGAATATTTTCTTGCCCTTTCTGTCATGAACAGAATAACCCCACCGCAACAAACCAGCAATATCGCTACTTCTCTGGCCTCTAATAATGCTAAGTGGGATAGGATTAGTGATTCTTTTTCTCCTGAAGACACTATAGAGCTCATCCTCAGCGCCCATAAGGTGGTGGATCTTCATTTTCAGCAACCAATTGTTACCCCTGCACAAGAAACGTTCCTTTCCCTACGCTACCCCGGGCAAGAAATGGATGCCCTACGCACCAAACTACAGGCGTTGCAATATCAAGAAGCCGGTAAACCAGCGGCAGAACAAGAAGTAAAAATTAGTGGCAATGGCGCACAAACCACCATGAAAATTAAAGACCTCACCATCAATTTTAATGGCGTGTCACCACCACAAGTCATTTCAGGCGATAAAAATGTAAAAGGCACTCAAATCGGTACTCAACATAATTATTACGGCAAACCCACGCTATAATCCCAACCATTTATATTAAAGGTTCCCCCCATGCCCGCTGAGATTAGTCAATCACGAAAATTTTTCTTTACTGCCTTGGTTAAATTATGTGTTGATCAAAGCGATAATAAAGCATCCCCAGATTTTGCTGATGCTTTTGAAATGGCTTTGCATAATAATTTTATCCCAAGCGAGCTACCGGCAAAATATAATAGTAGTGGGGAATTATGGTATGAGAAAAATTCTAAAAATCCTCGATTCACGGCGACGGATTTATTAACGGCGGGTGTATTAAAACTGGTAACAGAAGAACCACCGCCAAATCTGGATATTATGTTGGCCATGCGCGACGAATTGGTGGAAACCATCAGCCCTTATTTACCCAACATAGACCCTCTTAAGGTAGATTATTTTGTGACAACTGCTTTCTATCAGTCCACACCATTGCGCACCCTTAATACTTGGTTTGCACAACAAGATCCCGATGAAAAAGATTTTATGGCCGTAGCAACTTCTGTGATAACCAGAGTAACCAGTATTGATGTTAATTATCTTCCTGTTGATAAAACAAAAAAAGATCAAGAAATATTAATGGGCTATTTTTTAAAATCCCTAGCCATTATCGTTAGTGGATCAGAAAAAAAGCTTGAGAACCCAGAATTGGATGTGTTTTTTTCCCTGCGTTATCTAGGTGAAGCAATAGACGAACAGCGGACAAAACTAAGCGTCATTGGTGAAGAAGCAGTTAAAGAACCAGAACCCACCACAACAGTACGCATGCAGTTCAATGATACTGTAGCAGGTGTAGCGGGCAATGTGCAAGGTCAGCAGGTGATTATTATGGAGGATGGCACCACCATTACCAATAACTTTGGAACTGGTGCTACCATCGGTAATTTTGCCAATGTGGTGCGTGGCAATACCCAGCAACACAGCGAAGGCTTTACCCAACATGGCGGCGATGTGGTAGCGGGAGATATTATTGATGGCGATAAAGTTGGCGGCAAAGACTACACCCAACAAAACGGCCAGCAAAATGTCGATGTTACTATCCAGCAAAACGGCAAAACCATCCGCATTATTCGTAAACACAACCCCTAAATGAAAATTGAGCCCCACTTTTCCAGCGCATGACCCCAAGCGGCATGGCCAGAAAAGTGGTTTTTTATTGTGTTAATGGCAGCGCATTTTTTTTGATATTGACTTTCATTATCAACAACTCTATCAAGATTATATTTTCAGCCATTGCACATAATGGCCTTTAAGAATTTGGGATATTAAAAATCATGCTGAAATATTTTCCACAATATTTTTCATTGGCCGCTATTGTTGGTATGGCCATTCTTGCCCCCGCTAGCAATGCCCATGCAGGGTATAAAATTTATTCCCCCACCATTGAAGAAGGGGAAGTAGAGCTGGAATGGCGTGGTTCTTATGATTTTAATGATGGCGCTCATAAAAATGGTAGCCAAGAGCATTTATACGGTATTGGCTATGGTGTAACCGATAAATTATTCATCGAGGCTTATGGTAAAGCCACCAAAAATGCAGCGGCGGCATGGCAATATGAAGCCACCCAATTCGAAGCCATTTATCAGTTCACCAATGAAAATAATGCTTTTCTCAGTTCAGCACTTTATGGTGAATATAAAATAGCCAATCAACATGGCTCAGCAGATAGCATAGAAGCAAAAATATTGCTGGAAAAAAGCGTTGGCTTGTGGACCCATCGCCTGAATGCTGCATTGGAAAAAGAAATTGGTGCCAATAGTGAAGATAAATTAGAAGGCGAAATAGCGTGGAGCAGCAGCTATTATGTTTCTAACTTTTTTCAACCCGCTATTGAATATTATGCCGAAATTGGCACCTTAAATAATATCGACCGCTATGGTCAACAAAACCATCATATTGGCCCCGCCATTTACGGTAAAGCGGGCCCTATAAAATATGATGTGGGGGTGTTGAAAGGCATTTCCAATAAAGCACAAGATTATGCGGTAAAATGGAACTTGGAGTATGAATTTTAGGGTTTAAGATTTCTATTTCACCCTTTTATTAGTCATTTTTCATCAATTTTTATTGATTTAATTGAGAGATGGCTATATTAATCATTCATGCTTAGATTTGACCTTTACAGCGATTTACATCTCAGGCAATGGGTTGATTATCCCATTGATGTATTCTCTTATCCACACGCCCCTTTAGCAATTATAGCGGGCGATGTGGATAGCGATGTAACATTGGTGGCCAATTTCTTAAAAGTAATGGCAGCTTGCTACCAACAGGTTTTTTATGTCACTGGCAATGCCGAACATTATGACCATTTACCCAATTTTTCCTATGTACACTGCGCCTTGAAGGATTTATTGGAAGGTGTAAACAATATTACATTTTTAGAAGAAGATACCCCAATTATTGAAGGGGTAGCATTTGTTGGTTGTTCTGGTTGGTGGGATTTTGCCTTTGCTGAGCCCCATGTAACACAAGAAACGGTGCGGGCAAAATTTCACTATGTTACCCATGGTGGCCACAATGATAGCATTTGTGATGCTTTTATTGAACAGGCTGAGCGTGAAGCCAAGGCGATGGCCGCCAGAGTGGCAGCACTACAAACAGATGAGCGGGTTAATCATATTATTTGTGTAACCCACACCCTGCCCTTTCCTCAACTTACCCTTGCCATGCTGCAAGAAATTCAGGCAACGGCCGTTCAAATACCCCAAACCCCGCCCGAACATATTTTTGGCCTGCAGGGTAGTCTCAGCATGCAGCAGGTGCTGGAACAAGATCCTCAACATAAAATAGGGCTTTGGCTTTGTGGCCATTTTCACCTTGATATGTTTTCATTTATCGAACGGCCAGAAGGCCAAGGATTTTTTTGTGTATCGCATCCACGGGGTAGGCCAGCTGATCGATTATTCGATGATTGCGATAGCTATGCCCCCTTACCCATAGAATTTGAAAACCGCCGCCTGCCTAGGCCAGCCTACCCTTCCCTAAAATCTTCTCTAATCCCCTACCCTTAAAACGCAGCAATCCCTGTTTGGCTACGCCCTAAAATTAAGGCATGAATATCATGAGTGCCTTCATAAGTATTCACCGCTTCTAAATTCACCATATGGCGCATCACCTGATATTCATCCACCATACCATTAGCGCCATGCATATCCCTTGCAATTCTTGCAATTTCTAATGCCTTACCACAATTATTGCGCTTGATGAGCGATACCATTTCTGGCTGCGCTTTGCCTTCATCCATTAATTGCCCAACCCGCAAAGCAGCTTGTAAACCCAACGCAATATCGGTTTGCATATCGGCTAATTTTTTCTGAATAAGCTGGTTGGCTGCCAATGGCCTACCAAATTGCTGCCGCTGCAATGTGTAATTCAAGGCGGCATGCCAACAATCTTCAGCCGCGCCCATTACCCCCCAAGCAATGCCATAGCGGGCTTTAGTTAAGCAAGAAAAAGCTGCCTTTAAGCCTTTAGCCTTAGGCAAAATCTGTTCTGGTGAAAGCTGAACCTGATCAAAAAACATTTGCCCAGTAATTGAAGCGCGCAATCCCAGCTTGCCATGAATCACGGGGCAAGAAAACCCCGCTTGCCCTTTTTTTAATAAAAAACCTTGTACGCCTTCAGCCGTTTTCGCCCATACCACAGCCACATCCGCCACCGGCGCATTGGTTACCCAACTTTTGCTACCATTCAGCAGCCACCCCTTATCATTTTTAACAGCCTCAGTTTTCATTGAAGAAGGGTCAGAACCATGATCAGGTTCCGTAAGCCCAAAGCAGCCAATGAGCTTGCCCTCACAAAGGCCGGGTAAAAACTCATCTTGCTGTTCTTTGGTACCAAAAGCAGCAATGGGGTGCATTACCAAGCTGCTCTGCACGCTAAAGGCCGAGCGGTAAGCACTATCCACCGCTTCAATGGCCCGCGCCGCTAAACCATAAGCCACATGGCTAGCCCCAGCACAACCATGCGTTTCCAAAGTCATGCCTAGTAAACCCAACTCGCCCATGCGCTGCAATATATGGGGATCAAAATTTTCAGCCCTAGCCGCCGCATTCACCAAAGGGCGCAGCTCATTATCAGCAAACTCACTGGCGGTCTCTGCGATTGCTTTTTCTTCTGAAGATAATTGCGCGTTTAATAATAAAGGATCATGCCACAAAAATTCGCTCATTTCAGCCTCCTCGCACCTTTTACACCCTACTCAATATAATGATGGGTGCCTATAGAAAAAGGACAAGTGGCCGAAAAACTGAATCAGGCGGCTTGTTTACGCGGCAATACAGCAACGCCGGGCAAAATTTTGCCTTCTAACCACTCTAAAAATGCACCGCCCGCTGAAGAAATATAAGAAAACTTTTCCTCAACACCAGCAGTGGCTAATGCCGACATGGTATCCCCACCGCCAGCAACGCTTAATAGCTGGCCTTTAGCCGTTAAATCGGCAGCGCAACGCGCCACCTCTACCGTGCCCTTAGCAAAAGGCGCCAACTCAAAAGCCCCTAAAGGCCCATTCCACACCAAGGTTTTGCATTGTTGCAGCACCTGATTAATCCGCGCCACCGACTTTTCACCAACATCCAACGCCATCTTGTCATCGGGAATATTGCCAACGTCCACGGTTTGATATTCCGCATCGGCTGAAAAACTAGTGGAAACCACAACATCCACTGGTAATACCAATTCACAACCAGCATTTTTGGCTTTGGCTATAATATTTCTGGCACTTTCCAGCATTTCCGCTTCTTTAAGCGATTTTCCCACAGCAATACCAGAAGCCAATAAAAAGGTGTTGGCCATGCCGCCACCCAAAATCAAATAATCACATTTTTCTACCAAATTGTTCAACACATCCAATTTGGTCGATATTTTAGCCCCACCCACTAAAGCGGCTACTGGTCGTACTGGCTGCTCTAAACTTTTGGATAAGGCTTCCAATTCCGCTTGCATCAATAACCCAGCCGCAGCGGGTAATAAACGAGCCAAGGCTTCTATAGAAGCATGAGCGCGATGGGCGGCAGAAAATGCATCATTCACATACACATCCCCCAACAACGCCAACGCTGCTGCAAAATCTTTATCATTGGCTTCTTCTTGCGGATAAAAGCGTAGATTTTCCAGTAAAGCCACATCCCCTTCAGATAGACCGGCCACCAGTTGCTCTGTGTCTTTGCCAATAGAATCTTCAGCAAATTCTACTTTCTGTCCCAATAGTTTTTCTAAAACAGGCAATATAATCCTGAGCGATTGCGTTACATCCCGCCCCTTAGGGCGACCAAAATGTGAAAGCAATATAACCTTGGCACCACGCGCCGTAAGGGCTTTAATGGTTGGTAATAATTTACGAATGCGGGCATCGTCGCTCACGGCGCCTAGATGCACGGGCACGTTCAAATCTGCACGCACCAACACGCGCTTACCCTTTACATCAATATCCGCCAAGCTCACAAAATTACCCATCATTCGCATCTCTTATCCTTGAAACTGCTTAAACACCAAGCTAGCATTTGTGCCACCAAAGCCAAAAGAGTTGGACATGGCCACCTCAATTTTACGCTCACGCGGGCTATTGGGCACCAAATCAATCCCCAAACAGCTTTCAGAAATATTTTCCAAATTCAATGTTGGCGGGGCTACTTGATCTCTAATAGCCAAGGTGGTGAAAATTGCTTCCACTGCCCCTGCTGCACCCAATAAATGGCCAATGGCCGATTTAGTAGAAGACATAGAAATTTGCTCTGCATGATCACCGAATAAACGCTTCACTGCACCCACTTCAATTTGATCCCCCAATGGGGTGGAAGTACCATGAGCATTGATATAATCAACGGATGACGCATCGGTTTTCGCTGATTTTAATGCCTGACGCATGGCACGAAAACCACCATTACCATCTTCAGCTGGTGCAGTAATATGATAAGCATCCCCCGACATACCATAGCCTACCACTTCTGCATAAATGGTAGCGCCACGCTTTTTGGCATGTTCTAATTCTTCTAATACCAGCACCCCTGCACCTTCAGCCATCACAAAACCATCACGGTCGCGATCAAATGGCCTTGAGGCGGCGGCTGGATTATCGTTAAAACCAGTAGAAAGCGCTCTACACGCAGCAAAGCCGGCCATACCAATGCGTGAAACAGCGGCCTCAGCACCGCCGGCCACCATTACATCGGCATCATCCAAAGCAATCATACGGGCAGCATCCCCCACGGCGTGGGCGCCAGTGGCACATGCCGTGACCACCGCATGATTCGGCCCCTTGAAGCCATAATTAATAGAAACATGCCCCGATACGAGATTAATCAATGAGGATGGAATAAAAAACGGTGATACACGGCGCGCGCCTTTTTCATTTAATAGCACGGCTGTATCGCTGATATTAGGCAATCCACCAATACCAGAGCCAATAATCACGCCGGTGCGCTCGCGGTCTTCTTCTGTGGCTGGCACCCAACCACTATGGGCAATTGCTTCTTTAGCGGCAGCAATACCGAAAATAATGAAATTATCCATTTTTTTCTGTTCTTTAGGTGCTACCACCTCATCGGCATTAAAATGCCCATGAGCCGAATCACCCAATGGAACTTGCCCAGCAATCTTAGCCGGAATATCGGAAACATCAAAATTTTGAATAGCACGAATGCCTGATTTGCCTTCCAGCAACAAGCGCCAACAATGTTCAACCCCTGAACCCAAGGGTGAAACCATGCCCATACCTGTAATCACCACGCGGCGCATAGTAGCCTCACCTATAACCAATGATATTAAGATTTCATGAGCTGGTACTTGTTATGAAATCTTCTTATTTTTGTGCCCATATATAAAGACACAAGGCAAACAGGCATAATACCTGTTTGCGCTTTAGGCCATTATTAGCAGCTTACGCTGCCAATTTTGCATCCAGATAGGATACTGCATCTTTAATCGTAAGAATTTTTTCAGCAGCTTCATCAGGAATTTCTACGCCAAATTCTTCTTCAAAAGCCATTACCAACTCAACGGTATCAAGGCTATCTGCCCCTAGATCATCAATAAAGCTAGCATTTTCTGTCACTTTGGTTTCATCTACGCCCAAATGCTCTACCACGATCTTTTTAATCTTTTCGGCGATATCGCTCATTATACCCTCTAAATTTTTAGTTAGAACTCAACTATGGAATAAACCCTGCAAACCTTGTTTAGCCAAGGCGGCAGGTTGGCACGCCCAAAACAATAGTTTCTGGCTGGCAACAAAACATAAACATTTTCTTGAAAAGGTCTAGTGTTAAATACCCCCCTTTTACAAAAAATACTTTTACATAAAATAGAGGCCACCATTAACATGCAGGGTAACACCGGTTACATAAGCGGCTTCATCGCTTGCTAAAAATGCTGCGCTAGCGGCAATATCATTGGGTTGCCCCATGCGCCCAGAAGGAATATGGCCAATAATCCGCTGCTGCTGTTCTTCATTTAACTTAGCGGTCATATCGGTGGCAATATAGCCGGGGGCAATTACATTAACTGTAATATTACGCGCGGCCACTTCTTGTGCCATGGATTTAGATAAACCAATAAGCCCTGCCTTGCTGGCGGCATAATTGGTTTGCCCAGCATTGCCACTACTGCCCACCACCGAGCCTATATTAATAATACGGCCATGGCGCTGTTTTAGCATAATTTTCAAGGCAGCGCGGCTCAAACGAAAGGCAGCGGTGAGATTAACATCCAACACATCTTGCCAATCTTTATCCCCCATGCGCATGGCTAAACCATCGCGGGTAATGCCGGCATTATTCACCAGAATATCCAAGCGCCCTGCTTTAGCAGCCACCTCTTCAATTACTTTTTCTGATCCCGATTCGGCAATATTACAGGGAAAAGTAAGAGCATCGCCGCCTATATCCGCCGCCAATGCTTCTAGTTTTTCCACCCGTGTACCGCCCAACGCCACTCTTGCGCCCTGAGCCGCCAAAGTACGGGCAATCGCCTCACCAATGCCACCTGTTGCGCCAGTAATAAAAGCTACTTTATTTTGTAATGAAAACATTTTTTCTCTCTACATCTATTATTTTTATTATGCCGTTTTAAGGGGCAGCTTTATGAGGCCGCTTTATGGGCCAAAATTTCTAAAAAGGCTTCTATATGGCTGGGCTCTCCAATAGCCGTGCTAGCAATATCGCGATTAATGCGTTTTACCAAACCGCACAACACATTCCCTGCCCCCAGCTCCACCGCTTGCAGCAATTCTTGCCCTGCCAACCACTCCACGCTTTCACGCCAACGCACCGTACCAGTTACCTGCTCCACCAATAATTTTTTTATGGTGATGGCATCGCTCACGGCACTGGCCGTCACATTAGCTACCAAGGGCACCTGCGGAGACAATAATGTAATATTGGCTAAGGCTTCAGCCATTTTATCAGCGGCCGGTTGCATTAAGGGGCAGTGAAAAGGGGCACTCACGGGCAATAATACGCTGCGGCGCACCCCGTGATTGGGCGCAATCTCCATGGCGCGCTCTATAGCTTCCATATGGCCACTTAATACCAATTGCCCGCCACCATTATCATTAGCAATGGTGCATATTTGGCCTGCTTGGGCTTGAGTGGCAATGGTTGATGCCTGCTCGTGGGTTACCCCCAATAAGGCCAACATTCCACCCTTGCCCTTGGGCACAGCCTGTTGCATGGCCTCCCCCCGCAAGCGCAACAAACGGGCTGCATCGGCAAGTTTCAAGCTACCCGCCACACACAGTGCGCTATATTCACCCAATGAATGCCCTGCCACATAAGAGGCCAATTCGGATAATTTTTTGCCTGTTTCACGAAATAACACATGGCTAGCGGCCACACTCACCGCCATTAAAGCAGGCTGCGTGTTAATGGTAAGGTTCAAATCAGATTCGCTACCATCAAACATTAACCGAGAAAGGGAAAAAGAAAGGGCGTCATCCACCTCTTGAAATACCTCACGCGCGGCGCTGTGATACTCTGCCAATAATTTACCCATGCCAATATATTGGCTGCCCTGTCCGGGAAACATAAAAAAACGCATTTTTTCTTCCAACATGATCATTGAATTTTTACAATTAATGTAATGCTGCAAGCCGTTATCATTATTTGTAAAAAAATTCCATGAGAAAATGCGTAAGCTTAAAAAAATAAGCCCTGCGTGGAAGGGGCATAAGCTACAAAATAGGGGTTTTGAAAACCATCCTTACCATAGGTAAGCGGTTTTCCTTCTAGGGTATTTACCCTTCCTCCTAAAGCTTCTACAATCGCCTGACCAGCGGCCGTATCCCATTCACCGCTGCCACCAAGGCAAGGAAAAACATCGGCTCGCCCACAGGCCAATTCCACCATTTTAGAAAAAACCGGCTCTTGGCGGTGATAGCTAATATTTTTTTCTTCTAAAAAATGCTGCACCCTCGCTTGATAATTTTTTCCACGGGTACCAGAAGAAATGGCCACTAAATGGCCTTCTTGCGGTTCTGCGCGGGCAATGATGGGGGTTACACAGCCATTATTATCAATATAACGGGTAGAAACAGCCGTGCCAGCAGTGGATACGGTTTCACCAAAAAGCGGGGCATGAATAACACCCAACACTGGCACCCCTGCTTTAATAAGCGCAATATGCACAGAAAAATTGGGTTCATGTTTAATAAAGCTATTCGTGCCGTCCAACGGATCAACCAACCAAAAACAACCTGTTTTATGGCAATTCTGCCAATTTCTCTCCTGCCAACTTTCTTCAGAAATCACGGGAATATCAGGGGTTCGCGCCATTAAATATTGTACAATTAAATCATCCGCCGCTTTATCTGCTTCAGTTACGGGGGAATGATCAATTTTACGCTGTACCTGAAAACCATTATTGGCAATTCCAACAATCAGCTCTCCAGCTTTTATGGCTAGATTCTCAATATCTTGCTGTAGCTGTAACAAATTTTCATGATGCATTCTTGCACTATATACAAAAAACGCCTCTTGCCCAGATACAAGCTTCGCGGCTGCAGAAAAAAAGCAGGAAATATGGCACTGCAATATCAGTGCTCTACTTATTGTCAAATTTTCGTACCACTTCCGTAATCACGGCGCGGCATTCCCCCTGCACTAAGCCAAAGCTACCATCATTTTTGGGGCCAATAATTTGCAACGGCATTTGCCTTGCCACTTCTGATTGTAACCGCACCGCGGTTTTAGGAGAAAGACCAGCTTTCCACGATAGGGCAACAATCGCTTCCGCCTGTTTGTTATGAATAATTTCTTCTATAATTTCATAACGCACACCAGAGCCTATAGCCAAGGCCCACAAAACAAATTCATAATCCCGCCAGCAAAGCGCCGCTTTCATGCAGTTATTATCCAATAATCCGGCCGCAGATAATTTTTCCGCCTTTTCTTGCGGGGGCAAGCTCAAATAACTGGGAGAAAACCAAAAAATATAATGCTGGGTTTCAATTGCCAGTTCTTTTGCCAATAAAGCGGGTACATCCAACCATTCGCGAATAATGCGCTGCACCAAGCGCCCCACCATTTCTATATAGGCCGAAAATTTACCCGCCGGAATATTAGGTCTAGCCTTATCAATGGTAGATAATCCCAAGGCGGCCTCAAAAGTGGGTTCAGGAATTTCTTGATAGGCCGCAACAATTTTCAGCATATCTTCTGCACTTATATCGAATAAAAACAACGACACATGCTTAGGGGCTGCCAATTCTAACTGTTTCACTGCTTTTCTGGCATCTTCCCGTTTAACATCCACACTCAAGCTCAGAACATTAGAAAAAGCGGTTTTTATACGCAAACAAGAACGCCATGCCAAAAAGCGCAACGCCACAATCAACGAGGCTAATAATTTTTCTTGCTGCTCTGGGGGCATGCCCTTAAAAAATACCGATAAGCTGGTAATAAGGGCGCGCCGTTCTTCTTCTGTAATGGGAAAATGATAGGAATCAGGCTTAATAACAAAAACCTTATCCTGTTCATCCAGCAATATATTTTCTACGCAAACATCCATGGTTTTAACAACTCAATATAATAAGCATGTTTTTTCTTACATTATCCTATATTCAACCATTTCAATATTAATAGCGTGAAGCGATTAATATTACAATAATAGCCGCCAAGGCTGAGGGTCTGGATTGATAAAAACTGTTAAAAAAACACATATTCATAAAATTTTAACTTGAAAAAAATGACATATCTGTCATGTTAAGAGTATGTAGGGTAAAAGTTTTTTCAAAGGAATAGCTGATGTCTGGTGCTGATCTTGGTCTCGATGCATATAGTACAAACACAAGTCCTGGTGATGCTTATACTCTAGGCAATAGATATGCAGATAATCAGGGCATACCGCGTTCAGGCGACCCTGGATTAAATGATACAACGGCATACCCATCAATGACGGGCGGCGGCCAAAGTTTTATGGGTACCCCCTTGCAGGTGCAAACGGGGGATAGTGATGCCCAGCGTGCCCGCCAAGCCTTATTAGATCAAGAAGAGGCCGATAAAAGAAGAGCTGGTCAACAAACAGCTATTAATTCTGCAGCTTCACAAAGGCCGGGAGCAGAAACCAATGATTTATTAAATAAAATTCTTCTTCTGAAGGCGGCAGGCCTTTATGAAGCTGGCCCAGAATACCGAATACATGATAGCCTCAATGGCGCTTCTGTCGTTGAAAATAATTTTTTTGGCCTTCATCTGATGAATAGAGTGGCGCTAAGTAATGGTGCCCAGATTGGCATTTGCGGTAATGGTAATATGGTATTTGACCAAGGGGAGATGGATACACAAACAGCCGAGGCCGCCGTTCAACTGCATAAAATGCTGGTAGAAAGTGGTAAAGCAGATAAAGGGCCTGTACGTTTAACTGGCTTGGGCAATAACGACAAAAAACTAAAACTATATGTTGCATTTAAGGCAGCCGGTTATGAGGTCAGCAATTTTAATGTTGAAAAGATTTTCGGTAAAACAATGGCGGGGCATATAGAAGAAATTATTGCCGAACGCATCAGAATCAAAGATCAGGGCGTAGAAGAGAGCGAAACTAATCAAGCTTGGCTACCTGAAAATGTAGCCATCAACTTATTGGAAAGCGAGCTATTTGGTAAAGACAAAAAAATAATGCTGGATGCAGCAGTGGTGGCTGCCAGTAATGATAAAAGTAGCTTTATTTCTCTAGATGATAAAAACAGCCGTTACATCAGTAAAAGTGATTTAGAAAACGTCTATGAACTGGCGGTTGAAAATGCCACAGAAAAGTTTGAAAAACGCGTAAGGGTTGGCGATTACTCTGATGAATATTTGCAGGAAGAAAAAATGAAAAGCTTGCTCAAACAGGCGGGCTTGGATTCAGAAGAACATTTCTTACAACGCCGAGTAAGTGAAGTATTGGATAATATTGTTACTGATACACACGATGTTATCAGACAAATGAAAGCCGATGAAAATTTGTCTGAAATCCTACCCGACATCATCAGGAATAAATATGGTATAGATGTAGTTGAACTCAGTGACAGTGCTGGGAAATTTGGTTATCTTCCTATTGAACCTGATGGGCAATTATATGTGCGTGAAGCAGATATAAAAAACATGGTGACGGGGGATTTAAGCACCGAGATGGCATACCGCAAAAATGCTATAGAAAGTGATTTTTCGCAAGAATGGTCGCCCGAAAGATTACGACAAGATAAATTAGATGGCATCATTAGTAATTTAGGCACAAAGGAAGAATTTACTGATAGCTTGATAGAAGCAGTTAAAAACATTACATTAGCTGGTAAAGTGCAGCGGATATTATTAGCACCTTTAAGTGAATGCGATATGAAGAAGGTTAATAGAGACCTTGCCGCCTTAAGCGATATTAACACAGCGAGAATAAGGGTTGATCGTGAAATTGATGCTTTAACCAAAAAGTTTCAAACAGTACGTAACCCCACAAGTTGGGCAGAGCTGGATATGGACTCTCCTTATCATAATCAAGCCGATAAAGAACAAATGTTTCAACTGGTTCAATTAAAGTGCATGTTATCTTTAGGGCAAGTTGTTGAAAAAGGTGTCGTTAATAATATCAATACTGGTAATTATGTTGAAGCATTTAACATGCTGAATCGCGGCGTTAATGTCGATCAGGAAATATTAGGAAACATCCATCAATCAATTGAACGCCTTGAAAAAATAGTTACCAATAATAGAAATGCTCTCAAGGCTGGGGATATTGAGCCTGAAACGAAATTGCGTTTTCAAGAACAGGAACGCCAATTAATGGCGGGACAAGTATTTTTTGATCGTTTAACGGCAGACTTTGAAGAAGCTTCCGCTAAGGGTCAGAACTATGCCATTAATCGATATGCTTTAGCACAATGTTTTGAAGGAACTATAGCGGGTGGTATAGAAATTGGTGGCAACCCAATGGCTGACATGGTGCGGAAAGATTATGATTTTGTGCCTGATTTTGCTTCAGCTCTTGATGTACATGCCCTAAGAACCGAACAAAATTTAAATGAGCAGCTCATCACAAAATTTGCTGGGAATATAGAAGATAGGATTGAAATTTTACAACATCAAAAATCACAATTAAGCACCCAAGCAGCAGCAAATGGTGCAGATGAAGTAAGGAACATTGACGTTGAGTTAGAAAAGACTCAACAGAAAAAGCAAGAACTGCAGCAAACCGTGGAATTATTACATGATATGCGTTTAGGGCTTATCCCATTTTCTAGTAGTCAAGGGGGAGAAAAAGACGCCAAATTTGAAGCAGCTAGAATGGAATTGGCTAAATTAAGTCATCACCATTTACAAAAAGGTGATGATATGCAACCAACAGAGTTTGCAAGTGATTTGCGAAAACTAGCAGAAAATGCTAGTAAGTTCTTGGGTGTAGAATTTAAGGCATTGCAGCACTCTACTAATAATGGCGAGAGAATGGCTGCTCCTGAACAGCAACAGGAACTGTTAAGACAATTAGGACTAGCCGCAAAACAGCGTGGTGGCACTAAAGCCGGCATGTAATATTATGGATTGCATCGGGATATAAAATATTAATAGAAAATTAAGGTAGTTAAAAATCATGGCTGAGCAGTTACAATTTCAAAGACCGGTTATTGCCGATCAAACGGGTAAAATTGACTACAATGTTAAAGCCGGTATGGTGCCTACTATTTCTCCAGACTTACGTTCATTTATGTCTGGTCCCGGTCAGCGCAGCCCCTATGGACAGCAAAAACAAGTCACACAAGAAGAATATAATCAAGCATTACTAAATCAAAAACTTCATTCTGGAATGACGGCACGTCGTTCCCCTGATGATTTTACTGGTTTTGACTTCAATAATCTTAATAACGACATCGCTGCCCCCATATTTGGAGCAAGGACCTATTCTCAATGGGAAGGTGAAGGGCCTGTTGAAGGACGCCTATTGGGCAGACCTTTCTCTCGTACTTTTCAAGGCCGTGCGCGTGAATATGAATTGCGGGCAGAAGCGGCCAAAAACAAAGCCGACACATGGGAACAACAACGCCTAGAAACTAGCAAGTCTCAAAAGCCCCACCCCGAAGGCTTTTCTATTGAACAGATGCTGTTATTTGAACAACAAGAACGTGAAAAGGCTGAAATATTATCACAGCAAGCACAAGTTTTTCTGGCACAAAAAGATTTTATGAACCATTTTGTGCGCCGTATTACGCCTAATCAGGGCGATTTGATTTTTGCTGTTGGTCCCCGAACAGGCGAAGATAAGGAATCAAACGCTAATATTGTGTTACGTGATAAAAAAATAATGGTGGTTAACCCTATAAGTACCGTTCACCCTGGTGAATCACAAGGTGCAGGGCAAAGCCGACCATTATCGCATGAGGCTGTTATTGCATCGATTATGACCGCATCCTTGCAGGGTTGGTCACAATTTATTGATATAAAAGGCCCCAATTGTACCCAAACAGGTAAGAAAGACGTGCAGGATATGCATGGCTATGCCTATGTAGAGCGAGCACGTTGGGTTGCTGAACAGCAAGGAATGATTGTACGCTCTATGGGAGTTGATAATCGCTATAAGCAGCCCAAAAGTTATGATTATCGCGTAGAAGATCCTGCTGGCATGATGGCATTAAAACGGGAAATCAAACGGTTAGGTAAAGAATATTATCTAGAGGGTGTAGAGTGCGATGCCCAAAGCCGTAACAAGCTTATTAATAAAATGATGAAGGATTTACAACCATTCTTCAAAAGATTCGAGCAAGAATTAACTGGAATTAGTGGCGATATGAAAGATGTCGATCCTAATAAATCTGGCTACATAGCGCAGTTAAAATTATGGGTAGAACATTGCGAACTACCATATGCTTTGTGGGAAAATTCTGATGATAAAAAATCCATAGAATCAAGCTATAAAGCGTACATGAATAAAGAAAATTATACGCCGCAACAAAAAGAGTTATCTCAACTGACGTCCACATCAATTCCGGATCGTTTTTACCCTGAACAGGTTCAAGATCAGGTTTTTGAAAAAATAGAACAGCGCGCCGATGCGTTATTGGATATTGCAGATCTTTCAGGCAGCGAGAAAGCCAGCCGTCGGCAAGATATTGCCAGCGAGATTAACGATGAACGCCGCAGCCTGAACGATGAAGCACAAAAAGTGCAAGCGAATATTGCTGATCTTTCGCAATCGCAAGCCGACTTACAAAGCGGCGTGATTGGTGAATTCCAAGAAGTAGAAGATATTTACGAACAGTTACAACAAGCCTATAAAGATAATCTGCCCAAAATAGCTGGCATCGATAAAACTGGCTTGTTGGCAGAAATTTTAGGTTTAGAGCTACCAGCAGTAACTCTTGAAGATTTACATAGCATGGATTTGGGTAAATTATTTAACAGCGAACATAAACAAGCCGTGCTGGATGCAGCGCAGGAAATTTGTGTTGAAGCGGCACAAGATTATTTAGACGATAGATCTGCTCTAAAAATAGCAACGCAGCAACATGCAGAAAAAGAGCAACAATTAGAAGCCGTAAAAACAATTGCGCTGGGTTTATTATCTGATTTGCGGGAAGCCCGCGAAGGGTTGGCCGAAGCCAATAACATGGCCAATGATGCCAGAGAAAATTTAGCCCGCCTGAGCGAAGAGCAGCCCCAATTTGAACAACGCATTCAAGATATTGAAGCCTATTCAGAAGGGTTGGGGCGTAAAATCGATACGTTAAACGCCACCATCGCACAGGCAGAAGAAAATCCATCATCGTTAGCGGCGGCGATTTTACCAGAATTACACGCAGAAAGGTTGGCGCTGACAAAAGAACAAGGGGCAACAGATCGCCAAGCCGATGCCCTGCAACAAGAGCGCGCCGAAACCATTCAACAATATGAAAACCAGTTAAATGAAGCCGTTCATGCCCGCATTCCTTTCCTTGAAGCGCGCCTACAGGGTTGGGCCAGAGCCATTCAGCAATATAAAAAAAACCAGTTAGAGGAAGCGGTTCCTGCCCGCATTCCTTTCCTTGAAGCGCGCCTACAGGGTTGGGATGCGGAGAACTACTTAACGCAAAATGAGGGCTTAGAAGCTAAGGTGCAAGCTATTCAAGAACAAGTGGTTACAGTGCACACCGAGCTAAGCGCGGCAAAACAAGAACTGGAGCAGGCAAAAAATAGGCTTAAATCTTCTAAACAAGAATTTAAGGACACCATGGCTGATAGAAAAGCTGCCAAGCTTTATGTGGATATGGCGGAGACCATTACCGCAGTGGCTGAAAAATTGACGCCGGAATTCTTCACACAATTGCAGGCGGCCACCATTCAGCATGAGGATATATCTGCCCGCTTAGATGAACAATCAAGCCGTTTAGAAGCCATTGGAAGCCGCGATGCTGAATTGGTGGAAAAGCTGGCCGCCATTCAAGTGGTGGATAATATTGGCAGTGAATACCGGCCGCTGGTTAATGCCCGTGGGGAAGCCGAAGAAATCAGGCTGCCGCAAAGCTTTATCGATCAAAGAAGCCTGTTCACAGAAATTTTAGGCGATGCGCATGGCTGGTGGATGGCGGATACCATTAATAAGGATATATCCCGCTTATTGGATAAAACAACTGCCTTTGGTGAGCAGGTGCGTGAACACCTCAGCAATGATGATCATGTATTAGCTGCTGGCCATAGGGTAGTTACCGATGAAGCGCAGATAGGCCATTTAGGGGTGTTTGCCGATAATTATAACAGGCTAGTGATGGAGTATGAGCAACGATTTGACAATTTACAAAACGGCATGCCGCGTGCACAAGAAGCATTAACGCAATTTATTCGTGATCATAGTTCACGCATTGCTGAGATGGAAAATACACTGAATGTACAAGCTAGCGGTGCTAATTTATTTGCCGTGGCTCTTTCCTTGAGTAAGGGTATTCCATCCCCAGTTGATGAATGGCAGGATGCAGCCAGCTATAACCCACCGGCAGCCAGACTTATTGAAATTAATAATGTGCTGGAAAAGGTTATTAACGAAAGTCCTGATCTTGATGTGGTAAGAACGGCTTATCTTACCCGTCACAAAATGCATGATAATGCACGCTATGCCAGTGAAGTATTAACCTTTGACGGCGTATTGGGGGGCATTACACCTGAAAAACTAGAGCAAGCCCTAACTGACTCCAGACATGGGGCGGCCAATGCTATAAAATTGTTGGATCATATTGAAGCCTTTATTGATCAGGATTTTGATGCCCCGCATGACTTAAAAGCAAAAGCTGAGCCTAAATTTTCTTATGAAAAAGCCCAGCCAGCTATCCCTGTTTTGGGGCGTAAACCAAGCGCTGCCCGTGGAGCAACGATGCATTAAAAAATAAACCCCGCTGTGGGTTAGCCTTCCAGCGGGGTTTATTGCACAGTAATTATTTATAAGGCTCTATCTTAAAGGATAGAGCCTTATTTTTTTGTGTTATTTTTTATGGCTAGAAACGGCTGGTAGCGATGCTGCTATAGTATGTTCACTGCCACCACAATTGGGATGACCATAACCACCGGCGCTTTTATTATTGGTAATATCATAAATAATCTGATCGGTTTTATCGGCGGCTACCCCTGCTGGCACATAGTCCAATTGCAAATTATTACGGGCACGCCACGCAATATTATGATCCGCACAAGAGGTATCCCCGCTTACCCCTAACCCGCCGATAATTTCCCCTTTTTCATTATACAGAGCAAGGCCACCACCAAACACATTCACCCCGCCAATACGGTTATTCACCAATGGATCATTCACACTGCCAAAATCTTCAGCATGGCCAGCATAGGCTACATTAATATTCACTGGGTTGCTTTCCTGTAGGCCAAACAAACTGCCCCCCGGTTGTACGGCTGAATATAAATTGGCCGTAGAAATCGCCAAACCTACAAGGCTAAAAGCATTGGCTGTATTGGCTTTTTGTGCAGAAATCACACGGCTACCCGGCCATTGTGCATCCACACTATTGCCCGTATAGGCAACAGCACACACAATTCCACTGCGATCCACCAATGTTCCCCACATCGGCAAGGATAAACCACCATTTTTTTCTGCTGTTGCTTTTTTAAGCGCGGCGGTGAGTTGCTGGTGGTTGGGCAAATGAGAGCAGGCATTTTTTGCTGGCTCAGCATAAGCATTGGCCGCCAATAAAGCCATGGCGGTAGCCATAATGAGATAACGCATAATCTTCCTTTTTTGCTAAAAAAAACATGTTGCAAGAATTTTCTACCCCTGCAAGGCATGAACATGCCGTTTTTCTTCAACAAAAACAAGAAAAAGAACTATTTTTTGCCCAACCAAGTAACGGCTTGGCCATAAAGCGGCACAACAGATACTGAAGATTTAGCACTGCCCTCCAATATTCTGGTACTGTAGCTTAGATAAACCAACACATTATTTTCTTTATCGTACATGCGCAGCACTTTCAAATCTCGGAAAATAAGGCTGATCCCATGATTAAAAATTTCTTCGCCGCTTTTACTCATGTCTATATCGCCAATTTCAATAGCAGAGGCAATTTGCCGACAAGCCAAGCTACTGTTGGAAGGATCGACAAAAGGGTTTTTACTCTTAAACATCCCCACTACCCTATCCACGGCGCTGCGCTGAAAGCGGCTTAAATAACAAACCACTCCCTTAATTTTAGGGTCTGGCAAGGCGTCCACCACCACATCATTTCCTACCCAATCGGTACTTTTCTGGCCAACCCGCTGACTTTCTGCTAACGAAAAACTGGGTGCTAGCATAATAAGCAGCAATAAAAAAGCAAAGAAACGCATAGAAAAACCATCCCCTATTGGTGTAGCATCAGTGAGTTATTTTATACATGGATCTTATTAATATTGACAGCTTTTATACGCGAATTTGATGAAAAAGGGCTAGAATCACTAGCAGCCCAACTGGCCGTATTACTACAAGCGGGGGATTTCATTGGCCTTTCAGGAACGCTGGGCGCTGGTAAAAGCGTTTTCTGCCGTGCTCTTATTCAAACCCTTTGTGGTAAAGATTGCCGTGTGCCTAGCCCCACTTTTACTTTAGTGGAACCCTATGAAATAGAACACACCACCTTATGGCATGCCGATTTTTTTCGTCTCTCTTCTCCAGAAGAAGCACTAGAAGCCGGCTGGCACGAAATGCTCACCGGCATTAGCTTAGTGGAATGGCCAGAAAAAATAACCCCTTTATTGCCAGCTCATCGTTTAATGCTACAGCTTGATATATTGCCAGATTTTTATAAAAGGCTCTGCACCATTACCGCCCACGGTTTAAGGGCAGATTCCCTATTACAGCGATTACAAGAAAAAACAATCGCAAATTAATAAAGATTATTTTTATAGGTATATTTTTTGAAACCGATGGTATCGTAAATCACCTTGGTTAAATCTTTTAAGGAAATGGGCTTTCTGACTACCTTCAGCACATTGATTTGCTGCAATACCTCGTCCAATTCGGTATTATAATCACCGGTCAGAACAATAATCGGGATACGGCGCAAATCACGGTTTTGTGCCAATCTCATGCTGTTGCAAAATTCCATGCCGCACATATTGGGCATGTAAATATCGCAAATAATCAAATCCGGCATCACCGCATTAGGCTTACCCAATAAATCTAGTGCCTGCCGCCCATCATTAGCATAAAAAGTTCGGATGTTATTGCCATGCAATAATTTGCCTAGAAATTTGGTGGTCTCTGATTGATCATCAATCAGTAAAACACTCAAATCAAAATTATTCTCTTTATTAGCCCCATTTTTTTCTGGCGCAGACCTTAAATTATTGGGATGAACTGCGTTAAATTGCATATCGTCTCTCGCTTGTAAAACCTTGCTGATAAAACAATTATATTCTTTTTATTGTTACTTAATTACAGAGTATCATATAAAAATTTTATTTTTTATAAACAAGCGCGGATTAGACGAAATAAAATAACAAAAAATATTTTTGCTAGGGATTTTATGCGATAAAAATGTCTGTGTTTATACCCTCATTTTGCAGGCGCAAAAATATAAACATTATAGAAAACCAAGCTTTTGTACGTTTTTTTATACACGCATCGGCAAAATTACCATGTTATGACCACGACGATGCAAGCGACGCTGCATCAACAAAGCGGTATGATTGTGCAAAATAGCCGTGAACATATTCTCATCTTCAAACACCAACTTAGCCCCAAAAAATACCACCCGCGGAAAATCTTTCACTACTTTTTCCGATAATTCGGTGAGTTTTTCGATCACATCCGTGCCATAAGCAAGATAAGAATCGGCTGGCATATGGTGTGCATGGCAATAATTGACATAATCGGCCAGCATTTTTCTACTGCTGCGGCGCATCGAACTCAGCGCCCCTTCCTCATAAAAATTTTGTGAATCTACTTCTCCCACGCTCAAAAACACAAAATTCTCAAAACAATTGGGAAACATGCGCCTAATCCACAACAATGTGTGCATCCCGCTACCAAAACTTTCATTCACCAAAATGGCCGCCGTGGGTTTTTCTGGCTCTAATTTCGGTGGATTAGCCATTTTAGGAATATCGCGAGTGGCAAATAATTCACTGGCCTGATCAATTTTTTTCTGCGTTTTACGATAATGGCGGTGAATAAAATAACCGGTGGCAATCACTAAAGAAGTGATGATCATGGTCAACCAACCACCCGTAAAAAATTTCTCTACAACCGTAATACAAAGAATGGAAAAACAAACCAGCAAACCCAAGGAGGAAACACATAAACGCTGCACCCAACCTTTAGGCCGTGTTTTGAACCAATGTAACGATAAACCCAAAAGGGAGAGAGAGAATGTCAGAAACACGTTAATGCTGTATAATACCACCAACACATGCACCACGCCTCCAGTGAGCAACAACGTAATCACAGAGGCTGCACTCATCAACAATATCCCATTACGGGTAACCAATTGGCTGGAAAGCGATGCAAAAAAATGCGGCATCCATTTATCACTGGCCATATTGGCTAATACTGAAGGCCCTGCTAAAAATCCAGTATTGGCGGCCACCAATAATATACCCGTCTGAAACATCAAAATAATCGGTAATAACCATGGTGTTACGGGCGTACCCGCAATGGTTAAATTATCAAGAATTGCACCAAAAACAGTGGCATTCAGCGTTTCTCCCGGTTGCTTTTCTGCGCCCCACAGTAAATATAGCAAAATGATGCCTGCCGCCATAAAAGCCAAGGAAAAAGCCACATAGAACATGGTCCATTTGCCTGTTTTTACCTTAGGTTCAGCCAAACTATGCACTGAATTGGATACAGCCTCCAAACCGGTATAAGTACCGCCGCCCAAAGAAAAGGCTTTCAACATCACCGCAAATACCATCAACCAGCCAGAAGCATCGGCCATTTCATTGGCATGGGTTGTTGCTTTGGGTAAAATATTAGCTAAACCATGCCAATGCAACGCCGTACCATAAAAAATAATCAAAGCATGTGAAATCACAAACCCCATAAATATCGGCATTAACACCTTGATTGATTCTTTAATTCCCCGCAAATTCATCCAAGTAATAATGGCAATAACCACCATGGCTGCCATTACTTTATAGCTTTGCCATTCTGGGGGTAGCGTACTAAAAATAGCATCCACCCCGGCGGCCACTGAAATGGTAATAGTGAGAACATAATCCACAATAAGCGCCGAGCCAGAAACTAAACCAGCACGGGCGCCCAATAAGTTACTGGCAACGCGATAACCACCACCACCCGCTGGAAATAATTCCATCACCTGTATGTAGGCAAATGAAATAATAAAAATGGTGATAGCCGTGGCAATAGCCAGAAAGATGGCCAGTTCACCATTTTGGCCCAACGCCAAAAATGCCTCTTCAGGGCCATAAGCAGAAGAAGAAAGACCATCCGCCCCCAAACCAATCCATGCAAAAAAAGCCACCAGCGCAATGCTATGCTTGGCATCCTTACTTAAAGGATCCCGCGCTGGCCCCAATAAAAGGCGGGAAAGCTTATGCGCAAAACTGCCGTTTTTTCCTGCTGCACTCATTTTGTAACCTTAATTTGTGATATGGCGGCGCAATGATGGATAGCGGTTGTTATGTTTTACTCACCTTGCACAGCCTTAGCTTGTGGCCGTGTTTTTAATAATGATACAATAATACCCGATGATAACATGAGCACCGTAACAGCCAAGGAAAGTTCAGCCGGCATTTTTCCATCAAAAAACCAATCGCCGATAAAAATTTTGCTGCCGATGAACACCAACACACCAGAAAGAGCATATTTGAGATACGCAAAACGGTGGATCATGGCCGCTAAGGTAAAATACAAAGCCCGTAACCCCAAAATAGCAAAAATATTGCTGGTGTAAATCACATAAGAATCGGTGGTGATAGCAAAAATAGCTGGCACAGAATCAACCGCAAACACCAAATCCACAAATTCAATCATGATTAAAGCCACAAAAAGCGGTGTTGCATGGGCTATCGTTTTATTTTGCCCTTCCCCTTGCGGCGCTAAACGCACAAAAAATTTATTTCCATGTAAGTTATCGGTAATAGGAATAATTTTTTTCAATAATTTAAGAATGGGGTTAGCCCCCATATCCTTTTCTTTTTCATGCGCAAACAGCATTTTTATGCCAGTAAACATCAAGAAAACCGCAAACACATAAAGCAACCAATGAAATTTGGCCACCAGCATGGCACCCAAACTAATCATGATTCCACGCAGAATAATGACACCCAAAATCCCAAAAAACAGCACACGATGCTGATAGATTGCAGGAATAGAAAAATAAGAGAATATCAAGGATATAACAAAAATATTATCCAGCGAGAGAATTTTCTCTACAATAAAGCCGGTAAAATATTCTTTGCCAGCAACAGGCCCTAAACCATACCACACCCATATGCCATAGGCCACACCGCAGCTTACATAAAAAGCGCTCATCAATAAGCTATTTTTGATACTGATTTCTTTAGATTTGCGATTAAATAAACCCAAATCCATGGCTAATAGCACCAGCACCACACCAACAAAAAGCGCCCACATCCACAAAGGTTTATCCACTGAGATCTTCCATTACATAGTTATTGATAAAAAATAATTTATAGCAAAAAACAATCAAAAAGCGGCAAGAAATCAGGTCGCATAAAAATTTCTCCTGTTTCTGCCGCTTATCCCTAAATGCTATAAATTTTTATAGCCCCCAATTAAACAACTTCATCGAGGGTGTTAATAATTTTATGCACCACACCATAATCTTTCGCTTCTTCAGCCGACATCCAAAAATTACGATCCGTGTCTTTTTCTACTTGTGCTAGTGGCTTACCAGTTTCTTTGGCAATCACTTTGTTCAAGCGCTGACGCATTTTAATAATTTCATTGGCTTCAATATTAATATCGGTCGCTGGCCCACGCACACCGCCACTTGGTTGGTGTAATAAAAAACGCGTATTAGGCAATGCAAAACGGTGCTCTTTTTTGGCCGCCAAATAAATATGTGCACCAGCACTGGCCACCCAACCAGTACCAATAACATGAACGGGTACGTTAACAAAGCGAATCATATCATGAATACTATCGCCTGATTCAACATGGCCACCGGGTGAATTAATATAAACTTTAATCGGATCAGCCGAACTGGCGGCCAACGCCAATAATCTAGCCGTGGTTTCTTTGGCCAAACGCTGCGTAATTTCACCAAAAATCAGCACAGCACGAGCCTTAAACAAGGCAGAATCAACGGCAGCAAAATCTTTAGCTGCATTTTGTTCTTTGTTTTCCTCGTTCACTTCTGTCTCTTCTTCATGCATCATTTCTTCAGATCCTGTAATAAAGTTTTACTTCTTGCTTTTAGCCCAGTTTCGCGAAAGATGTAAATAGCTTTTCCTCAAAAACTGTGAAAACAAACCAATAGAGTGACCTAATATTAACCATGTCCAGAAAAAAACGCCCTGCAACTGCCCCATCTTCTCCGCCAAGCCGCGCCCATTCTTGGAAAAAAAAGCTGGCTGACTTACAAAAAAAACCAGAAAAGAAACCGGTTCCTGAGCATTTGCTGAATATTTACTCTCCATTTCATGTGTTTGCTGTCGGCTTTGCGCTATCAATGCTCATGATTTTGGGCTGGCTTACCAAAACTTGGCCACAGCACGGGCTTGGCTTATTTAACATTACCGCCAAGGCGCGCATCGAGCCTTTTCTTTTAGTGTTTGCTGCCCCTTTTTATTTTTTATGGCTGTATGTGGCGCAGAAAATTACCATCCAACGGCAATTATTATGGGTAGGATTTAGCGGTTTTGCATTAATGGGGTTACTGGCGGCTTTTTTACCCGTGCTCACGGCATTACCCTTAAGTTTGTTTATCCCGTTGCTGCAAAAAGCGTTCCCATTACCAGAGTTTCGAGAAGGCTTTATTACATCCTTGGAAATATTAGCCGTAATGCTGGGGGGTGTAGGCTGGTGGCTAACCACACTGGTGGTGTTGTGGATCAGCCACCAACAATGGCAGCAAAAATGGCGGCTTTATATGAAAATCGCGGTGAGTAGTTTGCCATTTTTTATAGCCGTGGATTGGTATGGACGGCGGGAAATTGCTTTTTCTGGCTGGCGCTTGGCCTTGCTATTATTAAGCCTTTTACCATGGGTTTATATGCACAAAACAATTTTTAATACCACCACACCCAAAACAGAAAAAATTATCCTACGCCGACAATTAGGAAGAGGCTTAGCCGCCGTCTATTTGCTGCTGGCACTATTACAATTTGCTGGTCAAGGCTGGGTAATTCCTTCTTTATTTTGGCCGTTTTTATAACCACGCAGTACCATACAGCCCCAAATGGCAGAAAGTACAGAGCCCAATAATACCCCCAATTTCATTTCTTCTTGGTGGCCAACATCATCAAAAGCCTGCAACCCAATGAATAAACTCATGGTAAAACCAATACCAGCCAATACCGCTACCCCATAAATTTGCCGCCAATTAATGCCCATGGGCAAGGCCGCAATCTTGTAGCGCACCATCAGCCAAATAGCTGCCATAATGCCGGCCTGCTTGCCTAAAAACAAGCTCAGTGCTATCGCAACCGCCAGTAAACTGAGGCCAGATACGCCCTGCAGATCAACCCCAGCGGTGGTGAGAGCAAAAATGGGTAAAATCACAAAATTCACCACGGGGTGTAAAAAATGCATCAACTGCCCTAAGGGAGAATGCCCCATTTCACCATGAGCATCATCCCCCCGTTTTAAGGGAATAGCCATGCCCGTAATCACTCCCGCTAATGTGGGGTGTAACCCACTTTGATACAAACAACACCATAAAAAAATTCCCAGCAATAGATAAGGGGTGAGTGCTTTTACATGGCTTACATTCAGTAAAAACAGCCCCCCTACCCCCAGCAATGCCCATAATAATGGTAATAATATAATGGTTTTGCTGTAAAAAACGGCAATAATTACAATGGCGGCTAAATCATCAAAAATAGCAATCGCTAACAATAAAATTTTCAACCCATGCGGGGTTTTTGGGGCAACCAACATCAATACGCACACCGCAAAGGCAATATCAGTGGCAGAAGGAATGGCCCAGCCATGCCAATATTCAACCCGCTGGCTGGTTATTATAAAAAACAGCAATGTTGGACATAATATACCACCCAACGCAGCCAATAGCGGCAATAGCATCTGTTTTTTTTCAGAAATCACCCCTTCCAGCATTTCTCTTTTTAACTCTAACCCCACCAGTAAAAAGAAAAATGCCATCAATATGTCTTTTACCCAATGGCTTAGAGGCTCTGTGGCTTGCCATGAGCCAAAACTAAAACCAACGGGTATATGAATAAATTCAGCAAATTCTATACGCCATGGGCTATTCATCAATAGCATCGCCATAGCGGCGGCCGCCATCATCGCCATGCCACCAGCCGATTCTGTTTGCAAAAAGCGGCCAATTTTTTTAGCGTAGCTAGGTTTCATGCGACTTTACCTTTTTTTCTTTCGACATTTAATACATAAAGCCCAGAAATCACAACAATCGCGCTGCCCAGCAACATCCATTGATCGGGCACATCACCAAATAAAAAATAACCCGCCAATAATCCCCATATCATTTGGGTATAGCGAAAGGGAGAAACTAAGGGCGTGGACATCACCATAAAGGCGTTAATTAAAAATATCTGCGCTAATATCATCGCCGCACCCGCTGCAATTAACCATAGCCAATGGCTGATTGTAGGCATTGTAAATTCTTGATAGCCAAACACCAGATTAAACACCCCCATGGCCAATAATGGGTACACAATAAAGGTTGAAACATGCTCGCTATGGCGCATTTTTCTTACCATAATATCGGTTAAGCAGCTAGCAACAGTTGCCAATAACACGGCCAACATCGGGATAATCGGGGCGTCTGCTTGGGGTTTTACAATCAACATTACCCCCAGAAAGCCAATAATAATGGCCACAACTTGCCGTTTGCTCATGGATTCTTTAAGCAATAAAGCAGAAAATAACACCGCCGCAATCGGGTTTACAAATAAAATTCCATACACATTAGCCAATGGCAGCTGCTTGAAGCTGTACCATATGGCAAGATTGGCCGCCACCATTACCACGCTGCGTAACAAGTGGGCGACTGGTTTTTTGGTAGCTAATTCTTGCCATGGTTTTCCGACAAAAGCACGGTAAATCAAAAAAAAGAGAACAGAAATTACCGACAATATAAAAGAAATTTGATAAAGGCCATAATGGCTGGCCGATTGCTTGATACAGCTATCCATCACCGTAAAGAAAAAGAAAGCCAGTGCTGCTAATATAATACCACGAAAAGAAAAAACTGACGCCGGCACAGTACTCATTATAATATTTATCCTAAAATATAATTTCTAAAACAAAAACCCATGTTATGCTGGATTATGTATTTTGTTACACCATAAAATTAAGCACAACATGTTGCACTGGTTTATTTCTATTTTACCTGATTATTGGCGTCAAAGGCTGCTGGATTCACTAGAACAACCTTACAATAACCCGCCCAGTTTAAGAGGGGATATTCAGCCAGACCAAGATGTAAAACAATTATTGGCAACCCCATTACTAGAGGGTTTTTTACAAAAAAATGCCTTTTATTACCTAGAAAAATGGCAAAAAAACTTTGGCCGTAAAAAATACCTTGCCCATGCCGTGGGCACTCCATTCTGGCAATTATCTGGTGTTTTTTCCTCTCCGGGATGGAATGGTGCTGCCGCCAGTTTTCCACTCATGTGGTTTTTCTACCGTAAAATGCCGCGTGAAGGCCTAACCTTGCTGGTACTGTTTATTGTATTAATGGGGCTTGAACGGTTTTATTCCTTGAGTCTATTTCTGCCTTACATTTTTATTTCCATATTTTGTGGAACATTTGGTAATGCCATTTATTTTTCCAGATGGCGAGAAATAATTGCAGAAATTCACATCCATCAACAGTTAGGTGGAGCCATAAGCCCAGAACAATGGGTAAAAGTAAGGGGTGGCACCTCCCTACGCGCGGGATTGGCCGCGGGCTGTATTGTACTGTTTTTTCAATTTATTGTGCCGCTTTATGTGGGCGTATCCAAAGAGGCCAGCCCAATAGCCGCTATTAATGCAGATGATCCACTTTCATTCATGCAAGGCGTTTCTCCCTCACAATTACAAAATGGGCTTGAATATTATCGACTGATCGAAGGGTTAATTAAGTAAAAACCATATCATGATGAGATGATGTTATTTATAACCCGCCTAAGGCCACATATTTCACATCCAAATACTCATCCAAGCCATGATGCGCCCCTTCCCGACCAAAACCAGAATGCTTTACCCCACCAAAGGGGGCAACCTCGGTAGAAATGCCCGCCGCATTCATGGATACCATGCCCGATTGTAATTTTTCTGGCAATAAAAGCTGCCTTTTGGCATTACTGGTATAAACGTAAGAAATTAAGCCATACTCGCTATCATTGGCCCATTGCAAGGCTTCTTCTTCATGATAAAAGGCACGCACCGCCAGTAAAGGACCAAAAATTTCTTCCTGCCATAGGCGCATATTGGGGGTGACATCGGCTATTAAAGTCGGCTCAAAAAACAAGCCCCCCAGCTGATGTGGCTTCCCTCCCAATAACAACCTAGCCCCCTTGCCCACAGCATCTTGCACCAAAGCATGAATGCGTGCATGAGAAGCAGAATCAATCACTGGCCCTATCTGTACACCTTCTTTAACACCATCCCCTACCACCAATTTTTCCATGCTTTGCTGAAGACGCTGCAAAAAATCTTCGTATATTGATGCCTGCACCAAAAAGCGGTTGGCCGATACACAAGTTTGCCCTGCATTACGAAATTTAGTGGCGATGGCACCTTTTACGGCTTCATTAATATCAGCATCAGCAAACACCAGAAAAGGAGCATTCCCACCCAATTCCAGCGATAGGCGCTTCAAATCGCTGGCCGCTTTATGCATTAATTTTATGCCCGCCTCGGTGGAGCCAGTAAAACTGATTTTACGCACTGCTTTATGGCTTAGCAATGCCTCGCCCACTGTTGCCACACTGCCAGTTACCACATTCAATACACCAGCGGGCACACCAGCTTTTTCAGCCAATTTTGCCAATGCCAACGCAGAAAAAGGGGTTTTACTGGCAGGTTTTAAGACCACCGTACAACCACAAGCCAAGGCAGGGGCTACCTTACGCGTAATCATGGCCGAAGGAAAATTCCACGGCGTGATGGCAGCCACCACCCCCACCGGCTGTTTTAATACATGTAAACGTCGATCACTCATATAAGTGGGGATAATTTCACCATAGGCACGTCTGGCCTCTTCAGCAAACCATTCCACATAATAGGCACCATAAACCACTTCTGTTCTGGCTTCTAATAAAGGTTTTCCCTGCTCAGCGGTTAAAATTGCTGCCAATTCTTCCTGATGCTGAATAATAAGGCGATACCATTCTTTCAATATTTCAGAGCGTTCACGCACGGTTTTGGCGCTCCACTCAGGAAACGCAGCCTCTGCCGCTATAATCGCCTTATTGGTTTCATCAATGTTAAGCGCTGGCGCTGAACCTATTTTTTGGCCATTAGCCGGATTATACACCACGAGCCTTGGGGTTTGCACCCCATCAATCCATTGCCCTGCTACCAATGCCTGTTCGCAAAAAACGCTATTGCCATTCATGAAAAACCTGCCTGTTTTATAAAATTACTCTGGCTTTTTTGTTGCCTTTTTTGTTGCCTTTTTTCTGGCGGCTGTTTGAGAAGCGGGATCAACCGCTTTGGCCGATTTATTAGTAGCAACCGGCTTACCCACTGGTTTTGTTGCTGGCTTTGTTGAAAGGACTCCGGCTTCTAATGCAGCCACGCGCTGGCTTAATGCTAATAATTCCTGTTGCAGCTTTTCCTGTTCCAAACGGCTTTGCTGCAACATCTCTTTAAGCAAAGCAATTTCTTCTCTGGAAAAATGATCCAGTGAATCCAAAAAACTGGAGAGTTGGGTACGAAATTTTTCATTAATGGTTTGCTGCATAGAAGCAGCCACGCCCAAGCCACCGCTTGCCAACTGCACCATATCTTCAGCAAAGCGTGAAAAACCAGGAAAATCCTTAAAGGTAAAATCTTTTTTTGTTTCAGTCATGGTATGTACTCATTTTAAGCGATAACTTGTTATAGTTTTACAACGCATACGCGCTACAACGGCAACTGCTGCTGTATATAGTGAACTAGGCTTATGTGGTCATAAACTGAATTGACTATATTCGTCAAAACACTATCTTCACCCTAGTTTATAACATATAAAAAAGCCATTATTAAACAGTAGAAATAAATCATGTTGTTTCTTTACCCACATATTAACCCCGTGGCCTTTGCGATTGGCGGTTTTTCAGTACGCTGGTATGCTTTAGCTTATATTACTGGCTTTCTTCTGGGGCGCGCTTTAGCCATGCGCCTCTGTCGGGTAAAAACTGCGTTGTACCCCGAAGGCAAAAACATTAAACCAGAAATGGTGGATGATTTTCTTTCTTTTGCCATTTTAGGGGTATTGCTGGGCGGGCGACTGGGCTATGTGTTATTCTATAATTTCTCATTTTTCTTAGAACATCCGGCGCATATTTTACAAATTTGGGAAGGCGGCATGTCCTTTCACGGGGGAATGCTGGGGGTGGTATTCGCTATTGCCCTATTCAGCTATTGGCGTCAATGCTCTTTTCTACGCTTAGGTGATATAGTGGTAGCGGCCGTACCCATTGGCCTATTACTGGGCAGATTAGCCAATTTTATTAATGGCGAATTATGGGGCAGACCAACCGGTGGCGATTGGGGAATGGTTTTTCCTCATGTGGATGAATTACCCCGCCACCCTAGCCAGCTTTACCAAGCATTTCTAGAAGGCATTACCTTATTCACTCTATTAAACTTATTGGCTTGGCGTAGCCGTATTTTGCAATATCCCGGACGCTTAGCGGGTATATTTTTGGCAGGCTATGCTACAGCACGCACCGTGGGGGAATTATTCCGTGAGCCAGATGCACAAATAGGCTTTTTAGCCTTTGGCATTACCATGGGGCAATTGCTTTCTGTTCCCATGTTCATTACTGGCGCAGGGCTTATTTTATATAGCTTTAGAAAAAAAACGCCGCCACAGCAAACCATGGATACGGCGGCGCCAACATCCGTATCTACTCCGCCCTTGGTAGAATAATTTTTTCTAAGATAGATGGCTTAGAAGGTGGAATCATTTCCCCTAATACATTCAGATATTCTTCAGGCCCAATCAACCCCATGGCTACCCATGTCAAGGCATGGTCAAACATGGTAAAACCATCCATGGTATGAATCCAATATTCACGCGCCAAGGTTTTATCGCCCACCCGCAAATAGGTCATAAACCGCTCATCTGGAATGAGAACCTCAGCAATAGCGGTACGCCCCACAATGCCCTTAATGCAATATTTGCAGCCCGGCCCTCTGGAATAAACGGGAAAACGATCTGGCTTGAGAATACGGTTTACTTCTTCTAATAAATCTTCAGAAATAGTGCCAGATTTAGCAGCATCCCGCACGGGCACACGACATTGGGGGCATAGTTTTTTTACTAGCCGTTGGCCACATAAGCCAATCATGGCAGAGTGATCGTAAACCTTATAATCCGCCACGCCAATATCTTTTAACCGACCAGGGACAGACATCGCATCATTAGCGTGCAGCGTTGTCCATACTTGATGCCCCGTCATCGAGGCCTGAATGGCTAAATTGGCTGATTCTAAATCCCTGATTTCACCAATCATGATAATGTCGGGGTCAGAACGCAGTGCCGACGATATAGCTTCATCAAATTTTGCCTTACGCGCTGCCGACCCCTGAGCGGAAGAAACTGGAATCTGTTTTACCCCGCGAATTCTAGCCTCTGGCGGATCTTCAACCGATAAAATCGCGACCTCACCATTTTTTTCCTGCCAGATTTTTTCTAAATTCATGCGGTTACTGGTACTTTTACCAGAACCAGTGGGGCCTGCAAAAAGAATCATCCCCGTGGGCGTATTACGTAACCGGGATAATAAACGCACATGGTGAGCATTATAACCCAACGCATCCAAATCATGCATATTAGCCGCTGGATTTTTATAATGTAACCGCATCACCAGATAACGGCCTTTATTGGCTAATGGGTTAAATTGTAAACGCACCGATTCAATGGCAGGGGGTAATGGTCTAGTTTTACTGGAAATACGACCCGCTGCATAAGTTAACTGGGCATCATTGGCCTCAGTAATATCCGAAAGGTTAAAGGCAGCGCGCACAAATTCTTGGCCATATTTTTCATCAAATAATTCATGGTTAAACATAATACCGTGCACACGAATACGGATAATACATTTTCCATCTTCTAAGCCCACATGAATATCCGAAGCGCCATATTTAACGGCACTTTGAATGACCTCCAGCACCTCGCGCTGCATGCCGGTCGAAATTTCCCGTACACCTTCCCGGTTTTGCATCGTGCTAACGCTCCCAATATAGGAATTACTAATTCATCAGAACGCTTTTTTATTACCATCTTATAAAAAAATATTCTGCCACAAAAATAATTTTACCAATCCACAATTATACAGAAAATATTCGCCCATATTTTGCTAGCAATTTTTCCCCATCATGCCAGAAATAAGGTTAAATATTTCCTACCTGAGCGTGCCCATCCTTTTTTACTCATCACATACATACAATATACATATTGTTTTATTAATTTTTCATATAAATCATTGAAAAATAACGGGTTTAATAATTATTATTGCTTTTGTTATTTGATGATTGACTTTCATCTTTTCGCATTTGCACAATAAGCTATTCGAAAAAGGATAGCCAGCTATGCATGCAAACAATCATATTTCTTTAGAAGATTACTACAACGCTTATATGCACCGCGCCGCTTTTTATTGCTTAAATAATAACGCCCCTCATGATCTCTATGAAAGATACAGAGAATCGGCAACTATTGGCATCAGACTATACCAAAATATTTCCTATCAAACAGAATCTGGCCATGCGGCTATTGCCATTGGTGGCTCGGTATTGATGATGGATATGAGTGGTTATGTTACCCCTTTTCCCGAACAGATGTTTGCCCAATATTTTGATCGTTCTACCGATATGGGCATTTCTATTTGTGAATTAAGCAGTAGCTTGCAAACACAGTTTCAAGCGCTCTCTGCCATGGAAGAAAACCACAAAATAAATCTTTCCAGTTTTTTTGGTGGGCAGGAAATGGCCAGCATCAAAAATCATATAGAAGATGTCACCATCATGGCTAAACGTGAAGTTTATGCTGAATTGCCCAGACTAATTGCAGAACAATTGCTTAATGGTATTATTTTTCAAGAGCATGAATTACTGCAATCCCTAGCCTTACGCACTGGGATTCCTATCGAACACCCCATGGTAAAAAATGAATTATTATTTTACGGCATGAAGGCTGGCTATCAAAAAGCCTTAAATATAAAAATGAATTCCGAATATTTGCCCTTGGCTGAAGAAGCCTCAATAGAACAACGTTTTATTACTGCGTGGGCTAGAAGCACCGCCCGACATATTCTGGATACAAACCCAGAATTTTTGCAGCGGCATCTTAATAATGAACAACAAAATAGACTGAGTAAATTGTTACACCATATTACCGATGATTTGTCAGAGCTAAGCCCTGCCCTGCATAGCGCTATTGCTATTGAAAAACAAACAAGACTACAAAATAAACCAAAAAAAGGCTTATGGTGGTAGCCATTAATCATCCATCCTGCTCATCCAGCAAATAGCAGATTATGGCCAAATTTACCCATAACAAACTATGGAAAAAAGCATAGCCAATGGCCATGTTACATAAAATAACTACGGTGCCCAAAGAAACAGCCAGTAGCAAACTGCTACCGTTATTTCTTATAATCTGCTTCCCCCACCATAAGCCCTGAATAGTATAAAAAAATACACAGGAAATAATAGGAATTGCCCCCAATAATCCTGTTTCTGCTAAAAGTGTGAGGTAATCCATATTACCCTTCCAGCTCACTATTTTTTCTGTTGTTTGCAGCATTCCCTTACTAATAAGCCACGCTATAATATCATCTCTTCCCTGCACGCTAAATTGCCCCAAGCCTATACCAAATAAAGGGTGCGCCAGAAATTGCGACCACAATATTCGGTTCATTACCGCTCGTTCGGCAAAAGCACCAGATTCTATACCGTCTTCCAAAAATTCCTTAAAAACATAGCTACTGAAAATACCCTCTAACATAGGAATAATGGCTATTAAAGCCAATAAACACATCACCCAACCAAAGCCGCGATGCCTAATAAGTAAAAAAAATAAAATAACTGCAAGGCTAATAACTGAAAATTTTGAAAAGGAAATCAGTAAAAACATTACCCCAATAAACGGCCATAAAAAATCCATGATATTTTTACGGGCGATTGCCAAACCTATTAAAACAGGCGTAACAAATGCATAGGAAAAAGCCTGTGGTTCTGGCGTTGTACCCGCTAATCTGGGTAGGGTGGTTCCTTGATCCCAAATCCCAACATACCCCCCCTTATTAGGAGCCAACCAATCAATATCCATGGGAATTTTTAATAAAAAAAGTACTAAAAATAGAGCCGTAAAACCCAAGCATAACTTCATGGATAGATTCAAACAGGCAATGAACTTAAGAAAATTGCCCCGATGTTGTCTCAAGTAAAGATAGACAATTGAAGCCGTACCAACACCTGAAACTATTTTAGATATTTCTATATAAAATAATGAAAAAGAAAAAAGCTGCCGGCCTTCAACATCATGCAGGCCAAGCACCAAACCAGAAAAAATAATGTAACATACGGCACAACCAATTACTAAAAAAAATCGTTTAGCAGCACCAGCATGAAGGGTGCTTTGCCTTAGCACTTGCGGTAAATAACATACCCCCAACATCCCTAATAAACGGGATATGGGCAGAGCAATACCATCTATGTCCGTTATTCGTACCCAACTTAACGCGTAGAAAATAGCGCTGCCTAGCGCCAGAAAACCAATCATAACCAGCCTCTTATTATAATATAAAATAAAATAACAGCTATTGATAACAGTGAAGAAGCAAATAATCAATTGCTCCTCTGCCTCAATAGCCATAAAAAAAGCTGAACGCTATAAACGTTCAGCTTTTTACTACCCAATAAACCTAGGTTTACAATTAAGCAGCTTTTTTGGCTTTCTGTACAGCCGATTTGAACTCGGTCAAGCTTTCGCTCACGCGCTTATTGATCAAATCAGAAGCTTCTGTGTTGGATTTTACAACAATTTCAGAAATCTCGCGCACATTAGCTAAGGTTTTTTCGTAGGAATTTTTTACCAAATCAGCTTGTTTCGCCATTTTTTCTTCGGTAGAACAATCGGCAAGAAGATCACGCATTACGCAAGATACTTCTTCAACGCTCTGACGGAAAATACCAATTTGGCTGCGCACTAAAGCTTGTACGCCTTCTAATACCAATTGATTAACTGCATTAGCGGTTTCCATGTTACGACGGCCAGCTTGTACAAAAACATTCATATCCATACCTGGAACTTTCATGTCGGTTAGGTTTTTCCAAAAATCCATATCCATCATTGGAAAATTTGCATTTGATGGTTTGCTCATTTTATTATTCCTTTCAAGAAATATATTTCAATCACTAAACTATTAATCTGCAGCACAAACAAAAAACAACCTTGAGATGAACTCGTGTTTTGTGTGCGCTGCACAAATATGAGCGTATATTGCGTTGCCTGCGCCCAGTTGTCAAGTGAAGAAATGTTCTTTTTATAAAAAAGATTTATTATTTATTTAACTTATTGCAAACTGTATCATTCCAGCCAATGTTGCTTTCTAATTAAGCGATCAAGAGCGGCCATCGTTAACCCCATATCTGGCTGTTCATCCTTCAACCATTGGCGAAAACTGGTTAAATATACATAAGAAAGGCAAGCCAGATTTTTTATGCCTTTCATTCCACTGGTGGCAAGCCCTGCTTTTTTTAATAATAGCAACAGAGAATTGGGCAAGCATAGGGTAAGAATAACCCCGGAAACGGGTTCTCGTGGCAGGCTATGGGTAATGGATAACAAACCATCTTTCAAGGGCTGCAACCCATCAAAACGGCTCATCACCAGTTCAAAAATTTTATCCCGCACCGGTTGATCGGGCTGAATATGATAACGCTGCACTGCACAATCAGCAAAACGAGAAACAGCTAAAAGAACATCTTGTCTATGACCGAAATAGCCATATATTTCGCTAGAATCATAACCATAATACTCGCTTAAACCGTCTATGGTAAAATTAGCCCAGCCTTTTTGAGCAATATACCCCATCACTTCAACCATCAGTTGCTGAAATTCCACACCACTCATTCGATTTATGCCTAATTTTCAGTGTTGATCTTTTTATCTACCGATCAATAGAAGGAAAATATCATCTGGTCAATAACGGCTATTGTTTTGCCATTGTTTGCTGTTTACAGTACTGCCATCTTGGGGTTACCTTTTCCCAACAATATAAGAAAGTTGACGCAAACGTGAATACAGTAACATTTGATACACCTTTTCGTGGCCGCCCTGCTGTGCAACAAAGCAAAGAAGATTCTCTTGCTACCCAACCCATGCTTGATCTTTCGGTGGTGGTGCCCGTAAAAAATGAAGCCGGCAATATTAAGCCATTGATTAATGAGATAGAACAGGCCTTGCGGGGCCGTTATGCTTATGAGATTATTTATGTGGATGATGGCAGCACCGATTCGAGCGTGGCCGAATTGGAAGAAATGCGGCAAGCTAATGCCAATGTGCGCTATGTCCAGCATCGCGCCTCTTGTGGCCAAAGTGCAGCGGTGCGCACCGGTGTGATGCTGGCCAGAGGCAGGCTTATTGCCACCTTGGATGGCGATGGCCAAAACGACCCCGCCGATTTGCCCTTAATGCTTTCTTCTTATTATGAAATGGCGCGCCAAGCGGGCGGTATAAAAGTGAAAATGGTGGCAGGGCAACGCACTAAGCGTAATGATAGTGCGGTACGCCGCTTTTCTTCGCGTTTTGCCAATAATATCCGCGCCAATTTATTAAAAGATGAAACGCCAGATACAGGTTGTGGTCTCAAATTATTTGAGCGGGAAGCCTTTTTGCGTTTACCTTATTTTGATCACATGCACCGTTTTTTACCCGCCCTCATGCAGCGTGAAGGCTATTCTGTTGCCTTGCAATCAGTTAATCACCGCCCGCGTAATAAGGGTACTTCCAAATATGGAATCAACAACCGCTTATGGGTGGGCATTGTAGATTTACTGGGCGTGATGTGGTTGCAAGGGCGCATGAAAAGACCTGAAGTGCTAGTACCAGAAGTGGATTCGGAAAAAGATACCCCTTCGCTGCCGCTGGAGGTATAAAACCATGGTTCTATTAGCCGGAATGTGGCACAAAATTTTTGAAGACCCATGGCTGATTATTGGCTTTATCGGCCAATTTTTCTTCATGATGCGCTTTGTGGTGCAATGGCTGCGCTCAGAAAAAGAAAAAAAGAGTGTAGTGCCGGTGGCTTTCTGGTTTTTTAGCTTAGGTGGCGGGGTTATTTTACTGGCTTATGCCATTATTCGCAAAGACCCTGTCTTTATTTTGGGGCAAGGGCTTGGCTTATTGATTTATCTGCGCAATCTTTGGCTGATTTATGGGAAAGCTGCTCGGCAATCGGCCAAAGCGGGGGATTCGCAATTACGCCAGCTCACCGCAGAATTGGTGGATATGTTGCAAGCGGGTAATGAAAATTTACCGCAACCCATCAACGAAAAAACCATGGAAATAAAAAAAATCTTGCAAGGATAAATCCTCATGACCCTAGACGTATTGGCCATTGGTAATGCTATTGTTGATGTGTTGGCTCATGCGCCCGAAGTTTTTCTAGATCAACATGGTTTGGTCAAGGGCTCCATGCGCCTGATTAGTGATGATATGGCTGAAAAGCTTTATCAAGAAATGGGCAATGCAGTGGAAAGCTCGGGGGGATCAGCTGGCAATACGGTGGCCGCTATGGCTTCTTTGGGGGCTAAAACTGCTTTTGCTGGCCGCGTGGGCAAGGATTCTTTAGGAAAAATCTTTAGCCATGATTTGCAAAGCATTGGCGTGGAAAGCTATTTAGAACAAGCTGAAAATGGCGAAAGCTCTGCCCGCTGTTTAACCCTCATCACGCCCGATGCCGAGCGCACCATGTGTACCTTTTTAGGGGCAGCGCGCGATTTTTCTGGGGCGGCTTTATCAGCAGAATTATTGGGCAGAGCCTCGGTTGTGTATTTAGAAGGCTATCTTTTCGATCAACCCAAAGCTAAGGCTGCGATGTTGGCAGCCGCAGCCGAAGCCAGATTATTGGGGCGCAGCGTTGCCCTTACGCTTTCTGACGTATTTTGCGTTGAACGGCATCATGAATATTTTTTGCACCTTATACGTAACCATGCGAATTTGCTGTTTTGCAATGCTGCAGAAGCAACCACTTTACTGGGCTTGGATTTTTGGAGTGAAGATGGGGCAAAAACTTTTCAACAATGGGGTATTACCGCTTGTATTACTGAAGGAGCCGCGGGCGCTTTAATTGTAACGCCAGAGCAGCTGTTGCGTATTCCTGTTGCCCCGAATATAAAGCCCGTGGATTTAACTGGTGCGGGGGATGTGTTTGCCGCTGGTTTTCTTTATGGCTACACCAAAGGCTGGGGGCTGGATGAAGCCGCATGGCTAGGCTGCCGCATGGCTGGGCAAATTATTCAGCAATTTGGTGCCAGAAGTAACCGACCATACACAGAGATATTGCGTGAAAAACCGCCCATTCTATAAACTGCTTTGTTTTATTTTCAGCTTGCTTTGTTGGGGCGCAACGCTGGCCATGGCCGCGCCCTTACCGGCAAGCATTAGCTATAGTCACGCTCTGGCCTTGCATGGCACCCCTAAATACCCACCCGATTGGCAGGCTGCGACCACGGTTAATGCCGAGGCTCCTCAGGGCGGGGAATGGCGAGAAGCGATTATTGGCAGTTTTGATACGCTCAATCGCTATCAAGTAAAAGGCACCCCCGCGGCTGGCTTACATTTATTACAAGATACCTTGCTGGCGCGCTCGTGGGATGAACCTTTCAGCCTTTATGCACTTGTTGCTGAAGGGGTAGCTTTAGATAATGATCGGCAATGGCTAGCTTTTAAGCTGAACAAAGCGGCTCGTTTTCATGATGGCAGCCCCATTACCACTAAGGATGTGCTCTTCACCTTTAATTTATTGCGTGAAAAAGGCAAACCTTTCACCCGTGAATCTTACAAAGCCGTGCAAGAGGTAAAAATTATTTCCCCGCAGGAAATTGTTTTTTTCTTCAATAATAAGGCAGAGCGGGAAACGCCCATGCTGCTGGGCATGATGCCAATATTCCCTGAACATTACTGGCAAGGGCATGATTTTTCGGCCACGGGGTTTGAAGCCCCTTTAAGCAGCGGCCCTTATAAGGTAGCGCAAGTTGAAGCCGGTAAACGGATTATTTATGAAAAAGTTAATGATTATTGGGCAAAAGATTTGCCGGTTAATCGTGGTTTTTATAATGTAGAGCGGGTAATTTATGAATATTTTCGGGATGAATCGGTTGCCTTTGAAGCCTTTAAGGCTGGTACCTTAAATGTAAGGCGCGAAAATGATTGGGGACGCTCGGCGGCTTCTTATCAAGATAATTTGCCCGATGGCATGCACATGGAAGATATTCCCCATCAACGCCCTGAAGCAATGCGCGGCTTTATTTTTAATTTACGCCGCCCTTTATTTCAAGATATGCGGGTTCGCCGCGCCTTCAGCGTGATGTTTGATGCTGGTTGGGTGGCAGAAAATTTTTTTCATGGGTTGGTAAAACCGATTAATAGCTTTTACCCCAATAGCGTGCTGGCCGCTAGCACGCCGTTATCCCCACAGGCTGAAGCTATATTAAGCCCCATATTGGGGCAGTTGCCTGAAGATGTGCAAGAAAACATGCAAGCGGGTGGTTGTTTCTGGCAACCACAACCCGCACGACAACGGCTGAAATTGGCCGATAACTTACTGGCACAAGCTGGCTTTGTGGTAAAAGATGGTGAACGCCAGAAAAATGGTGAAAAGCTGAATTTTGAAATTTTACTCAGTGACCATAAGGATGAAAAAATTGCCCTGTATTATGCTGAACAGCTGGCAAAATTGGGCATAGATGTAAGGGTGCGCACCGCCGATAGCACCAGTTTTCAAGGGCGCGTGGATCGGTTTGATTATGATATGGTGCTGCATCGCTGGATTTCTACGCTGTCGCCGGGGGTAGAACAGCGGGGCTATTTTGGCAGCAATGCTAGAGATTCTAAAGGCAGCCGCAATTATGCTGGCCTAGCCAGCAAGGGGGTGGATCTGTTGATTGACGGCCTCACCCGCCAAACCAGCCGCGAAGGGCTAGAAGCTAATGCCCAAGCCCTTGATAAAACATTGGGAGGGTTTTGCCTTGCCATACCATTATTTTACCGCGGGGTGGATAGAATGGCATGGTGGGATTCCATCAAACGGCCGGCTATTACCCCGCTTTACGGGGTGGTAACTGAAAGCTGGTGGAACAATTAACCGGTGTTGGCCTCAAATTTCAGCCTTCTCACTTTCCTGAAAGAATATTATACATGCGCTTTTCTCTCCCCTTATTATTGCTTTCACTGTTGCTACCAACTGCCTGCGCTCCCACAGTTCAGGACTCCTTGCAAACAAAAACGGAACAAGCTGACGCAAAAAAATTAGAAAAAATTGGCCATATTATTGTGGTATCGCTAGAAAATCATAGCTTTGATAATATTTTTGGTCATTTCCCTGGGGCTAATGGCGTAGAACAGGCCAGCCATAACAGTCTTCAACAAACCGATAAAAATGGTGTGGCTTATGCCTATCTCCCTGCAATTATGGATACACATCACAAACCAGCCTTAAAAGATCAACGCTTTCCTTCTCATCTGGATAATAATATTTTTGCTATTGAAACTTATGTTGCCGCTAACGAAAAAATTGGCGATTTGGTTCATCGTTTTTATCAAGAGCAATTACAAATTCATGATGGAAAAATGGATAGATTTGCCACTATATCGGATGCTGGCGGTCTCACCATGGGCTATTATGATGGCAGCAAAACAAATTTATGGAAATATGCCAGCAACTATACCTTGGCAGATAATTTTTTTCATGCCGCTTTTGGTGGTTCATTTCTTAACCATTTTTGGTTGGTCTGCGCTTGCACCCCTATCTATGAACAGGCCCCACAGCACCTGAAAGCAGTGCTGGGAAAAAATGGCGAATTAATTAAAGATGGTGCCGTAACGCCCGATGGTTATGCCATCAACACCCTCTATTATTTTTACCCACCTCATCCCATCAACGCCAAAAAAGATGAATTATTACCACCACAAACATTGCCCACTATTGGTGATCGGCTTTCAGAAAAAGGAATTAATTGGGCTTGGTATGCTGGTGGCTGGAATGATGCCTTAGCCGGAAGGCCACACCCTTCGTTTCAATTTCATCACCAACCCTTAGCTGCTTTTCAACAATTTGCTGATTCAAGCTCCGCCAGAAAAGAACATTTACAAGATGAACAAGATTTTTTACTAGCATTAAAAACAGGCAAGCTACCGCCAGTTTCATTCTATAAACCTTTGGGTGAATTTAATCTCCACCCCGGTTATGCCGATATGGCTTCGGGCGATGCCCATCTGGCCACCATCATGGATGCCATTCAGGCAAGCCCCGTATGGGCGGATAGTGTGGTGATTATTGTATTTGATGAAAATGGCGGCTTCTGGGATCACGTTGCGCCCCCATCAATAGATCGCTGGGGCGCTGGAACCCGCATTCCTGCTATTATTGTATCGCCTTTTGCCAAAAAGCATTTTGTTGACCATACCCAGTACGATACCACCTCAATCTTGAAGCTCATCGAAAGCCGGCACGGATTAAAGGCACTAACCTCCAGAGACGCTAGTGCCAATAATCTGCTGAATGCTCTTGAGTGAAAAATAGCTCAATGAGTGGCTGACTTAAAAATCTTCAGCGCGGCGGCTGATTTTTCTGAGTTCACGCTCCACCAACCGTTCAACAATTACTGGTAAATGCGCATCCAGCCAATCTTTCAGCATGGGTTTTAACATATCGCGCACAATATCTTCCAGTGTTATAATCCCAACGGGTAGTGGTGGTGCCACGGGTTGATCGCGGCCAGATGTAAGGCGTGAGAATGCTGCCGAGGCTGCCGACGCCGCACTATCCGAAACCAACCGTTCAATATCATCCACCAATGGTGGTGGCGGGCTAAATTTAGCTTGTGGTTTAATGGGTCGCTCTTCTGGAAGAGGTTCTTCCATAAAATCTTCCATCACATCATCAGACTCTTCAAAAGCAGCCATTTCTTCTGGCTCTTCTTCTGGCTCATCATCAGGCAATTTTTCTACCAGTTCAAAAACATCATCATCCTCATCCAGAGGCGATTCCATTTCTTCTGGTTCTTCTTCTGGCTGTTCTTCAGCAACGGGCTGTTTTTGGGCTTCTGGCGCATCATCTTCAGAGATAATGCGCCGAATTGAGGCCAAAATTTCCTCTATGGTTGGTTCTTGACCAGCTTTTGCTTCCTCACTCATCCCGATAATCTGCTCCCATCAATCCGATATTAAGCATAATCTAAATCATAAAAATAATTTAGGGAAGATAAGAAGAAGGATCCACTGGTTTTGCTCCCTTCCTGATTTCAAAATGCAGCATCGGTGCTTTGGCATCGCCAGTTTTGCCGGCTTTACCAATCACCTGCCCCTGCCTTACACGCTGGCCTTTTTCCACGCCGAAATCTTGTAAATGAGCATAGGCAGTGATATAGCCACCAGAGTGGCGAATAAGCAACAAATTCCCATAACCAGCCAATTTATTATCAGCATACACCACCTCACCATCAGCGGCTGATTTTACCGCTGCGCCTTCAGCCGCGCTAATATTCAATCCATCATTATGCGAGCCTTCAGCCTGCTGGCCAAAACCTGCCAATAGCTGCCCCCGCGCTGGCCAAATAAATTTACCCGCTTTCGCTGCATTAGCCGTTTTTTCTGTTTCGGCAGTCTTACTGCTCTCGGTTTTAGGAGAGGTCTCAGTTTTAACAGGGGCTAATTTTACTTCTGGCTTATTGAGGGCAGTATTAGGCACAGGCACGCCGCCGATAGGGGTAGATGGATTAAGAGCTTGCGGCTGCCCATTAGGGCCAGTGGCTCGTGGCGGTGCCAGTGGAACAGTAGTAAGCGGGGCAGCACTGCCATGAACACCAGTTGGCGGAGCTAATGGTTGCGCTTGAATCATCGGCGGGGCTTTAACCGCTGAACCACCACCCCAACTATAGGTTTGTTGCGGTTGCTCACCATGATTATCGGGTGATAGATAAGCCGAATTGGCCGGCGACTTATCATAATTTTGCCCATTATAATTGGGTGCATTATAATTCGATTGGCTATTATTTTGTGGTGTTATATTTTGCGCCGAGGCTTGCGAACGCAACACCAATAATTGACCAATGGGCAATGGGCGGTTACGGTTCTGTTCATAGGGAATATTATTAAGCTGCGCCAATTCTTGCGGCGCAATGTTATACATGCGGCCAATACTATCCAAACTATCGCCAGAGCGCACACGGTAGGCTGCAGGCCTATCGCTATCATTAGCAATTGTATTATTGTTAGAAGAGCTACCCGCAGCCTTGGGCAAGCGCAGCTTTTGCCCAGGGTGCAGCACATAAGGGTGGCGCAAATTATTAAGGCGAACAATTTCTTGCATGGAAACTCGATAGCGCGCGGCAATCAAAGAAAGATAATCGCCACGCATCACGGTAACCATATCTCCGCCATTATTACTACCCACCACTGGTGGAGAGGCCACGGGCGGGTTAGCAGAAGGCGGTAAACTACAAGCCCCTAAAGCCAATAGTAAAAATAGCTGTATATATGGTGGTTTTACCTGCAAAAACATTGATCTCTACCTTGTATTACGCTGCTAACCCATCTTCCAACCGCTTCAAGGCGGGTGGAAAATTCAAATCCAAACATAAGGGTGTAACCGCTATCCCATGATTAGCCAATACGGCAATATCCGTATCAGCCGCATTTTCCATTTCCCCGCGCAAGGGGCCAATCCAAAAATAAGAACGGCCCCGCGGATCAAACCGCTCAATTAAATCATCGCCTTGCTTATGGCGGCCATGACGCACCACCGAAACCCCAGAAAATTGTTGGTGTTCACAGGCGGGGAAATTAATATTAATCAGTACATTTCTTTCCCAACCCACCTGATATAAGCGCTGAATAAGTTGCACCGCTTCGGCTTCTGCCACTTGCCACTTTGCTGCTGTACCATCTGGAATATCCTGACTGAGGGCAATGGCTGGCACACCCAGCAATGTTGCTTCCATGGCGGCTGCTATGGTGCCAGAATAGGTAACATCATCGGCCACATTGGCCCCCATATTAATGCCAGAAAGCACCAAATCGGGTTTCTCGTTGCGAAACACATGATTAATGGCCAGTAGCACGCAATCGGTAGGGGTACCATCCACGCTATAGCGATCCACCGCCACTTTGCGCAACCGCAAGGGGCGATGAATAGTAAGAGAATGGCTAGCGGCTGATTGTTCTACTTCTGGCGCACACACCACCACACGGCCAGCCAATTGCTCTGCCACCCGCACCAATACAGCCAAGCCTTCAGCGTGAATGCCATCATCATTGGTAACCAAAATGATTGATTCTTTTAAGGGCTTTTTTTTCATGGGCTGCATCATTCTTCAATCCAATTTTTTATTTTTTAACGGATATATTCTTCATATCGCCCATGTAAGGCTGCAATATGGTTGGAATAGTAACCGTGCCATCTGGCTGGTAATAATTTTCTAATATGGCCACCAATGCCCTGCCCACGGCCACACCACTGCCATTAAGGGTATGCACCAGCTTGGTGGGGGCATTAACCTCAGTGCGATAACGGGCTTTCATGCGCCTTGCCTGAAAATCCCCACAATTGCTGCAACTGGAAATTTCGCGCCATGTTTTTTGGCTGGGCAACCACACCTCAATATCATAACTTTTGCGCGCTGAAAATCCGGTATCCCCCGCACATTTTAATACAGTGCGATAGGGCAATTCTAATAATTCTAATATTTTTTCTGCGCATTGGGTCATGCGTTCCAATTCATCATTAGATGCTTGCGGCGTGGTGATGGACACCATTTCCACTTTCCAAAATTGGTGCTGGCGAATAATGCCCTTAGTATCCCGCCCCGCTGAACCCGCTTCCGAACGAAAACAAGGAGTCAGTGCGGTAAGGCGCAAGGGCAGTTCGGCCTCGCTTAAAATTTTATCGGCCACCAGATTGGTAAGCGGCACCTCAGAGGTGGGAATTAGCCAATAGCCTTCAGGGGTTTGAAACAAATCCTCCGTGAATTTGGGCAATTGCCCCGTGCCCAACAAAGCATTTTCCCGCACTAAAAAAGGCACGGCATGTTCTTGATAACCATGATCTAGCGCCGTGTTCAGCATAAATTGCCCTAAAGCGCGTTCCAGCCTTGCTAAGGCTCCCTTCAGTACCACAAAACGCGCCCCAGAAATATAAGCGGCGGCTTCAAAATCCATTAGCCCCAATTGTTCCCCAATGGCCACATGATCTAAACCTTCAGGGCGGCGTTTATCATCGCCAAAGCTTTTTACCAGCTGGTTGCTTTCTTCATCCGCGCCATCGGGCACCGATTCATCAAATGGATTGGGTAAACGCAGCAATAAATAATCCAACTCGTTTTCATGGCGATTGGCTTCTTGCTCTAAATGGGCAATTTTTTCTTTCAAACTGCCTACTTCAGCAATTAAAGCGGCTACATCGCCACCAGCTTTTTTTACCTCTGGCACTTGTTTAGAAAGGCTATTGCGTCTGGATTGTGCCTCTTGCAGGCTAGAAAGTGCCTGCCGCCGCCCAGCATCCAACGCGATAATTGATTCATACTGCTCTGGCGTAACACCGCGCCGTTGCATGGCGGCTATAAAATCTTGTTCGTGCTGACGAATCCACTGAATATCCAGCATCTGCCCTTATCCTTTTTTTTCCTGATTGATAAATCTAGCCAGAAAAATAGCTGCTTCATACAATAAATATAAGGGGATGGCCATGGCAATTTGGCTCAATGGATCTGGCGGTGTCAGCACGGCGGCTGCCACAAAGGCCAATACCAACATATAACGGCGAAAAGCCTTGAGTTGGGCAATGTTCAGCAATCCCACCTTCACCAATAATAGCAATAATACCGGCAGTTCAAACACCAAACCAAAGCCAAACATCATTTGCATGACCAAGCTTAAATATTCACTCACCCGTGGGGCTAGCTCTATGGTGGGTACGCCATCTGCGCCATGCTGCTCAAAAGAAAGAAAGAATTTCCATGCCACGGGCAGTACAGCATAATAAACCACCGCTGCACCAATAGAAAACATCACCGGTGTTGCTAATAAAAAAGGCAACATGGCATTTTTTTCTTTTTTATACAGCCCAGGGGCAACAAACAACCAAATTTGACACGCAATAATCGGCGAGGCCAGCATCATGGCGGCAAAAAACGCCACCCGCACATTGGTAAAAAATTTTTCCTGCAGGGCCGTAAAAATCAGTTTCCTGCCCGAATCATCCCCCCATAAATGAATGAGCGGTGCCACCAGAAAGTCAAAAATTCGATTAGCCACCGCAAAACACAGAATAAACGCCACTAAAAAAGCCCACACTGCATAAATTAAGCGTTGCCGCAATTCCAGCAAATGCTGCGATAATGGCATGACCTCATGCTCTTCTGCGGGGTTATTTTCTTCTGCAGAATGGGGGGGTAATTCAGTATTGCTCATCAATGGGCTCTTTGGCAGAAGAAGCGGGGGGCTTATGCATCTGAGATTGATAAGCACTAGGCGTTGATTTAGTGGATTTCATTAATAGCTCATCTTCAATGGCATCGGGCTCTAATGCGGTGGCCACGCGCGTGGTTTCACGCTTTACCGTATCTTCTGCCCGAAAATGCGCCTCTTCCGCTTTATGCACAAAATCATCCACCTGATAGCGGGCATAACGCAACACACGCTGCAATCTTGCCCATAAAACCGCCATTTTGCGCATGGCATCCGGCAATTCTTTGGGGCCAATGGCAAATAAAGCCACCACCGCAATTAATAATAATTCAGACCAAGCCACATCAAACATCACAAAAACAATAGAAGAAATAAGTCTATAGGAACCGCTGCAACAGTGGTTGGAGAAGTGAAATCTTTTATTTTTAGCTTTGCGGCCGAAAACAGCCATTCACAAAGGCGGTTTTCATAGAAATCTCTTCAAATATACCTTTTGAAAAGATTTCTACACATGATCAGCATGGTTTTCTTTTTTGCTGATCGGCTCAACAATTTCAGGGCTATGGGCAATGTTGGATTTAGGCAATGGGGCAGCAGCATCGTTAAAAGGGGCATCAGTTTTTTCTTCATTCAGCCCTTCCTTGAACGAGCGAATGCCTTTACCCAAATCGGCCATAATTGAAGAAATACGGCCTTTGCCACCAAAAACCACTAATACCACGGCCAAAACAATCAGCCAGTGCATAATACTGAAACTACCCATTATATAACACCTTTACCCTCTATTATGCCCAACCCTATCAGAAACAAGAGATGAGCACATCTTACTATTATTGCTTGTACCTTATGTTTATCCCATGTCAAAAAAATGGCAAGCGGCAACAAAATCCGCCACCTACCATTTATCCTCAATAGTGTCATGGGTTAGTTTTTTTTAAGCCACCATAGACATCACGCCAGCTATCTTCCATCAACATGGCAAGGGTGATGGATTGCTTCTTGCTCTTGGTAAGCGCAATCTCGCCAGCGGGCAGTGCATGGTGATATTCGGTAAGCAGCGATAGCAGCTTTTGCTTATATTCGGTGTCGTCATTACCCTTAAGCTGAAGCCCTTTGGTTTCAAGCACCAGCATCCGATCCCCGTTCACGCATGCAACGAAATCGGGATAGATTTTGTTACGCTGCCAGCCTTGCAGGGAATAATCCTGCCGTGCAACCATGCGGTGCCACCAGGCGACGGCTTCATCATCTGCCAGATACAGTGCAAAATCCTTTTCAAGCGAGTTGAATTCTTTTTCAAAAACAAACTCGAACAGATTGTTCTGTATCAGCGTGTTATCTTTCCGCACCAGCTTGCGATCCTGCTTGCTGGCCAGTTGTTTCAACTCCCGCGCAATCTCAAAATTCAGGCGTTCATTACCGTTTGTCACGAGGCGGAAGGTGATTTGCCCCTTTGCCAGTTTCTCGCGGAAAATGACCTCTGATTGATCATGCACCACCTGTTTGAGATATCGTTTGATGCTATCGATTAGGAAAAGACGGTTGTTGAATAGCGCATCATCCTGCTGGCCTTTGGCGCGCAGAGCAGCCAAGGCATCCTCCACAATGCGTGTGGCTTGCCACGGGTTGGGAATCACTTCCGTCAATTGCCGCGCGAGGAAAGAAATATCGATACGCTTCTCAATCCATACCTCCGCTTGCCTGGTTTCCACTGTGAGATCGAGCGATTGCTGTGCATCAATCAAATCGTGCTTTTTGGCAACATCCACACGGGTTGTGGTGGTAGTGGGAGAATCTTTACCGTCCAGAAACAAGGCAGGATCATAACGCAGCGAATCCCACCTGATGCTGGATAAAATATCAGTTTCGTAATTAATCTCGCGCCAGCCATCGCCTTCAGCATGCAGCACACGCGGTAGAAACACGCGAAGCTCTTTGAATTTATCACCACGCTTAATGGTGATAATCTCAGCCGCTTCGGGCTGGTCGCCAGCATCTGCGCCCACAGCGCGCACAAACTCGCCAAGCCCCGTCATGCCTTCTTCTTCAAGGCCTTTACGCACATGCTCCACGGCGTCCTTCACGTCCTGATCATAGCAGAACACATAGCATTCATTCATGGCAGCAACGCTGGTGGCACGGGTTTCTGGCTGGCGGAGGATGCGCCCAACCATCTGCGTCATGGCGGTGGAAGCGGTGGTTTTATCAAGCAATGCCAGAACGTAAGCAAACGGGCAGTCCCAGCCTTCCTGCAAGGCTTCTTTGGTGATGATGAAGCGCACAGGGCACAGTGGATCAAGTAAATCTTCACTGCCCAATTCGTCCTTTTCCGAGGATTTGATGCGGATTTCTTTTTCATCCACCGAGAGGTTTTTCATAAGATATTCTTTGGCATCATCGGCATGAATTTTCCTGCCATCGCGCTGATCTTTGCCCGTGCGCTCCACCCGCACCACCAGAATCGGGCGGATATAGCGACCATCGCTTTGCTGCACACCTAGCGCAAGCTGCTCCAGCTCCTGCCGCTTGGCGTGTGCCTGTGTGAGGGTGCTGTGCCAATCGGTATTGCGCGTGTTGATGATGTTGATGGGCAGCTTGATCATCTGCTCATCTTTCAAATCCATGCCCGACACATCCACCAGCACATTGCTGATATGGTGCCTGGCGTTGGGAGTTGCCGTCAGCTCCAGCACGAAGGATGGGTTAAAGGCATTCAGGCTCTCGCGGGTATTGT
>JBMOFM010000006.1:0-123473 GCA_049318825.1 Alphaproteobacteria bacterium | reverse complement strand
CATATTTACTCTTGAATACATTCAGGCCACGATTTTCCATCGCGCCAAAGGTAAAAGCGATCCACCAACATAAAATCCATATCGGTAGCGGTGGCTCGATCTGCCTCTACATATTTACTCTTGAATACATTCAGGCCACGATTTTCCATCGCGCCAAAGGTAAATTTGCTCACCGACAATATATTATACACATCTAAACGATATTCCGCTCCAAATACCCGCTCATCAAAAGCCAGCATTTTTTTTAACGATTCCATCGCGCGACCAGCAAACTGGCTTCTCCCCAGTTCAGTAAAAATATTTAAGGTAATATTGCGGCCAGTTTGCGTTGTATAAACCTCGCTTAATGCTTCAAAATTGCCCCCCGCCGCCGCAAATAAATAACAGGGCTTGGGAAAAGGATCTTCAAAACGCGCCCAGTGGCGGCCATTATCTGCATTCTCACCTTCACCGATTTTATTACCATTCGCCAATAATACAGGATACACATCCAAATCTGCATTCTCACCTTCACCGATTTTATTACCATTCGCCAATAATACAGGATACACATCCAAAGGGGCTTCTAGCCGTACCGCAAAACTTGGCATCACATCGGGTCGATCCAGAAAAGGCATGATTCGGCGGAAAGACTCTGGCTCGCATTGGGTAACTAAAATGCCATCGCTATCATATAAACCCGTTAAATCAGTATTAACTTTGGGTAGCAAAATATTTTCTATTTCAACCACAGCGGTTGGAATATCGGCAGAAACTGGAATAATTAACTGGTGGTTTTCGCCGTCCACAACATATTGGCTGCTCTCTAACACTGTACCATTCAGCTTTACGCTGCGGATAAAGGGGCGTTTTTCACCAGTTTGAGCATCGTCTCCATTGGGGTTCTCGGCATTTAATACCAGCTGAGCAACCCCTTGCCCTTCTACTGTGCGGTTATATTTTACCCGCGAACTCACGATGCTGTGTTCTGGGTGAATATCTATATTCATCTCTACATGAGCGGTGGTAAATTCTGGCGGTCTATAATCTTCTAACCGCATTACCTTTAATTCACTCATAACAGCCTCAACATTTTTGCAACAGTAACTGTTGTGCTGGATAGCATGGCGTGCGGTAGTGGTCAAAAAAAATATCTAACAATAAGATATTTTGAAATATTATTGCTGTAGTTTCTGGCGTAAGCGCAGGGGGAATATCCACATCACGCTGAGGGCAAAACACAAAATCTGGCCAAGCACTAGACCATGTAAGCCCCAATATTGTACCCCCATATATTGTAGGCCCACACTAAAAACGGCCTGTATAGGCACGGCCAACCATAACACCTTAAAATCATTCATGGCTTGAATAATAATCGCCAGCGTATCGGTCCATATCCTGCACAATAAATAAACAAAAAACAAACCAATTAATGGCCATGAAATTTCTACCGGACTGGTGGGGGTAAGGATGGGCAAAATAATATGCCGGCCTAAAGCAATAGCCAAGGTGCCAGCCACTACCATCAACCCGCCCAGTTGCAATGCCTTCATGGCCGATTTTTTGATCCCCTCCACATCACGGCGCACATAATTTTCAGCAAAAACTGGCCATAAGGCAAATAAAATAGGGTTATAAAAGGCCAGAATCATCATGAATAAACGGGTGGCTACCGTGTACACCAAAATATCATGCGGGGGTAAGGTTCTGGCTAAAATAATATAATCCACTTGCAGCACACACGCGCTCATCAGGGCAAAAAACCAAAATTTTCCACCGCGCTCCAGCATATTGCGGGCCAATGGCCAGCAAAATTTACCCCCAACAGCACGGTGCTTTAGCCACACCATCAGGCTGGTAACTAGGGGTAATAAACAGGCCGGCCCATACATGATGATAATGAGCATGGAAGGCGTAAAAGGCACATTTTTCCACCAATATATGCCAAGCAGTATCAACCCCAGTATATTAGCAATAGCGGTGAGCAGGTTACTAATATAGCCCCGCTGTAAGGCAAACCAATATTTATAAATAATCCCTGCAATGGTGGTGAGCCCAAAAACTGCCGCTGCCGATAATAAAATTGAGTTTTTTTCTGCCAGCGCCATTGAAAAGTCCCCCAGCAATAAACGGCTGCAAAGGGGCGTTGCAATCAATATCAGCAGCAAAAAAATACCCGCTATGGCGAGCGCCAACCATAGACCTGTCACCACAAAATCATCGTAAGAATTGGCCTTAGCTCTCGCTTCTGAGATAAAATTTTGTAAGCTTGCTCCAAGGCCAGCATCCGCCAGCATATACCACGCCAATAAACCCGTGGTCACCACGGCCAAGGGCGCGTAATGCTCAACCTCCAACATATCCGTAAATAAACGGATAGTGAGAAACTGCACCATGGCGGTTACCAAGCGGTTTACAATCCCCACTATCGCCGTCATTCCTGCTTCGGGCGAAGAAAAAACTCTGGCAACCAATGCCGCCAGTTTCTGCTGCATGGGTTTTATACTCTGGCGCGAATAAAGCGGCTGATGTGATCCACAATATATTCCAATTGTGCATCCTGTAACCCCGGATATACCCCCACCCAGAAGGTGCGCTCGGTAACAATATCGCTATTGGTTAAATCACCCACCACGCGGTGTGGATAACCTTCCATGTAGGGTTGGCGCAGCAAATTACCACCAAATAATAAACGCGTACCAATTTTTTGATCGTTCAAATATTGCACCAGATCTTCACGACTGAAAGGCAAGCCCGCCCGTAAAGTGATGACAAAACCAAACCATGAAGGGTTACTATTAGGGGTTGCCTCTGGCAGAATAATATATTCTTCCAAGGGTTTCAGCATGGCATATAATTTATTGAAATTATAACGACGGCTTTCAATAAAACCATCCACCCGCTTTAATTGTTCGACCCCTACCGCGGCCTGCATATCCGTAATTTTCAGATTATAACCTGCATGGCTATAGGTGTATTTATGATCGTAACCATGGGGCAATTTCCCCAATGACCAATCAAAACGCTTATTACAGGTATTATCTTTACCAGGGGCACACCAGCAATCACGCCCCCAATCACGCATCGATTCAATGATACGCTTCAGCAAGGCACGGTTGGTGAATACAGCCCCACCCTCTCCCATGGTGATGTGATGGGCAGGATAAAAACTCAATGTACCAATATCACCAAATGTACCCACCATTTTATTATCATAGGTAGCACCAAGGGCATCACAGCAATCTTCTACCACCCATAAATCATATTTCTCGGCTACCCGCATCACCTCTGCTAAATCAAAGGGGTTACCCAAGGTGTGCGCTACCATGATAGCACCAGTTTTTTCACTAACGGCTGCCTCAATCATGTCCGATTTAATATTGTAAGTGGGAATATCCACATCCACAAACACTGGTACTAACCCATATTGCAGTGAGGGGTTAACCGTGGTGGGGAAACCCGTGGCCACTGTAATCACCTCATCCCCCGCTTTTAGGGCACGATCGCGCAATAAAGGGGAAGTAAGTGAAGATAAAGCCAATAAATTAGCCGAAGAACCAGAATTAGTGGTCAGAAGATTTTTTACCCCAATATAGGCCGCCAATTCGGCTTCAAACTGATCGTTAAAACGGCCAGTGGTTAGCCAAAAATCCAGCGATGATTCTACCAAACGCTGCATTTCTTCTGCCCCATACACCTTGCCGGATACAGGAACAGCCGATTGCCCTGGCTGAAAAGTTTTAGCACCATGCGCCAACGCCGCATATTCGCCCACCAGATCTAAAATCATGGTTTTAACATTTTCTGCCCGATTTTCGGTGCTATCCATCTCTTGCAATAATTGCTTCACTGCTGCTTGCATCACTAACCCATTATATTTTTGTTTTCGGATTTTTATATGTTCGGTATATAGCCAATTAAGTTTATGATTACATAAACTTAATTGGCTATAATACAGCGGTGACTGCCGCTGCGGCACCCTTTGTGCCGTAAATTTTAGACTATATAGCAGATGAACTTAAGCAGGCTTACAGTTCATCTGCTATATTAATAATATTTCTTATGCCGCTAAATGATTAGCCTTGCAGCCACCACCCATATAATCATTAATTTGCGTGAGGCTTACGCTACGCATATCCTGTTTTTGCCCATAGGATTTATACCATTCAATGGTTTTTTCCAAGGCTGCGGCTAAATCTAACCGCGGTTGCCAGCCCAACTGCATTCTGGCTTTAGAACAATCAAGCTTCAAATAATGCGCTTCATGCAACGAATCGCCTTGCTGGCTTACATCCATCCACGCCGCATCATTACTCCATAAATTAGCCATCACATCCGCAATCCAGCGCACGGGCTTAGCATCACTATCTTGCGGGCCGAAATTCCACCCTTCAGCATAAAATTCTGGGTTTTCCCATAATTTTTTAGCCAATAACAAATAGCCCGATAAAGGCTCTAATACATGCTGCCACGGGCGAATAGAATCAGGCCGACGAATAAGGGGCGATTGGCCTGCCAAAAATGCCCGCACCATGTCTGGAATTAAACGGTCGGCAGCCCAATCGCCACCACCAATCACATTACCAGCCCGCACTGAAGCCACCGCCGCCGCATGCCCTGCTGGCTGGTGGAAAAATGAACGGCGATAGGCCGATACCACCAATTCAGCACAACCCTTGCTGTTGCTGTAAGGATCATAACCTCCCATGGCTTCATCTTCACGATAACCCCACAGCCATTCACGATTCTCATAGCATTTATCGCTGGTCACCATCAACACAACCCGCACGGATGGTTGATGCCGCACGGCCTCTAAGAGATTGACCGAACCCATCACATTGGTCTCGTAAGTAGAAACGGGCTCATCATAGGATAAACGCACCAAGGGCTGAGCGGCCATGTGAATCACAATGTCTGGCTGGGCTTTTTTGATGGCGGCCTGTAATTCAGCCAAATGGCGTACATCGCCAAGGTGATGCACATCAACCCATTGTTCTAAACGTGCCACCTCAAATAAACTGGGCTGAGTGGGGGCAGGCAAAGAAAACCCCACCACCACAGCCCCCATTTCTTTCAGCCATAAGCTCAGCCAACTGCCCTTAAAGCCAGTATGGCCAGTCAAAAAAACTTTTTTTCCTTGCCAGAATGCTGCATTCACCATGGTTATGCCGCCCATTTCATCCATGGGGCTTTGCCGCTGGCCCATAAATCAGCCAACATATGTTTTTCACGCAAGGTATCCATGGCTTGCCAGTACCCTTCATGACGATAGGCCATTAATTGCCCCTCACGAGAAAGCTTTTCCATGGGCTGACGCTCCCAAATGGTGCTGGCATTTTCAATATAATCCAACACTTTGGGTTTTAACACAAAATAACCACCATTAATCCAGCCGCCATCACCAATTGGCTTTTCCTCAAAGCGGGACACTTGATCGCCATTAAAGCCCAAGCTACCAAAACGGCCGGGTGGGCGGGTAGCTGTAACCGTGGCCAATTTTCCATGCTCTTTGTGAAAAGCTACCAATTTGGTAATATCCACATCACACAAGCCATCGCCATAAGTAAAGCAGAAGCTTTCTTCATCTTCTATGTAACGGCGTACAGCCAACAACCTACCACCAGTATCGGTGGCTTGTCCTGTTTCTACCATTGTGATGCGCCATGGCTCGGCACTATTTTGATGCACTTGTACGGAATTATTATTCAAATCCACCGTTACATCGGCCATGTGCAAAAAATAATTAGCAAAATATTCTTTAATGACATAGCCCTTGTAACCGAGACACACCACAAAATCATTAATTCCATGGGCACTATAAATTTTCATGATATGCCACAAAATGGGCTTATCGCCAATTTCTACCATTGGTTTGGGGCGTAGATTGGTTTCTTCGCTTAAACGGCTGCCTAATCCACCGGCTAAGATAACACATTTCATCGGGCTACATCCTGCTGTAAATAATTCTTGCTGCACTGCTTCATAACCCGATATATCGACATCCGTCAATCTGATTTTCGTACTTTGTTGTGCATTGAACGCGGATTATGCAAACCATTACTATCATCAAACCAAGGTTTTTTATGAAGAGAAGGGTTTTTATGTATTTTTTTTAATATTATTACATTTTTTACAAAAAAACATCTTCCCTAAATGTAAAACTTCTGATAAGTTAATTTTGCATTAAGCATAGCATTAAGGTTTATGATAATTTTATGAAATACATTCTTTTCTTGAGTTTCTTTCTGGCTACTTTCTTTGTTAGCAACAACAAAGCAGTGGCTAACAATCGATTTGAAACGGGAGATGTATCTCTTGCCGTAAGTATTAATGCACCCGTTACTGGGGTGGTAGAAGGCAGCAGCAATGAAAGCGTGATTGCTATTGGTTCAGTCATTACCCCAGCTTCGACACAAATGGGAAATATATCGCTTAATGTAGAAGTGAATGCTCCTGTCTATACCAAGGTAACAGGGTCGGGCAATCGTCAGCTTATCGCCATAGGCAGTATTGTTGGTGGCAGTTGGTAAATTTTTTTATTAATCTAATGGAGAATATAACAATGAAATATGTTCAGTTTGCTATTTTAGCTGTAGCCGGTTTGGTAAGTGTAGCCGCTTCTGCTCAAGCTAACAACCGTTTTGAAGCTAATAGCGTATGGGCTTATGCTGAAACCAAGGGAGTTTCCCGTGAAACCGATTCCCTAACCAATACCTACAGCACAACTGCTTTAACCTCGATTATTAATCCTGGTTCACAATCTGCTAGAAACATTACCTTGCAAGCCCGTGTAAATGGCGTGTTAAACAACAACATCACTAGTTCATACAACAGCACCACCGATTTGGCAGTTTCCAGCTTTGTACAAAAATCTGCTGCTGAAACCAAAACCAATGATTTGTGGTTTTCTGCTGACGTAAATGGCGATGTGTACAGTTACTCAAAAGGCACCAACAATTTCACCCAAACAGCTGTAAGCGGTGTTATTGCTAATGGCGATGTGAAAACTGGCAATATTGTTTTGGAATCTAAGGTTGGCGGCCCAGTAACTAACAAAAATATTGGTTCAAACAACACCAGTGTAGTTGCTGTTTCCAGCGTTTTGGCTGGTCGTTAACATAAATACTCAACCTACTTGGTTGTGTATAAGACAAAAATCCCCTTTAGAAATATCTAAGGGGATTTTTTATGATTATATTCTTAGCTACATAGAATTTGAACCCATCCAAATTTCTACCATTGAATGGTAGAAATTTTTCTTATCCTTGCTGCTGCAATAGCCTTAGTTTTTGCCGCGCATCAGCATTCAGCACCAAGCTGAATAAGGGGCTTTTAGGAAAAGTTAATTTTAAGCTGGAAAAATAATCAGGCAATATTTTACCATCCGCCAAGGTGATTTTGGCATGATCCCAATTAATATCCTCTCCACCCAATGGCATTTTTTGTTCCATGACCATCAGTGTATAACGCCCAAGATAATTATTATCCAAATCAGCAATACGTTGCGGGCTTTTGAAAAACTCTTCAAAAGCCATAGCGGCTGATTTTTGGTAGGTTTTTAGATCTTCTCCTGCTTTTTCTTTCAAGCCTTTTTCCCACTGCAAACATAAATTTTTATCTGGGCTATTCACAAGCGTTTCCCAATAGCCTTCACGCTCATTCTTCAACCATTCATGGGCTGTTTTCAGGGCTGTTAATTTAGCATCAGCCTGTAAGCTACGAAATAATATTAAACCATCTTGTGGTTTATAAGAAAAATCAGCCAATAAAAAATGATGATATTGCCATGCAGAACGCAATAATTCTATCAACAACAATACCAATTTTTCATCAAGTGGCAGTGCATATGGTAAAATGGCTTGGCCATTTTTATGATCAAAAATAGCAAACGGGCTGTCAGAAAACCCCACCATCACATTTTTTTCACGGCAAAAGGAAGCCAACGCCATGGCGGTTTCGCTTTGCGGAAAATCAGCGAAAAGAAACTGAATTCTTTCGGCATCAGTAGGCGGAGCTGCAGGCTCTTCACTGGCCACTTTTTCCTTACGTTTTTCAAAAGCCTTGGGTATTTGCGCCCGCATAGAGGTGCGCCCACCACCAAGGGCTGGCATTGGCCGTGCCACCAAATTAGGGGGGGCTAGCTGTGGGCTGAATTGCAGTACCAATTCAGATAGGGCGTACACCCCTTCTTCGGTTAGGCCATGCATTACGGGTGGACGCCAGCATATATGTTCAAAGGCCGCGCGGGTGGGAAATTGCGCTAATGCATTCATTACGGGATTATTGGCCGCAGCATCCCCACTAGCAATGGCTTTTTTTTGCTCATTCCCTGCACTGGCCGTGCTTAGCCCCATGGCTTCTAAAAAATCCTTATCCCATTCCCGTTGCACCAATTGCGAGGCAGGATTAGCACTCGTATTTTCAGGCTTATCAGTCATTTTCTATCCTTCACCCTGAAGGTTGCATAAAGCTGGTGGCTGGCGTTTCTATTATCCGCACGCCATTTCCTTGAATTTCAACAATTCCCAGCCGTCGTTCAACCAACCCATTCACTTGAAAACGGAATACCCCATCAACACCTGCATAACCATTGGCATTATTAATGGTGGCACTATTAAAGGGGTTATTGATTGTAGCCCCACGCGCTAAGGTAGCGGCAAGGCCAGTGGCGTCGTATGCCAATGTGGCCAGCCTTGGCATGGTGCTATTATTTTCCTGCTGAAAACGGTTGGCTATGCTGGTGCGCGGAGTGCTATCAATCCCAGCATACCATGCGCCTTGCAATGCATTTTCCAACCAGATGCTATTATCATCCCACAATCCAGTACCCAATAACCTTACATTATTGCTCAATAATCCGCCCCTAGCTTGTTTGGCAATGAGTTTCAATTCATCGCCGCCTGCGGGTATCAGCAAGGCATCAAGGGGTTGGCTAGCAATGTTTTTGAGCTGATTGGCTGTTTCTTCGCCAGCTTTTTCATAACGCAAATTCGCGGTAATGGCTATATTATAGCGGCCAGCGGCTTGCATAGCACTATTCACCACTAAATCGCCGTAAGGGGTTTTAGGGGCAAGAATAGCTAAATTTTTCACCCCATGGCCCGCAGCATAAGCCAACAGGGTAAAAATCTCACTTTGGGGTAAAAAGCCCATCACATACACACCATTGCCCGCCACTTTTACATCGGTTGAAAAGGAAATAATTGGCAAATGGTCAAGGGCCAGATTTTCTTTCACCGCTTTGGTTTCGGTAGAAAGCAACGGCCCTAAAATAATTTGTGCTCCATCGGCCATGGCTTTCTGGGCGGCTTGTACTGCCCCTTGCGGGGTACCACCCGTATCTTGGGGTAATAATTCAAAATTATTATCCCCCGAATCAGCCACGGCTAACTGAGCCGTGTTCAACATGGCTTCGGCAAGGCTGGCGAGTTTTTTATCGCTGGAAGATAGTGGCAACAACAACGCCGCTTTGTGGCTAACAGCTTGCACAGCCGGCAAGGCCGAAGTTTCTATGGGGAGGTTGGGGGTTGTGATTTCTGGTAATATGGGGGGTGGGGCTGGTTGCGCTGGGGTTGAAACTGGCGGTACAGCAGGCTGTGGCGGTAAAGGCGCGCTATATAAGCGGTTATTCTGATTTTTGGAAATGGTGCCCACAATCGGCCGATCAATCGGGCGTTCTGGCAAACGGGGGGTAGTACAAGCGGTTAACTGTATAGTAAAAGCCAACAGAGCCACATATGTAAAAGCTTGCCATTTTATCATCGTATTGATACGCCGTATATTGTATATCACATCTATTAATGCCACAGCCTGTTTCTTATGTCCAGCAGGCTCATTTTATTCAATAAGGTTTCCGCCCCGTTGTTTATGCCAGAAATAATAAAAAAATATGAAGAACCGCTAGCGGCGGGGTTGTATCTGACGCCCACCCCTATTGGCTGCCTTGAAGATATAAGTTTGCGTGCCTTACGGGTATTGCAACAAGCTCATCTTATAGCCGCTGAAGATACAAGGGTAACGGGTTTATTACTGCGCCATTACGGCATTAAAGCAAAAACATGCCGTTATGATGACCATTCCCATGAAAAACAGGGGGGATATATTCGCAGCCTCATTCGCGAGGGGCACGCCGTGGCCCTAGTGAGCGATGCTGGCATGCCGGGTATTTCCGACCCCGGTTGGCAATTACTGAAAGATTGTCGGGCAGAAGGTTTGGCGGTCACGGTATTACCGGGGGCAAATGCTGTATTGCCGGGGTTGTTATTATCGGGTCTTGCACCCATGCCTTTTGTTTTTGGTGGTTTTCTGCCAGTAAAATCTGGTGCCCGCAAAGAAAAAATCTTAACCCTTGCTAAGGCTGAGGCCAGCTTGGTGTTTTATGAATCAGCGCGACGTATCCTTGATTTATTAACCGATGCTCATGCCGCTTTGGGAAACCGTCAGGCAGCCTTGGTGCGGGAAATTAGTAAAAAATTTGAAGAGGTGCAAAGCGGCACCATAGCAGAACTGATGGCCATGTGCCAGCAAAGCGATTCGATTATTCGCGGTGAATATGTGGTGGTGATTGATGCTAAACCAGCAGCAGGCGATGAACAACCAACCGATGAATTGGCCATAAAAACCAGACTGGCTACCCTGCTGATTGACCACCCCCCCGCTAAAGCGGCACGGTTGGTGGCGGCTGAATTTTCCCTGCCCCGCCAACATATTTATGATCTAGCCTTAGCCATGAAAGTCAGGCATGAAAATCAGGCATGACGGCGACATCTAAAAAGAAAAATCCGCCGGCCAACCATCAATTAGGGCAATGGGGTGAAAGGCTGGCCATTGCTTGGCTATGGTTGAAAGGCTACCATATTTTAGCCACAAGAAAGCGTTTTGCTGGGGTAGAGGTTGATATTTTGGCTTGTCACCGCCAAACATTGGTGCTGGTGGAAGTAAAAACCCGCCATAATGCTTCTCACTTGCCAGAAACATTAACATCGGCTAAGAGGGAGAGGTTATTAAAGGCAGCAAGAGCGGTGCAACCCTTATTAACCGTGCATCATGCCCATTCTATTCGCATTGATGCCGTGCTCGTAAAACCATGGGGCTTACCACAACACTTAAAAAATATATGGGGCGAATAATGAAGAAGTTTCACGCAATGATTGCAATATCTTTTGCTGGCTCTATTTTACTTTCTGGCTGTGGCCCGTTGGTGTTGGGGGCTGCTGGCACAGGGGTTGGGGTTATTGCCCAAGATCGCCCCGTGGGGCAAACCATTGATGATAATATTATTCGTGCCGATATTAGCCGCAAATGGATTGAAACCAACCGCGTGCTCTATAATAGCCTGAATTTGAGCGTGCATGAAGGCAAGGTATTAATCACTGGCCGCGTGCCCACGCAAGAAATGCGTCTCGATGCCGTGCGTTTAGCGTGGCAAGCCAATGGCGTGCGCGAAGTGCTGAATGAAGTGGACATAGCCGACAGCGAAGGCATCGGCGGCTATGCCCGCGATAGCTGGATTTTAACCCAATTACGCAGCCGCCTCGCTTTTGATGGCGAGGTAAAATCGGTGAATTATAATTTAGAAGTAGTGGGCGGGGTGGTGTATTTAATGGGTATTGCCCAAAACCAGCAAGAGCTTGACCGCGTTACCAACCATGCCCGCGCCATTGCCGATGTTCGGCGGGTGGTAACTTATGTGCGGCTAAAATAATATTGCTATTACAGCAAAATTTACACAATATTTCCCAAATTATTACTTGTAAATGGGAAGTATTGTGTGATGGACCATAAAGAATTGCTGCGGGTGGTGAATACACACAGCAAAGAATTTGCACAGCGTTTCATTAGCAGTGGTGATTTATGGTCATTTTATAAAGACCCACACTCCGGTAGAGAAGTCATCTATACCCAACCCTTGCCTGATATTGCGGCCCATGAAATTGTGGCTGTTTTTGCTGGCAATATCGGCGAATTTTATAACCGAACCAAATTCGATGAAGCCTCAGGCCGAGTGTTTTCTGAAACAAGCTATCTGCAAGCCAGTGAAAAAAGCGAATTGATTGCCCGTTGTCAACGGCTTAATAAAATACCATTACCGAGTGAAACCATTGAATATGGTGCACACATGTTAAACCGTGCCTTGGCTGTATTATTATACAAAAATAATAACACCAATTTTTCTGGCGATTATAATTATTGCACACAAAAATATGAGCGCACCCTTGTTATATCCCCCCTCAATTTTGGTGGAATGGCAGTGGGAACTGTGGTCAATTCTCTCAATTCTATCGGTATTACGGCCATGGCCGTTTCTGCTGATCAAGAACTATTGTTGGAAATTGACTGGTTGGATGTGGTTCGACAATATAAAGATCCCAAAATTCTTACCCAAATCAGCCTATGTTTTGCCATGGGCGCGGCGGCTGAGCTCATCAACTCTCAATCGCTTGATTGTTTCCCCGCCATAGAAGCCAGCAGTGCCTCTATTTACAAAAATGTTGAAGCGCCCCTGCCTTCTTTTCCATTGCCCCCCAATATTGCCGCTCAGGTAACAGATGGCTTATTTACTGGTGTTTATCATGTACAGTTTCAGCGGCCAGCCAGTAATGGTGCATTGCTTGCGAGAGACGGCACTTTATTTAAGCCAGATACATCCCTACAAGAACTCAAAGAAGGCGTTGCAACAGCGGTGTGCCCTTTTACTTGCACACAAGCAGATAAAAAGAGCCCTATTTTTACCATCAAGGCCAATTCTGTAGCGGTGGATCAGCTCACTTGTGACCGCTATGAACGGATAGGCATGGATTCTTTTGCAACAAAATATTGGCAACGGATGGATTGTGCGTTTAGACAATTTCCCAAAATTGGCACGGCTCAATCCTTCACGCAAAAATTTGAAGGTGTGTTACAACAAGGGCAAGAGTGGACTGAAAAAATTCAAGCCCGATGGTGGCATATAAAAAGAAATATGGGCTTATAAAATACGCCCTGCCAATGTCATAAAATTTTCGACTACCTGCTGCGGCGGGGCGTGTGATCGGCGTGCCTGCCGATCACTAAACACAAAAACATTGCGTGCCAGCACGGCGCATTGCGTGCCTTGAAAAATACCCAAACAAAAAGTGACAGAACTATTGCCCATGCGCTCTATGGTGAGACCAATATCCAAACTAGCGGGGTAGTTAATTTCATGCTGATGCACCGCCAATTGTTTTTTGAGAATGGGAATAATGGCAGCATGGGGATAATCGGGGATGGCTTTTACAAACAGCATGGTGCGGGCGGTGGCTAAAAACTCGTGCATACGCACCGAACTGACATGCCCCAACGCATCCAAATCGCTAAAGCGCACCTCATCCTGCAACCATAAACGATAATAATTACGTGATTGTTGTTCTTCAGTAAAATCGCTGCTCATTGAAGGTGTCTCCAGCAAAATATTCATTGAACCTAAATGCAAATTATTGTAAAATCAATATAAGTTGCATATTTATTGTAAATATATGGGCATTAAACAGGCATTTAATCAAGCGGCCAACGGCATTGCATCCCGTGTTGCCATGTCTTTTGCCATTGGCTCGGTCATGTTCACTGGCATGCCGTCTTTGGCTGTAGAACAGTCTGCCCCCACCACCGCCAATGCGCCAGCTTTAGAAAATATCGCACCGCAGCGCCATGGTTTTACGATTATCGATCAACGCAGCGGCGGTGATCTAACCGATAAAAGAATGAATGAAAACATTGCCCAACTCCCAGAAATACTAAAAAAGCTATTACGGGGCAGCAATAGCTTCCCAGGTTCTACCATTACCCCTAGTGAGCTTGATATCAATCACATGCAAATTCTAATTAGCGCAAGTGAAGACCCCAATGCCTTTTATGACCATAGTTTTCCAGCAGAACAGCCAGCTTTTGAAATCACAACAGCGTTACTCAAAGAGGTTAATGAGATTGAACTGGCGGGAATATTGGCGCATGAATTTGGCCATAGAGAGGTTCACGGTAAAAAGGGAGTGTTTAACAATCAACCTTTAGCTCCAGCAGACCCCGCAAGTTTTTACAGAAAAATAGACGGCAAAAATGGTTTTCACATGCCTATTTTTAATGAAAAATATTACCATGCCAGCCGTGAGTTTATGGGCTTCCATTTTGATGATGGCACAAAATTACTGGCCTCTGGCGATGAACGCAACGCCGATTTAGCCAGCATCAAGCGCCTACATGCCGGCGGCTTGCCCCCTGAAGCTTTTATATTAGCGATGGTACGATTACAAAAAGTGTGGGGAGACAAAACCCCTGCCCCTATCCCCACCACGCCTTTTGACGTGGTCTCTAGTGATGGCTCTCGTAGTCCGCATGGTTGGCCAATATTCAGGGTAGCACAGGTAATGAATGCTCTGGCTGGGTTCTGTGCTATTGAAACCTGCCCCGAAAGCACTAACAAATTGGTGGCCAGCTGGCAACAAGAAGCACAAGCGTTAGACCAGCAAGGTGAAGCATGGGCATATCAGGGCACAGAAAAATGGCTGCGCAATCTACAATCTCTATCTCCGGTTTTACAACCAACCGCGCCTTTATCTACAGCCACCACGCGGCCTAAACAATCCTCAAAACCCGCTTTTAAGCGATAGGAAATCGCTGTGCGCAGAAAGCAACTTGAGTTTGCTCGTTAATTATCGTAAAATGATAGAGTTTTTTAATTGCCTTAGCACCTTACAGCCATGAAACAGTTTTTTAATATCGCGGCGGCTTCCATTACTATAACTACAACGCTTATGGCTGGCACTCTACAGGCAGAAGGACAATCTCCCATTATTTTACCGCCCTTGCCCAGTGATAGCAGCGTTGCACCGGCATCATACCAAACGCCAGCAGACGAATTAAAAGCTGCCGAAGGGATTCAATATTCTGCCGATAACGGCATCACAATGGTAGATAAACGCACCGGCGATGATGTTGCAGACCCAACAATTAATGCCATGATCAACCGCTTGCCCCACATTATGGAGCAGCTGATGCAAGGCACCAATAGCTTTCCAGATTCCACGGTCACGCCGCCCAGCTTCGATCTTCACCAGCTGACGGTGGAAATCAGGTCGGAAAAAGGTCAGGGCGCTTGGCACGACCCCTTATTCAGTGCCGCGACCCCCAAATTTGGCATGCATGCCAAATTATTAAAGTTATTAACCGAACAACAATTAGCCGCCGTATTCGCGCATGAATATGCCCATTGGGAAATAACTGGAAAAGCAGGGGCAAAAATTATTGATGTTGAGGTGCTGAAAAAGGACAATGATAATAGTGGGGTAGATGCGAGATTCGATACACAAAGCTCGAAAATGGTGGGAACAGTAAAATTTGCTGATGGCAGCCAAATTTCACAAGCCGCGAATGAACGTAATGCCGATCTTTCCACCATTCGCCGGTTATATGAAGCTGGATACCCGCCTGAGTCACTAGTACTTTTTTTCAAGAAAATGGAGGATATTAATGGCTCGGATACCCCTAACCCCATTCCATTAACCCCGCAGGATATGCTCACGCCCTTGGGGGGCTTTCCTGTGCCGCAAGGGTGGAATATTGTTAGGGTTAATCAAGTCATGCAAACGCTTACCGCTTTTTGTGAAACCATTGAAAATTCACCCAATTTACCACCCTGCGCCGCCAGCACCATGAATTTTATTGAGAGCTGGAAAATAGCCAGAGAAGAGGATACAAAGGCTAAAGCTTGGGAGTTTACGGGCACAACCAAGTGGTTTGAACGCGTTAATGCCGATAGCGGCGAGATAAGACCAGTTGCTACAATAACAGTACCCATCAACACACTACCCCGCCCGAAATTACTGAAAAACACCCCATAATTTTCTATATTCTGGTTTTATGGTTGCAGAGCACAAAGAATAATTATTTATACTGGCCTTATGAAAGAAATATTGCTATGCGTTTACAGCATTGCAGGCAAGCGGTAAACACATGCATCTTCATAAGATTTTCAATCGTGCAGCAATGGTGACTGTGATTTCAGCTAGCACCCTTGCGATTTTTGCCATAAACCGCCCCGTTTTTGCCGATGATAGCAACATCGTTCCGTCATCGCAGCCATCATCGCCTTTTATTTTTAACCCCAAACCGCAACAATCAGCGTCAGGGCTGGCAGAAGATCCCGATGTAAAACGGTTAATCGCAATCGCGCAGCGCTTGGCGAAAGCTAGCAATACCTACCCAGGTTCAACTCTTAACCATGCGGTCTTTAACTTGCAAAAAATGGTCATCGAAATCAGCACCAAAACCGAAATAAGTGCATGGTATGCCCCTCAATACCCAGCTGAGTTTCCCAATTTGGGCATTACCAGAATGTTCTTGGAATTGCTGAATGATAATCAATTGGCAGCAGTATTGGCCCATGAATATGGCCATTGGGAAGTGGCGGCTAAAGAAGGGGAATTTATCGCTATTGATAACCTTCATAACATCGACCGATTCGGCACAATAAAATTCACGGATGGCACAGAAATGGCTCTTTCTGCCAATGAACGTAATGCCGATCTTTCCGCCATTCGCCGGTTATATGAAGCTGGGTACCCGCCTGAATCACTGGTGTTGGCATTCAAAAAAATAACTGATATTATTGGTTCAGATACCCCAAGACGCATTCCTCTAACGCCCTATTCTAGGAAAAATCTTCTTGGCATCCCAGAACCACATGGTTGGTGGCTATACCGAGCAGTGCAAGCCATGCACACGCTCACTGCTTTTTGTGAAACTGTCAACCAATCGTCCGATCTCACGCCATGCCCCGCCAGCACCATGGAACTTATTGAAAGCTGGAAAGCAGTGGGAGAAGAAGATAAAAAGGGTAAAGCTTGGGCGTATCAAGGCTCTGCCCACTGGTTTGAACGCCTCGATTCTGAAACAGGCAAGTTAGAACCTGCCCCCCGTACCAGCCTACCTGTTGCCCCCAAAGCTTTACTGAACAAAAGCCCCTAAATATTTCCGCACCCCTTCACTCAGGCTATTATCCAACTGGCGCAGCATATCTTGTAGCAATTTATCCCATACCACTTCCCGTTCCGCAAGGGTTGCCCCTTTTTGTACGGTGGTGGTTTGCTCGGCGCGAATTTCGGTGCTGGCGGTACGGGTTCTATCGCCAGAAACGGCATCCACGGCCACATTAAGGGTAGCACGGTAACGCTCGGATGGTTCGCTCACAAATAATCCGGCCACACCATCGGTAACGGGCAAATTTTCTTCCACCACTTTTATGTCTTTCAAATGAATGGTGGCAATGCCTTCACTACCCACGGCCTTAAAACGCTGTTCTACCATGTGGCGTAGGGCTTGATATGGCGGGGTAGGAAACCACTGCTCTACTTGGCGCGAAGAATTGGACGGTGGAATTTCATTCACCACTTGAATTTGGGCAACATTCAGTAACACTGGTGCTTTGGACTGGATAGAAACGGGTGGAATGGATGAGGCTGGCGGCTTAGCGCAAGCGGCCAATAACAACCCCATCACTAAACACAAAGCAAAATGTTGGTTAAACCGCGGCATGGATACTCCTATTCAACAACCTGTTTATTTGCTATCTTCCAGTAAAAAATGGCTATTTTATGAAAACATTACCCCAGCAGGATGTTGTGCCCAACAGGGCCAATGCCCGCCCTCTTACCCATATTCATGACCTTGTTGAAACCGGTTTGGTAGCACCGCAACAAGCAGAGGCCTTAGAGAAGGTAGCAGCCATTTACGATGTGCGCCTCCCCCATTTTTTGGCCGACCAGATTAAACAACAGGGCATTGATGGCTCTCTTGCCAAGCAATATCTACCGCAAGTGGCTGAATTATATACCACTCCTCAAGAAAATGCCGACCCTATTGGCGATGAAGTGCATTCGCCTGTTAAGGGTATTGTTCATCGTCACCCCGATCGCGTGCTATTCAAGCCCGTGCATCAATGCGCGGTTTATTGCCGTTTTTGTTTTCGCCGCGCCATGGTGGGCAATGGGGGCGAGGTATTGAATGATGCCGAAATGGAAGCCGCTCTTCATTATATTGCAACCACCCCCACCATTTGGGAGGTTATCCTTACTGGCGGTGATCCGTTGGTGATGTCGGTACGGCGTTTAGAAAAATTGGTGCAACGTTTAATCGCCATCCCCCATGTGAAAATCTTGCGTTTTCATACGCGGTTGCCAGTGGTAGAGCCTCTAAAAATAACGGCTGATCTGGTGCGGGTATTGGCCCTGCATCCATCTTCTTGGTTAGCCTTGCATGTTAATCACGCGGATGAATTACAAGCGCCCCAAGTGATAGAAGCCATTAAAGCCTTGCGCATGGCTGGCATTCAGTTAATAGGGCAATCGGTATTGCTGAAGGGGGTGAATAATAATGTTGCCGCCTTAGAAAATTTGTTTCGCCGCTTAGTGGAGCTGGGGATCAAACCTTATTATTTGCATCACCCTGATCTTGCACCGGGCACCAGCCATTTTCGCTTGAGTATTGAAGAAGGCCAAGAATTAATGCGGACGCTTAGGGCCACCGTATCGGGCTTATGTTTACCAACCTATATGCTGGATATACCCGGCGGGGCAGGCAAAGTGCCCGTGGATTATTGTTATTATTCCCCCCAAACCACCATAGTACAAGATGTGAAAGGTAGCGAACACAGCTATTCTAAAAACGCATAGCTGAATACCGCGTTCCACACATACTCTTATGCTTGCTTTTGCCGCGCTGCTTGCTTAAAATTAATCTAGGTTAAAAAATTAACCAAATTAAAATTAAGGGGGTCTTCAATGAGCAAGAATTTTCTATTTGGCACCATGGCGTTGGTGCTAACCCTAGCAGCAAGCGCAGCGCACGCTGATAGCAACTCCAGCACCATCAGCCAATCTGGCCTCAACAACCAAGTGGGTATCGATCAGGTAAGCGGTGAGGGCAACAGCTTTTATGGCAATCAGCAAGGCGATAGCAACATTATTGGTTTTTTGAATGAAGGTGTGTTTCAACCTTTTTTACAAAATGGCAACAGCAACAATGCTAGCGTTAACCAATATGGTAATGGCAATTCTGTAGGCCCCGGTATTTATTTTACCGATTCGGGCTACCAATATGGTTTCCAAGTGGGTAATGGTAATGTGTTTTCTATCACCCAATATGGCGATGATAACCAATCTAATGCTCTTCAGTTTGGCGATTCTAACATTGGCTCTATTTACAGCCAAGACAATGGCAACGCTACTTTCCTTACCCAATATAATGGTTCGGGCAATAGTGGCTCCATCAGCCAATATGGCGATGGTAATGCCGCCAGCATCGTGCAGGAAAATGGCGATAATAACCTAGCCAGCATTTTGCAAAATGGTAATTATAACCTTGGTATTTTGTACCAAAATGGCTCCAATAATCAGGCTTATTTAGAGCAAGATGGTAATAATAATTTTGGTTTGATTTCTCAATATGGCGATGGCAACAGCTACAGCCTGATCCAAACTGGGGATAATAACTCCGATTCTATTTACCAAGATAGCACGGGCGGTGCTGGCACGTTCAACGTGATTAACCTGTTCCGCGTGGGTGAATTTAATACAACTAATTTATACAGCTTTGGTGAAAATAACCTGATTGATATTACCCAATTGGGCAATTATGATTATGCTTATGCCTACCAAAATGGCAACAGCAACATCATCGTGCTGTATCAAGAAAATGATTACCAAAGCTTCTCTGGCGAACAAATTGGTAATTTCAACAGCATTTATGCTAGCCAATATAGTGGTGGTAACGTGATTACCGCTTCACAAATTGGTGATAGCAACTACCAAAGCTTCATACAAACTGGTTTTGGTAACATTGCTGGTATTATTCAACAAGGCAATAGCAACACTGCTTCTATTACGCAGTAATATTTCTATTGGTTTCGCCTAAAAAGGGCTGGTACATTGTGCCAGCCCTTTTTTATGGCCAACCCTTTTTTATGGCCAACCCTTTTTTATGGCTAGTCTTTTTTATGGAACAATAATGAGCTCTGTTATTTGGCACCCTTTTACCCAACATGGGTTAGAAGAAAATATTATCAGTATAGAAAGTGCTGAAGGGTGCTGGTTGTTTCCTGAACAGGGCACCCCCATTCTGGATGCTATATCTTCATGGTGGGTGATTACCCATGGCCATGGAGATCCACGATTGGTCAAGGCCATTAGTGAGCAGGCGGCTCGATTGGATCAGGTAATTTTTGCGGGTTTCACCCACCCCCCTGCACAAGAATTGGCGCAATATTTGCTGAAATTTGCTCCTAAGGGATTATCCAAAGTATTTTTTACTGATTCCGGCTCTTTGGCGGTAGAAGTTGCCCTGAAAATGGCGGTGGGGGCACATTATCACCACGCTATGGATCACCAGCAACCGCCACGCACCAGAATTTTAGCCATGGAGCATGCCTATCATGGGGATAGTTTTGGTGCCATGGCGGTGGGAGCGCGTAATATTTTTTCACAAAGCTATGATTCGCTGCTTTTTGCGGTGGATCGCATTCCTTTTCCGCACCCAGCCAATGAACAAGCCAGCCTAGCATGGCTGGCCGATTATTTACAAAAGCATGGCACAGAAGTAGCGGCGATGATTGTAGAACCCTTGATTTTGGGCGCGGGCGGCATGTTAATGTGGCGGCCAGAAATTTTTGCCCAAATGGTGGCCATGGTGCGTGCTCATGGCATTTATGTGATTGCTGATGAGGTGATGACAGGTTGGGGGCGCAGCGGTACATTATTTGCCTGTGAACAAGCCGGCGTTGTGCCAGATATTTTATGCACCGCCAAGGGTTTAACCGCTGGTTTTTTACCCTTGGCCGCCACTTTATGCAGTGAAGAAATTTATCAAGCCTTTTATAGCACCTCGCGCGCGCGCAGTTTTTTCCATTCCAGCTCCTTCACGGCAAACCCTTTGGCCTGTGCTGCGGCCGTAGCCAATTGCAAAATATGGGAAACCGATGAACCCCACACACAGATCAAGCGTATTAGCGGCTTACATGCAGATTTTGTGAAGGATTTTGCCAATAAGCACCATGCCGTCACCCGTAGCTGCGGGGTGATGGCCGCCATTGAATTTCCAGCCGATGATGCTGGTTATCTGGCCTGTTTAGGCCCTTCCCTGCGGCACTGGTTTCTGAGGCATGGGGTGCTATTGCGGCCATTGGGGCATGTGCTATATATATTACCGCCCTATTGTACCCCCACTGAAGAATTGGAACGGGTTTATGAGCTTATCGACCGCGCCTATACCGACCAAACCCGCATCGCCGCTGCATGAGCCATGGCAGGTTTTTGGCCTGCTTGCCCCCAGCAATCCTGATAATTTATTGCTGGAGCATATATTGCAACGGGTGGTGGCTAATAAAATAACCCATGCTAAATTTTGCAATACCCTATCCATGATGGAACATATTGGCAGCCGCAAAATTATGGCGACGCATTCGCATGGGCTTCAACCCGATAAGGATGTATTACAGCATTTAGCTGAAGAGGCACGCCATGCTTTTTTCTTTAAGCGGCAAGCAGAAAAACTGGCCGAAAAAAGCTTGGGATGGGAAAATGATGAGCTACTGGCCGCCAGTGCCGCCCGCCTCTATTTTGCACGGTTGGATGCCACGGTCAATCGGTTGGTGCAGAAAAACCGCAGCCAGCATATTACCCGCACTTGTTATTTATTGGTAACGGGGTTGGTTGAAGTACGGGCGGTGTGGGCTTATCAACAATACACCCCCTCTGAATTTTCATTGGCAGGCCTATTACAAGAAGAAGAAGGCCATTTGACCGATGTAGCGCGGGAATTACTGCCGCTTGACCCTGATTATCAACTCATGCAGCAAGCTTATACTGCAGAAACACTATTATACCGCAAACTGGCGGCCAGTTTAAGTAAGGCTTTAAGCTGATGGCAAAATGGCTGAGCAGGCGGCAAATTATGTTTACTGGCCTTGTGGGGATTTTGGGCGGGGCTGGATTATTACTGAATGGTGGCAGGTTATACAACAAATCACCCCTTAAAAAAACCACCCGTAACCCCACCATTATTAAACCCATGGGTGGTTTTAACCTTATTCAAGCCGATCATGTGCCCTATGGCAGTGCTGGGTTTCGCCAATCGCTACAATTGGCCGATTCTGTGGGGGCTAGGGTTCTGGCCTTTATTCCTTTTGCGTGGATGGAAAATAACCGCGCCGCACGGGTAGATTTTGGTAGGGCCGTGCATGATAATGATTTATTGCAAGGCATTAAACAGGCGCACGAACAAGGCTTTACCATTATGCTAAAGCCCCATATATGGGTAGAAGGCAGTTGGGCGGGTGCCATAGAACCGCCCAATGGTGAGGCGTGGGAACATTGGTTTGATGCCTATGAACGCGTGATTTTATATTATGCCACCCTTGCCCAACAGGCTGGTTGCGCTTATTTTGCCGTGGGTACCGAGTTGAATAAATCGCAAGATCACCCGCGCTGGCCTTTATTAATTGAGCGGGTGAGGCGGGTTTATCGCGGTAAAATTATCTATGTTGCTCATGGTATAGAAGGCGCGCTCAGCGTTCCTTTCTGGCCATTGGTGGATGAGATTGGCATCACCCTTTACCCCAAAATGGGGGAAACCCCGAACGAGCAATATATAAAAGGGGTAATGCAACAAACCGAACAGCAAATAGCCCGCCTTTCCGCCCGCTATAAAAAGCCGGTGAGTATTACCGAAATTGGTTTGATGTCGGCACAAAATGCCCAAGCAGAACCATGGCGCAGCCCCGAAGAACGGCAAGCACCATTTGATGAGCTGTTGCAGGCCAAGATTTTAAGCTGGTGGATTGAAACGCTGAACAAACCCTATATCAGCCATGTATTAATCTGGCGTTGGCTCACCGATCCACAAGCTGGTGGTAAGGGGGATATAGACTTCACCCCGCAACATAAAAAAGCTGAAGAATCTTTACGCCATTTATGGGGGGGCTAGCCATGGCCAGACGCTCGGATCATAGCCGTGATGAATTGGTACAGCTGATTATTGATACAGGGCATGAACTGATTAGCGAACAGGGAATAAAAAATTTCAGTGCCCGCGCGGTGGCCAATAAAATAGGCTATTCCGTGGGCACTTTATATCATGTTTTTGGTAGTTACGATCATTTAATGACCCATATTAACGCCAAAACCCTTGACCATTGGTATGAAGCCATGATGGCCGCCTTGGCGCAAGAAGATAATCTTTCCTTAATTCACCGCTTGGCACGATTTTATCTGCAATATAGCGAGCAGCATCAACAATCTTGGCTTGGCTTATTTGAGTATCATGCCAGCCCAGATTATGAGATACCCTTATGGTATCAAGAAAAATTACAACGGTTTTTCCAACAATTAGAAACAGCTATTGCCCCCAATCTGCAAGATGAAGCCAGCATAAAACAAACCGCCAAAATATTATGGGCGGGTATTCATGGCATCACTATTTTAGCTCTTTCAGGCAAATTGGCGATTACCGGCGCTTCTTCACCAGAAGCCATGGCCTTTGCTTTGGTGGAAGGCTATCTGGCGGGTGTGCCATAAGGAAATTGTCAAAAAAACAGGGCGATTGATGGGGTTCGATACCCCCGTTTCGTTCAACGAAACAAAACATAAAAATAATTCGTGGGTTCGAATAGATTATCGTTGAAGAATGGGGCGATTGATGGGGTTCGAACCCACGACAACTCGGACCACAACCGAGGGCTCTACCGCTGAGCTACAACCGCCATGCTTAACTAATAAAACTGCATTATTCAGATTTTTACTCTTTCGTCAATATTGTTTTCAAGTCAGGATGACACATGCAAAGAAAAATGGCTCTCTAACTGCCCTTTTATCAATAGGAGAATATATGCGTTCAGTGGTTTTGGTTAAAGGTGATGGTATTGGGCCTGAAATTAGTGATGTGGTGGTTAGTCTTTTACAAAAAGTGGGCGCGAAAATCGATTTTATTCCTGCCCATTTGGGTAAAGAAGCCAGCGCGCAAGAAATTACTGATTGTTTTGCGCTTATTCGCAAGCATAAAATAGTGCTGAAAGGGCCAACAGAAACCCCCTCTTCTATTGGTGGCAGTAAAAGCTTTAATGTAACGGTGCGTAAGGGTTTTGAACAAAGCGTTTCGGTGCGCCGCTGTGCTTCCTTCTACCCCGTGGTGGATAGCCATTTTCCACAAATGGATTTATTATTTGTGCGCGAAAATATTGAAGATTTATACGCCGCCATTGAATATGATGAAAGCCCCAATGTAAAAATGGCCTTGCGTTTAATGAGCCATCAAGGCTGTGAAAAAGCGATTCGTATTGCTTTTGAATTGGCCCTGCAGCAGGGTAGAAAAACCATGTTGGGGCTAGAAAAACCCAATATTTTGAAAAATACTGGCGGGTTATTTGAAAAAATATTCTGGCAATTGGCTAAAGAATATGAGCCCCACATCACCTCATTTTTCAAAAATATTGATGATGGCCTAGCAGAACTGGCAGTTAAACCAGAAAAATATGATGCGGTGGTTACCAGTAATATTTTTGGGGATATTGGTTCAGATATTACAGCAAAATTAGCGGGGGGCGTTGGCTTGGTGGGCTCAGCCAATATTGGTCAAGATTATGCCATGTTTGAAGCCATGCACGGCACCGCGCCCGATATTGCTGGCAAAAATCTGGCCAACCCCACGGCTTTATTAATGGCCGCTATTGATATGCTGGTGCATATTGGCGATGGTAATCAAACAGCGGCGCGCCATTTATACCATGCCCTGTTATGGACATTACAAGACGGTGTGCATACTGGCGATATTCGCGGGGCTTACCAAGAAGAAAAAGAGAAAGAAACATCGGTTTCATTAAAGCGTGGTTGCCACGAATTTGGCGATGAAATTGCCCAGCGTTTAGAAAAAATAAAATCCGGCCAAAAAGTGCCAGAAGGGGCACTACAGGCACGCTGCTTGAAATGGGATAAGTTTCGCGCGCATAAAGAAAAAATCGTGGCGCCACCCATGTTGGTAAAAGCCCAAAAAACCGATATTCTAGGGATGGATGTGTTTATTGAATGGCACGGATTAGAGGCCAATATTCTACAATATTGGCACCAGAAAACAGGCTTAAATTATGAAGACATCTTAAATGTGAGCCATTTTCATACAACAGAGAGTGTACGCGAATATATCAGTTGGGGGGTGCGCACCTTAAAAGCCGGCTTGTCGTTTAATAATAGCTATTTCACGGCATCTATTGAGCAAATGCCAGCACCAGAAGCCCTTGCCCTATTGAAAAAATATCAAGAACAGGGGCGGTTATTAACCATCATTGCTCTGCAATCTTTAGCGCAGCAATTGCAAGAAGCAGCGGGAGAAAATTATGTGCTACAACGCATCACCAACCGTGGGCAAGAGGTGTGGCCCAGCTTGATGGACCCCTATCTGGTGGATCATCAACGCTGCCGCTTTCTGTTAAAAAATCAAGGCACCGCTATAGAAAACAGAATAGAATTGGCACAACTTGTTCAGCATTTGGTACAAGCGGGTATAGCGGTGGTACACACCCAACTATTGCAGAACTTCACCCATGAAGGCGGGGTATATAATGGTGCCACTACCCCCGGCTTCAGCACCGCCTATGGCGCCCTCATGGGGGAGAGAATTGATAATGGCCAATCCAACTAATCCCGCAATGTTTGGCCTTTTGTTTCTATCACTAAAGGCATCAGTAAAATGCCAATTAAGGGAATAAAGCCCACCCAGAATAATAAATCCAACGCGCCTTGCAGGGCGTTGGATTTTTGTGCGGCGATGCTGCCGACCAAAAAAGGGCCCACAGAGGTAATCACGCGGCCAATATTATAGCAAAAGCCCGAACCCGTAGCGCGCAATCTGGTAGGAAAAAGTTCCGGTAGGTAAAAAGTAAAACTACCAAATACGCCAAAAACCGTGAGACCAATCACAAAATATAAGCCCGTCCACACTATTTTCTCTTGCGGCATGAACCCACTAAAAGCCGTGAGTAACGCAAGAGAAGCCAGCGCAAAATAAAGGCTGAACATTTTTTTTCTGCCCAATATTTTGGCCGCTGGAATAGTGAGCAATGTACCCAATAAGCCACCCAAATTAAAGCCAGAAGTAAGCCATGATTTCCAGCCTTCTAATAAGCCTTGCGTGGCGATAATGCCTGTAGCCTCTGCACTGGCATGGCCTAGACCCACCGCCACCACGGGAATAAAAGCATTGCAACTCCACCATGTGAGCAAAGCAATCAAAGCCATTAATACGCCGCTGCGAGTAAAGCGGCGGTTTTCGGCTGAAAATAATTCACTAATACGGGGTGGTTTTGTCTTTTGTGCCACCTCTTGCCAGCGTTCTGGTTCTTTTAAGAAAAAACGGATAACAAAGGCTAAAGCAGCAGGAATTAACCCACAAAGAAAAACATAACGCCACGAGACCTCAGGTTGATCAGGAAATAAACCAGTAATCATCGCATTCACCGCTGTGGCCAAAAACAACCCAATGGGCGCAGAGGTATATAACAACGCCCCTGCTTCCACGCGGTATTTTTCGGGCATGGCTTCGGCCACCATGGAAGCCCCCGCTGCCCATTCCCCACCAATACCAAGGCTGGCAATAAAACGGCACAGTAATAATAATTCCATATTCGGCACAAAAGCACATAAGCCAGTACCCAAAGCATATAATAACATGGTGAGCAACAGGGTTTTACTGCGCCCTAACCTATCGCCAATATAGCCGAAAATAATTCCACCTGCCGCCCAGCCCAGCAATAGCATAGAGGTGATGAGGCCTGTCCAATACAAAGTGGCAGCCTTGGCAGCAGGAGAGCCAATCTCAAGCCCCAACAGGGTTGGCACGCAATTGGGGGCAACGTAATTGAACAGCAATCCGTCAAAAACATCAAAGCCCCAACCCAACCAAGCCGCAATAAAAACAATCCATTGCTGGCGCGTTAAACCCTTCATCTATTCGGCATCCATCATTATAAAAAAAACATTTGTAAGAAAAATCAGGCGGTTGTAAAGCGGGCAAAAGCCGCTAGGGTTTCTTGACTAACATGATGCTCGATGCCTTCTGCATCGGTTTCAGCATTTTCGCGGCTTACGCCAATATGCAGCAAAAATTGCAACACAATATTGTGCCGTTTTTTGCATGCTTGCGCTAGGGCCAGCCCTTCAGGGGTTAAAAACAATGAACGGTAAGGCTGGCTTTCTACAAACCCCTCTTTTTGTAACCGCGCAATAATTTTATTAGCCGTGGCATGTGAAACCCCAAAACGGCGCGATAAATCCACCAATCTGGCTTCACCATTGGCGGCCAATAAATCAGCAATCAATTCCACATAATCTTCGGTGGTTTCTGTTTGATGCGCCACCCGCAATGTCTCAAAACGCTTGGCTTGGGTGCTAGCATCAACAAGTTTTTGTTTCATTTTTATATCTTTAATCTATTTTTGCCTATTGCATAACCCGAATAATAGCAGGATGCAAGCACTTCACCCCTGCCAATATTTAGCCCCAAAAACTTAAACATTGAAATTGCCGTGGCTATATTATAGAAACACCAAGATAATTTACACCCCTAAAATATGAGATCACAAATGGCTCCTCCTTCAATTAGCGAAGAATTTAACCGTTTTTCTGGTCTTTCAGTCAATATTATTGAAACAACCCGCGATACATCCCGTGGAAGCTTTGTTGTGCCTCAGTTGGTTGGACCAGACCCTGTGGTTGAAGATTTGAAACACAGCGCCCATCAAGCTGGATTGAGGTTACGTTTGTGGTTACCTGGGATGATGAGTACAATGGACGTAAAAGGAGATCGCCTCAATGCTTATGTAGAAAAAGCGGCCGATGGGATCTATCGTATTCAGCCACGTTTCAGGATTGGTTAGCTCCAAAACGCAATTTAGCCATTGCTAAATTTAGAAGCCGATGGTAAACATCAAGGGATAGTTTTCGCTTGAGTTTATCCCATGAAATTTTGTTATCGTTTCTGTTTATGGGCTGTGTTGGGTCTAGGTTGGCTATTTTTTGCGGCTTATGCCCATGCTGCCCCGCCGTTATTTATTGTGACCACCACCGCACAGGTGGGGGATTTAGTGCGCCATGTGGCCGGCGATCATGTAAGGTTGGACATCATGATGGGTGAAGGGGTGGATCCCCATCTCTACCGCCCCACCCGCAGCGATATGGTAAAGCTACAACAAGCCGATATGGTGTTTTATAGCGGCCTGAATTTAGAAGGAAAAATGACTGATTTGTTGGAAAAATTAGCCGCCAACAAATTGGTGCTGGCCGTGGCCGATGATGGTAGCGGCAATGCCCATCATGGCATCGACCCGCATGTGTGGATGGATGTTGAACGCTGGCGCGCAGCATTACACAAAACTGCCGCTGCCTTAATCAAGGCCTTGCCCCAGCATGAAGCCGAATTTACCCGCAATTTAACGGCCTATGATCAAGAATTACAACAGCTTGATGCCTATGCCAAACAGGTTATTGCTTCTATTCCTGCCGAAAAACGCGCTTTAATTACCGCTCATGATGCGTTTCATTATTTTGGCCAGCGTTATGGCATTGAAGTGCATGGCATACAAGGCATTTCAACCGATAGCGAAGCAGGCTTAAAGCAAATTGAAGAGCTGGTGGCCTTAATTGTAGCCCGCAATATACCAGCCGTATTTGCCGAAACTTCGGTAAGTGACCGCAACATCAAGGCCTTGGTAGAAGGCTCGGCCGCAAAAAATCACCGCTTACTGATTGGCGGCCATTTATTTTCTGATGCCATGGGCAAACCCTTAACCTATGAAGGCACTTATGTGGGCATGATTGACCATAATGTGACCATGATTGGCAAGGCACTGGGCGGTAATGTTCCCGCCAATGGCATGAGCGGAAAATTAACCAGCGAGGCAGCACAGCCATGAATGCCAGCCCCGATATATGCCTGAATGTTGAAAATTTATCGGTTTCTTACCAAAACCAACCCGCTTTAATTGATGTGAGTTTCTCGCTGCCCACTGCCAGCCTTACTGCGGTTATCGGTGCTAATGGTGCGGGTAAAAGCACGCTGGTAAAAGCCATGGTGGGGTTGGTGGCTAAAGAAAAAGGCAAGGTGCTATTTTGGAATCAAGCGCTAGATTCCATCCGCCAACGCATTACCTATATACCACAACGGGCAGCGGTGGATTGGCAATTTCCAGTATCCGCCGCCGAGGTGGTCGGCATGGGTTTATACCGCCAACGCGGTTGGTTGCGGGGGCTGAATAAGCAGGATAAAGAAAAAGCCCATGCTGCTTTAGAAGCGGTGGGGCTAGCCGATTTTGCCCGCCGCTCGATTGGTGCCCTATCGGGCGGGCAACAGCAACGGGCGTTTTTTGCCAGAGCCTTAGTACAACAGGCTGATTGTTATATCATGGATGAACCACTGGCGGGTGTGGATGCTGCCAGTGAAGAATTATTATTTAAGCTGATGCTAGCCGAACAGCAAAAAGGCAAAACCATTATTTGTGTACATCATCATTTGCCTAGCGTGCCTCAATATTTTAGCCATGCTGTTATTTTGAACCGTCATCTTTATGGCTGTGGCACGGTAAAAGAAGTATTTACCCCCGCTATATTACAACAAGCCTATGCTGGCCAACTATTATTTGGGTGACAGATAGGTTGAGTATATTTTACATAAATGATATATTGTTAAGCATAACAATAGCCATAAGGGCATAAAACGATGCTTCCATTTGATTGGCAAGGCGATAGCGATAAAGAACGCCATGTTCTTTGGTTTTTTAATATTCTGATTGAGCTAAATAAAACCAATAAAGGCAAATTATCGATAGAATATCTGAAAACCCATGATGTGCCCGTTCTTATTTCTGAAAACGGTCCTCATGCTTCAATATGGAATAGTGATGATAATAAGTTATTTCTTAATTTGAACCCTAATCGTGTAACGGCTAATTGTAACTTGGATAATCCATTGGAGCCATTAATAGTCCTCCATTATGCTGAAACCTTACCCCATGAGTTAGAGGGTCATCATCGCAATAAAGATAATTTACACCTCAATCCTTATCGGCTGGATAAAGAAGGGTTTGTTGAAAAGGTGATTGAGGCTGAGGCCAAAGCAGATTTTCATAAAATGATGTTCATACTTGAACGTTTTGAAACAAACCTTAGCTATATTGTTAATCCCATGCTTGAACCCTTTAGAAAATTGGTACAGGAAGCCAGAGAAGAAAGACAATTAATATTGGAAAACCCTACAAAAGAACCCAAAGAATATGCCCAAGCCTCTTTAGAGATAGAACATCTAGAAACAAAAAAAATGCCTGAATTTCAGGAAATATTATGGCCCGGTTACTGGAAAAATTTCAATAATCCAGAAATCAATGCCTTCTTAAATCAATGGCAAGAGTTTTATCCTCAAGTCCATGATCGAGTAATGGCTGCAGCTCATTCAGAATCAGTTGTGATTGACCATAGCAAGGATGGGAAAATTTATTCGGGTAGAGAATTGGTGCAGGCATTTGAAGCAGGGTCATTTGAGGCAAGGTTAAGAAATATTCCCCACATCAGGCAAGGCGTTTTTTCACCAGACGCCAAAAAAATAGAAGGGTTTGCTGCCCAAGCAGCCCCTCATTATTCTGCCCCCCGTGCTCGGGCTGTGGCGCCATGATTGGTTACAATTCTCTTTTAGTGTTATTGGGTACCGCTATTTTAGGCTTAGGGGCAGCAGTAATCGGCGTTTTCATGATGCTGCGTGGCCGCGCCATGGCCGCAGATGCCGCTAGCCATGCCACCCTACCGGGGGTGGCACTGGGTTTTTTACTGGCACTTTCCTTAGGCTGGCACGAGGGACGACATTTACCCCTCATGCTGTTCATGGCTTTTCTCACTGCTTGGCTTGGCATGTTTACCGTCAATTGGCTGCAGCGGCGCAGCATATTAAGTGCTGATACCGCCATAGCCGTGGTCTTAAGCGTTTTTTTTGCGGCAGGTCTTTTATTATTGGGCTATATTCAACATTTACCGCTAGGCAGCATTGCGGGGCTGGATTCTTTTTTATTAGGGCAAACCGCTTCCTTGCAAAAGGATGAGATTATTTTTTTAAGCCTTGCCATGGTGGCGGTATTATTCATTGCCTTCATTCTACGCAAGCAATATATCATGTTGGCTTTTGATCCCAATTTCAGCCATTTACAAGGCTATCAAGCAGCTAGGCTGGATGGGGTGATGACATCCTTAATGCTGGTGGTTGTATGTTTGGGCTTAAAAACCGTGGGGGTAGTATTGGTATTAGCCATGTTAATTATGCCAGCCGCCGCCGCTAAAATGCTAACCCAACGCCTGCGGCCACTTTTTGCTATGGCCGCTTTATTGGGTGTAACCAGTGCCATGTTAGGGGTTATATTATCCAGCCGCTACCCCAATATTCCCACCGGTTCAATGATTGTTTTATTGGGCTTTGGCCTAGTGTTATTAGCCCTACCCGTTCGTTTATTGCGGAGAATAGCCTAAATGATGAGTAGTTTTTGGGCTGTAGATGCCGCCCCTTTACTGGTGGCGATTTTAGCCGCCATGAATTGTGCCCTGTTGGGTAATTATTTATTATTGCGCCGCCATGCCTTACTGGGGGATGCCCTAAGCCATGTGGTGCTACCGGGGCTAGCGGTTGCCTTTTTGCTTACTGGTATTATTTCGCCTTTATTCATGATGTTGGGGGCAGGCGCCGCCTGTTTACTGGCGGTTTTACTAATGGCTGCCCTTAGCCGCTGGGGGGGCTTACAACCGTCAATGGCCATGGGGGTGGTACTAACCGGCATGTTTGCCTTGGGGGTAATGCTGCTAGAGCAACAATTGGGCAGACAGGTGCATTTAGATGCACAACATGCCCTTTATGGGGCGCTGGAAATGGTATATTGGCCAGAATTGCAACAGATACAGGATCTATTTCATACAGAAACCCTATTAAATATGCCCCGCCAATTGGCGATGTTGTGGTTATTATTGCTGGGATTAGGCGTATTGCTACTCCTATTATTCAAAGAAACACGTCTTATATGTTTTGATCCCATTTTTGCACGGGTGGCTGGATACCAAGTGGGCTTATGGCAATTGATTTTTCTGGGTTTATTAGTGTTATGCTTGGTGGCTGCTTTTGAAGCGGTGGGTTCTATTCTGGTGGTAGGCTTTCTGGTATGCCCCCCAGCAACCGCGCGCTTGCTTACCCAAAATCTTGCCCACCAAATTATTTTAAGTTCCATATTGGCTGCTTTCAGTGCCACTCTTGGTTATAGTTTGGCTATATTACTGCCCGCATGGCTAGGCATAGAACATGCTTTTGTGGCCGCCCCCATGATGGTATTGGTGGCAGGGCTTCTATTATTTACCGCCTGTTTATGGCAGCGCCCACAAAGCCTGAGATAGTATATTGCGCGCCAATAAATTTCATTCCCATTCAAGTAAAAAACGCAATAATTACCACAACAATCCCCATTTTTTTGTGGGAGCAGCTTTTTTTACATATGGGTTTTGTAATTGGCTGAATGCCTCTGCCGTCATGCCTTCTGGCAAGGTTTTCGGGCTATTGCGGCTGCCCGTCCATATTGTTTGGCTATTGGGCACGGCCTTTTCAAATTTTGCGGCGCTAATGTTCGCTAATCTAAAATCCGCATCGTACAATTTCGCTTCTTGTAATTTAGCCTCTGTAAGACCGGCGGCCAAGAAACACGCTTTCCATAAATCTGCTCTTCTCAGGCTTGCCTCATTCAATTGGGCATAAGTACAATCCGCATCGGTAAAATTACACTCCCATAAACTGCTTTTTCGTAAACTTGCGAGAATTAGGGACGCACCAAAAAAATTTGAACCATTTAATCTGGCTTCATGACCATCAATATTATCTAAATTAGCGCCGCTGAAATCAGCACCTTCACAAATAACCCTTTGCATTTGCGTATCAGTGAATAGGGCATCTCTCGCGCTTAAATTAATGAACTTTACTCCTGTGAATACACCGCCAGTTACTTTGGCACCATCCAGCACTAAATTCTCAAATTGTGGAATACCGCTATAGTTAAGCCACAACCCACTCAAATCTTCGCCTGCAAAATCACGCCGCCCATGTTGATAATCGCTAGCAAAACTTTGTGCTGCCTGACCAGACACTCCTTCATTGGCTCTGATCGCATTCACCGCCAGCATCATTGTGCGATATTTTTCCTGTGCTTCCATCTCGGCTGCTTCATTGCTCATAATATTTTAACTTTCATTGAAATAAATTTTTTTATTGTAGCGATTTTTCGTGACCACGCAATATTTTTTTGCGGCGGGTGATGTTCTTCCTGATTTTGGCCTCGATTTTTGCATTAAAAGTTTCAGTCCCTATTCAAGTAAAAAACGCAATAATTACCACCACAATCCCAACTTTCTTTTAGGGGCAGCTTTTTTTACAGAAGGGTTTTGTAATTGGCTGAATGCCTCTGCCGTCATGCCTTCTGGCAATGATTCAGGGCTATTGCGGCTGCCCGTCCATATTGTTTGGCTATTGGGCACGGCCTTTTCAAATTTTGCGGCGCTAATGTTCGCTAATCTAAAATCCGCATCGTACAATTTCGCTTCTTGTAATTTAGCCTCTGTAAGACCGGCGGCCAAGAAACACGCTTTCCATAAATCTGCTCTTCTCAGGCTTGCCTCATTCAATTGGGCATAAGTACAATCCGCATCGGTAAAATTACACTCCCATAAACTGCTTTTTCGTAAACTTGCATAAATGAGGGACGCACCAAAAAAATTTGAACCGCCTAATCTGGCTTCATGACCATCAATATTATCTAAATTAGTACCGCTGAAATCAGCCCCTTCAGCAATAATCTCTATCATTTCCACATCAGTGAATAGGGCATTTTTCGCGCTTAAATTAATGAACTTTACTCTTGTGAATTGACTGCCACTTACATTAGCATCATCCAGCACTAAATTCTCAAATTGTGGGATACCGCTATATTCAAGGCACAACCCGCGCAAATCTTCACCTGCAAAATCACGCCGACCCTGTCGATATTCGCTCAGAAAATTTTCTTTTCTCTGCCAAATAAAATCAGAGTTTTTTTCTTGATAGGCTCTGATCGCATCCACCGCCAGCATCATTGTGCTATATTTTTCCTGTGCTTCCATTTCGGCTGCTTCATTACTCACAATATTTTAACCTTTCTTTATTGAAATAAACTTTCATTATTATAGCGATGTTTTGTGCCCAAGCAATGTTTTTTTGCCCCTCATTCCCCTATCTAATCCACCACATGGTAACCTGAATCCACATAAATGGTTTCCCCACTAATGGCTTGGCCGGCTGGGCTGGCAAGAAAAGCAGCTAATGCCCCTATATCGCTGGGCTGTACTAGGCGATGGATAGGGGATTTTTTCACCGATTCATCCAGTAAATGGGAAAAATCTTTGAGGCCGCCCGCAGCACGGGTGGCCACTGCCCCTGCTGAAATAGCATTCACGCGAATAGCCGCGTCGCCCATTTCATAAGCCAAATAGCGCACCGTGGCTTCTAATGCGGCTTTTACTGGCCCCATCATACCATAATTGGGCACCACTTTTTCTGCTCCATAATAGCTCATGGTGATTAAGGAGCCACCTTTTTTCATGAAAGGCTGTACCAGCCCCGCCAAACGAATAAAAGAATGACACGAAATATCCATGGCCTCCGCAAAGCCAGCGGCCGATACTTGACTTAAAGGTAAATGCAAATCTGGTAACGGCGCAAAAGCAATGGAATGAATGACAACATCCACCTGTTGCCACGGTTTTACTACCCCTTCAATCAACTGCTCTAGACTATCTTCGGCATCAGGATCTTTCTGACGAGCATCATAAGGGTGTGTAGTGGCATTAAGCTCAACCGCTAATGGCTGTATATAGTTTTTGGTCTTTTCATTGAGATAGGTTAAGGCAATATCTGCCCCTGCCTGTTTTAATTGCTGGGCACAACCAAAAGCTAAGGATGCAGCATTAGCCACCCCAATCACCAAGGCTTTTTTACCCGTTAAATCGATAATTGGCTTATCCATTTTTTATATTCCTCTGCCATTTGCTGCTCTTCATTAGTGGCCATGCACCATAAAGAAACAAGAGAGGATGCAGAATCTATACGCATTCTTCTTTCTTTATTGGCTTCTTCATCCAGCGTTGCCCCCAACCAACCCAAACGGGCTACTGTTTGCGCACGAATTGAAGCACTATGCTCACCAATACCACCAGTAAATATTAAGCCATCCACACCATTGAGCTTTGCCACCATTAAACCAATTTCTTCTACCAAGCGTTCAATGAATAATTCCACGGCTAAGGCCGCATTGGGCACAGAACTCTGCTGCAATATTTGCATATCCCCCGAAATGCCAGAGATACCTTGTAAGCCAGATTCTTTGTATAATAATTGTTCCAGCTGTTTTACATCCCACCCAGCCCGCAATAAATGCAATAAAACCCCTGCATCCAACCGGCCACAGCGCGTGCCCATCATTAAACCATCAAGGGCAGAAAACCCCATGCTACTGGCAAAACTTTTGCCATTTTTCAAACCACACACGCTGGCACCACTGCCCAAATGGGCAATAATCCAACGTTGCTGCGCATAATTTGTAACCAGTTGCTGTAATTGCCCCGTAATGTAGCCGTAAGAAAGACCATGGAAACCATAACGCACAATACCCTGTTCTTCCATGGCCAAGGGCAAGGCAAATAAACGGTTTAACCGCGGCTGATGATGATGAAATGCGGTATCAAAACAAGCATATTGCCTGATTGTTGGAAATTTCTGCCGCAAAACATGTATAGCCGCTAAAGCAATGGGCTGATGCAAAGGCGCAAAGCTAGAAAATTGCTCTAAATCTTGCAGTACCGCATCATTAATTTCCGTAATGCCTGTATAAATATTACCGCCATGCACCACGCGGTGAATAATGGCTTCAGGCGCTAAATAACTAGGGTTAAGACGCTGCAAATATTCCAATAATACCAACAGCTTATCGGTGCCAGCAGTATCAGAAAACGGGTATTTTATCCCATCCACAACCAACTGGTTATTGGCAAAACTCCAATAACCCACACTGGCAACAATCGCCTCTTTCGCATGAAATAAAGCAAATTTGATGCTAGAAGAGCCAATATTGAGAACGAGCAGCATGGCCACCGCCCCTTATTTCCGCTATTTTTATAAACAACGCTTACGAATTTGCGCGCGCTGTGCCTTAAAAAATTCATCAATCGCTTTTTTATTGCGCTCTTCTTTGGTGGTTTGATCCAACGCATTCACTAAAGCGGCACGTTTGGCTTTCACATTTTGTTGACCAACATCCACCCCACCCAATCTCTCATTATAGTAAATTGAACCGTTAGATTTTCTAAAATCTGGAATTTTAGCATTTTCCATCAATTCTTTTTCACTAAAACCATTGCAATCTACTTTCTGCGGGTCTGCCATTTTGGGCGCTGCTTTTTTAGCCGCCACACCAAGAGCTGGGGTTGCTACATGAGATCCAGCTTTAACAGCTTCTGCTTGTGCGTAGTGACTATTGGTAACGGATAACACAGCCAACACAGAAAAGGCGGCCATGATTGTTGTTGTTTTTTTCATGATTTTCATACTCGCTGCTTTTATGCCATAAAAACACAATAATAGTGATGGTAATCATTGCATTTATTTACATATCAATCTACAAACAAATCATCGCAAGTAGATTAAGGACAGAACAATGCAACAATCTTATAAAAAAGCATTATATATCAATGCAAAAGCGGGGTTTTTTAAGCCTGTACGCTGTTTATTAATCGGCGGGTTGCTTGCCATGTCTGCCTTTACCATTAGCCATGCGGCAAAAGCAGCATCCCCCATGGTGGCTAAGGCTGGTCAAGTAGCAGAGGTGTTAGAGCAGGTTGAACCCGGCCTATATCAAATAGACTCCACCCATGTTGCCGCTCTGTTTTTTATCAAACATTTGGGCTTCAGCAATTACACGGGTAGCTTTAATAATATTACTGGACAATTGGCTTTTGATAATAAAAAGCCTGAAAACAGCAAATTGGAAGTGCGCATAGATGCAAGCAGCATTCAAGTGCAAAGCGAGGAGTTAAAAAACAAACTCAAGGGCGAGGATTTTTTTAATGTAGCGCGCTATGGCGAGATTACTTTTACCTCTACCCATATTCAAAAAATTTCCGATAGTAAAGGCAAGGTTACGGGCAATTTGCGGTTATTGGGTGTTGAAAAACCCATAACCTTGGATGTGGTATTTAATGCAGCAGGGGGCAACCCTTTTTCAGGCAAAAAAGTGTTGGGCTTTAGTGCCACGGGTAAAATTAATCGTTCTGATTTTGGTATGAAGGCATTACTGCCTGCGGTGGGCGATGAAGTAAGCCTACGTTTAGAAGCAGAGTTTGTGCGCTAATATATTTATAAACACCATGGTTATTCCTCAACCATTTACCTCCTCTGGCTTTATTATAGCGGGCACGGGTACGGATGTTGGAAAAACCATGGTATCGGCTTTGTTGATGAGCGTATTGCAAGGTTGCTATTGGAAACCCATCCAAACAGGTATTTCCCCTGCAACTATCGATATTGCTTCAGATCGCGCCACAGTGCAGCGTTTATCTAGTTTGCCACCGCAACATTTTATACCCGAAACATATAATTTTGAAGCGCCCCTATCCCCCCATATTGCCTCTGAATTAGAAAATCGGCCAATTGATACAGCTAGCCTGTTCCGATTGCCCAACATACCCCATGCCCCGCTAATTATTGAAAGTGCGGGTGGTATTATGGTGCCCATCACCCGTCAATTATTACAATATCAACTGTACCAACAATGGAAATTGCCCGTGTTGCTGGTAGCTAGCACGGGTTTGGGCACAATTAATCACAGCCTCTTATCCTTAGCAGCGCTGCGCGCGGCCAGCATCCCCCTATTAGGGATGGTGTTTGTGGGGCCTGACAATAAGGATAATATACACACCATCACCACCATGGGCGATGTTCCTTCATTGGGCTGGGTACCATGGCTGGACAATCCAGATACTGGGCAATTACAAGCTGTTTTTAGCCGCTATTTTGCATCCGCCTATTTTGGGGTTTAGCAGGGTTTTGGGTGGAAGATTTCTCCAAGGCCAAACCAGCTAACTGACAAAAACGCTCTTTTAATGTTGGATGAGGCGCATAAGGATTTTTCTTAGAAAGTTGGTCTTCATGCAACCAGTTTGGACACATTATATGCAATATTTCAGCTAAATCCCTTGGATCAACAGCCTGCACGGCTACTCTATCTGCTTTCATTTCTATGCGTCGCTTTATTTTTGCTGCTTCCTTGCCATGTTCTTGCATTTTTTCATCTGCTTCATAAAAAGCAATCATGTAGGTGAGTTTTTTTCAACCAAAGCAAAAAACAACGGTGCTGCTGCATATTTTTCTAATTGCATCATTGTTTGTATGGTATCCCTATATAAAAGGGCGTACTCCCCATATAAAAGGGCAATATCCAAATACTCTTTAGATAATTTTTCTTCTGGTTCACAAAAACTATGACCTATTTCATGGGCAATCGCTGCTAAATGATGGCGGATCTCGGCGTCAGGCAGTGCCAGAAAAGAACTGGTTATTGCTATAGAGCCGGTGACGTTAATCGTGTTAATTCTTGGAATAGGGTGTTCAATAATATAAATAACCGGCATAGCAACCGATAATTCATTACAAATATGTACAATCCCATCCCATAAAACTGGGTTATCGGCAGGTTGCAATTCATCTATTATAGAGTGGTTAAATATTCTTTGCAAACTAGGACAATCAATATCTTTTTTCTGGTCGCTGGAAATACCGTTATTAAGAATTGAATACATATTAGTGTTACTACATAAAATTATGATAAATTTTTATACCGTGGCTTGATTTTTTTATCAACATTTATAATTTTTCAATTGTAATACCGCCTAAATCAATTCCATGAGGGCTTTTCCCAAACCAAAATATTCTGCCTTGGGGTAAAAATGTGGGCGCAAGCCAGAAGATTTGAATTGGCCAATCAGCTTACCATCTTCGCCTTCACCTGTTACCTCATAGGTAAATAAATCCTGCATTAAAATAATATCGCCTTCCAGCCCCACCAATTCAGTGATATAGGTCACGCGGCGCACACCATCGCGCATGCGGCTGATTTGTACAATAATTTCCACAGCCGAGGCAATTTGCATGCGAATAGCGCGCGGCGCTAAATTAATACCAGCCATGCCCACCAAATTCTCCAACCGCGTAATGGCTTCACGCGGGCGGTTAGCGTGAATAGTTGCCAGCGAGCCATCATGGCCTGTATTCATGGCCTGCAACATATCCACCGCTTCTGCGCCGCGCACCTCGCCTAGAATAATACGGTCGGGGCGCATCCGCAGCGAGTTTTTTACTAAATCACGCATGGAAATTTCGCCATCGCCTTCTAAATTGGCTGGCCTTGTTTCCAAGCGCACCACATGCGGCTGCTGTAATTGCAGCTCAGCGGCATCTTCAATGGTAACAATGCGTTCTTGCTCATCAATCATTTTTGAAATGGCGTTCAGCATGGTGGTTTTTCCAGAACCCGTACCGCCAGAAATTAAAATATTCAGGCGACATTTCCCTGCTATTTCTAAAACGCGGCGCATGGCAGGGGAAATATTATTTTGGTTGGCCATGGTTTCTAAGGTAATTTTTTTCTTAGAAAATTTACGAATAGAAATAGAAGGCCCATCAATTGCAAGTGGCGGAATAATGATGTTCACGCGGCTACCATCTGGTAAGCGGGCATCGCACAGGGGTACCGATTCATCCACCCGCCGCCCCACCCCTGTTACAATTCTGGTGGCAATCGCCATCACATGCGCATTATTACGAAATTTTACATCGGTAAGTGTTAGCTTGCCTTTGCGCTCAACATACACATTGGCTGGGCCGTTCACCATAATATCGGTTACGGTTTCATCGGCCAATAGAGGTTCTAATGGCCCAAAACCCAGCATATCATCCAGCAGCTTTTCTACCAGCTCTAAGGTTTCAGGGCCGGTAAGCTGCATTCTTTTTTCAACCAATAAATCGCCTACCAACTCAATAATTTGTTGCTGCAACTCATTGCGTGGTAGCCGTGCTGCGGCACTGGCATCAATTCTATCCAGCAATAACCCTTGTATTTGGTTGCGCGCTGCTTCCACCCGTGGGCGAGCAGAAGATGCAGCTGGCGGTGGTGGAGCTGGTATTTCAGCAATGGGGGCTGGTTTTTCAATGATTGTGGGCGCGGGTATTTCTGCTGTGGGGGTAGCACTGGTTTCTGCCACCAATAAATTCAACACAAGGGTGATTAAATCCCGCTGATCGAGGCGGTTAAGCTCCACCCCGTCGCGCGCCAACTCTTCGGTGATAATTTTTTTTACCTCATAGGCCAAATCCCCCCGATGCATGCGGGAGATTTTTTCCATGGTGATAATATCTTTCACCCGTGGCAAATATTTTGCACGCAGCGAGCCTAAAGCGATTAGCGGTTGGTTTTCTTGACTATTATCCATTATGGTAGATCATAGAGAAAAATGGTTACCGATATACCAACATGGAGAAAAATATGGGGCTCAATGTCCTTTTGGTAGAAGATGATGAAAAAGCAGCCGCCTTAGTGGTAAAGGGCCTGCAAGATGCTGGTCATCAGGTGGTGCATTGTGCGGATGGTGAATCTGGCCTAGAAGCTGCTCGCCAAAAATTATGTGATGTGTTGGTCATTGACCGCATGCTCCCCAAAAAAGATGGTTTATCGGTCATCCAAGCCTTACGAGAAGATGGTAATGATACACCCATCCTTATTTTAAGTGCCTTGGGGCAGTTGGATGATCGCCTCACCGGCCTTAAAGGTGGTAGCGATGATTATCTCACCAAGCCTTTTGCTTTTACTGAGTTACTGGCCAGAATAGAAGTATTAGGGCGGCGACGAAATGCGAATAGCACGCAAACAAGGCTTACATTGGGAGAATTAACCTTAGATTTAATTACAAGGCAAGCATGGCGGCAGGGCATTGAATTAGAGCTGAAACCAAGAGAATTTGCCCTGTTAGAATTTTTTATGCGCCACCCCCAACAATTGGTAACCCGCAACATGTTGCTAGAAAAAGTGTGGAATATTAATTTTGATCCACAAACCAACGTCATTGATGTGCATGTCTCGCGCCTACGGCAAAAGCTGGATAAGGATTTTGATGTCATGTTGCTGCACACCATGCGGGGTAATGGCTATATGTTGAAGATTGATCATGAAGCCGAGTAATGTATTAAAAACCATTCGCCGTTTTGTACGCACCAGCAGTTTTCGGCTGATTATTTTGTATGCATGGTTATTTTATGTCTCGCTGCTTGCAGTATTGGCCAATATTTACTGGCGCACTATTGATAAAATCGACACCAAAACCTATGCCCATGTGTACACGGAAATGGATGAGCTGATGTCGGTTTATAAAACCGACGGCAAACAAGCCTTGGCTAATCTGGTACAACAAAAATCACAACAAAGTGAAGAAAATTTCTATTTATATGTGGATGAAATAGCAGGAATACATGTGGATAGCAGCGAAGCTTACCCTTTACTCTCCAATGAAATAAAGGGGTGGAAAAGCTTTGTTGCTAGCAACAATTCAGGGAAACGCTCTGGCCATTTAATGCAGGCACAATTGATTTCTGTGGATAAAGGCATCCTAGCCGTTGGCCGCGATGTACAACAGCGGGAAGATTTACGCCTACTTATTCTCGATGCCATGATTTCTTCCCTGTTAATTGCGGCAGGTTTTGGCACGGTGGGCGGCGTGTTAATGGCACACCGGATGTTACGCCAGATTGATGTGGTGACTGAAAATGCCCGTGAAATTATGGCGGGGGATTTTAGCCACCGTTTTCCGCTTTCCGGCGCGGAAGATGAGTTTGATCGCTTGCGGGAAATTTTGAATAATATGTTGGCGGATATTGAACGCTTAATGATTGGCATTCGTCATGTCACCCATAATATTGCCCATGATTTGCGCAGCCCCCTCACCCGCTTAAAAACAAGGCTTGAACTGGCATTAGAAGATAAGGATGAAGAAAACCGTTCACAAGCCATTGATCACGCTATTCAAGAAACAGATCAAATATTGCGTACCTTCCAAGCCTTATTATCGATTGCAGAAATTGAAGCGGGTAGAAAAATATCAACGCTTGCAGAAATTGATCTCTCACAATTGGTAGAAGATATAGTTGATTTATACCAGCCATTAGTGGAGGATGAAGGGTTAAAATTCACCGCTTCTATTGATTCTGAAGTGATGGGTAAGGTTCATCGAGAACTTCTTATTCAAGCCATTTCTAATCTCATTGATAATGCTATCAAATATAATCAGCAAGGAGGGGAGGTTTTTTTAAGCCTAAAGAGAAACATGAATTACGTTGTTATCACTATTACCGATACGGGTATCGGTATTCCATCCGCGGCCAGAGAAAAGGTAACCGAGCCTTTTACTCGCCTTGATCCAGCCAGAAATTCTCCCGGCAATGGTTTGGGTTTAAGTTTGGTAAAAGCGATTGTAAAAATGCATCAGGGTAAACTCACACTATTGAACAATCCGATGTTTAGCGATGGGAATCGAGGATTGATGGTGGAAATTATTTTACCTGTTTAAAAAATATCTACTGTAAGCATCGAAGATAATCTGTAGAAAAATTGTATGATAATGGGGCTCAGTGATTGTTTCGTTTGCAAGATGAATATCTGGCACTGAGTCTCACCTAGAGGTTTCTAGGCATTAAGATCGGTAAATAAGCCATTTTTGCTGCCATTATTACCAAATAGGCTTTGCAGCAATTGAGATTGTAGATCATCACTACTGCTGCTTGTGTTCGAAGATTGCTTACCAAGAAAGCTGGTGAGGTCAAAACCAGAACCTGCGCCATCAGCTGAATAGCTTTTGGCATTGCTCTGTAATGAATTAATAGCTTTATCAAGAAAATCCTTTAATTTGCTATAATCTACTTTTCCATTGCTATCGGTTATTTTGTTTGATGAGTCATCATCATCATCTTCATCCGAGCTTTGTTTAAATAGATCAAGAATTTTCTGATCCCCACCAGCACTTTTACTAACCCCATCAGGGCCACCCATACCAGAAGGTGGGCCACCAGCACCACCCATCTGGCCAAATGGCGGCGCACCTGCTGGGGGTTTCATGCCTTTGCTTTCCATAAAACTTTTCATTTTACTAGGGTCAATATTGCCATCTTTATCTTGAACCCCTGCTAAGGCCTCACTACCAAAATCTTTGGTAAACTTATCCTGAATTTTCTGGCTGAATTTTGAAGGATCAAAACCAGCACTACTCAGGGATGAAAAACCTGAAATATTCATTAACTTCTCCTTTTTACAAAAATACGCTGGGCATGGATCATTCCATGCCCAGTAACGAGCCAATGCTTAAAACATGGCACGATTGTAACCCTAGCAAGAATCGTGCCAGAAATAAAAAAGGGGTGCGGGGGATAATTTCCGTGCGAGATTTATTTTCAAACCAACCGAAGATTTGTGAGTAGTGGTTTGTATAAACAATAAGATGTGTATTTAACTTAACTCAATTTCAGGAGGTTTAATGAAAAAAAGTACAGTTTTATTGTTGATTGCATCATTATGGGTTGGAATGATCGCTGAGGTTAGGGCTTTTGAGCCGCCTTTTCCCCCAGAAGATATGTTCAAAGAAATGGATGTTAATGGCGATGGTCAGCTAACCAAAGAAGAAGTTATTAATTTTCACAGCAAAATATTCACACAAATGGATAAAAACAAGGATGGAATTGTCACCAGAGAAGAAGCTAAATCATTGCATCAGCAAAAGCTGAAAGAAAAAATATGCCATGATTAAAATTCTCTGTTGGTAAAGTTTGGCAAATGCAGGAGAATTTTCGTTCATTCACGGATGAAGAGTTGGTTGTCGATATTTCAAAGGGGGTTCATTCTGCATTTGCTGAACTGGTTCAACGGCATGGTGTGCGTTTTTTTCGGGTAGCGCAGCGTATTGTTCAGCATTCTCAAGACGCTGAAGATGTTGTACAAGAGGCATTTCTACAATTATGGAAAGAGCCTTGGCGTTTTGATGTTCATAGAGGGGTAAAATTTACCACATGGTTTTATCAAATTATTACCAATAGGGCACTAAACCTCATAAAATCCAAGAAAAATACGGTGAATGAAGCCCTAGAAGAATTGCAGGATGAGAGCATGGCCATTGATGTAAAAATCGAGGAACAAGCAAAACAAAAAATGCTGGGGGCGGCAATCTTATCCTTACCACAGCATCAACAAATGGCATTGAATTTGTGTTTTTATGAAGAATTCAGTAATCAGGAAGCGGCCAGTATCATGGGCATGAGTGTAAAAGCCTTACAATCTTTAATTATGCGGGCAAAAAATAAACTGCGCATAAAATTAGCGTCCTTAAATGAGCATAATGATGTGAGGGTAAAGTAATGAAAAATTTAAGCGATGCTGAACTCGAAAAAATATTACTTGAACGTAAGAAATTCACGCCATCAGAAGATTTTCTGTCACGGATTATTGCTTGCAGCTATCACCATCAACAAATGGAAAAAACCCGTTTTAGTCTACAATCCATGGGTTTCTTGCGTGAATTTAACATTCCTTATCTTATGCCTACCATGGCTTCTTTGATGATTATTGGTTTTCTTATTGGGTTTTCTGGTATTGTTGGCATTAGCCAGAAACAACAGATTTCTCCACTCCCCACAATGATATATGATAATGGAGGCTTGCTATAAGTAGATCGCTTAAAATATTGCTGTTGCTTTCTATTGGGCTTAATTGTTTGCTGCTGGCAGTTTTTATTGGCCATGTTGCAAGATTTGGTCTGAATCCTTTGATGATGCCTGCCTTTATCATTGAACGGCAACATCAGGAATTACTGCGTTTTCTGCCACCAGAAAAAGCTGAAATGTTTCATCAAACAATGCTGCGCACTATCGCAAAACATCAGGCATCTAAAGCCGAGATGGATGAAATGAGAGAAAAATTATTTGCCATTATCACGGCAACAGATTTTGATGAAGAAAGTTTTCGCAAACAATTCAAGCAAATGAACACTATGCGTGATGACCTGCAAAATGAAATTATGGAGAATTTAGTGGTATTTATCAGGGGCTTGAATGGTGAAGAAAGAAAAAAACTAGCAGAGCATCTCAAGAAATTAGATCCCATGATGCCCCCACCCATGATGCCGCCTCAATGAATCTAGTGCTTTACGATCTAGGCAAAAACTAAAACTGTTTCATCAACCCTTCTAAATATTCCCGCTCCATGGGCGAGAGGTGTTGATCGCCAGAACGGCTACGCAATTGCTGGCCATCTTGCCCACTATATCACAGCAGCGACTGCCGCTGCGGCACTCTTTGTGCCGTAAATTATAGATTTTATAGTAGATGAACTTAAGCATCCTTATAGTTCATCTACTATAACAAGCCTTTAATGTTTATTCCGCTTGAGCAATGATTTCGCTAAAAGGCAGTTCAAGGACGGCGGCCGCGATTTTTCATGACCATACGCACAATATCAGCAATTTGTTGGTTGGTTAAATCAGGCCGCTGCTGGTGATTTTCAAGTGAATCATCGGCGGGTAAGGCAACTTTATTGTAAAGCGTAGAAAGATCAGCCGCCAATTCCAGAGCCAATATATCTTGCGGTCTCGCTTCATGTAATAATCGCTGTGCCTGCTCAGGCGAAGCATTAATAATAGCTTCCAGCTGTTGTTGTAGGGCTGGCGTAATACCGCCAACATGTTGCGGCGGTGTTTGAATAATTTTATCCCAATTGAAAATTTGCTCTATTCTTTTTTTTACGCGCTCCACTTTTTTGGGTAGAGCAACCCCATAACTAACTAAATGACTATTATCATCATACCAATTATCACCAAATTTAACCCTGGCTGTATTACTGTTACTAAAATCTACCCCTGAAAGATCGCAATAATGAAAATTTCCGGTGATGGTGCAGTTAATAAATTGCGCAGCGCGGAAATTACATAAGTGAAAACCATCTGCTTTTGAAGAAGAAACCTTTATAAAACAATCCTTAAAAATTGCCCCAGAAAAATCATAGGCTGATATCGGATAATAGTTTTCATGCCAGCATTGAACAAAGCTACCCTCCCGCATATCTTTGGGTCTATGAGAAGTGCTGGAAAAAACATTAGCAGATCTGGATTGCAGTTTCCCCAATTGATCAAAAAAACTACCCTTACATTTTTCTAAGGCTATACCACGCATAGAAATAGTTGTATTATTTTGCAGGTAAGATACGGCTTCCAGATCGGAACCCTTCATAGAAAAAATAACATCCCCATTTTTATCCAGAATTTCGGCCATAACGCATAACACCCGATGGTAGTAAAAAATTATTTACCTAAAATAAATAATTTATTTACACCAAAAACACCACAGCAACAACGCCACGCGCCGCCAATATCCCTAAAACTGTTTCATCAACCCTTCTAAATATTCCCGCTCCATGGGCGATAGATGTTGATCGCCAGAACGGTTACGCAATTGCTGCAAAATTTCGCGAGCGCGCTCGCGGGCAATTTCTTCTGGCACTTTTACCCGTTCATCATCCAAATCCTTACCCGATGCGCCCTTACGGCCAAATGGATCCTTATCTTTATTATTGCCCGCATTATTCAAGGGCATGGGCACCAACATGCCTTGGCTCATTTTACGCTGTTGCTGGCCTAATTTTTCTGCCCCCTCTTGCAATGATTTCAATGCCGAATTTTGTGAAAAAACCGCCGCGCCTGCATCTTCTTGCTGTAAATTCTGGCGTGATTCACGCATATGCTTATCGGCTTCTTGCAAGTTTTTAGGAATATCGCCGCCGGCTTCATCCATTTGCTGCATGGCATCGCCCAGCTCTTTGCGCAAATTTTGCTGTTCTTGCCCCAATTGCTGCAATTGCTGGCCATCCTGCTCACTCATATAACGGCCTTTAGTGGCAGAAGGGTAGGTTTTATCCAGTAAAGATTGCTGCTTTTGGGTAATATCTTTGAGTTTTTGCGCCAATTTATTCATTTCGGCCATTTTTTTCAGCTCTTCAACCGTGGGCGTTTTTTGTACATTCTCCATCATCTGTTGTAATTCATTCAGTTTTTCGGCCATGCCCTGCTTATCCCCCATTTCGGCCATTTTTTGCATATCTTTCAGGGTTTGGCTTAAATTATTGCCCATATCTTCGGCGGGTTGGTTAGCAAAATCTTCTGGCTTTAACCCCGCTTTAGCCATTTTTTTCTGTAATTCCTGTAACGATTTGGCAAATTGCTCCCCCATGGCTTGCTGTAAACGCTGCAAGCTTTCCGATAATTGCTTGGGGGTGGTTTGCTGGCTTTGCAACATTTCTTCCAATTGCCGCTGCATGGCCTGCAATTTAGCCCCCGCGCTGCTATTTTCTAAAGCCAAGGCCATTTGCCATAACATCTGCCGTACGGGCTCAATATTTTCAGGGTTAATATTGGAATGCTCACCACTGCCAAGGCGCCATAATATTTGCGATGCCACCTTCAAGCCCAGATAAATGCTGCTATCTTCATTAAATTCTTGCGGTTTGGCGGCAATATTATGCAAGGTTTCTACGGTTTTCAGCCAATCTTGGGGCGTTTTTTCCAGCCTTTTGCGCTCTTCAATCAATAATTTGGCAATTTTATTATTGAATGTTTTTTCTGGTAGGCTGAGGCGCACCTCATCGGTTTTTGCGGTGTGGGCGGCAGCATCACTGGCCTCCGCCCATAAAATCACGGGATTGCCCGCCCAATAATGGCTGGTTAAATCCAAGGTGAGCAATTGCTGTTTCTGGGCAAGGGTGGGGCTGAGGGTTAAAGACCATAATATTTCACTGGTGGCTTGTTCTACATCCGCCAATCTGGCTTTGATAATAATATCCTTCACCCCATAATCATCTTGCACATCTAAGGCAATATTAATGCGGTTTTGCTGATTAATGGTGGGATATTCCTTAAAGCTGATACGGGGCGGAGCATCGGCAACAGCTTGCACTGGCCAACGGCTTTTAGTAAAAAAATAAGAGGCCACAGCAATAGAATCGCCGCCCGTAAAATTGGCTTCGGCTTTCCAGCTATCTTCTGCCTGTTTTTTCAAGGGGCTATGTTCACGGTTTATCACCAGCTTTAGGCCATCAGCATCCCCATTAGCGGTAATGGTAATAGCACTACCAATGGGGATGGCCACAGGGCTAGCACTGCCCCCTTCTGCCAGCAATATAGGCGGCAAGGCGGTATATTGCGGGGGCACAGCCCAACCGCTGATATGTTGCGTATTCATGGCCACCATGCTGGGCCATTGGGGCAGGAAAGATTGCTGCAAGGGCTGCCAATTGCCCCGTGCCACCGCTAAACCCAACAAAGCCAACATCAACGCCATGGGTAATAGGCAGTAATGATCGGCGGGCAATAAAACAGGCCGCGGCCAGAATACCCGCATCCCCCGCAATAAAACGCGGTTTTTTTGCTGTTGCAGTGCCCATAAAGCCTGCGTGGTTGGGTTGTGCGCCATGGTGCTGGGCAGTTTATCGATTAATTGCAGGCTGGGTTGATGCAAAATCGCTCCCGCTTTTTCCATGCGTTGCCAGATATGGTAACGATTCGGCCATGATAAATGGCGGCTTGCCCGCCACCCTAAAAACACCGTGGCAGCCACCAAACCCAATAATAACAAGCCATGCAACCAGAAGGGCAATAAAGCAATGATGCCCGCCAACGCCAGCCCCAACCATGCCCCCCATAGGGCGGTGAGCGGCCAGTAACAGCCCCATATCTGTTCTATGGCCACAAAAACATAGGCCAACCCAAGCCGCCAGCCACTAATAGAAGGCGTAGCGGCGGGGGTAGAATGGGGGGATGCACCAAATAAAGGTGCTTTATGTACAGTTTTTATGTGAGCCAAGCCGGTATTGTTTCCCAGTTCATCTGTTCTTCAATGCTAACACGTTGTCTGGTCATCGCCAATTGTTGATTATGCACCAATATTTCTGGCACAAGCGCGCGGCTATTATAAAAAGAAGACATCACCGAGCCATAAGCCCCCGCATGGGTAATAGCCAACAGCGCGCCCGTGGCAATATTGGCAGGAAATAGCCGATCATAGCCAAACACATCCGATGATTCACACACCGGCCCTGCCACATCAAAATCTAGTGTTTCGCTGTTGTTATTCTGCTGCACGGGCAAAATATTGTGCCACGCATCATACATGGCGGGGCGTACCAAATCATTCATGCCCGCATCCACCAGTAAAAAACGGCGTTCGGGCAATGTTTTTACCACCACCACTTGTGTGAGCAATATGCCCGCTTCTGCCACCAGAAAACGCCCCGGCTCCAACACCAATTTCAGCCCCAAATCGCCCAATTCTTCACGAATAAGCTTAGCGTAATCTTCCACGGGGGGCGGGGTTTCGGTGTTATACGCCACCCCCAAACCACCGCCAATATCCAACCGCTCCAGCGTGATGCCCTGTTCTGCCAACATCAACACCGCTTTATGCAAACGCTTAAAAGCACGGCGAAATGGCGTAAGGCTGGTAAGCTGCGAGCCAATATGACAAGCCAACCCCACCAATTTTACATGGGGCTGCGTTTGGGCAATACGGCAAACTTCCAGTGCCATGGCCAAATCAATGCCAAATTTATTATGCTTTAGCCCCGTGGTAATTTTAGCGTGGGTGCCGGCATCCACATCGGGGTTCACGCGAATAGCAATAGGGGCAATTTTATTCAAACGGCTGGCCACGGCCGACCAAGCGGCTATTTCTGGCACGCTTTCCACATTAATTTGGCCAATGCCTTGCCCAAGGGCAAATTCCATTTCTTGAGTGGTTTTAGCCACGCCAGAATATACCATATGCTCGGCTTTTATACCTGCCGCCAGTGCCCGCTTCATTTCCCCCGCTGAAACAATATCCGCCCCAGCCCCCCATTGACCCAAGGCTTTCAACACGGCTAAATTACTATTGGCCTTTACCGCAAAACAAATGCGGGCATCCACCCCCTTTAGGGCATTAGCCAGAAGGTGATATTGCTCATGCAGCTTTTTTTGGCTGTAAATATAGCATGGCGTGCCAAATTTTTCGGCAATAAGGGGCAGGGGCACATCATCAAGATGCAAGATATTCTGGTGATAGCTTAGCATATTTTATTTCCATATTTTTTATGAATATTATAGCAATGGGAGGTTTCTGGCAATCTCTTCTATCTGCGGCAAATCCCATGCTGAATAGCTGGCACGAGGTTGGTATAGTGAAATATATAGATATTCATGGGTTGTTTTGCATTGTCTCCCTTAACCATTGCCGTTCCCAAAGGGCGCATCGCCCGCGAGTTAATGCCCCTGTTAAGCATGGCGGGCATAGAAGCAGAACCCGCTTTTTACGATGAGCATAGCCGCCAATTAATGTTTGCCACCCAACACCCGCATGTGCGCTTGGTGCGGGTGCGTTCTTTTGATGTGGCCACTTTTGTGGCTTTTGGCGGCGCACAGATAGGGGTGTGTGGCTCGGATGTATTGATGGAATTTAATTATAGTGAAATTTACGCCCCCTTGCATCTTAATATCGGCCATTGCCGCCTGAGCTTGGCTGCCCCTTCAGGGGTTGGGGCGGTGGGTAATGGCGCAAGCCATGTGCGCGTGGCCACCAAATACCCCCACCTCACGGCCAATTTTTTTGCCAATAAGGGCATTCAGGCCGAATGCGTTAAACTGAATGGTGCCATGGAAATTGCCCCCTTGCTGGGTTTATGCCATTACATTGTGGATTTGGTCTCCACTGGCTCCACCTTAAAGGCCAATGGGCTGGAAGAGGTAGAAATTATTGCCGATATTTCTTCACGGTTGGTGGTTAACCGCTCGGCCAGTAAAACCCGCTCACATGAAGTGCATGGCTGGGTTGCAAAGTTTACAGATGTATGCCAACAGCTTTCCATCCGTGGCTAACGCTATTGACACTGTTTTATGTTGCAGTTGCGAAGAAGAATAATTTGCGCTATGATGGGCTAATGGAAAATAATGGTTAAACAATGTGCCCTGATGGTTGTACGTCTTCTGCTGCCCCGCAGCCTGTTAAAAACCTCAATATAAGTGGGAATAAGGATAGTGCTGCCGTGCCATCGGCCAATCTGAAAATCATCAAACTCAACTTCGACGAAGGCTGCGAAACCTCGCCCACCCCAGAAATGGGGCATGAGCGGATGGTGGCCGTGTATGATTTGCTGGAAGATAATTATTTTGCCCCGCATCATTTCCCTGAAGGGCCCTATTCCTTAACATTGGGCGTGAAGGATAACCGCTTAATTTTAACGCTGGCCAATCAGGCAGGGGAAATATTGGGCATATTGGGCTTATCGCTGAGCCCTTTCCGCCGCATTATTCGCGATTATCACATGGTATGCGATAGCTATTATGCGGCCGTAAGCCGTGGCTGCAGCCTCACCCAGATAGAAGCCGTGGATATGGGACGCCGTGGCCTGCATAATGAAGGGGCCGCCATGCTGCAAGAGCGGTTAAAAGGCAAGGTGGATATTAATATCGATACCGCCCGCCGCCTGTTCACCCTGTTATATGTGATGCAGGCTGGCCTCCCCGCCATGAGTTGAATAAAAGCGGGATTATGGTGCGCCCACTTATAAGCAACCATCAGCCTCTCCCAGTTTTTATAATTTGGGGGAGAGGGAGTTTAAGTAAAATTGCGTTTTTTATAAATTGGATAGTGCCGTCCTTTTTTATCCCTTTCCCGTCTCTTTTTTGGGAAAGCACACCCTCACCCTGCCCTCTCCCAAAGGGAGAGGGGGTAAATGTATCAGCCCTCTCCCAGTTTTTATAATTTTGGGAGAGAGGGTACCCCCTTATTTCCCCTCTCCCTATGGGAGAGGGTAGTATTTTACTCCCTCTGGGAGAAGTGCTCGCTTATTTCTCCCTCTCACTCTGAGAGAGAGACTGCCCTTATTTTCCCCTCTCCCTCTGGGAGAGGGTAGGGGTGAGGGGGGGGGATGAGAGCTCTAAGGGACTGAAGGCTAAAGAATGAAGGGCAATAAATTGTTCGCACACAAGCCTTAAGAGTAACGCGCCCTAGCCACCCTATTCTTTTGTTAATTTTATAAACTCTGGATTATCCTGCAAAACCTTGAAAACAGCTTCTTCCTTAGCTTGCTTTTTGAAGCCTTTATCATAGAGAATAGCTTGTTCTAAGGCCACCAAGGCCTTTGTTGGCTGATTTTGCTGCGCAAAAATACGAGCTTTATTAATATGAGCACCAGCATAATCATGCTTCAAGCTGATTGCCTTATCAAAATCCGCCAATGCCTCTTCGTACTTCCCAAGTCTTGCTTTAGCAACTCCACGATTATTATAGGTCTCGGCATCATTGAGGTTCTGCTCAATCGCCTTATCAAAATCCGTGATTGCCTCTTCGTGCTCACCAAGCGCGGCCTTAGCATTCCCACGATTATGATAGGCATCAGCATAATTCTCATTCAACTTAATCGCTTCATTATAATCCTCGATTGCCTTTTCATAGTTCCCAAGGCTTGCTTTAGCAACCCCGCGATTATTATAGGGCATATCAAGATTCTCATTTAGCTCAATCGCCTTATTATAATCTGCCAGTGCCTCTTCATGCTCACCAAGATTTCTATGAGCATTCCCACGGTTATTATAGGCCTCAGCATAATTCTCATTCAACTTAATCGCTTCATTATAATCCTCGATTGCTTTTTCATGCTTACCAAGCGCGGCCTTAGCATTCCCACGATTATTATAGGCTTCAGCAAATTTCGGGTTCAGCTCAATGGCGTCATTATATAAATCAATCGCTTGGAGATAATTTCTTTCTTCAAGCGCTCGGCCAGCATCCACATAATATTGGGTTGCTTGTAGATACTTGCCTTGCTGTTTTTGCTCAGCTATTAGCTGTTGGCCTTGTTCTTCAAGATCTACAATTTTCTGCTTTAACTTTGTTTCAAGAGGGTCAATGAATGTTTTAATATGTTCATCTACTTTTTTATCCAAGCTTTCATTGATTTTTTTAGCAAGAAAATCATTCACCCATTTTCGCCCGAACAGCCACCCTAAAAAGTTCAGTAGCACAACCACACCTGCGAATAAACCCAAAATAACGCTAATCGTATTGAGGTGTTTTTCGTATAAATTGAGGTGGTGTTCATCGGATTTGTTATATTGATCCCGCTCCACCTGAATTTCGTTGCGCCACTCTTTCTGGCTATTTTCTAAACGCTGCAACCAGTCTTTCTGGCTTTCCTGCGCGCGCGCTTTCAGCTCTTGCAACTCTTGTTCCACTTGTTGCAAGCGATATTGCTGCAGGGAATCAACCGCAGAAGCGGCCGCGCTAGGGTTTGGTGAAGGGCTGGATAAAGGCATGGGCAATGTGTAACACATTGCCCCTATTTTGCAATAGTTTCCGCCGCAGGCTTAAAATTTCTTCCACACGGCCAGCAAGCCACCGCGCTCTTTAGGGAAATCAGACCCCGCAAAAGTGTAATAGCCACCGCCTTGCACCAACCAATCGGGCGCCACGGCATAAATGCCAGATAATTGCAGCTTATGGCCGGTATAACCATCATCCAACCCATAAATGCCATAATATTGCAAAGGAATTTCCCAACGATCGCTGGGTTTAATGCCCAAGGCAATATCGGTGCGCACCTCATCCGATAATGGCGATGGTCGCCCACGGAAAGCGATTTCGGCATTCACATACATGGGCAGGCTAAACAAATCGGCATGTTCACCCTTCGAGACCATAAATGGCGAAATACCATAGCCATATAAGCCACGCACATCATATTCCACGCCCTTGCCGCCAAAATTATTACCGCCACTGCTAGAATCACGCAACGAGGTAATACCAGTGAGCTGAAACGAAAATACCGAAGCATTGCTTTGCCATAAACGCATGCGAAAGCCAGCCTCTACCGAGGTAAAATCGCCATTATTAGCAAAGCCAGTTTGTTTGTAACGAAACCATTGTTGGCGCGGCGCAACAATGGCCGTAAGCCATGGGTTCACCCCATATTCGCCATAAACCGTTAGCTCGGTTTTATTCAATTTCTTGCCACTATTATCAGCATAATAGCTGCTGGCATTACCCGCGGTAATACTGGTGATCACCTGCCCCACCCCAGGGTTTAATGTCCAAGCACCCGCTCTTGCTTCCCCAGCACCAAATACAGCGCCCCAAGCCAATAATGTGACTATTTTTAATGTTGTTATGTTCTTCATTATTAAAAATCCAACCAGTAAAAAATACCCCCCATCCACTGCTCAGCGCAGGCTATGGGGGTCTTATCCATGCAGCCTAATTCACCGCTAACCAATCAACCAACTTCACCAATTTTAGCTTATCTTCCAGTTTTTTGGCGTCTTCTAAATTGGCCTCTGCCCCCCTGATCAACCAGTGATGCTGCAAACGCTGACCACTATCCGCAAAAACCGCCGCCGCCGACAAGGTCACAATCTCCCCCTCGGTGGCATGAGCGTGGGGTAAACGCAACGTAGAAACAGCATCCACAATGGCGGGCACGCTCTGTTGTAATTTTTCCCATTCTGCATCGCGGTCAATCACGGCAAATAATCCCGCCCGCACATGAAATAAACTGGCCCCCAAATGCAATAATTGGCGCTGTAACGCCGTGGCCACTAAAAATGATAAACGATCCGCCGCGGGATGCCCTTGATAGGTTTGATAGGCCGCAAAATCATTAATCTCAAAAAAACTTAATGATAGGGGCGAAAACAGCTTGTTTTGGCACAACCATTCTACCGTATGCTCCAACACTAATAAATTGGGCAACCCCGTGGTTACATCTATGCTTACCTGCGGTAGCTTCATCCCAATAGCAGAACCAGTGCTGCGGGCTTCCGCCAATAATAACACCAATTCATTTTCACGCTGCAAGGCGCGATCCATCTCCATTTTCAATTTCAGCGCATTGCGGGTGCGGCACACCAATTCCAACGCTGAAACTGGCTTGGTAACAAAATCGATAGCACCCGCTGTAAAAGCCTGTGCCATATATTCTTCATCCACTAAAGTGGTGGCAATAATCACCGGCACATGACGATAACGCACATTGGCCTTAATTCTAGCGCAGGCTTCCAAGCCATTTACCTTAGGCATTAACACATCCAGCAGAATTAAATCCACCAACGGGCCTGATTTTTCTGCGTTATTATCTATATCCAAAATAGCAAAGGCTTCATCGGCACTATTGGCAAAAATAATATTCTCATAACCAGCACGGCTAAGAATAGCACCAATCATGGCACGCGAAATATCAGAATCATCTACAACAAGCAGCCTCATGCACCACACCTCATCCAAAATTCACCGCAGATAATGCTGCGTACAGCGAAACACCCTAATCTAGCTTTTTTTCTTCAACCGATAATGGTTTTACATTTTTTACTGTTTCTGGTTTTATTTCTTCTGGTTTTACTATTGTCGGCGTAGCCTTTTCTAGCTTACCTGTTTCTGGTGTAGCAGAATTTGGTGTATAAGTTGGTAACAACTGAATTTTCTGATTTTTTCTCAACATGCCGTAGCGTTGATATAAACGCCAATCATCTTGCTCACCCACCAGAAAATATCCATTAATACCATCTTTGTATAAATTAGGCCAAGCATGATTAAGGCGATCTTTTTTCCCTGCACTACTGCCAGGGTGCGGCACTAAAATACAATCCCCCTCAGGACGACGAGATAACACGGAACGGGAGAATCCAGGGGAAGCACCCGGCATTAATTTTTTTCCATCCCCATAGCCGTCTATTAATATCGACGCCCCTTCTTCATCCACCAACACGGTATCACAATCCTTAAAATGGCTACTAAAGGCCATCAAACGATTTTGAACCAACCGTTCTTCGCTTTCTCGGCCAATAATCGCGCTTAAAAAATCAGCCGTGTTTTTGCTGGGAAACACAAATAAAATAAATAAGCCCACAAACCAACCCACAGACATTAAGCCAAGCAAACGCTGCGGCTCTGGTGGTGGACGGTCGCCCGTGGCCGTAAAAGCTGCCAATAAACTGATATATAAGCATAAAATAGTGGCTGGGTGATCTAAATACGCCAAGGAAGAAGCCAAGGTACCGCCGGCTATAATCCCCATCATCATCACAGCAGCAGGCACCAACCGTAACAACCTTGCTCTGCTTAACCAGAATGCACGGCTTAAGGCTGGGGTAATAAATACCGACGCTACAAAGAAAAAGGCCATGGGTTCAATAATTTTGCCCTGATTACGCATCGCCCATATTGATTGTTGCAAGGTACGCATAGCACCTGCAAATGGGCCTTGTGCATCACGAATAAAAATTAAACCATCGCCCAAAAATAGCCAGTGCAGATAAACCACAGCCCCTAAGGATAACATGGAAGGGAATAAAATAATCGAGAGATAACCGCGAATGCTGCGCGCAAGCATCTGCGGGGCTGCCAGCCAGGATAGAAATGGGATCATCCCAAATAAAATATAATAACCCAAGGGGTGGGATAAACACATCCCACAAAGCGCCACCGCAAACCCCATTACCGAGCGTTCATTGGGTAATTGCCGCACCAAGAAGGCTGCCCGCGCGGCCCATGTAAAAAAGAAAAGCAACAAAGCACAGCCCGTGCCTTGCCATATCGCCCATAATACCATGGGGTTCAAACCAGCTAATAGAGCAAAGGCTACACTGTAAAACTGCCCTACCTTGGTTTTTTTCAGCAAGCCGTACCACTGCATTAATAATAAAGAGTGAACGATAGTAGCAGCTAACCACGAGGACGGCACATTCCCCAAACCCGGAAATGATTGTAAAAAATAATGGATCCAGAAGGGTAAGGGCGATACCTGCACCGCAAAACGAGCCCGAAAACTATCCATATTATCACGGGTAATAATCGCCGCCGCCCAATTTTCCAAATTATCAGGAGAAAATGGAGCATGCATTAACCACAAGCTTCCCATCACCACGGCAATAAAAAAGAAGGCCATCCACAATAACATCTGCAATTGCCCACGCGATAAAGCTGGACGTTGATCATACACAGATGCACGGCTAGATTTTTTTATGCGCCCTTCCCCCGCAAAAAAAGAGGCCTCTTCAGCCACATTACCGGCAGCCGATGGTTTTAAGCCACGATATTGCGCAAGATCATAATCAACGACAACCTTACCCGCACCGTGCATGTTATTTTGATCAGCCATTATTACCCTATGGCCTCCCTTGACGCAAACTACGCAAGCGGTCATTAAAGCTGTGCGATGAGAAATTACCAGAGGATGGCCCCCCCTTATCATTTTCTTGATTCTTATGTTTACTGATACCATGCACCGTTTTATCCCAGTAAAAAGGATTTTTAACCAGCTGAATGAGCGCACGCCATGCGGCAATCGACATCAACACCCAATATAAAAATACGGTAAGAGCAAATGGTGCCAATTCCAGCCAGCCTCTACGTACCGGAGCCGCCAACATCAAGAAAATAAATATACCATTGCCAATCATCAAGTTAAACAAACTGATATGGAATAATAGTCCGGGAAACATGGGATCAAGGGCACTGGTACCGCTGACTAGCCAAAAAATATACATTGCCCAGAATATGGGGTTAAGGATACCCGATAGCATGGTGCCACCAATAAAAAACAAAAAGCCGAAAAAGCCCCTTGTTCCCAAGGTTCTCCACAAAGCAATGGGGGTGCGTAAATGCACAAAAAATGTTTGAAAATATCCCTTAATCCAGCGAGAACGCTGCTTTACCCAATTACCCATATGGCAATTGGCCTCTTCAAAAGTGGTAGAAGGCACAATACTAACGCTATAGCCTTTACGCGCTAAACGTAAACCCAAATCCGCATCTTCCGTCACATTATATGGATCCCAGCCCCATACCTCACGTAAAGCAGCGATCCTAAAATGGTTGGATGTCCCTCCCAGCGGAATAGGAATATTCCATTTTTCTAAGCCGGGGAGCAAAAAATCAAACCATAAAGAATAATCCAAGGTAAATAATCGCGTCAGCCAATTTTCTTCGGCATTATAATAATTTAAGCAGGCCTGCAAACACACAACCTTAGGGGAGGAAATATTGAAAGTCGCCACAGCCTTACGCAATTGATCCGGCTCAGGCTTGTCTTCTGCATCATAAATAACAATATAATCGCCACGGCAAAAATGCAGCGCATAATTACAGGCCTTAGGCTTGGTTTTGGGCAAAGTTGTGGGCACTATCACCACATCAAAACGGCTATCCAAATTCATGGCTTTGGCCGCTTCTAATGTTTCCAAATCATCTTGCTCAAGCACCAATTTAATATCAAGCTTTTCTGGCGGATAATCCAGTTTCTGCAAACTTTGCACCAACCCCTCTAATATTCGAGCTTCCTTGTACATAGGCACTAAAATACTATAAACAGGCAAATCTTCATCCCGTAGATTATCAGCCATCAACTGCAAGCGATCATTTTCTACGCGGCGAGTACGTCCACCAACCCACAATAAGGCTGATTTAAGCACAAAATTGCCCAAATAAAAGAATGTCATCACAATATTAATCACCAATAAGGTACGCCAACCATCAAAAGCGAAACCCAATAGGATACAAGACGCAAGAATATAAAGAAATATCTTTTGGGGAAAAGTCAACACGGTAGAAGCAGAAGAGTCTATATCCTTCTCTTTCAAACCATGCACAGCCAGATGCGAGGCTTCATCACCATATAAATGCTGTAGTGCATTTTTTACCGCCACATCGGAAGCTACCGCCAAGCCAACAGAAGAACCATAGCGGCGCATGGCATACAATAAAGTATCTGGCCCTGGATAGGCGGTTGCCAATAGCATTCTGCCATTTTCCATCTTCCATGGCACCACCTGATTGGTGACATATTCTTGCATATCATCCAACTTAAACAAGGAAATATCAGGTGGAAAAGCAGCAAGATCTGCATAAGGCAGGTTATAATACTGAGCCGTTGACTGAAAATACTCATCCTTATTTATCCCCGCTTCACGCTGAAGAACCTCGGATAATGGTTTATTATCTATCTTGGCATTGGCAATAGCTGACAACCATGCCTCAGATCTCAATAACCCCTTAGCAATCAAAAATTGACCTATATCACTGTCTGCACGTAACATGAAAAATACTTTATTCGAGAGCAAACATAAAAAAGCCTCAAGCCATTAAAGACACATGAAGCACGATGGTTAGCTAGATGTAATTAAAAGCGTAGAATGGCATCAGAGCAAACCAATAATTAAAAGGGCGGCGCACCCATGCACGCTACCCTTTCATCAAATTAGTTTTTAGAACGGTAGTGCCGCTTCAGATACAAGGCAAACACCAAACTCAATACCAACCACAACAACACCAAAGCTGCGGTCCAATAACGCTTCAAAACATCCTGAACTGTACTGGTGGCTGGGTATTCAACCCGCGCCTCTGCTGGTGACCGCAAATGTAGGTATAAGGAAATACGTTCGCGATCTAAGAATGCAGTATCCCCCCTATCCAAACCAATCTTGTTCCAAGTTGGAGGTGGCACCATGGCTTGACTGGATAGCCATAAGCCTTGATAATCGCTCATTTTGGTTAATTGAGCCACCCACAAAGGTTGAGCAGGAACAAGATCAAGCAACACAGAATTATCCAAAGCACGTACTGTTACACGGCCTTTATCCAACAAAATTGGTGGCTCCACAACACCCTCTGGCAATGGCACCCCAAAAGCAAGGAAGTGACTAGTTGGTTTAGCCGGCGTTGACCCAGAAGCCACAAACTGGATTTTTGAGTTAATATTAGGGCTAATCAAACCGGGAGAAAGAGCCGATAAAGCTTCCAACCATATTTCCGATTGCTCTGCTGCATATTGCGGCAGATAAATAGTCAACCCCTGACGAAACAAGCTGCTTAAATCATGGAAAGCCGATGCCTCGCCCATATCCGATAATTCAACACGGCTTGATGGCAACAGCTGCGCTGAGTAAGAAGCGGGAGTGCGCAAGCAATCACCACCATCTAATGCCCGCTGAACAGTAACCTCAACCGTGTTAAACAAACGAACCAAAGCCACTGGAATAGTCACAGAAATCCGGTGAACCTTACCTTGTTCTACACGCTCAGCGTAAAGTAATACACCATTCACCTCAACCTGAGCAATAGTTGGGCCGGAAACACTATCAACACCCGGCATAATATCCAACACCAAACGCTCAGGGCGGGTACCTGCTGGCAAAGCATACAAAGGAACAGAAGCTACCCAGCTACCACGGTAGGATATATCCTGAATAGCCGTTGATTGTTGGGGCAATTCTTCCCATGGCACAAAGTTTTTGCCGGTATTGTGATCACGCGACACGCTCACTAAAGCAGCGGTCTGACCAGAAGCCGTTGGCTGCCAAACACCACCCAACCAAGCGGCGGCTGGCTGGCCAGTAACTGTACCACCTGCAACTTGCACTGAAGGCTTCAACCACACCAAAGGCTGTGTTCCCAAACGTAACAGGGAAACATTGGCATCTTGCTGCAACGCCGTGGATGCTGCTGGCACCAAGAAACGCTGTTTTAATAATGCCGATAATTCTTTGGCATTATGCTGATCAGCTACCACCCCCAGATTTTGCGCTACAGAACGCAACGCATCAAGATCAGCCTGACTGGCTAACACAATCTGACCAATACTACCATTGGCCGGACGCTTATCATGATCCGACAATGGACGATCATCCACCTCGTAAGCGGTAATAGCCAAAGCCCAAGCTAAAGCCGAACGATCATCGGGGAGATTAACCACGCCGCGTTCATTTTTTTGCACATCGGGGTATAACGCCTGCACAGCAACCAATGCCTTTTCAGCAGCACCACCAACAGCATTAACCAACATACCCGCATGTGGCAAACGCTCAAAGCGCACCTGATGACCAGCCGAGGTTAAGCTTGAAGCCATGCTCAGGGCTGTTTCAAAACCACCCTCATCCAACTGGCCCGCAGGTAAACTGATGGTAACTTCATGAGGCAACAAGCGCATCGCCGCTTCTAAACCATCAATACGGTAGGATGGGTAAGACAAGGTGATACCAGTTTGCGGTGTTATATATAAACGATCCCCCAATACGCGCTGATCATAGCATCTATCCTTAGTGAAGGCGCCTGAATATCTAGCTTTTACCGCTAAGAAACCATCTTTAATCCAAGGAGAAATATTGGCCACAGAAAGCGGATAGCGAGAAGATAAAACCTGATCCGTAGAGGTTAAACCAACGGTTGCCAATGGCATATCCTCAACGGATAATTGTAAGTGACTCTGACCAGCAAATGCCGATTGATAGGATGCACCTAAATCAAAACTGGCCTCTGAAGGCTGCACCCCTGAAGGCACTGGAAAGAAATATTTTGCTTCACCTTCTACAAAAGAAAGCTCCGTGCCTCTATCCACGCCCAAGCCTAAAATATTGGTGTGGTATAAGTAGTTGGAGGCGACCAGTTTACGCACCCAATCATCAATTAATTGCGATGATTCTCTTACAGAGGATTTTACCTCATTTTTTTCTGGCGACTCGGCTTGCACTGCCGAGCGCTTGCTTTCTTTTGCGGCCACAGTGCCTTTAGCACCTGATTGCGCCACCGATACATGCGCCGGATGACTGGCTTTACTTGAAGCTGCATCAGCAACAGCAGCCCAACACACTAAAGGAGCTGCCAAACTGGCGATAAGTAATTTATTCAGAAAAAAATTATTTTGAGATGACATTTGCAGACAACGCTCTTACTTATAAAAAGTTAAGCTTTATGTTTTAATGGAAGTAGGATCTTAAAATCCAGTATTATTTTGCCGCAAAAAAGACAATATCTTGATCACACCACCAGCCAAGACGAAAGCCCACTTGCCGATACACCCAAAATGGCTACACATCTTGGCCTAAAAAATGGCCGGATTTTTTTTGTTTACTGGCTAAATAATCACGGTTTTCTGGGGTGGCCGCAATCACAATACCCACTCGTTCCGCAACATTTATCCCTAATTTTTGCAATTTTGCGACTTTATCGGGATTATTGGTGAGCAAACGTATATCCGTGATGCCCATTTTTTGTAGCATATGAGCAGCTAAAGCATAATCCCTTGCATCTTCAGGAAAACCTATTTGCTGATTCGCTTGATAAGTATCCAACCCCCGATCTTGCAATTGATAGGCGTGCAACTTATTGGCCAAACCGATACCGCGCCCCTCTTGCATGAGATAGAGAATAATACCACCAGCTTCAGCCATCATATTAATAGCTGATTCTAATTGGGCGCCACAATCACAACGCAAACTGTGAAATATATCCCCAGTAAAACAAGCTGAATGAATGCGCACCAACAAAGGCTGCTCTACTTGGTTATTTTTTCCAGAAAAACTAAGGGCAGCATGGGTTTCATCCGTAAAAATTGTCCTAAATGCTGTTATTTCTGCATTCACTTTTTGTGGCAACGGAATAAAAACGCTATTTTCAGCAACCAGATCATCCTTATGCTGCAGATAACAATTAAATTGCTGCGGCGTCAAAAATTTTAAATCTGTTTGCTGCGCTACAATATGAGCAGGCAATGGATACAACCACCCCTTGGGCATTATCTGAGCCTGCTGCAATAAAAGACGCACAAATTGTAATAACTCAGGCTCAGGCCTAGGATTAACCTCAGCAACAACAGCGCTGGGAGCAACAGCATGAACTTCCAAGCGCAATTCTTCTTGTTCTGGAAAAAAACGGTAACACAAAGGGGAAGGAGAAGAATAACGCTCTATATCTTCAAAAAATTGGTTAGCGCCTCTGGACGCCGCCAATAAAAAAAACTCGCCAGCAACCTCAATAGGCACCACCCCACCAATGCGCAAGGCATGAAGCAACATTGATACATGGACAACATCATGGCGAAGCGCCTGCCCAATATCTTCTGGCTTTGCAATGGTGGGGAAGGCGCTATTATTATTCAGCCGCAATCTCCTGTCCATCATTACCAGCCAATGCCCCTAGGCGCAGGCGCAAGGCGTTCAATTTAATAAAGCCCTCAGCATCTTTTTGATTATATACCTCATCTTCTTCAAAGGTAACATAATCCAAGCGATACAAGGAATTTGCTGAACGACGGCCAACAACGGAAACATTACCCTTATGCAGTTTCAACCGCACCACGCCATTCACGCTTTTCTGGGTTTCATCAATTAATGCCTGCAAGGCTTTACGTTCTGGCGAAAACCAATAGCCATTATAAATTAATGTAGCATAACGCGGCATCATTTCGTCTTTCAGATGCATCGCTCCGCGATCAAGCGTGATGCTTTCAATGGCCCGATGCGCTGAAAGCAATATGGTACCACCTGGGGTTTCATAAACACCACGGCTTTTCATCCCAACATAGCGATTTTCAACCAAATCCAAACGTCCAATACCATGCTTGCCACCCAATTCATTCAAGCGGGTGAGCAAGGTAGCAGGCGAAAGAGGCACACCATTAACAGCCACAGCATCGCCAGCGGCAAAGGTAACTTCTATATATTCTGGCTCATTAGGGGCATTATCCACGCTCACTGAACGGGTGTACATGCTTTCATCTGGCTCCACCCATGGATCTTCCAGCACGCGGCCTTCATAAGAAATATGCAATAAATTAGCATCGGTAGAATAAGGCGGCTCGCCTGCTTTATTCCGCGCCACTGGAATTTGGTGCTGCTCGGCAAATTCCAATAATTTTGTGCGTGAGTTCAAATTCCATTCACGCCACGGCGCCACCACTTTTATGTGGGGCTCAAGGGCATAATAACCCAATTCAAACCGCACCTGATCATTACCCTTACCCGTTGCGCCATGAGCAACAGCATCCGCACCAACGGCACGGGCAATTTCAATTTGCCTTTTAGCAATTAATGGCCGTGCAATCGATGTGCCCAGCAAATAACAACCCTCATAAAGGGTATTGGCCCGAAACATAGGGAACACATAATCGCGCACAAATTCTTCGCGGAGATCTTCAATAAAAATATCTTTTACGCCCAGCAACTTTGCTTTGGCTCTGGCTGGCTCCAACTCCTCGCCCTGACCAATATCCGCGGTAAAAGTTACCACCTCACATTGGTAGTTAATTTGCAACCACTTCAGAATAACCGATGTATCCAAGCCACCCGAATATGCCAATACTATTTTCTTGATCCCGCTTTTATTCATTCGTTGCCACTCACATGAAAAAAATAACACTCAATTAGTAATAAAATGCATGGCTGCAGCAACAAGCAAAAGGCCGCATAATTTTTTGTTAATTTGCTTTAAGGTAGGATGCAAGCTTAATCATCAATGATTCGTGAGACCGACAATGCGCTTATGGTTGTATTTATTATTCATGTTGGTGGGATGCAGCCCAATGTATGACACCGATTATAAAATAATCCCCCCCACCAATGAAACTGGCCGCCTCTGTGCCAATAATTGTTTATTAATGCAACAAAATTGCCGCCAAGACTGCACCATAGAGGCTAACCATTGCCGCAAAATCGCTAATTCTGAAAAGTTTATTGATTATCTTGAATATTTAGCCACCCGCAAAAGCGAAGGCAAAGAAATCAAAAAATCTGAAAGCTATTTTAATCATTCCAGCAACTGCGATAGCTATCATTGTAAGGCAGAATGCAGCAATGATTATCGCTTATGTCATAGTAATTGCGGTGGCAAAATAGAAACCTACACTTATTGCACGGCTTTTTGCGAATAAAAGCGATTTTTTTTATCGCACAAATGTAATCTTTGCGTATAATTGGTTAATGCTGAATAATAGTGATGATCAAGATACGCAACAAACCAACCAGCTCAAGCAATCAATGAGCGCGGCTGCGCGTGCCATTTCTGCTAATCCGCGGCTTGAAGTGGTGTTATCGGTACAGGGCATTATTAACCCCAATAAAACCCCTGGGCGTATTCGCGCTCAAGCACCGGCCAAAGGCATTAGTAAAAGCGAAAAACAGCAATTGCGGGGAATATTAGACCGGCAAGCAGTGTATTGGCGCCACCATCAACAGCGTCTTCACCATGCCATGCGCCCGCTTGATGAATTGCCCGCCCGTTTATTCGATCAAGCAGAAGATGTTCGCTGTCAGGCACTGGCTTGTGGCGAGTTTCAAGGGGTTGCCCATAATCTCAAGCAATTAATGCTTAAAGAAGCGAACTTACCCTTAACCTCGGCAGAAATTTCGCCGCAACCACAAATTAGTGACTATTTTCCTTTGTTATTATGGCAAGAACTCACAGGGCTAGGCCTGCCACAACGGGTTAATGCCCATCTCGCTTTAATAGCACCAGAAGAACGCGGGGTTATAGACCGTCATATAACCAGTTTACGCCAAAAAATTAATCATCAGGAAAATTTTGGTCAACAGATCAAACGTTTATTGCAGGATTTGGGCTTCATTGCTGGCGATGAAGCCAGCCACCTCAATTATCCTCAACACCAACAAGAAGGTGATGATCAGCAACATAATGCTGATGACAATAATAACGAAACCCAAGAAAGCAGCAGCGCTTCAACCAGTGATGGGCGGGAAGAAAAAACATCCGCTCCTAAACAAGAAGAAGCCGCCGAAAGCGACGGCGATAGCCAAGATGATTTATTGGCCGGTATCAGCCCGCGTGGTGAAAATTTCTTTCAACCACCCACCCCGCAGCCAGATGGTCATCATGCAGGCTGGCGTTACCAGATTTTTACCCAACGCTTTGATGAAGTGGTAGGGGCAGAAACCCTAGCCGATGCCGAAGAAATGGAAAGGCTACATCAATTGTTAGATCAACAATTATTGCCATTTAAGGGCATGATCACCCGCATGGCCAATAGGCTGCAACGGCAATTAATGGCGCGCCAAAGCCGTGGTTGGTTATTTGATTGCGAAGAAGGGTTGCTAGACGCTGCCCGCTTAGCCAGAATTGTAGCCGACCCCACCCTTGGCCTTGCCTATAAACAGGAAAAATCCACTGAATTTCGCGATACGGTGGTGAGCTTACTGATAGATAATAGCGGCTCCATGCGGGGCAGACCCATTACTATTGCCGCCATCAGTGCCGATATTTTGGCCAGAACCTTAGAGCGCTGCGGTGTGAAAGTAGAAATTTTGGGCTTCACCACTAAAGCATGGAAAGGTGGCCAAGCGCGTGAACAATGGCTACAGGCAGGCAAACCCATAAAACCAGGGCGATTGAATGATTTACGCCATATTATTTATAAAGCAGCCGATACCCCGTGGCGCAGAGCACAACGCAATTTGGGGTTAATGCTGCGCGAAGGAATCTTGAAAGAAAATATTGATGGTGAAGCCTTATTATGGGCCGTACAGCGGTTAGAACAACGTAGTGAACAACGGCGCATTTTAATGGTGATTTCCGACGGCGCACCAGTGGATGATTCTACCCTTTCCGTTAATAATGGTAATTATTTGGAAAAGCATTTACGGCAAGTGGTGGAACAGATTGAAGAAGCCGGCCGCATTGAATTGCTGGCCATTGGCATTCAGCATGATGTCAGCCGTTATTACAAAAAAGCCGTGACCCTACAAACCCCCGAACAATTGGGCGGCGCCATGTTGCAACAGCTTTCTGCTTTCTTGGTATAGGATTTTAGCGTTCAATCCAATTTAATTATTGGTTTTTTATAGAATTTCCGCCAGCACCATGCCTTCTTTCACCTGCTCCCCCTGTTGAAAGAAAAAGCGTTGCAGCGTGCCCGCCACGGGGCTATTGATTCTATGCTCCATTTTCATGGCCTCTAGCACCAATAAGGGTGTGCCAATTTCTACCGTGCTGCCAACATCCGCCAATAAAGCCACCACCATGCCCGGCATCGGGGCTTCTAGGCTTCCTTGTGCTTGTTGATGATGGTCATATGAATCCAACCCATGCCACGGCAAGGCCAAGCTTACGCCCTCACCTTGCAATACATGCAAGCCTTGCACAGTAAGTACCCGCATCAATTTTTTGGGCGCATGTTCACTATTTTCACTATATTCCAAGGTAACCACATTATTTTCCGCCCGCACCCGCCAGATATAAAGCAATATTTCGCCATCTGGGCTGGTAGCCTGCCAAAAAGCAGGGGCTACACCCAAAGCGGGGCTATCTTCTTCTGCGGTTAATACTAAGCCTTCTGCAAAACAATATATTTTTTGCTGCATATTGGCCCAAAACCCCTGCCAAGAGATTGACCCGCCAGCTGCAGCCAACCGATAAATATAGGCCAATGCCGCCAATGCCTTACTGGTTATACCCACCCCATCCGCCGTGGTGAGATTGGGATTAGCGGCCAGAAAACCTGTATCCACCGCCCCGCTACCAATATGGGGGTGATAAGCGAGGCGACGTAAAAAACCTAAATTCGTGGCAACGCCCGCAATAAAAAACTGGTTAAGGGCTTCTTGCAAATGTCGTATTGCCTGCGCTCGGTCTTGCCCCCATACAATTAATTTAGCCAATAGGGGATCATAGGTTAAATTTACCTCCTGCCCTTCTATCAAGCCATGATCCACCCGCAGCCACGGTTGCTCGGCGGGTATTAACAATTCTTGTAATGTACCACTGGCAGGCAAAAAGCCTCTATCGGCATCTTCTGCCGTAATACGCACCTCTATAGCATGGCCATTAAGCTGCACGGAAGATTGCGCTGGTAAACTCTCGCCGCGGGCTATGCGCAATTGCCATTCCACTAAATCCAGCCCTGTAATCATTTCCGTAACAGGGTGCTCTACCTGCAGCCTTGTATTCATTTCTAAAAAGAAAAATCGGCCATCGGGGCCAAGCAAAAACTCCACCGTGCCTGCACCGGTATATAATACTGCCTTGGCTGCCAATACCGCAGCTTCTGACATTTCTTGGCGTTGCTGTGCGCTGAGTTCGGGGGCTGGTGCTTCTTCCCATAATTTTTGATGCCGGCGTTGTACCGAACAATCCCGCTCCCATAATGTTAATACATTGCCATGATGATCGGCCAGAATTTGCACCTCCACATGGCGTGGCTGCTGAATAAAAGCTTCCACCATGATGCGATCATCCGCAAAAGCCCGCATGGCTTCACGCTTCACCGATTCTAATGCTTCGGCTAAATCTTCAGCTTTTTCAACCAGCCGAATGCCCTTGCCCCCACCGCCAGCCACGGCTTTTAACATCAGGGGATAACCAATATCGGCCACATGTTGCAATATATCATCATCCACCGTTGTGATATTATCTATCCCCGGAATAAGGGGCACGCCAGCATCACGCATCAAACTTTTTGCAGTGTTTTTTTCTCCCATGGCACGAATCGCCGCCGGCGATGGCCCCACAAAAATCAACCCCTCTGCCTTGGCTTGTTCGGCAAACTCAGCATTTTCTGACAAAAAACCATAGCCCGGATGCACCCACCCCGCCCCTGCTATTTTGGCAGCTTGCAATATTGCCTGAATATTCAGATAGCTGGCCTTAGATTCGGCCGCGCCAATACATAATGCACTATCTGCAAGGCGCACATGGCGCGCGCTACTATCGGCTTCTGAATAAACCGCCACGGTTTTAATGCCCATGCGCCGCGCGGTTTTTATAATGCGGCAGGCTATTTCTCCACGATTAGCAATTAATAGCGGCTTATCCATATTTTCTTCTCTCCCCTTATTTTTTGGATATAGTAAGTGGTATTGCAAAAAAACAAAAAGATAAAAACATGATTGCCAAATTAAACGGCGTGGTAGATAGCCAAGGTGACGATTGGCTGATTATTGATGTGAATGGTGTGGGCTATTTACTCTGGTGCAGTGGCCGAACCCTAAATAGCTTTGGCCTTGGCGAGGTGTGCCGACTATGGGTGGATACCCGCATGCGGGAAGAAATGCCCCAGCTTTATGGTTTTGCCAGCGTGGAAGAGCAACAATGGTTTCGCCAGCTTACCACCATTCAAGGGGTGGGGCCTAAGGCAGCCTTAGCTATTTTAACCGTGCTTGCCCCCACCGATATTGTTGCCGCTGCCCATGCCAGCGATAAGGCCGCTTTTCAACGGGCAGATGGCGTAGGGCCCAAATTGGCCGCGCGAATATTAGCCGAATTGCAGGAAAAAGTGAAAAGCCTTCCCCCCGCAACCCTCAGCAATTCTAGCGCCCCCGCCAGCGCCGAACAAGGGCTGGTGCAAGATGCCTTATCGGCTTTAGTGAATTGGGGTTATGGGCGTAGCGAAGCCTATGCCGCCATTAATAAGGCCATTCAAGAAAAACCACCCATTGATTTTGCCGAGTTAATACGCCAAAGCTTAGCCATATTGAAAGGGGTGAGACAATGAGCCGTATAACCGATGCTGCAATCAAGGGCGAAGATACAGGCGAAGCAGCCTTGCGCCCACAATATTTGAAAGAATTTGTTGGCCAACCCCATTTAATGGATAATCTGGCGGTTTTTATTCAAGCTGCACAAGGCCGGCAAGAAGCCATGGATCATGTGCTGTTACATGGCCCACCCGGCCTTGGTAAAACCACCCTTGCCCATATTATCAGCCGTGAATTGCAAGTGGGCTTCAAGGCAACTTCTGGCCCAGTTATTGCCAAAGCTGGCGATTTAGCTGCTATTTTAACCAATTTGCAGGCCAGAGATGTCTTATTTATTGACGAAATTCACCGCCTAAACCCAGCCGTAGAAGAAATTCTCTACCCCGCGATGGAAGATTTTCAGCTGGATATTTTGATCGGTGAAGGCCCTTCCGCCCGTTCTTTGCGCATTGATTTACCACCTTTTACCTTGGTGGGCGCCACCACAAGGGCGGGTTTACTCACCACCCCCTTAAGGGATCGTTTTGGCATTCCCCTGCGTCTTGATTTATATAATGTGCCCGATTTATTACGCATTGTGAAACGTGGTGCCGGCGTATTGGGGGTGGGCATTACTGATGATGGTGCCATGGAAATTGCCCGCCGTGCGCGGGGCACACCACGGGTAGCAGGGCGTCTATTGCGGCGCGTGCGCGATTTTGCTGTGGTGGCCAAATCGCTACCTATTAACCGCGACGTGGCGGATATGGCCTTAAAAAGGCTGGATGTGGATGAACAAGGGCTGGATATGATGGATCGGCGTTATCTACGCCTGATGGCCGAACATTATGGCGGGGGACCAGTGGGGGTAGAAACCATGGCCGCCGCTTTAGCCGAACAACGCGATGTGCTGGAAGAAGTGATTGAACCTTATTTAGTACAACAAGGCCTCGTACAACGCACACCAAGAGGGCGCATGTTATCCTTATCGGGCTTTCGCTATTTACAATTAGAGCCGCCCACAAACGCCCCGACGCTACAGCCAGAATTATGGCCAGATATCGTTTCAGAATCAGAAGAATAGTTGCTTGACAATAGCCTTCAGCTATATTCGTACAGTTTTATTTTGGTGTAGTTTATAAGATGTTAAACGTAGCTATAATTTAAGCGTGGCTGGCTTTTTTCATGTCTTCATTGGCGTCATCGATGCGTTTAAGGGCAAAGCGACATTGCGCACGATACCAATATAATAAAGGATCATCATGCTGTTGTTTCTCTAATATATAAGAAAAATCTTTTTCTGCCTCTTCCATCGACCGTCCTTGACGCAGCAGAAAAATAGCCCGATCTTGCCGCAATTCCAAATTATGTGGCGAATGAATCACCGCGGCATCAAAATCGCGTATCGCCATTTCTATCTGACCACGTTCAGCATATAGTAAAGCTCTTTTATGCCAAACACTGGCCTTAAAATGTTGATCAATATTTTCTTGGCGAGCAATCACTGTGCTGTAATCGGCCAGTGCGCGATCGGCAAAATTAAGGTGTTGCCAGCAACGGCCGCGGCTCAGTAATATTGTACTATTTTCAGGATTAAGCTTGTGGGCGGTGTTAAAGCTAGCTAAGGCTTCTTCATGGCGTCCCATATCACATAATAAATCACCGCGGCATTGAAAAAATTCTGGCGATGATGAATTCATCTCAATCGCAAGGGATATATCATGCAGACTTTCTTCAAACCGTTGCATTTTTTTTCTGGCTTGGGCGCGGATTAAATAAACAGAAGCCGCAGCAAAACCGGCGCTAATGGCAGTGGTGGCCGCAATATCTGCGGCTTGAGCATCGCCAATTTCCAGCAATGCTTGCGCCACCCATTTATTAATTAGCGCGGCATTAATCCAGCCATTATTTTCTGTTGGTTGGTTTTTATCCCCAATATGGGCAAGCAGCATTTGCCAGTGGTGAGCCGCTTGTTGCATGTCTTTCATGTAAAAGCAATTAAGGCCAGCAATAAAACTGAATTCTTGATTAAACTGAAGAATTTGTGATTGTAACTGCTGACAGTTTTTGAGGCTACGTTCATAATCGCCCGCGGTGAGATAAAAAATAGTTTCCGCTTTTGCCTGCCAATCTTCCATATAAAAGCGCCTAAACATCGAGCAGGCGGTTTCCATATCCACCGAAGCATCGCCTGCTTCTCCTAAAAATAAGCGGCACCACCCACGATAATAATAAAACACCGGATCATGCTGGTTGGCGCGGGCAGTTTTTTGCCAATGTCTGGCTGCTTCTTCATATAAGCCAGCACGAAACAGGTTCATTCCATAATCATCAATATTATTACTATTAAATATGTGGGCAGCACGATTGGGCATCTGATCCCCTATATGAGCGGTCATTTTTTATATCATATCGGGGAATTTATAAAAATTAGGCAAACAAGATGAAAGATATACCGATTTTTTATGGCGCAATGGGGGTATTGTAATTATTTGAGGCGCGACGCCTCGTGCATTAAAAAATACTGGTATGTTAATTTTATAATGCTAGATTATCGTGGTTACAGAATTTTTTGGCTTTATTACGCATGGCACATCAACCTGAATATTTGCTGGATAGCGGCACTCCACACCCTTACCATTTGGTACGTCCTAGCCCTTGGCCATTATTGGCTGCCCTTTCTGCTGGTGCTTTGGCTGGCGGTGCGGTGATGGCTATGCATGAGGAAGGCAATTGGTTATTGATTGCTGGTTTTTTAGGCGTTCTGGGCGTGATGTTTGGCTGGTGGCGCGATGTGCTTTTTGAAGCCGTGAAGGAAAAAGTCCACACCCCGATTGTGCGTATCGGTTTTCGTTACGGGATGGCGTTATTCATTGCCTCTGAAGTTATGTTTTTTGCGGCATTTTTCTGGGCATTTTTCAAATCTGCCCTTTTCCCTAGCGCGGCTATCCAAGGTGTATGGCCACCGCCATCCATTCATACTTTTGATCCCTTTCACTTTCCTTTATTGATGACCCTTATTCTGTTGCTTTCTGGTTGCACGGTCACATGGGCGCATCACGCTTTAATTGAAGGCAATAAAAAAGCCGCCATTACTGCCCTTAAAATAACCGTGGCGCTTGGTTTTTCTTTTAGCTTGTTGCAAGCTTATGAATATCACCATGCTTCTTTTGGCTTGAAAGATACGATTTACGCCGCAACTTTTTATATGGCTACTGGCTTTCACGGCCTCCATGTGATTATCGGTACAATTTTTCTGGCCGTTTGTTTGTGGCGCACCAGTAAAGATCATTTTACCCCGGAAAGCCATTTTGGTTTTGAAGCCGCTGCTTGGTATTGGCATTTTGTTGATGTGGTGTGGTTGTTTCTCTTTACCGCTGTTTATTGGTGGGGCGGTTGAGCCGTTTTTTCCGCCTGCTATTTGTAGCCTTTTGCTTTGCCTTGCTGGTTGGTTTATCTTGCTGGCAGGTGAAGCGGGCAGAATGGAAGGCGGGAATAAAACAGCAGATTGCTCGTTATGAGCATGAAGTTATCAATGATTTATCGCCTGATTCTGTTTCTTTACTTTATCGCCATGCGCGCTTGCAGGGAATATGGTTGCCCCAGCAGTTTTTCTTACAAAACCGTTTTGAACAAGGGCAGCCCGGCTATTATTGGTTGCAACCGCTAGCCTTAAATGATGGCAAAAAACTGATGGTGAATATTGGGTGGTTGCCGCAAAAAACGGCCAAACCAGCGCCATTAAGCGGCGATGTGCTGGTGGATGGTTGGCTATATCAAGCGGGAAAGCCCAATATTTTTTTCCCCAACAATCAACCCGCTAATAATGTATGGTACTATATTGATCCTTCGGCCATGGAAAAAGGAGCGGTGCCTGAATATTATCTAAAAGCCAGTACTACAGAAGCAGCCAACATAGAAGCATCGGGGGTAAAACCCTTGGGGGCAGCACCCATATTGCGCGACGATCATCTTTCTTATGCTATATTTTGGGGCGTGATGGCCTTCATCTGGTTAATAGTGGCGTGGAAAGCTCGTTTATTGAGATGATGGTTGTTGGGCTACTATATACAGTAATTTAACCAATTTTCTACCCCAATAGGCTGGAATAAGGCCAGCAAGGCGCATGGTGAAGGGAATGTGGCCATATTTTTTCATATGATGCTGCAATTTTTTCCAATATTCTGCATTGCTGTATAATCTGGTTTTAATAAGGCCTTTGGGCAGGGTAAGCCGAATGCGGATAATATGCTGATGAATGCCATTCATTAAAGCCAGTTTGGTGGCTGGTTGCGAAAACATCTCCGCCAACTTGGCGTATCCTTCATAATCCACGCACCATCTTTTGGCATAATCCCTCCCAATAAATGATTTTTTATCATTGGCTTGAAATAGAAAACTATTATTACCACGGTGCAGTAATTGTGGCGTCGCTAAATAATGCACAATAGCCCCTTCTTGAAGCATGGCAAAGAGTGGGTAAATATGGGTGTAGGCCGTATCTGCAAAGTTTTGGGCTTGGGCCACATGGGCTTGGAAACGGTCAGTCTTAAAAATAATGCTGCTAATCAGTGAAAAAATCGGTGTTTTGGGAGACATTAAGCAGAAAAAATCGGCAATATCCTGTTCATTGTGCAGGTTAAAAACCTGATCGCTGCGGGCAGAAAGAGACGGCACGGCAACCAATGGCTTTAAGTAATAATCGCAAGCCATATAAGAAGCATAGATAATATCAGGCGCGGGCAAGGTTTGTAATAAAGCTAGTACAGAAGGGATAAATTCTGCCAGCAGCACGTCATCACTACCGCAAATTAAGCTATAGGGCGATTGCACCATAGAAGCGGCGGCCAGAAAATTAAGCGGTGCCCCAATATTTTCAGGGTGAATATGGTAGGTAAAAACCGCGAAATGCTGTGCGTATTGTTGAGCAATTTTTACCGTATCATCGGTGGAGGCATTATCGCAAATGTGGATGGCTAATTGCTGCCCCTGTGGAATAAGGCTGTGCAGCAATGCCCCAATATGTTCTGCACGGTTAAAAGTGGGGATGGTGATCGCAAGAATGGGTATCGTCACTTATAGCGTTTCCAATATTTTTTTTAATTTGCGGGGCAGGTACCAACTCACGGTGAATAGAAAGCTCAACATTAAACCCAATGCAATGCCTGCACCACCCCATATTTTGCCCAAATACCATTGAAGCAGCACAGAAATAACAATTTGTAGCGGTTGAATCAGCAGTAAAGCTTTCATCTGCCCCATGGCTTGCAGGGCGGTAGCAAAAATATTGGCATTGAGGCGCAGCAACATAAACCCACCATAGGCCAGCACCATTACCCATAGATATGGGGAAGGCTGGTAATTGGGGCTATGCAGCAATAAGCGGGTGATGTAGGGCGCGGTAAAGGCTAGTATGATAATAAATAGCGGTAATATTACATTCAGGCGAATAATCGAAAGGCGTAGATGCTGGCGCAAAATAGTTGAGTTTTTCTTGGCGAATTCTTCAGCTAATACTGGCCATAAAGCCTGTAACCAACTCATAAAAGCAATGAGGGGGATTGAAAATACCCGCACCAGAACCGCATATTCAGCCATATTTTCTGGCCGATCAGCGTGGCTGGATAATAGCAGCATATCGATATTCAATACCATGGCGGTCATGATGCCTAGCCCACAAAATTGCAAGCTTTGTTGCCAGAAATTTCTATCGTTCCAGATGTGAGTGTTTTGTAGGGTAGAGGGCTGTTTTTTCATGGCTACTACCCCCTTAAACCCTGCATGCAGCAAAAATGGCAGGGGTAAGATAATCGAGGGCAGATAAAATAACAAAAAACAGCTGGCCACATCAACATGGCTAAACCCCACCAGCACGCACCCCAGAATAGAAGCCAGAGCCGTGCCGATATGCACAAAATAACCCTGCTGGCAGGCATACCAATAGCGTTGAATTAAGCCCACAAAAGCGGAGCCAACCCCAATCATAAAACTTATGGCCAATAATAGTTGCCAATCATTAAGAGGCTGATTGGTTTCACTCGGCAGATGTACAAATTGCGGCAGTAGAAAATAGGCTAATGGGGCAAGCAAGAACACAAAAATCAAGCCAGTGAGCGCAACCATGCCCATGGCTTGGGCCAATAAGGGTAACATGGGTAAATTATTGACCCGCGCTGCGGATAGCCTGTTTTGTAAGGCTTGGCCAATACCAGCATCCGCCAATAATAACCAGGGGAGCCAACTGGCCAACAGAGCAAATAAAGCGTAGGCGGCACTACCATGCTGAGCAGAAATAAGACGGATCACATAAAACTGGCAAATAGCCGTAATGGCTCTGGCCGCCCATGCAGAAGCGGCGACAAGATGATATTTTTTTAATGGCGGGTGGAATAGCTGCTTCATGAAGCAAGCTGTGCCTGTTTTTCTAATATAAAATCATAAAGTTGTGTATAGCGTTTGCCAACCAATTCTGGCGTAAAGTGGTTCATGGCAGCCTTAGTGGAATTGTGATCGGTATGGGCAAGTTGTTGAGGGTTATCCAGCAATTGTTGCATCAGATCTTGCAATTGTTGGGGTTGATTGGGGTCAAATACCCAACCGGTTTTTCCTTCTTCAATAATTTCTGGCATACCCCCGCGGGCGGCCGCTAATACTGGCTTGCCAGCAGCATAGGCTTCAATAATCACCCGCGATAAAGGCTCTTGCCAAAGGGCGGGTTGGATTAACACGTCAATGGCTGGAAAAAAATCATGCGGGTGCTGAAAGCCCAACCATTTAATATGAGGATGATGTTGATATTGTTGCTGTAACCAATCCGCTTGAGTGCCCTTGCCGGCAATCAGTAATCTGGCTTGCGGATGATTGAGTGCGGTAAAGGCTTCCAGCAAGAGGGCTAAGCCTTTTTCAGGCACAATCTGGCCAATAAAACCAAAGGATAGGGTATCGCTAATCTCATGACCGCGCACCTTGGGGTAAGGGGTGCCGGGGCGAAAGGGGTTATGAATAACCTCGCGGCGGATCACCTGCTGAAATAATCCAGCCTGCATGTGTTTGTCCAGAATATATTGGCTAATGCCCACCACCGCACTCACGGTTTCCGATAATTTTTTTTTCTGATGGGTGAGGAGCTGACAAGAACGGCAGGATTGTTCACAATTTTTTTCATTTTTATATAAAGTACCGCGCGCGCACAGCAGATAATAATCGCGCAGGGTGTGCACCACGGGAAAACCCATGGCCTTGCATAAACGCCAAATAGAAGTAGAAAAACCGCTGATAATATTGGTGTGCACCATATCAGGCTGCAATGCTTTCAGGATGCGTTTGAGCGGCAAGGTCATGAGCAGATTATCGCTATCAATACCATGCCATAAAATTTTTTGCCAAGCTGGTCTTGCTTTTCCTTCAGGGAAATACAAATTGTTAATCGGCACAAACCATATGCTAACGCCAGAGATTTGCTGCGCCACATGTTGTGTAACTTGGGCTTGCCCCTCATAAGTGGGGGGTGCAAGGCAAATAACATGCACATCATGCCCCAATGCCGCCAATGTTTCCGCCAAAATCCTTACCGAGATTTCAGCCCCGCCGACGGTGTTATTGAGGGTATCAATTTGATAGAGAGTGTTCACCAGACAAATACGCATGGCTTTTTTTAAGCGCTAGCCTTGGCTTTGTCTATAAATTTTTGGAAATATTTTTATGAAAGGGGTGGTTTTCCTTTAACATGGATATGTTGCAGCCAAAATTTCCTGACCATCTAATAAGATGACCAGCTGGCTTTGCGCAGTACCCGCTCTACATCGCCTTGAGGGTTTACCCCTTCAATATGCACCGCATGCCACACAGCAAAAAATAAAATAGACCACGCCAAACCTGCATATTGTTCTTCTAAATGATTGAACAACCATGCCACTTTTTCTGGGTGCATGAGGTGTTGAATAATATCCAAGCCCGGTAAGCGTTCGGCTAAAAATTTCTGCTTGCTTTGCATCCACCCCAAAACCGGTACCGTAAAGCCTTTTTTGGGGGCAAAAGGCTGCGCTTGAGGGGCATGTTTGGCCAACCATGAGCGCAATAAATATTTGCCCATTTTATTTTTTATTTTCAGCTCATCCGGCAAATAAAAAGCAAAAGGGGATAATTGCGCATCCAAATAGGGGGTACGCCCTTCCAAGCCATGCACCATTAAGCAACGATCCAGCTTCAACAGCAAATCATGGGGCAACCATGTGGCTATATCGCTGCCTTGGGCTTTTTGCAATGGGCTCCATTCAGGCAAATGAAAAGCCGTCGCCTCTTTCTGCCAATTATCCAGCCAATCACGGCCAGAACGGCGGCAAAACTGGCTGGCCTGATGATGCCCTTGCGGATCCGCCGCCCGCCCGCCCAACCACCATGGCCGCATGGCTCGGCGATAACGGCCATAACCGCCAAATATCTCATCGCCTCCCTCACCACTGAGCACCACTTTTACCGATTGCGCCGCCAAGCCTGCCAATTTCCAACTGGGTAAAATGGCATAATCGGCGGTGGGTTCATCCAGAGCATGGGCAATAATGGGCAAAAATTGCCAGAAATCTTCAGCCGAGAAGCTTATCTCTTGATGCTCCGCCTTCAAGCTATTGGCTAGTTTTTCAGCGGCTGGCCGTTCATCGGGCACGCCTTCCCCTACAAAACCACAGGTAAAACTTTTCACGGGTCGCTCATTCACCCGCGCCATCATGGTTAAAAGTACCGAAGAATCAATACCGCTGGACAGGAATAACCCATAGGGCACGTCCGAGCGTTGATGCAGCACTACGCTTTCCTCTAGCAATACATTCAGCCTTGCCAAGGCTTCTTGCTCATCTGTGGGTATATTGGCTGGTTTTATGGCCAAGGGGTGTTGCCGTTTTTTTTCAATAATTTCGCCATTTTCTACCCATAGAGATTCCCCCGGCAACAACCGATAAATTCCGGGATAGATGCTATATTTACCCGTGGAATAATTCAGATGTAATAATTGGTTGGCGATGCCTTCATCGGCTTTTTTAATACCAAAACCAGCGGCTAATAATGCCCGCGGTTCAGAAGCGGCCATCAATTCTCCATCTTCATTTTTGGCATAATATAAAGGTTTTATGCCAAAAGGATCGCGCGCTAATAATAATTTTTCTTCCTTTTTTATCGCCAGCGCATACATGCCACGCAATTGCTGTAAAAAATTGGGGTCAGTTTGATATAAACGCAAAATTGGTTCAAAATCTGAGGCTGACGGCAAATCCTTTAGCCCATGCTCGGCAATTAACTCTAGGTAATTATAAATCTCCCCATTGCCCACAAGGGTTATATCTTCATGATATAATGGCTGTTGGCCGCCTTGTGGATCAATAATAGCCAACCTTCTATGCACCAAACTGGCGTCCGCCGATTGCCCTTGCCCATCGGGGCCACGATGCGCCAAAGCAGCCGCTACAATGGCTGCCCATCGGTTATTTTTTTCGACCAGTTCTAGGGTTAATGCCCCACGGCTAATGGCTGCTATTCCACACATATTTTTGTTTTTTCATTGTTTTTCACGCGACTATAGAATGAGGAAAAGCATTTGGGCAAGATGAAGAATAAAATTAACGCAACATAGCCCCCCTAAAAAACATATTATAGAAAGATCAGCCATCTTGTTTCTTTTATCCCTACCACGCAAATTATGGCATTTTTTACATGAAACCCTGAGCGATTGCGGGGCAATGGTCTGGCTCAGCGTCTATCTCAGCAGCTTGATTACCGCCATTATTGCTACCTTTTTCAATGTCTCTGAAATTACTATATTTTCACTGATTACCTCGGTGAGTTTTATCTCATTTTGTTTAACCGCTGGCTTTTATTCACTGGTAGCCAAAAGGCAGCAGCGTTTACGGCGTGAAGCTATCAAAGCATGGCTTGATGAATGCCCAGCTGAAATTTTGCGGGTAGCAGAAGATAATAAGGGCAAGCTCATCGCCATCAGCGCGGCAGGGCGTTACTTACCTGAAGTGAAAGAACAAAAACCAGTAGTGAGCATTATTGGCGGCATTTTTCGTTATGCCCCCGATGCCCTGCAACAACTTCAATTGCTGGAAGATACCGCCAAATCTGGCCATGATAGCGAAGCAGTGATGAATTATCAGGGCGAAAAAGAAGAAAATAGCTGGCTTAAAATAAAAGCCATCGCCGCCAACCACATGACTGTAAAACATGCCTCGCACTTAAAAAAATGTGTATTGTGGCAGGTAGAATCGCTACCACCAGAAGATCACCCCTTACCCACCAGCCTAGACCCCCTCTTGCCCCGCATTTTAGCAGAAAATCCGGTGGGGATATTGCTTATCGATCACACGGGCAAGCCGCGCTTTGCTAATGAGCATTTTTGTATGCTGGCCAATATCGGAGAAGATGAGCTGCTATCGGGTAAAATTACCCTTGAAGATTTATTTCTTGATCCCCCCAACACTGCCAACCCTTCCTACCCTATCAGTTTTTTTGCGCTTCATGGTAGCAACGGTGAAAACCGTGAAATATTGCTAAATCGCAGCCCGCAATTGGCCAATTTATGGGTAAAATTATGGACTCATGGCCTATCTTTTGGTTCTGTTGCCATGCGCACCTTATATATTAAGGACATAGCGCATGAAAAAGAGCTGGAACAACAACTTTTACAATCAGAAAAGCGTTTTAACCGTTTTTTCCATGATGCCCCCATCGGCATCGCCATGGTGGATAGCGATGGTAAATTGGCTGATTGCAATGAAGCCCTCGCCATCATGAGTGGCTTTCCCTTAAAAGAGCTGGAAGGACGCTCTGTTGCCGATATTTTTCTTTCCGTAAGCTTGCCAGCCGTATTGGCCAGATTGGCAGAAATTCGCGAAGGCGTTGCTAATCCACGGCCAGTAGAAGCCATCATGCGGGGCGATAAGGAAATTGTTGCCCAGCTATATACCAGCCCCATTACCCGTCCAGATAATTCGGTGGACAGCATTATTCTGCGCTTTGTGGATATGACCGAGCAAAAAAATCTGGAATTACAATTTGTGCAATCACAAAAAATGCAAGCCGTTGGCCAATTGGCTGGCGGTATTGCGCATGATTTCAATAATTTGCTCACCGCCATTATCGGATTTTGTGATTTATTATTGCTGCGTCATAAGCCGGGGGATCCTTCTTTTGGCGATATTATGCAAATCAAGCAAAACTCTAACCGTGCGGCCAATTTGGTGCGGCAATTGCTGGCTTTTTCACGCCAACAAACCCTGCAACCCCGCATTTTGAATATTAATGATGTGGTGAGTGAGTTATCGCATCTGGTGCGGCGGTTAATTGGTGAAAACATTGAATTAAAGGTACAATTGGCCAGAGATTTGGGCCTAGTGAAGGTAGATCAAGGTCAATTAGAACAGGTATTAGTGAATTTGGTGGTGAATGCACGCGATGCCATGAATAAGGGCGGGCGTCTCACACTTTCCACCCGCAACATGGTATTAACCCGCCCCATGCGCCTTGGCACAGAAGAAGTAGGGGCTGGGGCATGGATTTTAATTTCGGTGGCCGATACTGGGGTTGGGATCCCGCGTGAAAATATCCAACGGATTTTTGAACCCTTTTTCTCCACCAAAGAAATTGGCTCTGGCACGGGGTTAGGGCTTTCCACTGTTTATGGTATTGTGCGCCAAACGGGTGGCTTTGTGTTTGTGGAAAGCGAAATAGGCGAAGGTTCGTGCTTTACTATTTATCTGCCACAAATTTCTGCCGCCCAATTAGAAGAAATGAAGGCCATAGAAGAGCCACAACAAAAGAAAACCCAACTCGATTTAACAGGAGCAGGGCGTATTTTATTGGTAGAAGATGAAGATGCCGTGCGCAGTTTTTCTGCCAGAGCTTTACGCAACAAGGGATATCAGGTATTTGAAGCCCACCATGGTGAGCAAGCCTTAGAGGTACTCGCCAAAGAAGAAAAATTTGACCTTTTAATTACCGATGTGATCATGCCCGGTATTGATGGGCCAACCTTGGTGAAAAAAATTAGAGAAACCGATCCAGAAATGAAGGTGATTTTTATTTCTGGCTACACAGAAGATCGCTTTCGTGGTTCTATGGATCCCGATAGCCATATTCATTTTCTAGGCAAGCCCTTTTCATTAAAACAATTGGCTGAAAAAGTACGCGAGGTAACAAGGGGTGAACATTAATGGTTGAAGAACAGCCCCCCAAACGAAAAATAGCCATTGCCCTCAATTACACGCTGGATGGCCCTTGCCTGCCCAAAATCACGGCTTCTGGCCAAGGAATTGTGGCTGAAAAAATTCTGGCCCTTGCCTTTGAACATGGGGTACGCGTGCGAGAAGATGCCGACTTGGCCAGTTTATTAACCGCCGTACCGCTGGATAGCGAAATTCCGCCTGAAGCCATTTTGGCCGTGGCTGAGATATTATCTTATATTTACCGCCAAAATGGCCTTAAACGCTCTGATTAAACAGGATGCTGCTATGGATAAAACCGATACGCTACCATTGATGAATGCCGCTCTTTCCCTGATTGCGGTACTGGGCATCATGTTGCTGCTTTTCTGGTTATTGCGCCGTTTTGGCCAAAAACTTGGCCTGCCCGTGGTTAATATTGGTGGCCGCAAACGGCTTTCTGTTAGTGCTTCTATCGCCATTGACGGCCAAAGACGGCTTATTTTAGTAAAGCGTGATGACCAAGAACATTTGTTATTGTTGGGTCCGCATCAAGATTTACTGGTAGAGCAACATATCACCCCGCCCGATGAACCGCTGATAAGCATGGATGAGGCAACCGAAAACCGTAAAAGCAGTTTTCCTAGCGTGAAGGTATTAAAAACCCTGATTTTCTTTCTAGTGCCTTGTTTAATTTTATGCTTACAGGCTTTTCCAGCCATGGCCGAAGGCTTAAGCATTTCGCTGAATGGCGGGCAGCAAGGGGAAGGCAGTGCTTCTAGTGCTTCGCGCATTGTGCAAATGGTGGCCTTAATCACCATTTTATCGCTAGCACCAGGAATTTTGGTGATGATGACCAGCTTCACCCGCATTATTGTGGTGCTTTCTTTATTACGCACCGCCATTGGTATGCAGCAATCCCCGCCCAACGCCGTGATGACCAGTTTTGCCATGTTTCTTACGGCTTTTATTATGGCCCCCACCATGGAAAAAGCCTATAATGAGGGCATTGCCCCCATGATAAAAGAAGAAGTGAATGAAATGGATGGGCTCATGAAAGCCGCCAACCCTTTTCGGCAATTCATGTTAAAACATGCCAGAGAAAAAGATTTACAAATGTTCAGTAATCTGGCTGAGGTAAAACCTAAAACCATTGAAGAAACCCCGTTTCAAGTGGTTATTCCCGCATTCATGATTTCTGAATTACGCCGTGCTTTTGAAATTGGTTTCCTGATTTTTATGCCATTTTTGATTATTGATATGGTGGTGGCTTCCATTTTAATGGCGATGGGGATGATGATGCTACCCCCCGCCACCATTTCGCTACCATTCAAGATCATCTTTTTTGTGCTGGTGGATGGCTGGCACTTAATTGCAGGCAGTTTAGTGCGCAGCTATGGGGGGTAGAGATAGATAGCTTTTCTACCTCTACTCCCCATAATAATAAAAAGAGCACGCTAATAATCTAATTCGCTCTAAAAAGTGCGGTTTCCTGCGCCACGGGTCGGTATTCTTGCAACCGTGTTACCCGCAAGCCACCCATGCCATGTTTTTCGATAAGGCGGCGCCATGTCATCATCTCTTCAATCGAGATGTTATAACGCTCGCAAGCCTCTTCAAGCGTTAGCCTGCCTTCTTTAATCGCTAGAATAACTGCTGCTTTGCGGCGCATTACCCAACGTTTTGTATCGGGAGAGGGCAATAATAATTCATCCGCCGTCATCACAAATTCCTGTTGATCACTGGCTTTATTGTTACTGCCTCTACCACCTGAACCTTGCTTCATGTCACAAACCTCAGCAATTATCTCATTTTCATTTTTTGCAGATTGCATAATTCAACTATAATTATGCCCTCCCCACAACAATCTAAATCCTGTTGCATTAAAATTACACTAAAATGAATTCGCTGTTGGCAATCTACCCCACATTATTAAGAAAGAACGTCACGCCCAGCAATAAAATATGGATAATCTGCCTATTTTATCTATAATACGGCAAATTTTAATAAAGGGGAAAAGCAATGGTACAAATCATCCGTGAGGCCTTAACCTTTGATGACGTGTTGCTGGTGCCGGCAAAATCATCCGTCATGCCGGCGGATGCCGATACCTCCACGCGCCTTACCGCGACCATTGCTCTTAAAATTCCGCTTATTTCTGCCGCTATGGATACAGTAACCGAAGATAATCTAGCCATTGCCATGGCACAACAGGGCGGTATGGGTATAATTCACCGCAATTTACCCGTAGAGGTACAAGCCGAACATGTTAAACGGGTAAAACGCTTTGAGAGCGGGATGGTACTACACCCCATTACCATTACACCGGATGCCCCGCTCAGTGATGCGTTAGAGTTGATGAAAACCCATCATATTTCTGGTATTCCCGTGGTGGTGCAACCTTCTGGTGTATTGGTGGGTATTTTAACCAACCGCGATGTGCGTTTTGCTGAAAACCTCCAGCAGCCAGTGTCAGAACTGATGACCAAAGAAAAGCTGGTCACGGTAAAAGCAGGCGTTGCTAAAGAAGAAGCCCAGCGTTTATTACACCAATACCGCATTGAAAAATTGCTGGTGGTGGATGATTCTTATCGCTGCATTGGCTTAATTACCGTGAAAGATATAGAACGCAGCATATTAAATCCACAAGCCACTAAGGATGAACAAGGCCGCTTGCGTTGTGGGGCTGCCGTGGGCACGGGCGATAATGGCTACCAACGCGCTGAAGCATTAATTCATGCTGGGGTGGATGTGGTGGTGATTGATACTGCCCATGGCCACTCTGAAGGGGTTGCACATACGGTTAATCGCGTGCGTTCTTTAAGCAGTACGGTACAGATTATTGCCGGAAATATTGCCACCGCCGATGCGGCCAAATCCTTAATTGATGCCGGAGCGAATGCGGTAAAAATTGGTATTGGCCCCGGTTCTATTTGCACCACCCGCGTGGTGGCAGGGGTGGGCGTGCCCCAACTCACCGCTATTATGGATACGGTTGATCTGTGCCACAAGGCGAATATTCCTATTATTGCTGATGGCGGCATTCGCAATTCTGGCGATTTGGCTAAAGCCATTGCTGCTGGCGCTGATTGTGCCATGTTGGGCTCATTACTGGCGGGAACGGATGAAGCCCCTGGGGAAGTGATTTTATATCAGGGGCGTTCCTACAAGGCCTATCGCGGCATGGGTTCAATTGGGGCAATGGCTAAGGGTTCAGCCGATCGCTATTTCCAAGGCAATACTAAAGACAGCATGAAATTGGTGCCCGAAGGGGTAGAAGGGCGCGTGCCTTATAAAGGGGCATTGGCCAATGTGGTACATCAATTAGTGGGCGGGCTGCGTGCTTCCATGGGTTATACTGGCCATGGCACCATTGCTTCCATGCAGCGTGGTTGTGAATTTATCAAAATTACCAACGCAGGCCTCAAAGAAAGCCACCCCCATGATATTCACATCACCGCTGAAGCCCCCAATTACCGCTCCGACAGTTAGGATGCACTCACAAATTTTATTGATATTTTATACAAAAAACATTATGTTGCTGTGATTATCAGTTCTGTATGCCACTTAATGTTATGCCCCAATCACTTGATTCCACTATTGTTTTACCCCACCCCCTAGAGGGTATATTACCAGAAGAACACGCGCTGTATCAAGCGGCTGGCTTAGATTTTAAGATGGCTGAGAATTGTAGTGGGGAAGAAACGAAATATTATTTTGTAGAGTTAACAGAGAAAAACCCAGAACAATTATCCAAAAACCTGTCTCATTTGCCTTGGGATATATTACATAAACTGAATTGTGGTATATTCAAATATGGTAGTGAAATCCAAATAGTTATTTCTCAAGCAGAATTATTATTTTCTCTGCGTTATCAATCCACTGTCAGTGATAATGGTGGGCGTTTTTTAGAACATACGCAGCCCATTACCGCGCCCATGCGTAATATGGTACCAGCGGAAATACAAATACAAGAGCAGCGCCTTGCAGAGCTTGGTATCCACTATAGTTTAGCCGCTCTGGAAATAGAATTTACTTTGGCTGAACAACCGATTAGCGGCTATCATCACTGGCTTGAGGTAAAACAGCAAATTCTAAGCCAGCTTCATGATGTCCTTCCCCATCTACACAGCCCTCAAGCGGAATCTTTTACCAAAAAAATGCAGGCCATTGAAGGATTCAATGCCAGAGAAATTTTAATGTATGAGCTGATAGAGTGCGATGAGCGCACCAGCCCTTTGTTGCAGCCATTATTCGGTACATCGCGCGATGGTGATGGTTATTATGATGGAATGAATTGTCTTGAGCTTAAAACCAGACCGGTTTCTCCTTTGCAGTTGTTGGATAATCAGCGACAAATTATAGCGGTGTTGTTTGAAAAAGCTGAAGCCTATGGTTTGGTATGCAATAGTTTCCCCAGCTACCATATTAATATGAGTTTCTGGGATGAAGAGGGGGATATACTGGCCACCAACCACCCTGCTTATGGTGATAAGGGTAAAAAAATTATTGAAGGCATTGCCCGCGGGGTGCATGATTGCTTCGCTCTTTTTTACCCACAATTTTTACTCAAGCACAAAACAGGCAAAAGCACTGATTTTTTGATTAATCGGGAAAATTTGCTGCGCCTTTCTGATGGCCGCTTTGAACTGCGGCTGGCAACCGAAAGTACCGAACAAGATGTGGGTGTAAGCACCGCTTTATTAATGGCTTTTGCCGCCTATGGTTTGGATAATGATGGTTTGTCTATAAAACCCGCTCACCCTTTAGCTGTGCCAGAAATTTCTCATGATGGCGATCAGTATAAGGTTCTTGCTCATCTTATCGGCAATTCTAGCCTTGATGAACAAGGTTATCTACAAATAGCTGAACGATATGCTGCTGATAAATCATTGATGTTAGGCTATGAGTTAGGCATTTATGATGCCCCGCCCAATGGTATGGAGGTAGCATTGGGCATAGCACCACGTGAATATGATGGAATAATACAATTTTTACGTTCCATTAGAATAGATGATAGGGGAATTCATTGGCCTAAAAATCATGGTGATATTTATTATGTGCTTCATGTACCAGCTATTAATATGCATAAAATCCCAGAAAATTTACAAGAACGAATCTTAGCGGGAGAGGATCCCTGCGCAATGGTTAGTGACTTAAAACCTTATCTTACGCTGGGTGACTATCTGCCCCAAAAAGAAAGATTTTATATGATTGACCTCGATAAGCTCAAAGAAAATCTGTCCTTGCAAGCCATTAAACAATTTTACGTGGTCACCAACGCTTATGCGATGGATGGTTGGGAAAATACGCCTTTTTCTGCAACAGCAGAGCCAACAGGAAATCAACTGGCTTATGCCAGATTAACACGCATGGAAGAAAGTGATGCCATTAAGCAAATGCTCTCGCCAGAATTTTGCCGCGGCTTAATGGAATGCGTTGCCAATGCTTATGGAAAATCATCTGATCTGGAGAGCAGTATTGTACAAAGAAATGTTACTTCACCGTATATTTTCCATGTCCCTCGTTATTAAGCATCAATAATTGATAGAATATTCTTAAAAATAAATATGCTTTATTCTGAAATTCTGTGATATTAAACTGTTTAATTATTATCTCTAAAGGTTAAATAATGCGTCTTCCTTCAATTATTCATTTGTCATATAATTTAAAAATATCGCCCGAGCAACATGCACTGTATGAAAAAGCTGGGCTTTGCTTCTTTTCTTCATCTCATACAGAACAAGATTCAGTAACAGAATTTGATCGTGTAAGAGTTACTGAAAATAATCCCGAACAATTGACAAAAAATTTTTCACTTTTGCCCTATGAAGATATACACAATTTAACAGGTAAGCGCTTTAAGCATACGTATTTAAGAAATGCCCTGAATAAAGCAGAACAGCTAAACTGTTTATACGCTCAATCCGTTGTGCAAGATGATGGTTTTCCTTTGGCCACCGAGTGGCGCCCAATCACATGGCCATTGCGTGGTATGATTGCAGAAGAGATTATTTATCAATCAAACCAGCTAAAAAATTTCCATATTGATCATGCGCTTGTGGCTTTAGAAATGGAATTTTCTATTTTGCCCGAAGTAATTAGTGGCTTTTCGTTGTGGGAAGAAAAAAAAGAAGCCTTTATCTCAGCGCTTAAAGAAGAGTGCAAGCAAGCTGAACCATTGGAAAAAACAATTCTAGAATCTAAAATAGCGGCATTAAAATCTTTTAACGCCCGCGAAGTGCTAATGTATGATCTGATTGATCATGATCCACGCACGGCTTATTTATTACAACCATTATTTGGCATATCCGGTGATGGTAGTGGTTATTATGATAACCGCGGCTGTCTTGAATTAAAAACCGTTCCCACTGATCCTATGCAATTATTAGAAAATCAGAGAATTATTTTATCAGTCTTGCTTGAAAAAGCAGCTGATTATGGTTTAATTTTTAAATCTTACCCCAGCTATCACATTAATATGAGTTTTTGGGATGAAGAAGGCGATGTGCTTGCAACTGATCATCCCAGCTATCAGTATAAGGGCAAGAAGGTTATTGAAGGAATTGCCAGCGGAGTTTATGATTCTTATTCCATACTGCTAACAGATTATAGTATCAACAAAAAGCTTGCCCATGATATGTTAGAGTTTTCCGTGAATCGCGAAGGTTTCTTACGTTTATCTGATGGACGGTTTGAGCTGCGTCTTGCTGTTGATGCAGTGGAGCAGGATGTTGCAACATTTATCCCGCTATTAATGGGGTTTGCTGCTTTTGGCCTACAGCAAAGGCCGGGCGAATTGCTTCAGGCCACCCCCAAAAAAGTGCCCATGATCAATTCCTTTGCCGATGAATATACAGTATTATCACATTTAATTGGCAATTCAACTCTAAGAGAGGAAGGTTTTCTGGAAATGCCGCTGGGCTATTTTAAAGAAAAAGCTGCAGATATTGGCAGAGAACTCAGTATAGATCATACGATAGAGTTTGGTGGGGTCATGTTTAAATTATCCCCGCGCTATGAACAGCAATTATTAGAGTTTCTTCAACAAATTCGTATAGAAAATCAACAGATATATTTTCCCAAAAATGATGGCGGTCACTCTTATTTGATTCATGTGCCCTCCGTTAACATGGAAAAACTCCCAGACCATCTAAAAGAAAGAATTAATGCAGGTGAAAGCGGTCATAACATTTCTGAGTTAAGGAAATATATTGGTGCTGGAGAATTAATACCCCAGCCTGCGGTTACTTTGGTGATTAATGTTGAAGATTTAGAGCAGAAATTAACACTACAATCATTAAAACAGCTATATGTGGTTTCGCCTGGTTATCCAGTGAATAATGTGGGTTTTCACTCAGCCGCAACCAAAGAGCCACTTAAACATAATAGACTAGCCAGAATGGAAGATAGCGCGGCCATTAAGCAAATGCTTTCGCCAGAATTTTGCCGCGGCTTAATGGAATGCGTTGCCAATGCTTATGGAAAATCATCTGATATTGAGTATATTGCTACCAGAAATATAGTACCATCCAGAAAACAACCATCAGTATAAATATGACTCCCGCTGCTAGGGCTCAGGCCGTTATAGAATTATTCACTGAATGCAGCAGAAGCACTAAGCCAGCTGATTCTTTACTGGGCGGTTGGCTGCGTGCCCGCCGTTATATTGGTGCCAAAGATCGAGGCGAGATCAGCCGCCAATTCTGGGATATATGGCGTCATTGGTCTAGGTTGCATTGGCGCATGGAGCATGCCCCATTTTCGGTGGCCTTGCACCCTCAGCGTTTATTATATCTAGCTTGGTTAGCCATGGTAGAAAAAACCCCCATCGACCGCCTGCCGCATATTTTTGATGGGTCGCGCTTTGCGCCCATGTATTTAGAACAGCCAGAAGTCGAAGCATTTCAGTTTATGGCTAAGCAGCAATTAAACAGCACCACTATTCCCAGCAGAATAAGGCTGGAATGCCCTGAATGGGCCTACCCTATGCTGCAACAAGAATTTGGCCAACGGTTGGAAAGTGAATTAGAAGCCTTAATCAGTGCCGCACCCACCGATATTCGGGTAAACCCGCTAATGTCCACGCGGGAAAAAGTGATGCAAGAACTGGAAAATTCTGGCTTTACTGGCAAGGCCACGGCTTTTTCTCCCTATGGTATTCGCCTCAATGGCCGCTTTCCTATTTTAACCCATCAGCTCTATCAAAATGGGGCGATTGAGATTCAAGATGAATCTTCACAAATAGCCGCGTTATTGGTACAAGCCGATTCCTCGATGCGGGTTCTGGATTTATGCGCAGGGGCTGGCGGCAAAACCTTAATGTTGGCAGCCGCCATGGAAAATAAAGGCACATTGGTGGCCACCGATTTGCTGGAAGGTCGCCTGAAACGGGCAGCAGAACGCTTACGCCGCGCTGGTGTTCATAATACCCAAACCAAACCCTTAGATGCCGCAGGGCGTGACTGGCTAAAACGGCAATATGGCCGCTTTGATCGGGTAATGGTGGATGCCCCTTGCAGCGGTAGCGGTACATGGCGGCGTAACCCCGATATGCGCTGGCGCGGCCTTGCCCCACAATTGGAAACCTTATATAATGAGCAGAAAGAATTGCTACAACTGGCACAAAAATTGGTGAAGCCGGGTGGGCGCTTGATTTATTCTACCTGTTCCTTATTCACTCAGGAAAATGAGCAGCAGGTAGAAGCCCTGTTGGCCAACAACCCAGAATTTCAAATTATTCCAGCCCGCCAGCTATGGTATGGCCTCAATTTAGGCGAAGCACCAGCCAGCGTGGGGCAATATTTACGGCTTAGCCCTGCCCTCAGCCAGACCGATGGTTTTTTTGCTGCGGTTCTTGAACGGAAAAATCCGTAGCTCAAATCTTAGAATAATGAGGAAAGAACCATGCCACAACCCATCAGCGATGCAGACTGCACTGCATTACAATTGGCCTATAGGATCATCATACACCATGCAAAAGATTTAACCGAACAAAATGTGCGTGATGCGGGCGTAAGCAGTACCAATTCTTTAGAAGCAGCCTTAGATGAATTATATCAACGCTTAGAACAGAACCCAAATTTACAATCTGATAAACATATTCAACCTATCTATAATACGTTGTTGCGTATAAAAGAAGATAATCGCAACACCCCCTACATCGCTCAAACTTTAAGCTTTCTTCGCCTTCCTTCTTTAACCGCTGAAACAGCGCCTCCCCCAGCTAAAACTCATGGATTTCCGGGCTGGAGAAACCAACCGTAAAACTGGCTAAATTATATGAATGATACCGAAATTGCTACTGTTCAAGCAATAGAAGCGATTAAAAAAAGAAACGAGCGGGTTGAATTTGATAAGGCATGGGAAATTAGCCTTACCCGTAAATGCTGTATTGCTGCCATTACTTATATCACCTGCTATTTATTGATGCTTACCATCGGTGTAGAGCAGCCATTCTTGGCCGCACTCATTCCCACCACCGGCTTTATTCTTTCCACCTTAACTTTACCAGCGGCCAAGAAATTTTGGCTGCAACATATCCATGTTAAGACAAAACCGACCCTTCATCACCATATTCTGGTGCATGCGCTTAGACCACAAAGCAGCGCGGTGGTGGAAAATGATGTTGATACTGGATCCCTAATGGCAGGCCAAAGCGTGGGCATAGTTAAAAAAGAACAATCGGTTCAGGAAATTATTCCATAATTAATTGATGATGCTTTGCTTGCCTTGGCAAATTGGCAATATATAATTGCTATTTATCTAAAAATAGATATACTAATGCTGTATTACTGAAAAAGCTAGATATCTTATGCTACCTTTTGATTGGCAGGGAACAACCGATAAAACAGCCCATTTAGAGTGGTTGCTTGATTTTTATACTGAGGCGGCTCAAACTGAAAAAGGACGTGAATCGCTTCGTTGTGTTAAAGAGCATGATATCCCAATCATGCTTTGTGAATATTCGTCATCAGAAATTGCTATTCAGAATATTAATTTCACACCTCATTTATTAATTAACCCAAACAAAACCGGTGAAGAGGCTGATTATCCTGCAGAACATCCACTAACAATCATGATGTTATCAGAATATTTGCCTCATGAAATATTGGGGCATTACAAAAATGGTGATGCCGATGCAGCCTATGAAGCTCTGCAAAATAGCAATAATTTTATTTCATGGCGCGATGTGATGATCGGCTTTGAAGCCCGCGCTGATTTTGAACGCATGACGTTGTTAATGGAAAAAAATGGCATGGAGGGAATGCCTTATAACAACAGTACCTTATTTGAGGCCTTTAAGAATCATGTTGAAGATTTACTCAAAGAGCTGGAACTTAAGATTTCTAACCCCGCAATCAACCCTGATGCACAAGAACAAGCAAAGCTTGAGTTAGATTATCTACAAAATAGAACCATGCCTGAATACAAAAATCTTTTATGGGCAGGCTATGAATCGGCATTCAATAACCCAGATATTAATCCCAATCTTTATCATTGGTGGGCAGGATATGCCAAAGAATATAAGCGGGTAAAAGCAACTAATGGTGATGTAACAGTAGGGGATCGATCCTCCACCCCTTCACTGAGCGGCAAAATTTATTCAGGAAAGCAAATAATCAATTTCTGTAGCCTTTTATTCACCGATTCTGACATTAAACTGGCTGAGGTTATTCAAAAATCGTACAATCCAAGCTTGCAAAAAACTGATAAGCTCGCACAAATTTCTAATCGTGAAATAAATAAATACTCTGCTTTACAGTTATAGCATACGCTATAAAGCCCAATCATCCGATAAAAATATCACGCGGATTTTTTTACCTAATTCTTGTATATCTCTTTTAAATTAAATAAAGGAGATGTCGCGTGCACGTTTTTATAAATGGCGTGCTCGATATGGTGAGTTTGAATGCCTCTCAGATTTCATGACTGAAAGAGCTTGAGGCTGAGAATGAACGGCTAAAGCGGCTTTATGCCGAACTGCATCTTCAAAACGATTTGATTAAGAAAGCTTTGCAAAAAAGTGGCCCGCCATCGCAGCGCAAGGCAATAGCGCGTTGGGCAGTGGCAGAGAGACCTGGTAAGTATAAGGGTTGCAGCATGCCAGAGTTTCGGGGTTAGCGAACAGTGCTATCATTACCGGCCATTGCGACATGAGGGCAATCAGTTGGGGTTCCGTGCCCATCAGCATTGCTGATGGTAAGGCTTTTTCCATCGTGTTCGAGAATGTTGACCAAGCTGGTTGTGTGGATTTACTAAAAACTGCACAGGTGGAAACTTACTTCTCTATTACCCACCTCGGTGGGTAATAGCTCGGTCTTCCCAATACCAGATGCAGGCTTTGGGGTGACCAACTTGTGTAACGTAACCACCACCAATGTTACTTTTGCGGTAAAAGGTTAGTAATTAACATTAAAATCTGTGTTCAAAATATTGATCTTTATAATCCAGATAAGGGATATTCCAATATTTGGCATCAGTGCTGCCATATACGGTTTTTGCTCTGCTAACCCATAAATCTACATTTAATGAAGCGACATTAGAGCCAAGGTAACGAGAAATAGTTTTAATCTTTTCAATCTCCTGCTTTTTTTCTTTTAGTAGGGTATTGAGATAATAAATCTTATCAACCGTGTCGTTATTAAATTTAACACCTTGCATCCAACGATATTTGGTTAAATTCTGGAGAGCGATGATTTTTATGAATTCTTCTTCTCCTGACGCTCGTAAATTAAAATTCTGCTGTAACTGTTTAAATATTTCTTTCGCATTGGCTTCTTCTTTTTCTATCGTAGTTGAATCAGCTTTGCTCTTATCTGTTATATATTCCAGAGCATATGCACTTTTTATTGCAAAGCAGAAGAGCAGAAAGAATGCAACAAAGATATATGTTTTATATTTTGTCATAACTTTTACTCCAACCCTACTTTAAATGAACAATCTAATGTTGCCTGAAATATTTTTCCATCTTCTGGGGATTTGACAAAATCATCGGCCATCGCCTGTAGATCTCTGTATTTCTTAAGCGTGTCACTCAACCTTACAAAGCCGCCATATTCAGTTAAACCAGAGGATCCTGCAATGCAGTCACAAATCTTGCTCATTGTTTCAGGAGAGGATTTTCCATCCTGAAGCTGCCCTTTACACGATTTTTTGATGGCAGGCTCAGAAGAGGCAATAGAAGAAAACGCTACTATTGTAAAAAATAATGCTAAAAATATTTTTTTCATAATTATTTTCTCAAATTTATAAATTTTATGAATGAAACTATATTTCACCAGTCTCTATGTCAAGCTATTAGACATAAGCCTTCTCTTGCTTTTCAAGCATAGGGTGGGGAGGGCGGCGGACTGAGACCGAACTTCTGTTGCCAGTTTGTAGAAGCCTTACTTCAAATGGAACAGTTGTTCTCAGCTATTTAAGTTATTTATTTATTTCGGTCTGCATTTTTTTGAAATCTGGCTTCGAGCTAATAGCATATTCAACAAAAGCAACTATTGCCTTGCCTTGAGAAAGAGCCATTTGCTGTGCTGATTTTACAGTCGTATCAGATGACCATACAGTCCACACGGCAAGGGTATTGGGAGAAGTTGGAATAATCGCGGTACAAAATTTACCATCTTCATCACAAGAAATATTAGCCTTCACTGAATTTACATCTAATTTACGTATCTGGTCTGCAACATTTTCTTGGCCAACAGTGTAGTGAGAATTAAATAAATCTATGCGATTCTTATCTATGATATAAAATTTCTCAGGCAGCTGGTGCATTATTTCCAGATATTCTCCTTTGCAAAAATATCTTGCCCAATCTCTTTTAAGTAATGGGCATATACCTTGTGAAGAGAGTCGCTCTCCGGTGTATTGGTATTGGCGAATTAATATTTGAACTCTGTCTAGCTTTGGGGCAGTTTCAGATTGAGCTGACAAGTTTTTAAATTTTTGACGTTCCTCCAAAAGCAATTTTTTATTGGATGCACTTATTCCTAAAGAAAATGTATAATGTGAATAAGCATATGTTGGCTCAAGAAGCGACACTATTGGAGTAACAATATCCAGATCACCTACTTTAAGATAAGCATCTGACGCCAGTTCTTTTATTATATTTTCTTCGCGTTTCTTCTCCTCATGGGCTTCCATGAAGAGAAACTGACTAATAACAACAGCCAATATTAAAAAAACGATTGAAAATCTAACCTTACTTATTTTTACCACCAAAATAAATCTTGGAAACTAGCTTTAAGGCCAAAAAATCTAACAATTCTAATAATAGAGTAATGTGGTGGCTCCTGCCGGAATCGAACCGGCACGACATACATCGCACGATTTTAAGTCGTGTGCGTCTACCATTTCCGCCAAGGAGCCTTATTCACCACTAAGATCGAAATGGATTGATGATCACTGTAATAAATACAATTTTCATGTCAACATCATTTCCGTCTCAACTTCAACAGCACACTACATATAATAATTATTTACTGCAAGAAACAACTTTACCAAATGGATACCATTTTGCCTCAATCTCGAAGACATGAGATGGGGGTGATGGTCACACTCTAGGCATTACAACCAACTCTATGATCAATTGATCATTCACCATTAATGTTAATAATTGATCGATACCAACTGCTCTCCAGCATAACAAACAGAGAGCGCGTCAAGAACAGGGAAAAATAATGGATCAAACGCCGCGTTTAATTGAAATGCTCTGCTCAAGAATTTGCCATGATCTCGTTAGCCCCATCGGTGCCATTAATAATGGTGTTGAGCTATTGCGTGAATTGGGTGAAGGCGGGGATCAAGAGGCCGTGAATCTCATCGCCCATAGTGCAGAACAGGCAGCCAAACGCCTCACCCTGATGCGTTTAATGTATGGCGCGGCGGGTAGTGATCCCGTGATTGGATTAAAAGAGGTAAAAAAAGCAGCGGAAGAGTTTTTTGAAGGCTCGCGCGTGGCTGTAGAATGGAATATCAACACCGCCCCACCAGACCTTGACGGCAAAAAAGGGCTAAGCAAGGTTATCCTTAACCTTATTATATTTATTGCAGAAGTTATTGCCTTAAATGGTGTGGTAAAAATTGGTAATACGCCAGAAGGTGCCATTCGTATTGAAGGCCTATCGCAAAGTGCTGCCCTGCGGGAACATGGCATCCATATTTTTAATAAAGATGCCAAAATAGCCGAGATGGATACAAAATTGGTGCACCCCCTTATCACGGCTAACTTTGTTACGCATTTTGGCTTTCATGTCGGTAACATCATGATCGATGGCAAGCATATTCGACTTGACCTCAATCAGTTTGAGAAAATCAACGCTAAGGTAATGAGTCGTTAATCAACTTTTGGCATGGTTAATGGGTAAGAATGATGATTTCTGGCCATAATAATATTTCCGATTGCGAGTATTAGCGGGCATTTTAAGGATGGGTTGATAGCATGGATGAATTACTTGGTGAATTTCTAACTGAAACCTCTGAAAATCTATCTGTTCTTGATCTTGAACTGGTACGGCTAGAAAGAGAGCCGAATAATCCATCCCTGCTAGATAATATTTTTAGGCTGGTTCACACAATTAAGGGAACCTGCGGTTTCATTGGCCTGCCGCGGCTGGAAAAAGTAGCGCATTCTGCTGAAAATATTTTAGGAAAAGTACGCGATGGCGAACTGAACATCGGCACCAAAGAAGTATCGCTTATTCTGCAATCATTGGATCGCATTAAAAGTATTTTGGCGGTGTTAGAATCAACCGGTGCAGAGCCAGAAGGTAATGATGCTGAACTGATAGCCGAGTTAGACGCCGCCGCTAGGGGGGATGGCGATGCCGCCCCTTCCCATATTGATGATGCAGAAGCCAATGAAGCCTTATTTGCTGCCGTTGAACCTGTTTCTGTAGCCGCGCCAGCAATAGAAGAACCAGCACCGCCAGTACAAGCAGCCCCCGTTGAACACACAATCGCCGCTGCCAAACCCAATATTCCTAACCCAATAGAAGAAACAAAAACCGCCCCGCCTGCAAAAGCAGCAAAAACAGAACCCACAAAAGCTGAAGCTGCTGATTCTGATAACGCCCCCCGTGAAGGTGGCGCTGTGGCTGTACAGCAATCTATTCGGGTGAATGTGGATCTTTTAGAGAACCTCATGACGACTGTCAGTGAATTGGTTCTTACCCGCAACCAATTATTGCAAATATTACGCACCCAGAAGGATAGCCCCTTTTCTGCACCGTTGCAGCGCTTAAACCAAGTGGTTTCAGAGCTGCAAGAAGGCGTTATGAAAACCAGAATGCAGCCTATCGGTAGCGCTTGGTCAAAACTGCCTCGCATTATCCGTGACCTTAGCCACGAATTGAATAAAAAAATTGAACTGGAAATGCGGGGTCAAGAAACCGAGCTTGATCGTCAAGTATTAGAACTGATTAAAGATCCTCTCACCCACATGGTGCGTAATTCCGCCGATCATGGTATTGAAAAGCCAGCAGAACGCTTGAAAGCAGGAAAATCAGAAACTGGCCATGTGATGCTGAATGCCTTCCATGAAGGCGGTTATATTATCATTGAAATTAGCGATGATGGTAAAGGATTAGCCTTAGAAAGAATTAAACAAAAAGCCCTTTCCAATGGCCTTGTTTCAGAACAAGAATTAGCCAGCCTCACCAGCCAGCAAATCCAACAATTTATTTTTAAGGCAGGGTTTTCTACCGCTGAAGCCATCACCTCAGTATCTGGGCGTGGGGTTGGGATGGATGTGGTAAAAACCAATATTGAAAAAATTGGTGGTACCATCGAGTTGCACTCCATCGAAGGTCAAGGCTCTACCTTCACTATTAAAATTCCGCTGACACTGGCTATTGTTTCTGCGCTTATTGTTGAATGTGCCGGCGAGCGGTTTGCTATGCCGCAACTTTCAGTGATTGAGTTGGTGCGCGCTAGCAGCAGCGGTGATAACCCCGTTGAACGAATAAAAGGAACACCTTTCCTGCGATTGCGAGACCGCCTATTGCCGTTAGTTTCTTTGCGTGGAATTTTGAACCTTGATGATGACCGACCATTGGATCGCCGTGAAAATTTTGTAGTGGTAACACAGGTTGGGGCTTATATTTTCGGCATTTTAGTGGATCGGGTTTTCGATACCGAAGAAATTGTTGTTAAACCAGTAGCCCCTGTGTTGCGTAGTATTGATATGTTTTCAGGTAATACTATTTTGGGAGATGGTACGGTAATCATGATCCTTGATCCTAATGGTATAGCTCAGGCTGCAGGCGATATTCGCAGCGGTGCAGGCGCTAGAGGCACCGATGCAAGCCAAAGCAGTGCGGGCATCAGCCAAACCGAAGAAACATCTGCATTGTTGGTATTCCGCTCTGGAAACGATGCTCCCAAAGCTGTGCCCTTATCATTGGTATCGCGATTGGAAGATTTTGATCCTAAAGACATCGAACTTTCTAATAATAAACCCGTGATACAATATCGTGGAAAACTCATGCCGCTTATCCCTTTCGGGCAAATAAAACCATGGAACGAGCGCGTTACCCAGTCTGCACTGGTGTTTGCAGATAAAGAACGCGCTATGGGGCTATTGGTTGACGAAATAGTGGATATTGTTGAAGAAAAAATGCATGTAGAGCTGGATGTGGATCAACCCGGCATGTTGGGCAGTACCATTATAGCAGGAAAAGCCACCGACCTCATTGATGCGGGTTACTTCCTTACCCTTGCTTTCCCCGATTGGTTTGGCGCTGCAGGTAATAATAGGGTTGCTGGAGAAGAAAAAACGCCCAAGAAGATTTTATTAGTCGATGATAGCCCCTTTTTCCGAAACTTATTAACACCATTACTCAGCGTCGCAGGTTATCAGGTAACAACCGTGGAAAGCGGTAACGAAGCCTTGGAAATATGCCAATCTGGCAAGAGTTTTGACCTCATTCTCAGCGATATAGAAATGCCTGGTATGAATGGGTTTGAACTGGCCGAGGCTCTACGTTCTACCAGAGATTATGAACATACCCCCATGGTCGCTTTATCGGCTCATGCCACCCAGAAAGATCTGGATCGCGGCAAAGCCAGTGGCTTTTCTGATTATGTAGCTAAATTTGATCGTGCTGGATTATTGCAAACACTTTCCACGCGTCTGCTCGATGTTCACTCCAACCCTTCTAACAGCAGAGGTGCCGCATGAACGCTGTGATTGCAGAAACGGCCGGCCGTAATAATAACACTAAACAAGCAAACTGGCGGCACCAAACCACAGAATGCGTGACCATGACAATCGCAGGTCAATTATTTGGTGTGCCCGTTTTACAGGTACAAGACGTATTGGGAGAACAACGCATTACCCGCATACCCCTTGCCCCGCGTGAAATTGCTGGCTCATTGAACTTACGGGGGCGCATTGTAACCGCCGTGGATGTACGGGCAAGACTTAACCTGCCTACGCGTGAAAAAGCGGCCAAAGTAATGAGTATTGTGGTAGAACACAAGGGTGAGCTGTATAGCCTGATGGTGGATTCCGTGGGGGAAGTACTGAAACTTTCACCCGATAGTTTTGAGCAGAACCCAGCCACGCTTGACTCCACATGGCGTGAAATATCTGCAGGCATTTTTCGATTAAAGGGTCAATTGCTTGTGGTGCTTGATGTTGCTAAATTATTAAACTTTACACATATGGAAATAAACTAGGTGATTGAGTTTTTCTTTTTTATACATACTATGATGAAGAAGAGAATATACCATCCTTAAAAGAGGAACGAGAATGTCAGGAAAATTCTGCCTTGTGGTTGATGATAGTCGCGTTGTAAGGAAAGTGGCCAGAAAAATTCTGGAAGAACTATCCTTTGAATGTTCGGAAGCAGAAGATGGTAAACAAGCGATGGAAGCTTGTGCAAACAGGATGCCAGATGCCATCCTTCTTGACTGGAATATGCCAGTGATGACTGGGATAGAGTTTTTAAGGCGCTTACGCAAGATGACTGGCGGCCAACAGCCCAAGGTTGTTTTTTGCACCACCATTTCCGATATATCTCATATTCAAGAGGCGCTGGCCGCTGGCGCTAATGAATACATTATGAAGCCATTCGATAGCGAAATTATTCAAAGCAAATTTACGCAAGTCGGGCTTTTGGAATCTGCCTGATTATTTTTAGCCCCTTTTTTGAATATACAAAAGAAACCCAGCCATATGATTATCACCCAATCTGCAAATCAGCAAAGTTTTGGTAAAGAAGCAGATCCAATCAGGGTGATGGTTGTGGATGATTCAGCTATCGTGCGGGGCATGATAACCAAAATGCTGGAAACAGACCCTGATTTTAAGGTGGTTGCCACCGTAAGCGATGGACAAATGGCTCTATCTACTCTTTCTCGCGAGACAATTGATGTCGTAATTCTAGACTTGCAAATGCCGCGCATGGATGGCATGACCGCTTTACCTAAAATTTTAGCTTTATCTCCGGGGATCAAAATATTAATTGCTTCTACCGTTAGCCATAAAAATGCAGAAATCAGTTTACAGGCTTTACGGGCAGGTGCTGCCGATTATTTGGCTAAACCCTCTAGTAATAGCGAATTAAGCTCCGCCGAATATTTTAAGCGAGAATTATTAGAAAAAGCCCGCTCTCTAGGACAATCCAAGGGAAGAGCAAAAAATAGCAAAGCATTATCGGCACAGTTTCAAGCCATCAACACAGCCAAAACTGAAGAAACAAATCGTGCCAATCACATGGCTTCAACCCCAGCCCCAGTAATGAATAAGGGGCAGCCCTTATCAATAAGGCCAATTCCGCCTCATTTTTACCCTGATGCGATTGCTATTGGTTCCTCCACTGGTGGCCCTCAGGCTCTTTTTGAAGTGATTTCTACCTTGGCAACTGCACAGCTTAATCAGCCAATTTTTATCACCCAGCACATGCCTCCTACCTTTACCACTATTTTGGCAGAACAAATTGAACGCCAATGCAAAATTCCTTGCTTTGAAGGGAAGGATGGTATGCTGGTATCTGGTGGAAAAGTGTACCTTGCCCCTGGCGATTATCACATGATTGTGCAACCAGCAAGAGATGGCCATGGCATGGTGATTGGCTTGAATAAAGAAGCACCTGAAAATTTCTGTCGGCCTGCCGTCGATCCTTTGCTCAGAAGCATTGCTCAATCTTATCGGCGTGGTATTTTAACCGTTATCCTTACGGGTATGGGGCATGATGGTTTGCGTGGTGCTCAGAAAATTGTGGAACAGGGCGGTGTGGTTATTGCTCAAGATGAAGAAAGCAGCGTGGTATGGGGAATGCCGGGCGCTGTTGCTACTGCAGGTTTATGCAGCGCCGTCCTCCCCTTAAAAGAAATTGCCGGACAGATTATACGTCTGGCATCCAAAAGATTCGGTCATTAATTTAGATAAAGCCATTTGGGGAGCTTACCTTGAATAAAGCTGATTATGATTATCTCGCTCAGTATTTGCATGAATCCTCTGGCCTTGTGCTCACCGAGGATAAGTCTTATCTGATAGAATCAAGATTATTGCCGGTTATTCGCCGCCATAATCTGGCTACCCTTGAAGAAATGGTACAAAAAATAAGAAGCCGACAAAATCATAACCTCATGCGTGATGTCACCGAGGCCATGACCACCAATGAATCCTCATTTTTTCGTGATCTCAAGCCCTTTGACCTTTTCAAAGATGTTATGCTTCCTTATTTTTTACAAGCACGCAACACAACCAAACGCATTCGCATATGGTCTGGGGCTTCTTCTAGCGGTCAAGAAGCATATTCGATGGCCATTTTATTGAAAGAGCAAGAAGAAAAACTGCGTGGCTGGAATATAGAAATTATTGGCACGGATCTTTCTTCTGAAATGGTTGAAAGAGCAAAATCTGGTATATACACACAATTTGAAGTACAGCGAGGAATGCCAGTTCACTTGATCATCAAATATTTCAAACAGGCCGGAGATCGCTGGCAAATTGCACCAGAAATCCGCGCCATGGCTCAATTCAAAACTTGTAATTTATTACAAGATCTGAGTTGGCTAGGGTCATTTGACATTATATTTTTGCGCAATGTTCTTATTTATTTTGATCAGCCCACAAAATCAAAAGTATTGGATCATGTTTCACGCATTATGGCAAGCGATAGCATGATGCTGTTGGGTGGGGCGGAAACAGTATTGGGAATTAATAATAATTTTCGCTCCCATGAAAAACACCATAATATTTACATGCGCGCCAATGGACAAGCGGCCATGGGGTATGCCAGCAGCTCTGGGCGTTAAGATAGTCATTTCACTTAAAAATAAGATTTTTATATAAAACGCAGGTGGCTGGCGCACGCACCAATGCTCTTCATGCCCCCCTTGCTATCACAATAAAGAAAAGCTCCATTCTATATTTTCTATAAAAAAAGCCGCTATCCCTAAAAATAGCGGCTTTTTTTATGTAGATATGATCAAATGATTATGAAATCGACTGACCATGCAAGGAATGATCAAGCCCATCCCGCTCAACTTCTTGAGATACGCGCAAGCCAATCACAGCATCAATAAGCTTCAACAGAATAAATGATACTACCCCAGCATAAATAATGGTAATTGCAGCCCCTTCAAACTGTAAAAGTAATTGCTTAGCATTACCATCAATCAAACCAACGGGAGACGTTGCACCAGTAACGGCTGATGTTGCAAAGACACCAGTAAGAATGGCACCCAAGAAACCAGCGATACCATGCACGCCAAAGCAATCCAGCGTATCATCATACCCCAATTTTGGTTTTAATACCGATACAGACCAATAGCAAACAACACCAGCTAAGCCGCCAATGGCTAAGCCGCCAACACTATCCACATAACCAGAAGCTGGCGTAATGGCAACCAAACCTGCAACAGCACCAGAAACCATACCCAATAGGCTTGGTTTACCGCTTACCGACCACTCCGCCAACATCCATGTTACGGTTGCAGCAGCAGCTGCCAACATCGTCACGGTCATAGCCATCCCAGCCCTACCATTAGCAGCACCAGCAGAACCAGCATTGAAACCGAACCAACCAACCCACAACAATGATGCCCCTACCATTGCATAAAGCAGATTATAAGGTGGCGCCTGTTCAGCTGGATAGCCCAACCGTTTACCCAAAACAAGCGCCGCCACTAAACCAGAAATACCGGCATTAATATGCACAACAGTACCACCAGCAAAATCGAGCACGCCATCAGCAAACAGAAAACCATTAGGATGCCAAACCCAGTGAGCCACAGGGGCATACACCAACAAAGACCACAAGGTAATAAACCATAAATAGGCTGAAAATTTCATCCGATCTGCTATTGAACCAGCAATCAAGGCTGGCGTAATAATGGCAAAGGTCATCTGAAACATCATGAATACCGATTCAGGAATGGTAAATGGTACAGCTGCGGCCGTACCTTTACCAAGAGTGAAGGGCTCATTAACATCCATACCACCAAGGAAAGCCCTTGAAAAATCACCTAAATATGCCGTCCCTCCTGAAAAACCATTACCAAAAGAAAGGCTATAACCAATCACTGCCCACAATACAGCTATCACGGCCGTGGTAGCAAAACTTTGCGAAAGAACGGTAAGAATATTCTTTTTACGCACCATCCCTGCGTAAAATAAGGCAAGCCCCGGAATGGTCATCAATAGAACTAATGCCGTTGAAACCAACATCCAAGCCGTATCGCCTGAATCAATTTTTGCCGCGGCAGCTGGTGCACTTTCTGGAGCGGGCGAGGCTGGGGGCGTTGCCTGGGGAACAGAAGATTCAGCCTGAGCAATTTGCTGAACCCCTGACTTAGGCTCGCTCATATTCTCTGTTGCAGAAGCAGGATGAAACAACAAAGCCCCACCCAGCAAAACTGCCGTAAAAAACGGCGTCAATCTTTTTCTCAATACCATGTCTCTTCCTGAATATGGTTAAAAGCGGAAACCCTGCATTTGAAAGCAATAACTACCCAATTAAGATCATTTTCTGTATTATTTGAACCCTAGTTAGACCATAAGCGCACAAGGAATGACGCAATTATGTTATTTGTTTTTTTGATTTAATGGGTAGAACGATGATACCTCTTTACTTTCATTAGCGTGTCTATTTATCTCTAACTGAAGGCTTGAGTTAAGCCAACTATTTTTGATTAAGTAATCGCCTATTTTTTGATCGAATAATGATTTTATTGCCTATTTTTTAGGCATAACAACTTATTTTATCGTACTGGAAAAGATTTTAATGCAAAGTGATGCTGAATTAACACTTGAGATTATAGCACTCACCCAAAGTGGCGAGGGGCTTACTGTCCTTGATGGCAAACGTCTGCTTTTTGCAGGCACAGCCCCCGGAGATAAGGTAGCAGTTACCATAAAAAACAGTGAGAATGATACAGAGGTTCTAGCATGGCGCCTAGTTGAAGAAGGAGAGCAACGGCAAACCCCACCATGCCGTCACTTTAGCAATTGCGGTGGCTGTCAGACTCAGCATGTTAGCGATCGGTTTCTTGACCGCTGGAAACTTGAGCTGCTGCGTGAACAGCTGATAAGAGCCAAGGTTATGCCGCAGGAAATGATCTTCAACCCCCCAATACCCAAAGCAGCGAGAAGAAGAATATCGGTACGCCTTACTGAAGATGATAGTGGCCGATGGCGCGCCGCGATGAATGCACGTCAATCACATGAGCTAGTGTTATTAGATGATTGCCTTATTCTTCACCCCACGCTAAAAAAACTGGTGTTGAGCATTGGCTCGTTGTTACAGGCCAGCGATTCGCTAAAATTACCTGTAAGCGCGCACCTCACTGCAACAGAAACTGGCGCTGATATTTTATTACAATCTTCTTCACCGCCATCACCGTTACTGGCCACATCTTTATCACAAATAGCTACAAGTATGGGGATAGCAAGGGTATCGTGGATTGCAGAAAACCCTTCGCCACAAAGCATTCCACACACAATTTTTCTACACCGCGATCCTAAAATTGCGTGCGGAAAAGTATTGGTGAATATTCCTTCTGGCTGCTTTTTGCAACCTTCACAAGAGGGGCAAAAGATGTTAACCGATATTATCACTGGATTTTTAGATCACCTGCCACCAAAATCAAAAATAGCTGAGCTTTTTTGTGGCATTGGTAGTTTCACCTTTCCTTTAGCTGAAACATTTCAAATTACGGCTCTTGATTCGGATCATATGTCGATTAATGCCCTACAAGCAGCCAGTAAAAACTACTATTTCTCAGATAGAATTCAGGCCATGCGGCGCGATTTATTTCGCCAACCCATGACTGCAGCTTCATTACAAATGTTTAAGGCGATTGTGATAAACCCACCACGACAAGGTGCAGAGGCGCAATGTAAAGAGATTGCCGCCAGCACCCAAGAAGGAAAAACTGGCCCTAAAGATCTCATCTACATTTCCTGCTCTCCTGCTACATTTGCTAGGGATGCTGCTATATTAATAGAAAGTGGCTGGAAATTGCATACCCTATCACCGGTTGATCAATTTTCATGGACAGGTCATCTGGAATTGGTGGCAAGCTTTCGCCGTACGCGGGGAAAAAATTAGGAAAAAATCGACCGAGCCCCTAATCACCCCACTAGTTAATAGAAGATTTTTCTACAACAAGCATCTATGGCTGTTTTAGCTATTGCTAGCTAGCCATGTTGGGGGTAAAACCTGTTTGTTACCTTATTATATTAGCCCAAAACCAAGAGCATCTTTCCATGAAAGCTTCGCGTTTCTTAGCATTTGTTATTGCCATTACCTTACCCGTGATGGTGTGTCCTTCCACCCAAGCCGAAGAAAAAATAAGCTCTATAGAAGCAATCGTCAATGATTCGCCCATTTCAACCGCTGATGTTAGTGATAGGGTACATCTAGCACGCACGGTATTGAAAGTAGCGCCCAATGCTGATGTTGAAAAGGAATTACGGCAGCAAATATTACAAGGATTAATTATTGAAGAATTACAAATGAGTGAAGCCAAGCGGCTGGGCATAGAAATTAGCGATGGCGAAGTGGATGGTGTTATTTCCCGATTGGCACCACAATACGGAATTAAAGCAGAACAATTTGCTGAATGGTTAGAAAAAAACGATCTCACCCGTGCAACCATTGAGCGTCAAGCACGCGCTCAACTTGCGTGGTCACGGGTTGTGCAAATAGCGCTGCGCCCTAAATTAGAAATAGGCTCAGAAGAGGTTGCCTCTTATAAACAAAAACTCAAAGATGAAGAAGGCGTACCACAATATCTGTTGGCTGAAATTTTTCTTCCCATTGCTAAGGATTCACAAGAGGCCTCAACCCAAGCCTTGGCTAATAAATTATTAGATGAAATGGCCAGTGGCGCTTCGTTTGTAGGCTTGGCGCGTCAATTTTCTAAAAGCAGCAGCGCCGCCCGCGGCGGCGATATGGGATGGGTAAAGGGAACCGATCTTTCTAAAGAATTGGCCTCTTGGGTAAAATTATTACGCCCTGGTCAGGTATCAAAACCCATTCGTACCAGCGAAGGCTTGTATTTAATGCTCATGCGCGATCAGAAAGTCTCTTCGGGTGAAGATTTTTCAGAAACGATGGTTTCACTGAAGCAAATGGTTTTTCCATTACCTGCTAACCCCACCCGTGAGGATGTAGAAAAACAATATAATCTGGCCTTAAAAACAAGAACAACGTTGAACAATTGCAACGATGCCGATGATTTCATTGCCGAAGAAAAAGGCCATACTATTAGTAAAAATTCAGGCAATATTTCACCCACCAAACAAAAAGATTTACCGCCTGTCATTCAAAACGGCATAGGAACCTTGAAAACAGACGAGGTTACCATGCCACTCACCAGTCGTAATGGTGTTATTCTGCTAATGGTTTGCAACCGCAGCGCGGGCAAAAAAATTCCCCTGCCCACCGATGATGAAATTATTAACATTTTGGGCAATAGCCGGTTAGAACTTTTACAACAGCGCTATTTGCAGGATCTAAAAAATTCAGCCGATATAGATATTCGTCATAATAGTTAGGGTATTTGCAAGATTCCGTTAACCATATTTCCTTACCATGGTAAAAGTATAAAAGGAATATTAATGGTTGCGTATGTCAGGTCACGAGGCTGAACAGGAAACTCATGAAGAAGGCGAAGGCCAACCGCGTAAAAAGAAATTAAGCGGTAAAAAAATCGTGCTGTTTGCTGTATTGGCCTTATTATTGTTAGGCGGGGGCGGCGCAGGGCTTTACTTTAGCGGCATCTTAGGCGGTGAAAAAAAAGAAGGTGAGCATGCAGAAGAAGAGCATGCTGAAGCCGCTAAAGAAGATCACCCAGGGGTTTTTGTGAAATTGCCGGATATTCTGGTCAATCTGGACGGCAGCAAAAAACCTGTGTTCCTTAAAATGACAGTAAGTATTGAGGTAAAGGGCCCAGAAGAACAAAAAAAACTCGAAGATTCAATGCCCCGCATTCTTGATCAATTTCAGGTTTTTTTGCGCGCGCTTGACCGCGACGACCTCAAGGGATCAGCAGGCATTTACCGTTTACGCCAAGAATTATTGGCTCGCGTTGCTGATGTTTCTGGCCTAGGTGAAGGCGTAAAAGATGTGTTGTTTCAAGAAATACTGGTGCAATAACTGATGCGGACTGAATAATCATGACACCACCAGATGAAGAATTAAGCGAAGAAGACCGCCTCGCCAAAGAATGGGAGGAAATGGCTGGCAATGGGGATGAAGCCTCTGCTGCCATGGGCTTTGAAGGCATGGAAGATGGATTTGAGGGCACTACCCGAATCCTGAACCAGAATGAAATTGACAGCCTATTGGGCTTCGATGAAGGCGACCGCGCCGATGGCGATAATATGGGAATTATGGCGCTGATTAATAGCGCTATGGTTAGCTATGAACGCCTCCCCATGCTGGATGTGGTTTTCGACCGTCTGGTACGGATGATGTCCACCTCCTTGCGCAATCTTACCTCAGATAATGTGGAAGCCAGCATCGACCAAATCACCAGCGTGCGCTTTGGCGATTATCTCAATTCTATCCCCCTGCCCGCTATGCTGGGGGTATTCAAGGCCGAAGAATGGGACAATTACGGTATTTTAACCGTTGACAGCGCTCTCATCTATTCGATTGTTGATGTGTTATTGGGCGGAAGACGCGGTACAGCCGCCATGCGTATTGAAGGGCGCCCCTATACCACGATTGAACGTAACCTTGTAGAACGCATGGTGCATGTGGTACTGGGCGATTTATCCGCTGCTTTTGACCCACTATCACCAGTGACGTTCAAGTTTGACCGGCTAGAAACAAACCCCCGCTTTGCAGCAATCACCAGAGCCAATAATGCTGGGGTGCTGGTAAAAATACGGGTGGATATGGAAGATAGGGGTGGCCGCATTGAAATGTTGATCCCCTACGCTACCTTGGAGCCAGTGCGGGAATTATTGCTGCAAATGTTCATGGGAGAAAAGTTTGGCCGCGATAGCATTTGGGAAAACCACTTATCCGCAGAATTATACCACACGAATGTTGAGATGCGCGCGGTATTGGGCGAGGTTACCACCAGCCTATACGACATATTAAATTGGCGGGTGGGTTCAAAATTAATGCTACCCACCGCGCCTGATGGCATTATTGAGATGCGTTGCGGTGATCGCGCCATGTATTATGGGCGGATGGGCAGAAAAAAAGACCGTTTAGCGGTAATGGTGGAAGGCGAAGTCGTGCCCAACGACTAGATAGTGCTGGAATCAAGCACTATATTTTTACTCCCTAAGTTTTTTGCACTTTTTTGGATAAAAATGCTGTACCTAGCATAAATCATGCCTTGCCAAAATCGGTGAAAAAACGCACTATCACCATCATTCATTATCATCAAGGCAACACACAATGGCTGGTACTTCTGAAACAGAAAGCTTACATCATATTGCATCCTTAAGCTTTGAGGACGCCCTGCAGGAATTAGAGCGTATTGTTAAACAAATGGAAGAAGGCCGAGGAAAACTGGATGATGCCGTTGCTGATTACGCCAAAGGGGTTGCCTTACGCAATCACTGTCAGGCAAAGTTGGATGAAGCACAAACCAAAATTCGCTTAATTAGCCAATCAGCGGATGGAAAAGTGACAAGCAGTGATTTTTCTGCTGATACCGTTAATACAATTAATAAATAATCATTTTTTCTTACCTCTAACACAACATATGGGTTAGGGTCAGAAAATTTTTAATGAGAAGATAATCATGAGCCTTACAGAAGTTACAGCCAACACCCCGCCGCAGTTTTCGTTGCTTAATGAAGCCCTCCATGAAACAAAGGAGCTGATTGAGCAAGCCATCGAATCATTACTGCCAGTAACCGCTCTGCCAGAAAAAAAATTGGTGGATGCCATGCGCTATGCATGCCTTGATGGTGGTAAACGCTTGCGGCCATTAATTGTGCTGCAAGTGGCAAGTATGTTTGGCGTTAACCCTGCCTGTTCATTACGGGTGGCAGCGGCCATTGAATTTGCCCATTGTTATTCATTGGTTCACGATGATTTGCCGTCAATGGATGATGGCAAAATCCGCCGTGGTCGCCCATGTACTCATATTACCTTTGGTGAAGCCACCGCTATTTTGGCAGGGGATGCCTTACAGGCATTGGCTTTTGAAATTTTAGCCGATCATCAAACCCATGAAGATCCTCATATACGCTGCGCCCTTACCCTTTCTTTAGCCAGAAGCCTTGGTGGCAGCGGCATGGTGGGTGGACAGATGTTGGATATTTTAAGCGAACAAGAAGTATTTGATGCTGGCACCGTTACCCGCTTACAACGCATGAAAACTGGAGAAGCCATTATTTTTGCCGCTGAAGCCGGCGCTATTTTAGGCAAAGCTGGTTCTCCTCAGCGCTCAGCCTTGCGGGCCTTTGGCCATGATTTAGGCTTAGCCTACCAAATTACTGATGATGTATTGGACGCAGAAGGCAAGGAAAGCATTACCGGAAAAAGTAATAAGAAAGATGCGGATAAAGCGACTTTTGTAAAGGTTATGGGGCTGGAAAGAGCGAAAGAACAAGCAAAAATTCTTTCACAACAAGCCATTAAGCATCTGGATATGTTTCATAACCGTTCGCTGGTGCTTAAAGAATTGGCCGAATATGTTGTGCTACGGGATCGTTAATCCATCATATTAAAACACTCTAGGTTATTTCTAATAATAACCTAGAGTGTTGACCCCGTTGCTATTGGTGCGCATGGGTTTCAAATTCACGTCTTATTTGTTGGCGTAAATGATCGAGCGGGTAGAATTCCCCATCATGCTCAAAATGCCAGAATGTCCAACCATTACAAGCTGGGGCTGCGGTTACGGCTGCCCCCACGCCATGAATTGAACCCCTAAAATCCCCCAGTAGGGTTTGCGCTGAAAGGGTGGCATCAGCATGAACGGTGGCCGTATAACGGCGTTTAGGATAATCAAACAAATAATGCCCTGGTTTTAATAGGCCGCGTTCCAGCACCATGCCAAAGGGCACTTTTATTTCATCTTTTTTGGATTTCTTTTCCAACAACATCTGCTCAAGCGGGGTGACATCGCGAATGCGAATGGAGGCCAAATGTGCATAATCGGGATCTTGTTCAATCCCGATAAAGGCACGCTTCATCATTTTGGCCACAGCCCCCGTGGTACCCGTACCAAAAAATGGATCCAGCACCACATCCCCCGGCTTACTGGCTGCCATAATCACGCGATAGAGCAACCCTTCAGGTTTTTGAGTAGGGTGGGCTTTCTTGCCCCCCTTCTTTAACCGTTCACCACCAGTACATAGAGGAATAAGCCAATCACTTCTCATTTGCGTTCCATCATTCAAGCTTTTTAAGGCTTCATAGTTAAAGGTATATTTGGCATCCGCCGATTTTGCTGCCCAAATCAGTGTTTCATGGGCATTAGTGAAACGACGCCCCCGAAAATTGGGCATGGGGTTCGATTTGCGCCAAATCACATCATTCAATATCCAAAAATTATTATCCTGTAATGCTGAACCCAGCCGAAAAATATTATGGTAAGAACCAATCACCCAAATGGTGCCATTATCTTTTAAGATCCTACGGGCTTCACGCAGCCAATCGTGAGAGAAACGATCATAGCTCTCCAAATTATCAAATTTATCCCAAGCATCATCCACCCCATCCACCGCGCTGTGATCTGGACGAAATAAATTGCCCCGCAATTGCAGATTATAGGGAGGGTCAGCAAAAATCATATCCACTGAACAATCAGGGATGGCTTTCATGGCGGAAACGCAATCCCCCACAATAATTTCACCGCCTTCAAGGCGTATTTTGGATAATGTCGTCATCGTCTTAAAATCAGCTACCGAATCATTTTCATCTAAGATGATTCTTTCTGATTCTTCTGTCAACCACTTGTTAAGTTTTTCTTAAGAAACCTCTTCAAAAAATACTTTTGAAGCACCTTCTTATAGGTAAGCTCATTTTATGAGCCTAGCTATAAGTAAAAACCTAACGCTCTAAGCCACACCCAACTTCTTCTGCAACGAAGAGCTAGAAGTGGTGTATTGAAAGCGCAATTTTTCTTGTGGTCGGCAATAGCGAAAAGCCTGTTGCGCCATTAAAGCGGCTTCATGAAAGCCGGAAAGAATGAGTTTGAGCTTACCTGGGTAGTGATTAATATCACCAATCGCAAACACCCCTTTTTCCGAGGTTTCAAATTTTTCCGTATCCACGGCAATTAAATTTTCATGTAAATTGAGGCCGAAATTAGCCACTGGCCCTAATTTCATGGTAAGGCCATAAAAAGCCAACAGACAATTGGCAGATATTTGTTCAATCTGGGCAGCTTTTTTAATGCCTAATTGCTGTAACTGCCCTGCTTCTCCATACAGTTCCTGTAAATCACCAATCAGCAATTGCATTTTTTCAGCCGCGACCAGCTCGCGCATTTTTTTTACACTATCGGGGGCAGCGCGAAACTCATCCCGCCGATGCACCAAAATAAGGCTGTTAACGATGGGCTGTAGATTAATCGCCCAATCAAGCGCAGAATCGCCGCCACCGGCAATCACTAAATCTTTACCCGCAAAATTTGCCCGCTGCCGCACCGCATAAAATACCGATTTGCCTTCATACTCAGCGATATGGGGTATGGGCGGTTTTTTAGGCATAAAACTGCCACCACCCGCCGCAATCACCACCACTATGGTAGAAAATTGTTGCCCATAATCGGTGGTCAGCAACCAACGGCCATTATCTTGTTTTTCTAATTTTTCAACCATTTGCCCAAAATGAAAAACGGGCGCAAATGGTTTAATTTGCTCTAGCAAACGGTCGGTTAGCTCTTGCCCTGTACAAATTGGCAGGGCTGGAATGTCATAAATCGGCTTCTCAGGGTATAGCTCTGCGCATTGGCCACCCGGCTTATCCAATATATCAATCAGATGAGCTTTCAAATCCAACAAGCCCAACTCAAACACCGAAAACAGACCAACGGGCCCAGCCCCCACAATCACCACATCAGTTTCAATAATGGGCATTACTGTTGGAAAAAGCTGCGTATTACTATTCATCACAACATAATCTATCTATTACAGCCTACTGCCCATGCCAGCGGGTGAATTTTTATGGATAACAAAAGAAGCCGTGGGTTTTTCTGGCTCTTCAGCCACATTATTAAAAACACCGGTCACTCTTAAGGTTCCCAAAGTAACAACACCCACAAACAGTGCAGCTAATAAATATCCCCCTAAACTTTCCCCATCATGACCATTCATGCAAGCTACTCATTCAAGGCCTTGATGATGTCTTCGCACATTTTTTTAGCATCGGCGAATAGCATCATGGTGTTATCACGGAAAAACAGCTCATTATCAATCCCCGCATAACCGCTGCTCATGGAACGCTTGATAAATAATACAGTTTTGGCTTTTTCTACATCCAAAATCGGCATTCCAAAAATGGGGGATGCGGGGTTATTTTTAGCCGCTGGGTTGGTAATATCATTAGCACCAATCACAAAGGCCACATCGGTCTGGCCAAAATCACGGTTAATTTCTTCCAACTCCAACACATCATCATAGGGCACATTAGCTTCAGCTAATAACACGTTCATATGGCCCGGCATTCTGCCCGCTACGGGGTGAATAGCATAACGCACTTGTACGCCGTGTTTTTTCAACACATCGCCCATTTCACGCAACGCATGTTGTGCCTGTGCTACCGCCATCCCATAACCTGGAACAATAATCACGCTGGAAGCATTTTTCATGATAAAGGCTGCATCATCAGCTGAGCCTGATTTAATGGCTTTATCGCCCATGGCAGAAGCCGCACCGGCAACCTGCTCACCGCCAAAACCACCCAAAATAACACTAATGAAAGAGCGGTTCATGCCCTTGCACATAATATAGCTCAAAATTGCGCCAGAAGAGCCAACCAACGCCCCCGTTACAATCAATAAATGGTTTTGTAAGGTAAAACCAATACCGCAAGCTGCCCAACCTGAATAGGAATTAAGCATGGAAACCACCACTGGCATATCCGCACCGCCAATGGGTATAATCACCAACACACCCAACGCTAAGGCAATGACGATAATCATCCAGAAAGCACCGCTGGCTTCCGTGGCACATAATACAATCATCATCAATATCAGCAATACACCAAGGCCAGCATTTAACATGTGCTGAAACTTAAAGGTAACGGGCTTGCCCGAGACTAACCCCTGTAATTTACCAAAAGCAATCAGTGAGCCAGTAAAGGTAATAGCACCAATGGCCGTACCTAAACCCATTTCAATTAAACTGCCCACATGAATATGCCCAGGCGAGCCAATATTATAAGCCTCTGGGTTATAAAAAGCCGCCAAAGCCACAAAAACTGCTGCCAAACCCACCAACGAGTGGAAAGCTGCCACCAGCTGTGGCAAGGCGGTCATCTTAATTTTTAAGGCCAAGGTTGCGCCAATACCGCCGCCAATCAATAAGCCTAAAATAATTAACCAGAAAGAAGTCACATTGGGCAATGAAAGAGTGGTGATAATAGCCACCACCATCCCCACTATACCAAACATATTACCCTGACCCGCCGTTTTGGGGCTGGAAAGCCCGCGCAGTGCCATAATAAAACAAACGGATGATACCAGATAGGCCAGAGTTGCCCAAGAATTCATGTTAAACCACCATCAATAAATATATTTGCGATATAAGATTGTTGACAACAAATAGCGCGTTACTTCTTTTTGCGGAACATCTGCAACATGCGATGCGTCACGATAAATCCACCAAAAATATTGATGGAAGCCAGAATAACGGCCAGAAAGCCCATGAATTTGGAAAAATTAAATTCAGATGGGCCAGCCGCAATTAAAGCCCCTACAATAATCACTGAAGAAATAGCGTTGGTAACGCCCATCAGCGGCGAATGCAAGGCAGGGGTTACATGCCAAACCACATAATAACCCACAAATAAGGCCAATACGAACACCATCAACCCATTCAAAAAGAAGGAATGATCGCCCCCGCCAGCCTGCATGCTAAGGCTAGCCAATTGCCCACCCAGCACTTCTACCTGATGCTGCAAATTGGCGGCATTTTCTTTCAAGCTACTCAGCGATTGTTCTACTGTTTGTGACATATGAAAAACCTCTTTTATATTAGGCCGCTGCCGTGTTGGCAGCAAAAGCAGGATGAATAATTGCCCCATGACGGGTTAGGCAAATCGCCTTCACAATTTCATCCTCATCATTAATTTTCAGCGTTTTGCTTTCCTTATCCACTAAGGTGGTGAGGAAATTCAACAAATTCCGTGCGTATAAATTAGAAGAATCCACCGCCACGCGGGAGGGCACGTTGCGGTAACCCACAATTTTTACCCCATGCACTTCAACAATTTCCCCTGGGCTGGAAAGCGCACAATTGCCGCCTTGCTCTACCGCTAAATCCACCACCACTGAACCCGGCTTCATGGAAGCCAGCATTTCCTCACTCACCAATAAGGGGGCCTTTTTGCCCGGAATTAAAGCGGTACAAATCACAATATCTTGCTTTTTGATGGTTTCAGCAATCAAGGCCGCTTGTTTGCGTTTATAATCATCGCTCATTTCTCTTGCATAGCCACCAGCGGTTTCAGCATTTTTCACTTCATCGCTTTCCACCATCACAAAGGTAGCGCCTAGGCTTTCCACTTGCTCTTTAGCGGCGGCGCGCACATCGGTAGCACTCACAATAGCCCCCAAACGCTTAGCGGTAGCGATAGCCTGCAAACCAGCCACCCCAGCCCCCATAACCAACACCCGAGCGGGCGCCACCGTACCAGCGGCGGTCATCATCATGGGAAACACACGGCCATAATGCTGGCAGGCATCCAACACGGCTTTATAACCCGCCAAATTGGCCTGACTGGATAAAATATCCATGGTTTGAGCGCGGGTAATACGCGGCATCAATTCCATGGAAAAAGCATCCACACCAGCAGCGGCATAAGCCTGTAGGCTTTGTGGGAAATTGTAAGGGGCAAGGGCTGCAATCAACACCGCCCCTTTTTTGAATGAGGATAATTCTTCAATATCTGATTCGCCAGCCAAAATAGGCCGCTGCACTTTCAGCACCACATCGGCATCCTGCAAGGCAGCCTGATAATTCGGTGCAATTTCTGCCCCTGCGGCTTGATACTGGGCATCGGCAAACGAAGCACCTGCACCCGCATTTTGCTCTACCACCACCTGAAAACCAAGGGCAATAATTTTTTTCACGGTTTCTGGCGTAGCCGCCACGCGGGCTTCAGCAATTGCCCGTTCTTTCAATATTGCAAGTTTCATTACTGTTCCATCTCACCATCTTAAGCGAATGAGGAGGAATGTAATCAAAACTTCGCCATTGTCTAGTGCTAAGTGTTAAACATCACTCTTATTTGTGTGATGCAGATGGTCTGAAAAACAACTCATCTATTTTACAAAGAACAGATCTATATAGACCGCGTATATTATGATCTTTCTGAGAGTATAAAGGATAAAAACATTTATTTAGCATTAAAAAAGCATATTTTTCATTGATCTCTTGTTTGTTTTCCAGTGAAAGTACCGCTTTGAAATATTTTTTGATTACAACAACATTAGAATCTATCCAAAATTCTTTTTGTTCGATGATGTCATGAATTTCAGTTGAATAATTGCTTTTCGAAGTTGAGGGTATTTTTTTTTCACCACCCAACCATTCTTTAAAATGTTTATAATTTTTTTCTTTGCATCCACCAGATTGTAATATAGCCAAAGTTTCTGCCGCATCTAAGGATGCAAGCTGCATGAAATAAAATATGGGCGACCAAGATGCTTGAAAGGTTCCTAGTTGTTTGATAAATTCTTTAGGATGATCGGTCTTATTTTGTTCGATAAATATTTTTATTAAGCTTTCTTCGTTAATTGCAATAGGTATTTCCTGTATTGTAGTGATGCCAATACCCGAAATTGGTTGTAAATTGCCCATTAATCTCAGTGTTGGTGCGCCGTCACGTTCAACAAAATGGCCGTCTTTAATAAACTTGATTTTTTCCAATAAGCTTTCATCGATTAAAAAATTTCCGCCTTTACCTGAAACTTCGCCTGTTGTTATATTCAGAATCGCACTGTTTTCTATACCATTATTCACAATGTTAGACAGATGCTTGATTAAAGTAGTGCTGGATAATTCCTTAACACGTTGATCTATCCTTTGTTCGATAATTTTTTGTAATTCATGGGCACCGATTAATCGATTCTCGGCAGAATAACGATAGTAAATTTTGCCTTCGGGTATATGCAATTTGTTGCCATGATCGTCCTCTATATCTTTTTGAGAAAAAATAATGGGCTTCCTATCCGAAGGAAAAACGTAAACGATGAAAATCTTTTTGCCACAAATTGTGTATTCTGTAGCATTAAGTTTTATTTCATAATTTATGTCTTTTTTAATTTGTTGATTAAATTTTCTAAGATCAAATGGAAGCTTATTCTCTACTCCAATAACTTCTCGGCTATCCTTAACCCCGCATATAATATATCCACCCATATTATTGGCAAAGGCTGCAAAAGTAATGGAGCTTATGTTAATCGATGCCTTGAATTCTATATTGTGGGTTTCAGTAATAGATAAAAAGTTAGGGTTATCCTTGCTTACCGTAATTAAGCTATCCAATAATTCTTCATTTAATGGGTCATTTGTATTGTTATCAACCGTTTTAGGCGCTTGAGATTTTTTTAAGAATTCATCAGTTTCTTCATCCGTGGCGCGCTGAATATCTTTATATTTTTTAATCTGATTGTTTTTGATGTTTGATATACGACCAGAATTAATCGGCTGTTTACCTTGTTCAAGCCTTTGATTGTTGATCCAACCAAGAATTTCCTGATCTTTATATGGATATTTATCTGGCTTACTAACAAGATTTTTTATTATGCCTACCTCATAGTCGTTTAATGGATTTTTGAGTTTCTTAACCATTTTAATATTTTCCCTAACCTATCACTGCAACAGCTAGCCCATGTTGCTGTAACAGGCTGGTTTGCCTTTCTTCTAAGGCGGCTAAATCAAACCCTTCAATGAGGTGATGGAATAGGCGATACCAATTCAGCTCGGCTTTCAAATGAATAAATACCGAACCTAAGCCCAGTGCCGCCCGATCCATGAACACAAATTCCCGCGGTACAGTGACACCGCCCAATTTTTTTAACTCAGCATGCACTTTTTCGGCAGTTTCACGGCCGTAAACGCCGTTTTTGGCCTCACCAATCAGCCGTTCCTTATCTTCTAGCAGCGGGCCATAAATAAAGCGTGCCCACACATTCAACACATCCATCAATTCGCACGATAAACCGCGAAAACCCCATGATTCATAGGCATGGGCGGCCATATCCATATCGTTACTTTGCAAGGCATGGTATAAATCAATCACCCCTTTAACAAAACTGGGTGGGAAAATACGCACACAGCCAAAATCCAATAAATTAATGCCGCTATCCTCGCGCACGGTATAATTACCAGGGTGAGGATCGCCATGAATCACCCCATAATAATAAAAGGGTACATACCATGCCCGAAACATATTCAAGGCCAGTTGATTGCGTATTTCTGGCCGCTCTTCAATAAAGCTGAGCAAGGGCAAGCCCTCTAACCACCCCATGGTCAGTAAGCGATTGGTGGAAAGATGGGGCAACACATTGGCCACATGAATATTGGGCTCTGCCGCCAGCATTTGCCGATACATCGCCATATGACGGGCTTCGCGGCTATAATCCAGCTCTTCTTGCAATCTATCCGCAATTTCTTGGTAAATTTGCCCCGTGGATACTGATTTATCATAGCGTTCAAAAATACCCATAATCAGGCGCAATTGCTGTAAATCCGCAGCAATGGTTGATGCCATATCGGGATATTGCAATTTACACGCCAGCTTTGTGCCATCTTCTAAATAAGCACGGTGCACCTGCCCCAATGAAGCGGCCGCCGCTGCCTCTTGCTCAAAAACCGCAAAATTTTTCTGCCAATCGGCGCCCAATTCAGCCGCCATGCGCCTTTTTACAAAAGGCCAGCCCATGGAAGGAGCCTGCGATTGCAATTTGGCCAGCTCTTGGCGATATTCTTGGGGAATGGCTTCAGGAATCGTGGCCAATAGCTGCGCCACTTTCATCAAGGGGCCTTTTAATTTGCCCAACGCCTCCCCCAATTCACGGGCAGCACTCTGATCGAAGCCTTTCAGCCCTAGATAACGCTCGCCAGCCATGCGCATGGCCACGCCCCCCATGGTGGAGGTAACATTGGCGTAACGCATTAATCTTTTGCCAAGAGAGCTTTCTTCTTCCATTCAATTTCTTCCATTCATGCAATTTTTTCAAGTTGGTCGATATATTCTTCAATCAACATTAAGCCCTGCTCCCAGCAGGCCGGATTTTGTAAATCGAAATCCAGCGGTTGCAGCAATTCAGCATAATCTTTAGCACCACCAGCCTTTAACAAGGTTTTATAATGTTCTTCAAAATTGGGCAGGCCTGCGCGGTAGCGTTGATACAAAGCATTCACCAGACAATCCCCAAATGCGTAGGAATAGACATAAAACGGTGTGTGAATAAAATGGGAAATATACCCCCAGAAATAACGATAATCTTCATCCAGCTTAATCGCCCCGCCCAGCGATTCGCGTTGCACGCTAAACCATATATCACCAATCTCGTGGGCGGTAATCTCCCCTTCTTTGCGCCGCTCGTGCAGTTTTTCTTCAAAACTATAAAAGGCAATCTGGCGAATCACGGTGTTCAGCATATCTTCTACTTTAGAAGCCAGCAGATTTTTTTGCTGTTCTGGTTCGCTATAACGCTGCACCAGCCGTTGAAATACCAGCATTTCACTAAACACACTGGCTGTTTCTGCCAATGTTAGCGGGGTTTGCGATAAAAAATGCCCCTGTGCGCCGGCTAATAGCTGATGCACCCCATGCCCCAATTCATGCGCCAGAGTCATCACATCGCGCAGGCGTCCATAATAATTCACCATAATAAAAGGGTGCGAATCGGGCACAGCAGGGTGGGCAAATGCCCCCGACATTTTACCTTCACGCGGCTCGGCATCTATCCAACCTTCGGCAAAAAAGCGGGCAGCAATGGCCGCCAATTCAGGGGAAAAATCAGCAAAGGCCGCCAGAATAATATCCTTGGCTTCCGCAAAACTGATAAGTTCCACCTTATCCTGCGGTAGGGGGGCGTTACGCTCCCACCAAGGGAGTAGCTCATAGCCCATCCAGCGGGCTTTCAGGCGGTAATAACGGTGTGAAAGGCTTGAATAACGGCCACGCACCGCTTGCACCAACGCATCCACCACCCCATCGGCCAAACGATTATCAAGGTTACGCCGCGATACTGGCCGTACAAATTGCCGCCAGCGATCATCAATTTCCTTATCTTTAATCAAGGTATTGATAATTAAAGATAGGGTTTCGGCTTGGCTAGCCAAGGTTTTACCCAAAGCCAAGGCTGCTTGCTGGCGTTTTGCAGGGGCATGATCGCTTAATTGATGCAAGGCAGCGTCCAGCGTAACATCCTCCCCCGCTAACGGAATTTTTAAGCCAGCCATTAACTGATCGAATAATCTCACCCAAGCCGCACTGCCTGCTACTGCCCGTTCTTGTAGCAATTTTTCCATTTGTTCGGGCAATTCATGCGGCTTAAAACGGCGAATATCTTCTAGCCAAATCACCCAACGCTTTAGCTGTGGCTCTTTCAATAAACCAGCATAAGCTTCAGCGGATAGGGCATTAATTTCCAAGCGAAAAAACACCAGATGAGTGGTAAAATCGGTGATTTTTTCCATAATGGTTTGATAGAATTGGCCTATTTCCGCGCTATTAACATTCACCGCCCGTTTCAAGCCAGCATAGGTATATAAACGGCTGGCTATTTGATCGATTTTTTCAAGCTTTTCTATCGCTTCTAACAATTGTTGCGGCGATAGGCTGAAAATTTTTCCTTGATAGGCCGCCACAAAAGCTAATGATTCGCGCTCCACCAAGGCCAAATGTTCTTGCAATAACGGGGCTTGTTCATGCTCATATAAATCGGCCAGATTCCAACGCGGCAAGGCTTCAGCTAACATATCCATCAATGATTATCCTACCATACCAAGGGCTTGCATATAAACATCCAATAATTCTTCTGTTTCTTGGCGTTCTTCTTTATCCATTTTGCGAATTTTTAATATTTGTCGAATGATTTTCACATCAAAACCTACGCCTTTGGCTTCAGCAAACACCTCGCGAATATCGTTAGCAATGCCTTCCTTTTCTTCTTCCAGCCGCTCAATCCGTTCAATTAACTGGCGCAACTGCTCGGGCGCGAATCCAAAACTACCGCCGGCATTTTCTTCTACTAATTTGGGTTTAGGGAAACCAGTCATTATTTATTCTCCTGAAAATATGATGATGATGATTGCTTATGAGGATAACGGCAACGGGTCAAGCCAGCGATAAGCCCATCCCCCGCGATGGCTAGAATATTTTTTAGGCTGCCAATATTTTTGCCCACGCGCAATATTTCGCTCAAACGGCGGTCAGTAAAGGCTAGGGTTTTTTCGTAATTAGGCGACTGGTCGTCAAGCCACACCAAAAAACTACTGGCCATAACCCCTGCCAATAAGCTTCTTTTGCTGTAATAATTACTATCTTGCGATTGATCTCCAGCCAATTTCCATACCGAATCGGCCATTTGCCAAAATGCAGCCATATAATGGTGCGGGTAAAAGGCCAGATATGCCGCCCAATTTTTTAGGCCCACGCGGTGGGGGCTTAACTGTTGTAGCCAGCAAATAATGCCAACACGCACCTTGGCCGTTACCCCCACAATACCGCCCACATCTTGTTCATGCTGGCGAAACGCTTCTTCCACCGCGGCCATAAAAGCTGCGGGTATCGCTTTGGCCAATAATAAGGGTTGGCTTTGGCCATCATTGAGATGATGCAAGCGGGCAGTTTCACGGCAAGCTTTTTGCCAGCAAGATGAAAAGGCTGATTCTTCGAGTAAAGAAGCAGCAAGAATGGTGCTTATCATGAACGCGCCTTTATCACATCAACAAAGCCAAGTGATAATAAGTTAGTCATTCGGTCAAGATATACAACCCCATCCAGATGATCTAATTCATGCTGCATCACTCTGGCCTGAAAATCTTTTGCTTCTCCTGCCATTATTTTTCCATCCAACCCATAGCCTTGCCAGCCAATATGGCGATAGCGCGGCACCAACCCTTGCAAATTTGGAATTGATAAACATCCCTCCCAATCATGCTCTTGCTCCTGCGATAATGGTACAATTTCAGGATTAATAATAATAGTGGGGGCTACATCTTGACTGATATTACCCCGTTCTTTGGGCACCCAATACACAAATAACCTTGCCGATACCCCCACCTGTGGCGCGGCTAACCCCACGCCATTGGCCGCCATCATGGTGCCCACCATCGCATCAGCCAATATTTTTATATCGCTGGCCGTGGGGTCGGCCACGGTTTGTGCCAGTTGGCGCAAAATGGGATCCCCCAATAAGGTGAGGGGCAAGGATGTTATTGTATCAATATCTAAAGCAGTAAAATAATCAGACATAAGATTTCTCAAAAGTAGGTGTAACAATATTCATGGATTGACAATTTGGCACTTTTCAGACGGAAAGCAAGCTGCTAGAACTACACCTAATTTTTATAGAACTTAGTGGCTTATTAGTAAAATTCTGATATATTAGAAGGTTCATGGCTTGGTGTTTCAGGCTAAATTTTCTATTAATCGTTATGTATAAAAGGAGACTGACCATAGTTACCGTATTAGTTCGCGACAATAATGTCGAGCAAGCCCTTAGAGCGTTGAAAAAGAAATTGCAGCGTGAAGGTGTATTCAGAGAAATGAAGCTTCGTCGTGATTACGAAAAGCCTTCACAGAAAAAAGCGCGTGAAAAAGCTGAAGCTATTCGTCGTGCACGGAAATTGCAGCGCAAAAAAATTGAGCGTGAAGGTTTCTAGAACCTATCAAATTCGCTACTGTGCCAACGGCAACAGAAAATTATCAAGAACGCGCTAGGGTATCTATATAATACTTTGGAAGCGGAAATTTTGATAAAAAACTGTTAGCCACAGGCGGTGGTGATATTTGATAGCGTTACCTGCTTGGGGGTATTTCAGTACTTAATTATTGAGTTACTGTATTTCTTGAGCCTCTGCTTTACTTATAAATAAGGGCTAGCTATCGCTTTCTGTTCATTGCAGAAAATGGTGGTTTTTGCCCTTTTTTTATGCCTATGTTTATGATTCTGGATAATAGATCGTGCTATCATATTTTCTTGCAGCATAGGGCAAAATGATACGCTATTGGCAGCAAGGAGGAAGCGTAATTTGACAACATTATCTAGCAAGCATTCTCTCCTTGCTGGCTGCATTGCGCTGGGGGCTTGGTCAAGCTCGGCACTGATTATTGCGTTTTCAGCACATATAACCCCATTACTATTGTGCGCAGCGGCATCTTTTATTGGGTTTATTTTCTGCCTTATGTACTGGTTCTGTACTGGCAGCAACATCAAAGAAAAATTTGCGATGTCGGCTCAATCTTATCTGGTTGGTACCGTTGGCATTGCTGGATATAGCATATTATGGATATGCTCTCTCAAATTAGCACCACCTTTTGAAGCCAATTGTATCAACTATCTTTGGCCGGCACTATTATTGTTATTCAGTAGCAGAATGGAAAAAATCAAATTATCCGCTCTACAATCTTTAAGTTTATTATTCTCATTATGCGGTGTTGGCTTAATTTTCTTACGGCACTGGCATGGCATAGAAAATAACATGCCCAATGTTAAGGAAGGAATAGGCCTATTTTTTGCCTTAGCCGCCGCCATTATTTGGGCGATTTATTCCACTATTCTTAAAAAAATGAGCTTTAAAAGCGAAAGCAATGCTGTTTTCTTACTCATTACCGCTATTTTAAGCGGTTTACTCTCTTTAATGCTTGAAAAAGAGCAATCATTAGAAATGCTTACAACCAATATTCTACCAATAACTCTATTGGGATTTACCAGAATATCCTACATTTTTTGGGATTATGCCATGAAGAACGGCCAACAACAAAATCTTGCCGTTCCCTCTTATCTAGTTCCCGTTCTTTCCCTTTCCTTATTGGCTTTATTTACCCCTACCCCTTGGTCTGTTACCAGTAGTGTAGGAGCAATTTTTATTGTTTTTGCCTGTTTGTTAGCACAATGGCCTAAAATCATGGCCGTACTAAAACACAAAAAAGCCCACTCTGTTGCATAGAGTGGGCTGAGTTGGGGGTAATAATTGAGCCAATCT
>JBMOFM010000005.1:0-150560 GCA_049318825.1 Alphaproteobacteria bacterium | reverse complement strand
CCCAATGTTAGGGGTAAGACTTACAATTTAGCCTACCAATTCAGTGCCTGAAAAGAAGTAGCTAATTTCTATAGCCGCATTTTCAAGGCTATCTGAACCATGCACAGAGTTTTCACCAATAGAAAGAGCAAAATCCTTACGAATGGTACCCTCAGCGGCTTGTGCAGGGTTGGTAGCGCCCATCACTTCACGATTTTTGGCCATGGCATTCTCGCCTTCTAATACTTGCACCACCACTGGCCCAGAGATCATCATATCCACCAATTCGCCAAAGAAAGGGCGGGCACGGTGAACATCATAAAATTGCTCCGCTTGAAACCGGCTTAATTGTAGGCGCTTCTGTGCCACAATTCTCAAGCCAGCATCTTCAAAACGTTGATTGATTTTACCAGTGATGTTGCGTTTGGTAGCATCTGGTTTAATAATTGATAATGTTCTTTCGGTGCTCATAATACATCCTTAAATATAATAATACTGTGAAGGATGTATAACATTTGCGAAGATTGACGCAATGTCTGTAACATCGCACTAGTGAAAGCTGATTTTATAGTAACTATTTAGTTAGCATTCACATGAAATACTAAACCCCTGTTCAATAGTTGTTGTTGTCATATGCCTAAGGATTTAACTCATTCACTGAATTCAGGCTCTGCTCGGGTATTTAATTGCCTGCGGCCTTATCATGAAATCAACACGGATGAATCGACAGAACGTAAGAAATATATGTTCAAGTCTCGCATCTTCAATCAGTGTATCTTAATTAAGGACGTGGTGCATGATAAGTTCAAAACCGCGCGAGTAAGGGGTGAAAAATTTAACATCGCCACCAAGGTATATTTGCCATTCGATTGGCGCAATATCCATAATGGCGGCAATGTACTGATCTATGGCACGGCTCATTTTGATGCTGCTTTGGCTGATTTAATCGATTTGAAAGTACCAGAATATCGTGCCGCTTGGGAATATGACCGCAAAGTATTAGATGTTTTTGATTCATTGCCATCATTCGCACCCTTTTTGGTGCGCGATAAATTACAAATGGAAGCCTTAGAGCCGGATGAACGATATTTCCTTATTTCTGAGGATGAATGGGCGAATATTGAAACCTTCATTCACGGGCGCTTTGGAAAAATTGTTGGTGCATTATTTCCGGGCAGTGAGGCAGACAGCCATGAAAAGCTAAAATTTTTGATTATGCTGCTGTGGGATTTGCAAGATATTCCAGCCCTACGCAATATTGCTGGTATGTTTAAGCTGCCCCAAGATAAGGCCAAAGAAATTTTTTATGCTTGGAAAGGTATTATTTTCTTTGAATATGAATATAGCCGTAATATTGAAGCTATCATGGCCTGTCAGGATTGGTTTACCAGTAATGCCAAACCCAGAAACTTTCTCCAGAAACGAGAATTGGATAAAATTGATGCGGAAGCACAAAATGTTGTGCAACTCATTCGCGAACCCATGAGCGTGATGGCCAATCGCCTCTCGGAATATAATGATGCTTTTGATGATTTATTCCGCTTCAAAAGAGGGCCACAGCGCTTTACCCAATTTCTGTTAATGGCCCCTGAGCACTTCTGGAATATGGGTTATGCTTTGGGTCGCCTTACCCAAGCCGTAGAAATATGGGATACAAAAACCAAAATTAATTCGACACGCTCTCTTAATTCTGATGCGTTGATGGAGTTATTATCCATTATCAATGATGTATTGGCCTAGAGTTTTATATCTTCGCTATTGTTTGTGGTACAAAACTTATTACAGTAAATGCGAATTATCAATTGTTCGCGTTTGATTGTGATGGCTGTTTACACTGATATATCTGAAGATGAGCTTTTTGCTTTTATTGGCCATTATGACATTGGCTCTATTATTTCCTGCACTGGTATTGCGGAAGGGGTAGAAAACACCAATTATTTGCTGCTGGTTCAACAAAATAATCAACCTACCCCCTATATTCTCACTATTTTTGAGAAACGTACCAATATTGCCGATTTGCCATGGTTTTTAGGGCTAATGAATCATGTGGCCAACCAACATCTTCCTGTGCCGCGACCAATCACGGCTAAGAATGGAGAAATGCAGCACCCCTTAGCTGGCAAAATGGCCACGTTAGTCAGTTTTTTATCCGGTATTTCCTGCCGTAGAATTACCCCGCAACATATGTCTGCTCTGGGTAATATGCTGGGAAAATTTCATTTGGCTACCCATTCATGGGCTGAACGCCCTAACCCTTTCGGCCAGCAATCATGGCATGACCTTTATGAAACGATTGCGCCATTAGCGCATCAAAAATTGCCAGAACTTGCCACTCTTATTGAAGACTCACTGGAATATTTGCACAAAAATTGGCCTACTTCCTTACCCAAAGGGGTGCTGCATGGCGATTTATTCCCCGATAATGTGTTTTTTCAAGACCATCAAATTTCTGGCGTTATCGATTTATATTTTGCTGCCAGCGATTTTTTTGCCTACGAACTTGCGATTTGCATGAATGCGTGGTGTTTTGAAAATGATGGCCTACTCAATGCCACTAAAGCACGCTATTTTATGCAACATTATCACCAGATTCGTCCACTCAGCGCTGAAGAAATTGAAGCTTTGCCCTTATTAGCCCAAGGGGCAGCCTTACGCTTTTTACTCACCCGTTTACAAGATTGGTTGAAACCGCCAGCAGGTCTAGTCAGGCTGAAAGATCCGCAAGAATATGCTAGGAAATTACGTTTCCACCAACAAATCCGCCATGTAGGAGAATATGGCATATGGTAAGCAATACCAATCAGATTGAGATTTTTACGGATGGCGCATGCAGTGGTAACCCGGGGCCTGGTGGCTGGGGTACATTGTTGCGCTGGCAAGGGCAAGAGAAGGAATTATCCGGCTATGAAAACCCTACCACCAATAATCGCATGGAGCTATTGGCAGCGATTAAAGGATTAGAAGCCCTAAAAAAACCGTCGAATGTCATCCTCACCACCGATAGCCGCTATGTACAAGACGGTATTAATAGCTGGCTACCACGTTGGTTAGCCAATAATTGGCGTACCGCCGATAAAAAACCGGTCAAGAACCAAGATTTATGGCAGCGATTATATGAATTATCCCAACAGCACACCATAGAGTGGCGCTGGGTTAAAGGACATGCTGGCCACAGTGAGAATGAACGGGTGGATCAATTGGCACGCACAGCCATCAGTAATAACAGGTAATACAATGAAATTACCATTATGTTTGTTGTTACTATTATTCATTGCATTGCCTGCCATGGCGCAAGATTTGCCACTTCCAGATAATAGCAGTGAGAATATACAACAAAGCTCCGCACAAAATATATCGGGCACTGGCACCATATTAGAACGAGGGGAAAATTGGTTGCGCATTCGCCCAGAGCAGACCCAAGGCGGTAAAATATTTTATCTGCCCATCAGCGCTTCTAGCCCCATGGAGAATATAAAACTTCCTAAAGCACTCAGTGACGCCAATAAAGTACAAGCAGGCAGTGACATCTGGTTTCGCGCTATTAAAAAAAACGGTAAGTTTATTCTCACCAGTATTAGAATTATTGATGCCAATATGCTGGCCGATGATCGCCCCCCCACCAACATAAAAGAAGACCGCAATAGCCAAACTAAAATGTTAAGTTCTGAAAACATGGGGAAAGAAGGGCTGGCTAATATTCAACCATTCAAGCTTTCAGCCTTGCCTATTCCAGCCCGTCACGTTTCATGGTATAAGGGCAGTCTTGCTTTGGATAAAATTGCCGTGGAAACATTGGTAACCGAAAGCGATAATAAAACACCAAAAAAACCAGAAATTCTTATTATCACACCAGAAGGCAAGGTAGAATTATGTCTAACTTGCCGTCAATCTCTGGTTGCTGGCCCTGCATTCTCCCCCCAATGGCACCCATCAGGCGAAGGGTTGGTGGTAGAAGTGGGCTTGCCCACTAATCTTTTAGGCAATGATAGCCCTAGAAATTTATGGTATTGGCCACTGGATGGACGACCAGCCTATAAATTATGGCCATTGGAAGGGGCGGCTTCAGCCTTCTCACCATTTTTTAGCGCGGATGGTCAAAAAATCTATTTTGCCGAAGGAGAAAGTTGGCGTAGCACGGGACAAACCCCAACCACCTATCGCCCGCGCATGGCACGTTTTTATACAGGACGCCAAACCGGCCTTGCGCTCAGTGGCCTCACTGATTTACTGCCAGCCGATAATCGGCTATCCGCCCGCCCATTAGGAATAGGGCCAGAAAAATCATTGCTCTTATCATTAGAACAAGACAATAGCCAAGACAGTAGCGAGGTGGGCATGTTAATATCAGGCAGAACCGTTGCTACGCTAAAAGAATATTTCAAGCTATCACACAGCCCTTTATTAGCCGCATGGAGCGAAACAAAATCGATTTTGGCCTACAGCGCTCCTCCAAAAAATCCTAGAAAAAATAATCAAGGAAAAATTTTGTGTGATCATGCCAGCGAGGCTTACTTGTTACTCAAAAATAATGGCTCCAATAAACCAGTAACGCTAACAAGCCTTGATTCTTTTGCACCGCCCGATGGTTGTTTTACGGTCAGCGATCTTGCCTTTAACCGTGATGGTGATAAATTACTGATTGCCGTAGAAGAATGGCGCAATGAAGCGCTGGCAGGTGCCAAGCTCTATATCGCAGAGATTATTCCTCCCAAACCTGCTAAAATGCCTTAGTCTTATATTTTTTACTGCGCAGCCATAACCTCAATGAAAAAACGCTTTACTCTTGCAGAAACCGCCTCTCTGGTTGCGGCGTTGGCTGCTTTTATTCTTTTATTGATAAAAACTGGCGGCACTATTGCTACCGAATCGGTTGGGTTATTTGCATCGCTGGTTGATTCCAGTCTGGATTTAATTGCCTCTTTTATCACTTATCTGGGGATTTCATTAGCCAATAAACCCGCTGATCCTTCTCACCGCTATGGCCACGGAAAAGCAGAAGCCGTTTCTAGCTTTGCTCAGGCTGGTTTTATGGCGGCTTCGGCTCTTTTTTTAGTGATTGAAGCCATATCGCGCTTTATTCACCCACGCGCGATTGAGCAAGAAAATATCGGTATTGCCCTGATGATATTTTCATGCCTTGTCACATTAGGGGTTGTTATCTTTCAGCGTTATGCTGCTCAAAAAACTGGCTCTATGGCCTTATTGGCGGATAGCAAACATTATGTGGCCGATTTCATGATGGCTATTGCTGTGATTATTGGCTTATTGGCGCATAAACTCTTTGATATTAATGCTTTGGATACTGGTCTTTCGGTGATTGTTGGCATCTATTTAGCTTTCCATGCCGTTGATACGGGAAAAAATGCCGTTGATATGTTGATGGATAGGGAATTACCCGATCACATCAGAGAAGAAATTATTGCCACTATTCTTGCTCACCCGCAAGCTAAGGGGCTGCATGATTTACGCAGCCGCAAAAGTGGAAAGGGTATATTTGCTGAGTTTCACCTAGAGCTGGATGGAAAACTTAGCCTTGATGAAAGCCACCAAATTACCGACGAGATAGAACAGCAACTCATGGAAAAATTTCCATATTCAGAATTCAGCCTACACCAAGAACCATTTGATATTGACGATGATCGCCTTGATCACCGGATTAAATTGTGATCATTTTATTTTTATTCCTGATTGCATGAGGACTTGGTTTTCTTTCAATCAAGAAAAATTCTCAAAAAGGGGCAAATTCATGCCCATAGCGTGTTGGCGGCAGATTTTACGTATATTTTCTATATGCTGACCATCTTCACCATACACCCTGATAAAACGGCTATCGCCAACCGCGGCAATCACTGGTGAAATTTCGGCTAAATCTTTCCAATGGGCATCCCCCGTTTCTACCCATATTTTATGCCAGTTGGTGGCTTGAGAGGCCGCATAGAGACCATAGGCGGAAAAGCCAATATCATCCCCCCAGAGAATAGGGGTTAAATGATGCTGAAAAAGCCCATGTTGGCTAAGAATTTCTTTGAGTGAATCGGCTGTTTCAGCGGTTAATAAGCCAGAATCAAAACATTTCAGAAAATGTCGGCGCAGTAATCTTGCGGCCATATTGGCCAATAAGGGCGGCGCGTGTTGTTCTAATATGGGTAATATGCCCCAAATAGAATAATCATCTAAGGCCAAATAATTAGCAACATCAGGGGTGGGCATGAGCATATAACGCCCCAAGGGTAATTGGCTGATGATATCATGTAAAAAGCTTGGTAAGCTATGATCTATCAAGCTTCTTTGTAGTTGCTTGAGTAAAATAGATAATAAAATTTCTGCGCCACGGGCGGTTTTATGTAAATAGACTTTCTGAAACAAATGACAACGCGCCAGAATATACGATTCCGCCGCCTGCATTCCCTTATGGTTGATATAAAAACTGGGGGCTTTATTCGCTACATTCCCCACTTCCAAGCAATCTAATAACCATGGTAAATCAAAAGCCCCGGCGCCAATACCCGTCATGTAGCGGTCGCGCTGTAAATAATCCAAACGATCAGCATCAAATTGGCTAGAAACCACGGCACCATAAATATCTTCAGGGTGGGATGCCAGCAACATAGCGGCTATTTTTTTGGCTAAACCAGCTTGATGCTTTTCCAAAATAGCGGCTATATTTGTATCGCCCGTAATAATGTTGGCTGACCATTCTTCATGATGTATTGCTTGGCTTTCCTCTGCGTCAAAAGCTGTTTCAAAAGCATGGCTAAATGGGCCATGCCCCACATCATGCAATAAGGCCGCCAGCAATGCCGTTAAAGCACGGTCTTCATCGAAAAATGAGCCCAATAATTGCGCCATTTTCTGCATCATTAGGCGTGCCATATGATACACACCTAAAGAATGCGCAAAACGGCTATGCACTGCCCCCGGAAACACTGTTTCGCTTAAGCCCATTTGCCTTATTCGCCGCAGACGTTGAAATTCTGGTGTTGCTATCAGCTGCCATGCCAGATAATCAGAAGGTATATGGGATGAAAATTTAATCAGCCCGTGAATGGGGTCTTGAATACGCTCTATCTTATTCATGTTATTGGGGCTTGTTCATGTTGTTTGGGTTATCTATTATTCTTACTATAAAATGGTGTACTATATGGTTGAATCTAATGCCAGCGGGTTATTAAAAGGTGTATTATCCGGCATCAGAATTATCGAGGGCTCCGCTTATATTGCTGCGCCTATGGGGGGGATGATGTTGGTACAAATGGGGGCCGAAGTGATTCGCTTCGACCCGCCCCATGGTGGCATCGATTATGGCCGCTGGCCCTTAAGTGCCAGTGGTAAAAGCCTATATTGGCATGGGCTGAATAAGGGTAAAAAATCGGTATGTATTGATATTCGCCATCCCGAAGGGCAAGAATTACTCAGTGCCATGGTCACTGCCCCTGGGGAAGGGGCGGGCCTGTTGCTCACCAATTTTCCCTTAAAAGGAAAAATGGCCTATTCTCAGCTACAATCGCAACGCCAAGATGTGATTATCTGCCAGATCACTGGGAATTATGATGCTACCAATGCCGTGGATTCTACGGTTAATGCGAGCATTGGCATTCCCTTTATTACTGGCCCTAGCGATCATGGCCGCCCCGTGAACCATGCTTTACCTGCATGGGATTTATTAACCGCAGCGCATGCCTCCACCGCTATGTTGGCAGCTCTTCATCACCGCCAGCAAAGTGGCAAGGGGCAACATATCACCCTTGCCCTTTCTGATGTGGCTTTAAGTGCCGTGGCTGGGCTCGGCTATGTGGCAGAGGTGCAAATTAATGGTGAAGATCGCCAAGCCAAAGGCAATGATATATATGGTGCCTTTGGGCGCGATTTCAAAACCGCGGATGGACGGCGCATCATGGTGGTAACAATGACTGCCCGTCACTGGCATGCTTTATTACAAGCAACTGGCCTTGCTGAAGCCATGGGAAAATTGGAACTGGCTCTTTCTATGAATTTTTCTGAAGAAGGCGACCGCTTTCGTGCCCGCGATGCCATTGCGTTATTATTAGAACCATGGATCAGCAGCAGAAACTTGAGTGATATTGGCCCCTGTTTCGATCAATATGGGGTATTATGGGGGCCGTACCAAACATTCCGGCAATTGGTAGAAGAAGATAAACGCTGCTCAACCGACAATCCATTATTCGCCCTATTACATCAGCAAGATATTGGCACTTACCTGATGTCTGGCAGCCCGATTGCTTTTTCTGAACCCGGCCGCTTACCCCCAACCCCAGCCCCCCGCTTAGGCGAGCATACCGATGAAGTCTTATCCAACATATTGGGTTTAAGTGCAGTAGAAATTGGCCAATTACACGATAAGAAAGTTATTTTTACTGCTCAATAGATAAAATGCTTTCTTGATGTATCGCTCATTTTTTGCTATAAGTGCCCTTTGAATAAGCAGTGCAACACAATCATTAGGGGTCGTGTTCTGTATTTTATTCACCAATTACTACTATAGTAACTGCGAGAACCCGGTGAACGATATTGAAGACGATATTGAACAATATGATGAATTCCCATTTCCAGCAAGCAAAGAAGAGTGGGAAGAACAGCTTGATATTGTGTGGGAGCAAGGGCGTCGTTATGTTGGTTGGCGTGAATTGTTTAACTCTGCTGTAGTTCTTAGCGTTGGCATTGGCATTGGTATTGCATTGAGCCCCCTATTTTCGCAAGCGCTACGCCCCAAGCAAGATACCACCATAATACCACTTCCTACACCCAGCCTAACAGCAAACCCAATTCCCACGCCATCCCCAGTAATACCCACTGTAAGCCCTTCTGCTACACCTAGCCCCACGGCAACATCAACCCCAGAAAAAAAACCTTCGCCTAGCCCAACGGCTACTGCTACGCCAGAACCATCGCCTCCTACCCCCACAACAACACCAAAAAGTAACAAGCCACGCACAGAAAAAAGAAATGGCGTGGAGGTGTGCGTTTTCCCCAATGGCATGATTATACAAACATCGTGCAGCAATCCCAATTTATAGCGGGTTTAAGCGAATAATTTCGAGCTAATTTACGAGCTTGTTTTTTCAAGATACGCCATAAAGGCTTCTTCAAATACAGCTAGCCCACGTTGCACCGCGGGGCGTTGCTGAATTTGGCGGCACCAAATGGTGGTAGCAGGATAATTATCCAAACTAATGCCCAAAGAAGGCAAGGCTGTTACCCATGGGTACAAGGCCATATCGGCAATGGTGTAGGGTTCTCCACTTACATAAGGGGCTTCCTGCAGCCTTTTTTCTAACACCTTGCATAAACGCAACGATTCTTTCTGATGCCAGCCCAACACATTTTCACTAACACCGCCATGTTTCAAAAATTGCTGATATTGATAGAGAACAGGGCCAAAACCACTCATTTGCCACATCAGCCACTGAATAGTAACTGCTCGCTCTCTCGCTTTTTCTGGAATAAAAACATTGGTTTTTTCAGCCAGATATAAAAGAATAGCACCCGATTCAAATAAAATGATCGGCTGGCCATCAGGGCCATCGGGATCAACCACCGCAGGTATTTTATTATTAGGATTAATTTTGAGGAAGTCTGGCCGAAACTGCTCACCAGTTTCAATATTGACGGGAATGATTCGGTAAGGCAAGCCCAGTTCTTCCAATAAAATGGAAACCTTAAAAGCATTTGGCGTTGGCCAAGCATACAGGGCAATTTCAGCCATAAATTACACGTTTTCCAATATAATTGGGTTAAGCAAATGCAGTGTATTGCAACCACAAACGCCATCTAAAAAATATTCCTATGCCCCATCGTCATCTATAAAAAGAAATAATCAGTAAACATCTGCTATAAATCTGCTATAAATTTGGAGATTGGCAATAGAAATGAAATATTTTTAATATATTAATTTTTGTTGTTGCATGAATTGAAAGCAGCCAGTCATGGAAGCCGATTGTACTTCAGCCGCCCCAGCCATAATGGTAAGGAGCGACTGCAATTGTGTTTTCCATAATTGATCGGGCGTTAATTCAGATAAGCCAGCCAGCACATCTAACATCAGTGCATTACCACTCGGGCTAGGCAAATCATGAAAATTTTTATGCCTAACCAGTAAAGTAAGGTCAGCTTTTGAAGCTGTAAAAAATCCCCCTTCTGCTGCATCTTCAAAAATTATAATCGCTTCACGGGTTAATTTTTGAGCCCATTCTAAATAAGCCGCTTGCCCATTCACCCGATATAACGCTAATGCCGCGCGCGCCAGAGCTGCATAATCATCCAAAAACGCTTTCACCTGAGTGGGTTTACCATTAACCCCCATGTGAAATAAGCCTTCTGTTTCATGATATAAGATGGCCACCACCCCATCAAAAAGCTGTTGTGCTTGGCTTACCCATTGGTTATTGGCAAATATTTTACCCGCCTTTATCAGGGCATAAATGGCTAAACCATTCCAGCTGGCCAACATTTTTTCATCTCTGGTTGGTTTATTGCGTTGTTCTCGCTTGGCAAGCAATAATTGACGACTGGCCTGAAATTTATCCTCTGGGGTATTTTGGGGTGAATGATGGAAAATATTATACGCTTTACGCCAATTGCCCGCGGCGGTAACACCATAATAATCATTAAATTCTGTGTGTTGTGCCCCTAGAATTTCTTCTATTTCGCTGGCTTTCCACACATAAAAACGACCCTCTTCACCATCACTATCGGCATCTAAAGCTGCAGCTAAGCCTCCTTGAGCAAGACTCATGTCACGCAACATCCAACCAATGGTAGCACTCACCCGTTCGGCCAAAATAGGTTGCCGACCCTCTACCCAAACTTCACTTAATAGATCAATAAACAGGGCATTATCATACAGCATCTTTTCAAAATGTGGCACTTTCCATGAATCATCCACCGTATAGCGAAAAAAACCACCCGCTAGATGATCGTAAATCCCGCCAGCACACATATGATGTACACTGTTCACCACCGCATCATGATAGGGTTGCAGGCCAGTTTTTTGCCAATTTTGCCATAAAAATCCAAGGCTTGGCAACTGCGGAAATTTGGGGGCTTCACCTAAACCACCATGAAATGGATCAATATCCCGCACCAATCTGGCAGCAGCACGGCTTACTGTGTCTTCAGTCAGCGGTTCTTCACTCTTGGAAGTAGTAGCCCATTGTTGTAACGCGCCAATAATTACTGGTTTCTGGGCTTGTATTTTTTCTTGATCGTCCTTCCATGCCTGTGCCATACGCTGCAAAACATCAGGAAATCCGGGGTAGCCTTGCAAAGCGGCTGGTGGAAAATATGTTCCCCCCCAAAAAGGCACACCATCCGGCGTTAAAAACATTGTTAGTGGCCAGCCACCTTGTTGCCCCATCATGATAAGGGCCGCTTGATAAATAGCGTCAACATCTGGCCGCTCTTCTCGGTCCAACTTTACAGGAATAAAATGTTGATTAATCAGTGCCGCGATTTTGGGGTCTTCAAAGCTTTCATGCGCCATCACATGGCACCAATGGCAAGCCGAATAACCGCTGGATAAAAGAATAGGTTTTTGGTGATGGGCCGCTAATGCCAGTGCCTCTTCCCCCCATTCTTGCCAATATACGGGTTGCAACGAATGTTGCTGTAGATAAAGACTAGCCGCTTGTGGTAAATTATTAGACAACATACGCCAACACACAATATATATTATAACATCAGCAATTATTATAGAATGAAGACATAAGCATGGATAGTGACCAATCATCCCCCTTCAGCAACAATAATTCTTTATACCAATATCATGTGTTTTGTTGTACCAATCGGCGGGCAGCAGGGCATCAACGGGGCTGTTGTGCTGAAAAAAACGCGCTGGCTTTGCGTGACTATATGAAGAAAAAAGTTGATCTTTGTGCTATTCCCCACACCCGCATTAACATGGCGGGTTGCTTGGATCGTTGCGAATTAGGGCCGATTATGGTTATTTACCCAGAAGGCACATGGTATCAATATAACAGCGAGGCGGATATTGATGAAATTATTGAACAACATTTAATCCGTGGTCAGAAAGTTTCTCGTTTAATTGTGGATAACCCAACCTAATGTTTACCGATACAATCTTTGCCCCCTTAACCACCATGGCCGCTTCAGCTATTGGAGTGGTCAGAATTTCTGGAAAAAATTGCGCCACCATCATCACGCAATTAACCGGCAAAGCGTTGCCTACCCCCCGCATGGCTGTATTGCGTCAGCTGATTAACCCTAAAGATGGCACGCAAATTGACGAAGCTTTACTGCTTTGGTTTCCTGCTCCGCACAGTTTTACAGGGGAAGATGTAGCAGAACTGCATGTGCATGGTGGGCGGGCCGTGATGCGTTTATTGCTGGATGTGCTCGCTCATTTCCCCAACACCCGCCCAGCAGAGGCTGGCGAATTTAGCCGCAGGGCTTTTCATTATGGCAAAATGGATCTTACTAAAGCAGAAGCAATTGCCGATTTGGTGGCTGCTGAAACAGCCTTACAACACCGTCAAGCCCTGAGGCAAATGAATGGTGAATTGGCCAAACGCTACGAAAATTGGGCGGAAAAACTGGTAAAGAATCTTGCGTGGTTAGAAGCATTTCTGGATTTTCCAGATGAAGGGCTGCCGGATGATTTATTTACAAAAGTACAAGCTCCATTGCCGCCTTTATTAAGCGAAATGAATGCACATTTATCCGATAATCGCCGCGGCGAGCTTATCCGTGAAGGCATTCAAGTAGCCGTAATTGGTGCGCCCAATGCAGGTAAATCCAGTTTAGTGAATGCCATTGCCGAACGTGATGCAGTAATTGTTTCTGCTATTGCAGGCACAACGCGCGATGTGGTGGCCGTGCATCTGGATTTGCGCGGCTACCCCGTTACCCTGTGCGATACCGCAGGCCTCCGCGAAAGTAATGATCTGATTGAACAAGAAGGGATTAAGCGTGCCCGTAAAACCGCTGAACATGCCGATATAAAGCTGGCTATCTTTGACACTGCGGGCTGGCCAGATTTAGATGCGGACACGCTAGCATTGGTGGATGAACGCACCATCCCCGTATTAAATAAAATTGATCTTATTTATTACCCGATAGAAGAAATTAAAGGACAACGTGCCTATCCTGTATCTGCGTCATATGGTCAGGGCATTGGTGGATTGCTGGATGCAATTGCCGCAAAAGTGGAAAAGGAAACTGGCTATCAACAACAATTATCACTCACGCGGCCAAGGCATCGCCTTGCCTTAGAGGAAACGATGACCCATCTACAACGGGCATTAATCGCCGATCAGGCGGAGTGTTTAGCTGAAGATTTACGCTTAGCCGTGCGTTCTTTAGGGAGGATTACCGGTCGCGTTGATGTTGAAGATTTATTGGATATAATATTCAAAGATTTTTGTATTGGGAAATAAACAATGTTTCACGTGAAACATCTTTATGATGTGGTTGTTATTGGCGGTGGTCATGCTGGCTGTGAAGCCGCCGCTGCATCTGCTCGCATGGGCGCAAACACATTATTATTGACCCACCGTCTTGATACCATCGGCGTGATGTCATGCAATCCAGCCATTGGCGGGTTAGGCAAAGGCCATTTAGTGCGGGAAATTGATGCGTTGGATGGTGTAATGGGGCGTATCATTGATAAATCTGGCATCCAATATCGGGTGCTTAATCGCAGCAAGGGTGCTGCCGTGCGCGGCCCGAGAGCCCAAGCCGACAGAAAGCTGTACCGCGAGGCCATGTTTAATGAGCTGAATAATTATCCGAATCTTAGCTTAAAGGCAGGAGAGGCAGATGATCTATTAATCGATGACAGTGGAAATATTTACGGGGTGCGCTGTATATCTGGCGAAGAAATATACACACCTGCTGTGGTGCTCACCACTGGCACATTTTTGCGTGGACTTATTCATATGGGGGAGAAGAAAATCCCTGCTGGCCGCGTTGACGAAGCCCCAAGCCTTGGCTTATCAGAAACATTGGCACGGTGGAATTTTCCCTTGGGTCGGCTAAAAACTGGTACCCCCGCCCGCTTAGATGCACGCACAATTAATTGGCAGATATTAGAAGAGCAGTTGGGTGATAACCCGCCAGAGCCCTTCTCTTTTATGAATACAATCATCGATGTGCCGCAAATTTCTTGTCATATCACCTATACCACTGAAGCCACGCACCAGATTATTCGTAATAATTTGCATCGTTCCGCCATGTATTCAGGCCAAATTGAAAGCGTTGGCCCCCGCTATTGCCCTTCCATTGAAGATAAGATTGTGCGCTTTGCCGATAAGGATCGGCATCAAATCTTTCTTGAACCTGAAGGGTTGGATGATATTAATGTGTACCCCAATGGTATGTCCACCTCTCTTCCAGAAGAAGTACAGGAAGCTTTTTTCAAAACTATCGCCGGATTAGAAAATGTGCATATTATTCGCCCCGGCTATGCCATTGAATATGATTATGTTGATCCGCGTGTTCTAAAACCTTCTTTAGAAACCAGCTTGGTGAATGGGTTGTTTCTAGCTGGCCAAATTAATGGTACCACTGGCTATGAAGAAGCTGCTGCGCAAGGGTTGATGGCAGGTATTAATGCAGCCTTGAAATTATCCAAAGCCGGACCATTCATTCTTGATCGAGCGGATGCTTATATTGGTGTGTTGATTGATGATTTAATCAATCGGGGCACCAATGAACCCTATCGCATGTTTACCTCCCGCGCCGAATATCGTTTGCTGCTACGCGCCGATAATGCCGATCAACGCCTCACCAATAAGGGCATAGAAATTGGCTGCGTTGGAAAAATACGCCGGCAATTCTGGCGAAAAAAGCAGCAACAATTGCAGCAACTTCGTCAAACCTGTAGCGATTTACAATTCACACCAGCACATTTGCAAAAGATAGGCGTGGATGTTAATCAAGATGGCGTACGTCGTAATATTTTTGATCTATTGCGCCTGAATAATATGAGCTGGGAGCGTTGCTGTTCTTTATGGCCAGAATTGCAAGGGCATGATGCAGCCATTATTGAACAAATTGTGATTGAAGCCGCTTATGCTGGCTATATTCCTCGACAAAATGCTGATATTGTATCCTTTAGACGCGATGAAAATCTCGTATTACCTGAAGATTTGGATTACCGCAATGTTGGCAGTTTATCACGGGAAATGGTGGAGAAGCTCATGCGGGTAAAACCGGCAACCTTAGGTGCAGCAGGACGTATTCCGGGTGTGACGCCAGCCGCAGTGGTGGCATTGTTAAAATATGTGCGCAAGCAGGATACTACTCCTATTGAAGCAGCTCCTGCCATTGATGCTATAAGTCGATAATCTGCCATGAGTAAAGAGGTTTTTCTTCAGCGTCATGATGTTTCACGTGAAACATTGAGCAAATTGGAAATCTATGAGAAGTTGCTATTACAATGGCAATCCCGAATTAATTTGGTGGCGACATCTACTTTGGATGATGTGTGGGGACGTCACTTTGGTGATAGTGCCCAAATCTATCCATTGTTAAAAGATGCAGATACTCTGGCGGATATTGGTAGTGGCGCAGGTTTTCCCGGAATGGTATTGGCAATAATGGGCATAAAAAGCACTTCTTTAATTGAAGTGGATCAAAAAAAAGCCGCTTTCTTACAGCAAATTGCCGTGGAAACAGCCACACCAGTCACAATTATTAGTCAAAGAGTAGAGAATTATCAGCCAAAGGAGAAATTTTCAGTGGTTACCTCAAGAGCTTGCGCCCCCTTACATAAATTATGCGCCTATGTTTTCCAATTATTGCGTGATGATGGCCAAGCAATTCTGTTAAAAGGGAAAGGGCTTGAGGGAGAGATGCAAGAAGCAGAACAACAATGGCAGATGAAAAAATCTGTGCGGCCTAGTCAATCGCACCCAGAAGGCCAGATTATTATTATCTCTCATTTATTGCCGCGCAAATAATATTCCAATCGACATCAAGAAGAATAATTTTAACACGATAGACAAATAGCTTAACTATTTATATTCATACGGGTTCATTCATGGCAGCATCAATCATTGCATTTTGTAATCAAAAAGGCGGTGTGGGCAAAACCACCACCACCATTAATCTGGCCACGGCATTAGCAGCAGTGGGGTTTAAGGTATTGGTGATTGACATGGATTCCCAAGGCAATGCTTCTACTGGTTTAGGGGTGAGTCGCAACAATCCACGCCCCGGTTCTTATGCTTTATTAATGGAAGATCATCAACCATTAGAAGCATTGATTGTGGGCACGCAAATACCTGGGTTAGATGTTATTCCTGCTTCCATTCATTTAGCGGGGGCAGAAATAGAGCTGGTGAACTTACCGCACAGGGAACAACGATTAAAAAAAGCCTTACACACCCATTCTTATGATTTTGTGCTGCTGGATTGCCCACCATCGCTAAATTTAATCACGCTCAATGCCCTATGTGCTGCCACACAGGTTATTATTCCCGTGCAATGTGAGTTTTATGCGCTTGAAGGGTTGAGTTATATGCTCAAAACCATTGAAAAAGTGACCCAACAAATCAACCCAAGTCTAAAATTAACGGGTATATTACTCACCATGTTTGATAAGCGCAATACATTATCACAAGCGGTGCGCAAAGAAGTACAATCCCATTTTGGTTCAAGAATATTCAACACGGTTATTCCACGCAATGTGCGTATTTCTGAGGCCCCTTCTCATGGCGTGCCAGTATTATTATACGATCATCGCTCATCGGGCGCAGAAGCCTATATTCAATTGGCCAGTGAGTTGCTAAAACGCGAAAACATTCATCCCAGCCAGAAAAAAATAGAACAGAAAAAAATAGCCCAAAAGAAGATTGCACAAAAACAATTGGGGTCAAAAAAATCAGGCCAAGCGGCATAAATTGAGAAGTCAGGAGAAGATAATGAAAAAAGGATTGGGCAAGGGGCTTTCTGCATTATTGGGTGAAGCTGAAGATGTATATGGTGAAAAATCATCTACTTTCAATAATAGTAACCAAGCTCAATTAGCGGTTACGCTGCTAAAACCGGGAAAATATCAACCACGGCGCATATTTGACGATAGTGCCTTTCAAGATTTGGTGGAGTCAGTCAAGCAACATGGTATTTTGCAACCTTTATTGGTGCGACCACTGCCCCAATCTTCCTTATATGAAATTATCGCAGGAGAACGACGGTGGCGTGCTGCCCAAAAAGCTGGCCTTCATGATGTGCCAGTGGTCATTAGAGAAATGGAAGATGTAAAAGCCTTAGAAATAGGCTTGGTAGAAAATTTACAACGCCAAGATTTATCGCCTCTGGAAGAAGCTGAAGGCTATCAACGCTTACAAAATGAATTTAACTACACGCAAATTCAATTAAGCAGCATTATTGGCAAAAGCCGTAGCCATATTGCCAATACCCTACGCTTGCTTGCCCTACCCGATTCCGTGAAGTTTATGGTGAATGCCGGTGAGTTAAGTGCCGGCCATGCACGGGCTTTATTGGGCAGTAACCAGCCTGAATTGTTAGCTCAAAAAGTAATCCAAGAAAATCTGAATGTGCGGCAGGTAGAAAAACTGGTGCAAAAACAAGATGCGCCCGTTACAATCAAAGCAGAAAAATCTGGTGATGTTCGGTTATTAGAACAGCATTTATCTAGCTATCTGGGATTAGCTGTTCAGGTAAAAAGCAAAAGCAAGGGCGGGGAGTTGGTGGTTAGTTACCAAAATCTCGATGAGTTGGATATGTTGATCCGTCGTTTTTTGCCTGAGGCAGCAATGCCAGATCAAGAATAATCTGTTGGGCATAACTTTCTGGTAGCGAAGAATGGCTTTTAATCAATGCTTCTGCTGCCTGAATTTTATGGATAGCTCGCAGCAATAATATTAAAGGCCACCGTTTGAGCGCGGTGGCAAAATCATCTTTAGCCTTAAAAAACAAGCGTGGATGAATGGTGGCTAAAACATCATTGGGGCTTTTACCATCTTCTATTTGCTGGCGAGCATGTAATAAACGGCGAAAATAGGCCAATAGTGGGCGTAATAAAGCAATGCCGCTTTCCCCTTCCCCGCGCAAAAAATTTAATGCCCGCTGCGCATGGCCAATATGGCCACAAGCACATGCCCGTACCAAATCATCCATCTGTTCTTGACGCATATCGGTAATCAGCGGTTGAATGGCGTCGAGGGTAATATTTTTATGTTCTTCCCCTAGCCATAACATAATCTTTTCAGCTTCGGTGCGGGCAGTTTGGCGGTTACCTTCTACCAGAATGGCTAAATAGCTTAAAGCATCCACATCTATATGGTAGCCACGCTCCACAAACCATGGCCGCATGATTTTTTCTAAATTAGCAGCATCTTCCTTATAGCAGGCAATAGAAGCACATTGTTGGTGGGCTTCAAAAAATTTACGCCACGCAGAGCTGGGGGGTAAATCAGCCCCTTCTACCAGCAGCCAACAGGGCAGATTATTATCTTTTCCCCAGAGATCAATAAAGGTGGCGGCTAATTTTTCTGGTGGTTGCACCAACCACACTAATCTTTTTCCTCCAAGCAAAGAGCCGGCAAAAATTTCATCATGAAGGCGTGCGGGGTCGGTGGTAAGAGCATGAGCATCCAACTGTGCCACCCAAAAAGGGTCGTGAATATCAGCAACGCAGCTACGAGCCAATTGCTTGATACGGTCTTTTACTAGGCCTTCCTCTGGCCCAAAAACCAGCACAGGATAATTGGGCGATTTCTTGAGAAATTGTTCTACAGCCGAACCCGTTAATTTCATGGCTTTTGTAAAGCAATCATGATTTGGCGGTTAATATCCAACGCTATTTGCTGCAGCGAGCGTTCACGAGCGGTTTCTTTACTATTATCGGTAGCAAATTGGCTTTGCACAATATTGTAGCTGCTAAAAGAGCGGCTATCGCCACCTTGAATCAATTGACCATCCTTACCCATCAATTGATATTGAGCGGTTAAGCGCAATTCCCCTCTGGTGGCGTTAGCATTACGCAAAATCCCTTGATCTTCAATGGTTTCATGAAGAGAAATGGTAAGTTTATATGGAGCATCTGCATTGGCTTTGCCCAATAAATGTTGCAGCTCACTATGCAGAATTTGCCCTGAATGTTCAGGCAGTACTGGAATATAAACACGGCCAGCCCCTGCCACATTACCAGCGGCCTGATTGGTGGATGACGTACCGTATAAAGGTTGAAAACCACAACCAGCCACCAACAACATCACGCTCAATAACAAGGGAAAAAATCTGGTCATACTAATTCCAATAACAACAAGAAACAATCCAGTTTTATAGCGACGCCAATATCATTCTTCTGATCTGGCTATAAAACGATATTAACCAGCCGATTGGGAATCACCACCATTTTTTTGATATTCTGGTTGGCAACACTCAAGGCAATTTTTTCTTCTGCCAATATCTGCTGGCGCACATCTTCTTCAGGCAAATCTTTGGGCAGATTAATCGTAGCCCTTAGCTTACCATTAATCTGAATGGCTATGGTTACATTTTCCTGTTGTAGTAAGGCGGCATTAGCTTCTGGCCATGGGGTATGCACCAACATGCTTGTGTGCCCTAACTTTTCCCATAATTCTTCAGCCAAATGTGGCATCATTGGTGCCATCAAGCGGATAATAATTTCACAGCCTTCACGCCAGCTCCATGCTTCCCCTGCGCCATTACCGCTTAATTCAGTGATGGCATTACTGGCTTCACGCAATCGTGCCACCACGCGGTTAAGATTAAATTTTTCCAAATCATCGGCTAGCAATTGAATGGTTTTATGCACCAATTGCCGTGCTTTAAGAGCGGCTTCACTGAATTCAGTAGGAATGGGCGCATTTAATGGCGGCAACGGGAAAGGTGGCTCCACCACCATGCGCCATAAGCGGTTAATATAACGCCATGCGCCATCAATACCCGCTTCTGTCCATTCTAAATCGCGCTCTGGTGGGCTATCGGAAAGAATAAATAAGCGCGCCGCATCCGCCCCATAATTACCAATAATATCCGCTGGATCAATGGTGTTTTTCTTGGATTTTGACATTTTCTCAATCCGCCCAACACTTACTTTCTGACCATTAGCGGCTAAAACACGCTCTCCAGTTTCGGTAACAATAGTATCTTGCGGGTACACCCACAATCCTTGTTCATCTTTATAGGTTTCATGGGTAATCATGCCTTGGGTAAATAAACCCGAAAATGGCTCTTTTACCGATAAATAACCACAATCACTCATGGCTCTGGTAAAAAAGCGAGCATAGAGCAAATGCAATACCGCATGTTCCACGCCGCCAATATATTGATCCACGGGCAGCCAAGCATCGGCTCTGGCTTTATCGAAAGGCTTATTACTATTGCTCGCATCGGTATAGCGGGCAAAATACCATGAGCTTTCAAAAAAAGTATCAAATGTATCGGTTTCACGCAATGCTGGCGCCTTGCATTGTGGGCAAGGCACATGCTTCCAACTGGGGTGATGATCTAAGGGGTTACCGGGTTGATCGAAGGTAACATCCTTGGGTAAAACCACCGGCAAATCCTGTTCAGCCACCGGCACAATACCACAATGCTCACAATGAATAACCGGAATAGGGCAACCCCAATAACGCTGACGACTAATGCCCCAATCGCGCAGACGATATTGTATAACCCCTTCACCTTGGCCTTGTACTACCAATTTTTTAATAGCGGCTTTCTTACCCTCTGCTACCGATAAACCATTCAGGAAATCTGAGTTAAATAATACGCCGTCACCAATATAGGCGGTTTCAGCAATTATCATATCTTCAGCCCCTGCCGCTAATACCACGGGGCGCACGGGTAAATCATATTTTCTGGCAAAATCAAGATCGCGCTGATCGTGCGCTGGGCAGCCAAATACCGCGCCAGTGCCATAAGTCATCAACACAAAATTGGCCACATATACAGGCAACAAACGGGTAGCATCAAAAGGATGGCGCACAAAAAGCCCTGTAGGCAAGCCCTTCTTTTCAGCCTTTTCCAAAGCTTCGGTGCTGGTACCCATTTGCCGGCATTCTTTTACAAAAGCCGCTAAATCTAAGTTTTGTGAGGCTAAATGCTCACAAATTGGGTGATCTGGTGCAATCGCCACAAAAGCAGCACCAAATAAGGTGTCTGGACGGGTGGTAAAAACATCAATGGCCTTAAAATCGGTATTAGCTGGCGTTTCTTCCAAGGCAAAAGACAGCAATGCCCCTTCCGACATGCCAATCCAATTTTCTTGCATCAGCCGTACTTTTTCTGGCCAATTGGGTAAAGATTGCAATGATTCCAGCAAATCTGGTGCATAATCGGTAATTTTCAAAAACCATTGATAGAGCTTGCGCCGTTCAACCAACGCCCCCGAACGCCAGCCACGGCCATCAATCACCTGCTCATTGGCCAACACCGTATTTTCAATAGGATCCCAATTCACCCAGCTTTCTTTACGATAAGCCAAGCCTTTTTTCATAAAATCCAGAAACATTTTCTGTTCATGGCGGTAATAATCAGGATGGCAGGTAAAAACTTCGCGCTGCCAATCAATAGAAAGCCCCATGGATTTTAATTGTTCGCGCATCACCGCAATATTATCATATGTCCAGCTTTCAGGGTGCACCTTATTGGCAATGGCTGCATTTTCAGCGGGTAAGCCCAGCGCATCCCAACCCATGGGGTGCAATACTTCATAGCCCTTGGCTCGCTTGTAGCGCGCCACCACATCGCTTAAGGTGTAGTTACGCACATGCCCCATATGAATGCGCCCCGAAGGATAGGGAAACATCGCCAGAACATAATATTTTTCTTTAGAAGGAATATCGGATACGGCAAAAACAGCCTCATCCTCCCAGCGTTTTTGCCATTTTTCTTCAGTTTCTAATGGATTATAACGCTCACTCATGCTCAAATTCCTATTCCCCGCGAATAATAGCCAATATTCTGGCTGCTTCTGCTGTATTGATTCCTGTGGTTTGCCATGTGCCAGCTGGCGATTGCTGCTGTTCTGGTACGGATACCATCATAGGCATGTTGGCCAGATCAACAAGCAAATTATCAGCTGGCCAAATCAGCTCCACCCGCAAGCGTTTTTTGCCACCTGTATCCTGCCGCCATTCTGTTACCAGTTGCCCTTTGGCTGTATTTTTTACCTGATAACCCGCTTTGCTGATACGCTCTTCTAGCTGGTTAATCGGAGCATTTATCTGATCGGCGGTCTTTTTTTCTGGCTCGATGATAGCGGCCTTAGTCGTTTCATCCTTAACTGGCGGCGGTGTTATTGCCTCAATTTTTTTTGCTTCACGGGCTTTAGCTTCGGTTGCGGAGGCTGGAGGGGCGGTTTTTTCTACCGATTGTTGATCGCCCGTTAAGGTAAAGCCTTTTTTACCATGCACACTGCCATAGCGGTACATCTTATCCATGCGCTGCTCTTCTTGAACGCGCTGCCCTTCAGGAAAAGAAGCGCAAGCCCCCAACCATAAAGGAAGAATAAGAACCGCCCAATGATGAATAAATTTTACGCTACGCATCAGAAAGTAACTGCGGTTTCAGTCAGCACCAAATAGCCATCCTTATCAGGGTTGCCCAATTTGCCACTCACATCATAAAACATCAAATCCGCGCCCAATGTCCAACCCTCATACAGGGTATAATTCACACCGCCGCCATATAACATGGTATCGGCCTGATCGGCATTTTGCTGCACGAATGAAACGCCAATCGCCCAAGGGCCATTGCTGTAACTTGCCCCTAAATTATATTCATTCAGGCCCGTAAGATTTTGATAACTCAGAGAATTACCGCTATGCAAATACCCCCCACCCACTGAAAAAGGGCCGATGCCTAGCTGTGTGCCAAGAGCCCAACTTCTGGCGTTATTATAATAAAATGTTGGCGCGGCAAGGCGTTTTTTACCATCGCCCATCACATACGAGCCACCAGTAATCGAATTGACCTTGCCGAAAGTTTCTTTGTACTGCACCCCAGCCTGTACAATGCTTTGTAGCGCATTGGGTTGATCGATTGAGCGGGGCTGCGCCACCGATTGCTGCACCTGACTGAAAATCACCTCTTCCCCAGCACTGCCCAATTGCGGCATATAGCTAAGGCCTAAACGCACACCGCTAAAGCTAGGGGTGTAATAGCTCAGCTTGGTTGAATAATCATCATCAAAATTATTCGGCACCAATAAGGCAGTGGGCAGATTCCAACGGTACAATTTACTATCAATCTGGCCAATACCAACAGTTGGTGCCCGCACGGTTAATTCATTAGCCGCGCCGGGGGTATCCCCCAGTTCCACGCGGCCAAAGGCCCCTTGGCTATACACAAAAACATTCTGGCTGGTTTCGGTATTATTACGGCTGGCTTTCAAATCAACCTGCGCGCCATATTCCAAGCCATTATCAGCCGTTTGATGTGCCCTGATGTAAATATCCGAATCCACCAACGAGTCATTGCTGGTTTTATTATTTTGTACCACATTTTTAGTTTTATGATCGAAGAAACCATATTGAAACTTGACGAAGCCGCCAACTTTAGTTTCAATTTCTGCTATGGCTGGGGTAATACCAGTAAGCAGTACCGATAATATCACCGATAAAAAAACTTTTTTCATGATACGGCCTTTACCTATTCAAGCGATGGATTAACTGTTTAGTTTGATAGGAACATTGTCGTTATTTAGGGTAGAATGCAAGATTTTAGGGAAAATCGTGAAAAAATGGCGCAGATGAAGATTGTTGCAGATAGGAATAACGTCACCTCCATCATTCAACAAAATCATCAGGCTTTGCTGCACACCATAGAAAATACAGCCCATGCTGCGGGCAAACCAACCCCGTTAATGTTAGCCGTTACCAAAAACCATGGCATAGAAGAGATTGAACCCTTACTCCAGCAAGGACAGCGGGTATTTGGCGAAAACCGCGTGCAGGAAGCCGCTAGCAAATGGCCAAGTTTGCGCCAGAATTTTTCTGATATTACCTTGCATTTAATTGGCCCGTTGCAAACCAATAAAGTTGCGTTGGCGGTTTCATTATTTGATGTAATCCAATCGGTTGATCGTGAAAAACTGGCCACGAAACTGGCGCAGGAACAAGAAAAACAGCAAAAAAATATTCGCTGCTATTTACAGGTGAATGTGGGTAATGAAGAACAAAAAGCAGGGGTTGCGTGGGAAGATTTAGACGCTTTATACCGTCACTGCCGTGAATGTCAGCTGACGGTTGAAGGGTTAATGTGCATCCCCCCAGCCCTTGGCGATCCTACGCCTTTTTTTCAGCAATTGGCTCAGAAAGCAACCGAAATGGGGCTAAAAAACATCAGCATGGGCATGAGCGGCGATTATAAAATAGCCATAGAATCCGGCTCTACTATGCTGAGGGTGGGGTCGGCATTATTTGCTGGCACCGCTCACAGCATAGGGGCTGCTATATGAATATCGATAGGGCAGTGCCTAAACCACCGCGCATTTTGATTACTGGCGTTTCTGGAGCAGGGCTTTCCAGTGCCTTAAAAAGCTTTGAGGATATGGGCTATCAAGCTTTTGACCATCTGCCGATTTCTTTTATCCCTTTATTATTAACCGAAGAAACATTGCTACAATCGCCCTTGGCTTTAACAGTTGATTGCCGCAGTCGTGATTTTTCGGCCGCTGCTTTGCGGCGGATTATTGCCACCTCCGAGCAACATGCCCCTTCCAAAAAAGGCAAGAACATCCTCATTTTTTTAGATTGCGATGATGAAATATTGCAACGCCGCTTCAGTGAAACCCGTCGTCGTCATCCACTGGCGGATGGTCGGCCACTAAAAGATGGGTTGGCATTAGAAAGAACATTGCTGGCCGATGTCAAAGAAATGGCAGATTTGGTTATCAACACCACCAGCCTTACCAGCCGCGATCTCAAAAAACTATTAGAAGCCAGCATAGAGAATGTATTTCAACAAGAGTTACAAATTTTCATTCAGTCTTTTTCATTTCGCCACGGTCTCCCGCGCGAGGCTGACATGGTGTATGATGTGCGCTTTTTGCAAAACCCCCACTATGTTGCAGAATTGAAGCATGAAACGGGTTTACGCGTGCTAGTGCAAGAATATGTGCAAGCCGATACAAATTTTCTGGTGTTTTTCAATCAGTTATGTGATCAGTTATCTCATTTGCTGCCTCTTTTTAAGCAGGAGGGCAAAACCTATCTTAATTTAGCTGTTGGCTGCACGGGGGGGCAACATCGTTCGGTGGTGGTGGTAGAAAAACTAACTATATGGTTACGCAATAAGGGGTGGAAAGTTGTAAAACGCCACCGCGAAATAATAGATGATAATGATGGAAATATTTCAGGATAACAGATGATAGGCTTGGTATTGGTAACCCATGGTAAGTTGGCCGATGAATTTGTGCTCGCCATGGAGCATGTGGTGGGTAAGCAATCGCAGGTAGAAACCGTGTGCATTGCCCCCGATGACGACATGGAAAAAAGACGGGCTGAAATTCTAGACGCCATCAGCGCGGTAGATAGCGGCAAGGGCGTAATCGTGCTAACCGATATGTTTGGTGGAACGCCTTCTAATTTGGCGATTTCTGCTATTGATAAAGCCAATATCGATGTGATTGCTGGGATTAACCTACCCATGTTAATCCGGTTGGCCAGTATTAGGGCAGAAGGCGAGTTAAGTGACGTGGTAGAAAAAGCACGCGCGGCGGGCGTTAAATATATCACCGTGGCGTCACAAATGTTAAAGGGGTAAATAGCGTGTCTGCCCATGAACAGAATATCACCATTATTAACAGCCGTGGCATGCACGCCAGAGCGGCCGCAAAATTTGTGCGGCTAGCAGAAACTTTTACCGCCAATGTGGAGGTAAGCCGCAATGGTACAGCGGTGGGCGGCACTTCCATCATGGGGTTGATGTTGCTAGCGGCCGCCAAGGGGTCAGAAATTAATATCAAGGTTACTGGTGAACAAGCAGCAGAAGCTTTTCGTGCATTAGTGGAATTGGTGCAACGCGGTTTTGATGAAGAATAAAGAGAGAAAATAATGAAAACAGATGTAAAACTGGTGGATAATAATGGCGATTACAAGGTAAAGGATATGAGCCTTGCCGCTTGGGGGCGGCGGGAAATTTCTTTGGCTGAAAGTGAAATGCCGGGGTTGATGTCGCTACGCACTGAATTTGGCCAGTCTAACCCCTTAAAAGGGGCACGGATTGTTGGTTGCCTTCATATGACCATTCAAACCGCGGTTCTGATTGAAACCTTGATTGTTTTGGGCGCGGAAGTGCGTTGGTCTTCTTGCAATATTTTTTCCACGCAAGATCAAGCCGCCGCTGCCATTGCTGCCGTTGGCATTCCTGTATTTGCTTGGAAAGGCATGGAAGAGGATGAGTTTTGGTGGTGTATTGAACAAACCATCAAAGGCCCCAATGGTTGGACACCTAACCTGATTTTGGATGATGGCGGCGATGTTACCAAATTAATCCATGAAAAATATCCCGAACTTCTGAAAGATATTCGCGGTGTTTCTGAAGAAACCACCACGGGCGTGCATCGCTTATATGAAATGGCCAAAACGGGTAAATTGCTAGTGCCCGCTATTAATGTGAATGATAGCGTGACCAAATCGAAATTTGATAATTTATATGGCTGCCGTGAAAGCTTAACCGATGGCATTAAGCGCGCTACCGATGTGATGTTAGCGGGTAAAGTTTCAGTGGTTTGCGGTTATGGTGATGTGGGCAAGGGCTCAGCCGCTGCCCTGCGCAGCCAAGGCTCTCGTGTTATTGTTACCGAAATCGATCCTATTTGTGCATTGCAGGCCGTGATGGATGGTTATCAGGTAGCCACCATGGAAGATATAGCCGCCGAGGGCGATATTTTTGTAACCGCCACAGGCAATGTAGATGTGATTACTTTAGACCATATGCGCTTAATGAAAAACCGCGCCATTGTTTGCAATATTGGCCATTTTGATAGCGAAATTCAGATTGAAGCCTTGCGCAATTACCGTTGGGAAGAAATTAAGCCACAGGTGGATGAGGTTATTTTCCCTGATGGTAAACGCCTGATTGTTCTGGCCAAAGGCCGCTTGGTGAATTTAGGCTGTGCCACAGGGCATCCAAGCTTTGTGATGAGTGCTTCCTTTACCAATCAGGTACTGGCGCAAATTGAGCTATGGCAGAACCACGCAAAATATGAGCGTAAAGTGTACACATTGCCCAAATATCTGGATGAGAAAGTGGCCAGATTGCATTTGGAAAAAGTGGGGGCAAAATTAACCCAATTATCCAACGCTCAGGCTGAATATCTGGGCATTGATGCCGAAGGCCCTTATAAGCAGGAATGGTATCGCTATTAGGCGATTTTGGCTCATTGAACCCAAGGGTGAATAGCGTTTATATTCGCCCTTGGCATAATTGGGGTGTGTAGCTCAGCGGGAGAGCACTTCCTTGACATGGAAGGGGTCACAGGTTCAATCCCTGTCATACCCACCATTTATGCGCGGTTTATAAGGCTCTTTACAACTGCAAAAGAGCAGTACAATTGGGTGAAAGGTTTTCGCTGTGTCTGTTCTTCATGTTAATAAAAGCACCTCTTCGGCACAACATATTCTAGATGTTGGGCGTTCAGTTATCAGCGATGAAATTGCATCCCTGATTAAGCTTAAAGAATGTCTTGGCGATCAATATATTCAAGCCATCAACCGTTTATTAGCCTGCAAAGGACGGGTGGTTTTATGTGGCATTGGTAAAAGCGGCCATATTGCCAGAAAAATTGCAGCCACACTGGCTTCCACGGGCACACCATCAATTTTTGTACACCCCAGTGAAGCCAATCATGGTGATATGGGGATGATTACCCGCGATGATGTTATTTTTGCCCTGTCTTATTCAGGCGAAACCGCAGAACTAATGGGCATTACGCATTATGCCAAGCGTTTTGGTATTTTCTTAATTGTGGTTACTCGCAACATTGAAAGCAGTTTGGGCAAAGCCGCTGATGTATTATTTGAGCTGCCCGTGGTGCGCGATGGCGGCGAAATGGGCTTAGCCCCCACCTCTTCAACCGCCATGATGCTGGCCTTGGGTGATGCCATCGCCATTACCTTGATGCATGAGCGCGGCTTTAGTGAAGAAGATTTCCGCATCTATCACCCTGGTGGTGCCTTGGGCACCAAATTGCTGCAGGTGAAAGACCTCATGCATTCTCAAGAAAATACCCCGATTATTCTGGAAACCGCGCCGATGTCGGAAGCGATTATTGAAATGTCGGCCAAGGGTTTTGGCTGTGTGGGGGTAGTGAATGATGATGGGCAACTGGTTGGCATTGTGACCGATGGTGATTTGCGCCGCCATATGGGGCAGGAATTGCTCAATCAGCAGGTAAAAAATATCATGACCAAAAACCCGCAAGTTACCGCGCCGCAAGTGCTGGCCGCCACGGTACTGGGCATCATGAATAGCCGCCGCATCACTTCTTTATTTGTATTAGAAAACAAGCAACCCGTCGGCTTTATCCATATTCACGATTGTTTGCGTGCTGGCGTAAAATAGGCTGTTCTATGCCCCCTTTATTCAACCAAAATCATCAGATTATCCGCCTAAAATCCATGCGCCTGCGCTTAAAAGTGGGGGTGGATGCGTGGGAAAAAGAACCTGATTTCTATCATGATTGTGTGCTCACCGTTGAGTTATACCGCCATGATTCGGTCAGCCTTCATCATCAACCACGACAATTAACCGAGGTGATGAATTATCACCGTATTTATCAATATGTAAAATCGCTGGAATCGGCACCGCATGTTGAGCTGTTGGAAACAATAGCCCATGATATTGCCCGCTTTTGTTTACAAGATGAAAAAGCCAGTGCCTGCAGGGTAATATTGGCAAAAAGCACCATTTATCCTGAAGCAGAAGCGGCGGAAATTGAATTATTCATCCAACGCTGATTTTTTGCCGCGCTCTCTTGCTGCGTTATATAGCTGATTGAAAAAGAATGAGGTCATCATTTTCAATGTACCATCATCTCCTTCTCACCCATTATAAAAATGAGAGAAAAGAACCTCCTTACTCCCCCTTCTCCCAATTTATTTAATTATTAGGGGAGAAGGCTCTTTCTTATTACCCCTTCTCCCTCTGGGAGAAGGTAGGGATGAGGGCAAAAAACATTTATTGTACGCACCACCTATTCCATTGGGTGGCTATTGGGTGGTGGAGTGCGAGATTGCTTAGTTTATTTATATAGTTAAGCTCATATAAAATGAGCTTAACTATATAAATAAACTAAGGCATTATATGGGGCTTGCTGTTATCAACGCAACAGCATAGATTGTAACCATTATTTTGTTTTTTCGTACCGCATCAAATTTCATGTTACAAAAATTATTTGGTTTATTTTCTTCCGATATTGCTATTGATCTGGGCACAGCCAACACCTTGATTTATGTGAAGGGTAAGGGCGTGGTGCTTAATGAGCCTTCTGTGGTGGCCATCGCGCAGGTTAGGGGGCGCAATCAGGTGCTGGCCGTGGGCGATGAAGCCAAACAAATGCTAGGGCGCACCCCCGGCAATATTCAAGCCATTCGCCCATTGCGCGATGGGGTGATTGCCGATTTTGATATTGCCGAAGAAATGATTAAGCATTTTATTCGTAAGGTGCATCATCGGCGGGGTTTTACCAGCCCGCAGGTTATTATTTGTGTGCCTTCTGGCTCTACGGCGGTGGAACGGCGCGCCATTAAAGAATCGGCAGAAAGTGCTGGTTCACGCCGCGTTTTTCTAATTGAAGAGCCCATGGCCGCCGCTATTGGTGCGGGGCTACCCGTTACCGAGCCCACTGGCTCGATGGTGGTGGATATTGGCGGCGGTACCACTGAAGTGGCGGTGATTTCTTTAGGTGGTATTGTGTATGCCCGCTCGGTACGCATGGGCGGGGATAAAATGGATGAAGCGATTATCAGCTATATTCGCCGGCATCATAATCTCTTAATTGGTGAAAGCTCGGCGGAGAGGGTAAAAAAAGAAATTGGCTCGGCTTGGGTAATAGACCAAAGCGAAGAAAAAAAGCTGGAAATTAAGGGGCGCGATTTAATGAATGGCGTGCCGAAAGAGCTGATTATCACCGAAAGGCAAATAGCCGAAGCCCTTTATGAACCAGTGGCCACCATTGTGGATGCGGTAAAAACCGCGCTGGAACACACCCCGCCCGAATTAGCGGCAGATATTGTGGATAGGGGCATTGTACTCACGGGCGGCGGGGCTTTACTGCGCAATATCGATCATGTGTTGCGCTACACCACTGGCTTACCAGTCAGCATTGCGGATGATCCTCTTTCCTGCGTGGCACTGGGCACTGGCCGCGCCTTGGAGGAAATGAAAACCCTGCATTCTGTGGTTATCAACAATAATAATTAAAGGCACAAGGCGGTGTTGGGATTTCTCAATAAAAACTGGCGCGGCATGGCGTGGTTTGTGACTTTTTACAGCATTTCTGCTGTTTTATCGGTATTATTAATTTGGTCGCCTTTCATTTCACGCAAAGCCACGCTTTTTTCCTGCCATTTATGGCAACGGGTGAATGGCTGGTTAGAAAAATATATTGCGGGCGTGCATTGGCGCATAGAAGGCACAGAAAATTTACCCCCAACGGGCTGTTTTATTTTTGCTTGTAAGCATCAATCCGCTTGGGAAACCTTAAAAACCCATCTCTTATTCCCTGATCCTGCCATTGTATTAAAAAAAGAACTGATGGCCATTCCCCTATGGGGTAGATTTGTGCGTAAATTGGGCAATATCCCCATTGATCGGGGGCAGGGGGCACAAGCCCTGACGCTGATGATGCAAGCGGCGGAACAGGTAAAAGCGGCAGGGCGGCCCATCATTATTTTCCCCCAAGGCACAAGGGTGTTACCCCATCAGGATAAGCCCTATAAAAATGGCGTGATTCGCTTATACCGCCATTTGCAGGTGCCTTTAGTGCCCGTGGCCTTAAATTCGGGTAAAATCTGGCCAAAAGGCGCGCTCTGGCCGCAAGCTGGTACGGTTACCATCAACATTCTTCCCGCTATAGAAGCGGGCCTGCCCAATGAAATAGTGGCACCCCAATTGCGCGATGCTATTGAAACAGCCACGGCTGCATTATATACGCCCCCTGCTGGTGTCAACGCATGAATCAAGATGAAACCATTGCTTTATTTGAACAAGGAAAAGAAGCTTGGAATGTTTGGGCAAACAACATGCTTGCGGAAAAAAAACAACTAGAAGCTGAAGGCCGTTGGGAAAAAGAACGATATAATCTTGAAGAAAATAGCTGGCATATAAAAAGCCTAATTAATCTCAATTTTGACGAAATTCCCGATGATTCTAGGATATTCAGTCGAACTAATTTCATTGGCTATATTTTCCCGAATCTCATTTATTTTTCTGGAACCATCCCCATAAATATAAATTTTGTTGAGGCAAATTTTTTTGGAGGTGCTTCTTTTAATTGTCAATTTCAAGGTGGCGCTAATTTTCATAATGCCATATTTCATGATGTTACAGTTTTTGGTAATTCAATATTTAAGGATGACGAAGACGAGTATAAAAATCAGACAGTTTCTTTCTGGAATACAGAATTTAAGCAACACGTTTCTTTTCACAAGGTTCAATTTGAACGGGAAACTTACTTTGATGAAGCGATGTTTAGGGGGGAAGTCAATTTTTCCCGAACGGTTTTTCAACGTGATTGCGATTTTCAAAATGCCAATTTTAAGGGTAATGCGCGGTTTAATGATACAAGATTTCAGCAGAATGTAAGTTTTAGGGGAATAAAAGCCGAAAAAATATTCTATTTAGAAAGAGCGCAATTTCGTAACATCCCTGATTTTCGGCAAGCGTCCTTTCAAGGAACCCCAGATTTGGATCAGCTGGTGATTACCCCACCCGCGGTAAGCGATCCCTCCCTACCATCAAAATATCGTGCCCTCAGGCGCATGGCGGAACAGGGTAAAAATCATGTGCTGGAACAACAAATGTTGGCAGGGGAAATAAAAGCCGAGCGGCAATTGGGTTGTCTTAAACCCACTGATTGGCTGATTAGTTATTTATACCAAGGCCTGTCTAATTTTGGCTTATCAATAACGCAACCTATTTTGTTGTGGCTTGCAAATATTATCTTCTTTGCTATTGCATATATTCAAGTTGCAATCAAAAATAACCGATGCGATATTGTAGATACTGCATGGCAGCTATCATTGAAACGGTCATTCATTTTGCCCAATATCAATGTTGATAAAGAAAAAATGAACAATATGCTGCAATGTTTAGGCTACGATAAAACAAACAGCATAGCGGGAATGTTTTTTGCCGAAGGCGTATTACAAATTGGGCTGTCGGCTTTATTTATTTTCATGTTTTTCCACGCGCTGCGCTTACGTTTTCGGGTGGGGTAAATATAGTGAACGCAGGCCCCGCGCTATGAAGCGCGGGGCGCTCTACCAAACCTTGCCAAAATCAGCCAGCAGGGCTTTCTTATCGCCCGTGGAGGGCAAAAAATAGGTGATTTGGGTTTTTGCTGCGATGTTTTCTTGGGTTTTATTTTCTTGGGCTTTATGGGGCCAGATAATACAGGGCAAATGCAAAAACAACGCATTTTCTGGCCAATTTTCTGGTTTTTGCTCGCTTCTCGCGTCATACACCAATAAATCAGGGTTTTTTGAGGCTAAGTCTTTGGCCAATTGCACCAATTTTTCCACATCTGGCACATATAAACCCACCACCCCTTGCTGATATTTACCCTGCACCACATCATTAGCAGGGGTTGGGGCCACCATCACCATGGCGGCCAGCTCTGGATCGCTAGCGGCACCATGCCCCGCATATAAGCCAATATTTTCGTGGTGATGTTGGGCAATTTTGCTCCAACCATTTTGCATTAAGGTGTTCAGCACATCATCTGGCAAGCGGCAACGCAGTTCAACAAAGGAAACACCTGTTACCCCTAATTGCCGTTGCTCGGATGAAATTTTGTACTGAACCCGCAAACCATCACACCCTTTTATAATATCGGCTTTTATAATCTTTATTCTACGCACCCCTTCCATTGTGTGGGGGGTGCGAGGTTGCAGTTGCAACCTTTATAGCCAATAGTTTTGTGTATTTTTATTTTCTATTGGCTATAGCTTTTTACCCAATCGGTTTTTAATGAAACTGATCGGTTTCGGTAGAATCCTTCATGGCCACGGTGGAAGATTCGCCGCCAGAAATAGCCAAACTTACCGCATCAAAATAACCGGTGCCTACCTCGCGTTGGTGACGAGTAGCAGTAAAGCCTTGTGCCTCGGCAGTGAATTCTTGTTGCTGGAAGTCAGAATAGGCCGCCATGCCGCGTTCACTATAGGCTTTAGCCAATTGAAACGCGCCATAATTTAACGAGTGGAAACCCGCCAGCGTTACAAACTGAAATTTATAGCCCATGGCACCCAATTCATTTTGAAACTTGGCAATGGTGGCTTCATCCAGCTTGGCTTTCCAATTGAAAGAAGGCGAACAATTATACGCCAACATTTTACCCGGAAATTGCTTATGCACTGCTTCAGCAAAAATGCGGGCTTCTTCTAAATTGGGTTTAGATGTTTCCCACCATAATAAATCGGCATATGGGGCATAATTCAAGGCGCGGGCTATACAATATTCAACGCCTTTACCATCTTTAATATTATAATAGCCTTCAGCGGTACGGTGCTCACGGTCAATAAAGGGGTGATCGCGTTCATCCACATCGCTGGTAATCAGCTTTGCACTTTCAGCATCGGTACGGGCAACCAATAAAGTAGAGGTGCCAGAAACATCGGCTGCTAAACGGGCTGCGTTCAAAATACGAATAAAGGCTTGAATGGGCACCAATACTTTACCGCCCAAATGGCCACATTTTTTCTCAGAAGCCAATTGATCTTCAAAGTGAACCCCAGCCGCCCCTGCTTCAATCATCGATTTCATCAATTCAAAAGCATTTAAGGGGCCGCCAAAACCGGCTTCGGCATCCGCAATAATCGGGGCAAACCAGTTAATTTTGCCCGCGCCTTCCATGTGGTGAATTTGATCGGCACGCTGTAGGGCCTGATTAATCCGTTTAACCACAGAAGGCACAGAATTGGCTGGATATAAGCTTTGATCGGGGTACATTTGGCCCGCCAGATTCGCATCCGCCGCGACTTGCCAACCAGAAAGATAAATGGCTTCAAGCCCTGCTTTCACCATCTGCATGGCCTGATTGCCCGATAAAGCACCAAGCGCGCGGATAAAAGGGCGTTCATGCAGTAACTGCCATAATTTTCTAGCCCCCATTTCCGCCAGCGTATATTCAATTTTCACTGAACCCGCCAACCGCGCCACATCCGCCGCTGAATAATCGCGCTTAATACCAGCCCATCTATCCTGCGCTAGGGGCAACAGGCCATTATCTGTTGCGGTTTGGCTTGCTTGAACGCGGTTTGCATTGGATATAGCCATGAGGTACTCCCAGAAAATAATCTATTACTACTCATGCTTAAACAGTTTTTTTGCATTGCAAACATATTTTGTGTGCGGGGCTGATTATTTTTTATAGCTGTGACCCCCGCCCATATGCCCCGCCCCCATATGACCCCCCATATGACTATGACAGATGGCAATCGCTAAAGCATCGGCAGCATCGGGGGCTAATGGCTGTTGATTAAGCCCTGGCAATAAGCGTTGCACCATGGCTTGCACTTGCTCTTTGCCGGCATGGCCAGCCCCCGTTACTGATTTTTTCACCTGATTCGCGGTATATTCAGCCACGCTTATGCCGTAAGCAGCAGGAGCCAACAACACCACCCCCCGCGCTAACCCCAATTTTAAGGTAGAGGTTGCGTTGGCATTCACAAAAGTTTCTTCCACCGCGGCTGTTTCTGGCTGCCATGCTTCTAATATTGTTTGCAACCCTTGATAAATTTGTAATAAGCGGCTGGCGGTATCGGCCTTGGCGATACTGCTTACCACCCCAGAGGCCACATAAGAAAGCACCCCGCGTTGATAACGCACCACCCCCCAGCCCGTGCGCTGCAACCCAGGGTCAAGGCCAAGCACCAGCATGTTAAGACGCCAGTTTTTCTAAAATATCCTCGGCAATATCGGCATTACTATAAACATGCTGCACATCGTCATTATCTTCCAATATATCCAATAATTTTAGAAAAGTAGCCGCACTATCCGCATCCAACGCTGTTTGGTTAAGCGGCTTCCATACCAAACTGGCGCGGTTGGCTGAACCGAACTGCTTTTCCAGCTCATCGCGCACGCTACCTAAATTTTCTACGGTGGTTTCAACTTCATGATGCTCGGTGCTCACCACATTTTCCGCGCCCGCTTCTGCTGCGGCTTCAAACATGGCATCGGCACTGGCCACATCAAGGCGGTATTCAATAACCCCTTGATGGCTGAACAAAAAAGAAACGGCATTGCTTTCCCCCAAATTGCCCCCATTTTTGGTGAAAGCCGAGCGTATTTCAGCTGCTGTGCGGTTGCGATTATCGGTTAATGCCTCAATAATCATGGCCACGCCAGAAGGGCCATAGCCTTCATAGCGAATTTCCTCATAATTATGGGCATCCTCGCCGCCCACAGCACTTTTTACAGCTTTTTCAATGCGTTCCTTGGGCATATTTTGTACGCGGGCAGCAGCAATAGCTTGGCGCAAGCGGGGGTTAAGGGCAGGGTCAGGCAGGCCACTTTTAGCGGCCACGGTAATTTCTCGCCCCAATTTATTGAATAATTTTGCCCTTTTATTATCTTGCGCGCCTTTACGGTGCATAATGTTCTTAAATTGTGAATGACCTGCCATAATAATAACACCCTCGGTAATTTTTTACCCTTGTTTCGCAGTGATTGACAAAATTCTGTGAATAGAAAGTCAATCAACAACAAATCCAAAATTTAATCGCTTTCTTAAAGCAACGCAAGAGAAGGCGGCAGCGGCAATATCTCTGCTAATCTTGGCCCAAGCCTGATGGCTGAAACCCATGATGCTAGGCCAGTTTTATCATCAGTTTCTACAATCACGCCGCAAACTGTGCCCTCGCCTTCGGCGGGCATTAGGCGTTCCCCTGGCATTTTGCGCAAAAAACGCTGCACGGGAGCCCCCGCTTGCATACCAATCACGCTGTTATAATCCCCGCACATACCCGCATCTGTTTGGTACGCGGTGCCTTTGGGCAAAATTTGTGCATCCGCCGTGGGAATATGGGTATGGGTGCCTACCACTAGGCTGGCTCTACCATCCGCCAGATGCCCCATGGCCATTTTTTCGCTGGTGGTTTCAGCGTGAATATCCACCAAAATGGCCTGCACTTCTTGCCCCAACGGGCAAGCATTAAAAATACGTTCCATGGCCTGAAATGGGCAATCCAGCGTATCCATAAATAACCGCCCCATCACATTCACCACCAATAATTTCTGGCCGCGATCATTTTTTACCACCACCACCCCCTGACCGGGGGTCGATTCGGCCGGAAAATTCACCGGCCGCAATAAACGGCTTTGCTGGGCAATATAGGGAATAATCTCTCTTTTATCCCAAATATGGTTGCCAGTGGTCAGCACATCCACCCCATGGCTAAAAAATTCATCCGCCATGGCGGGGGTAAGGCCAAAACCATGCGCCGCATTTTCAGCATTCACCACTAAAAAATCGGGGCGCATTTTTTCCTTAATCACGGGCAAATATTTTAATACCGCTTCACGGCCAGAACGGCCAACCACATCCCCCAAAAATATAATCCGCATTCATCAACTTTCTTCGGTAATCACCTGATGTAGCCTCAAATCCCATTCATCATGAGGAATATAAGGCAGTTTCTGCCATGAATATGCCGCGCCAACACGCCAAGTACCAGCATATTTTTTATCGGCAAGGGTACGGTCGTAATAGCCCTTGCCCCAACCCAAGCGGTTACCTGCATCATCCACCGCTAACAACGGCAATACAACAAGCGACGGAATGATAGAGGGCAAATTTGCTGGAGGCTGTAACAAGCCAAACGCCCCTTGCTGCAATGGCTGGGCTTCTAGCCACATACAAAAATCCATGCTATTATTGCCTTGGCCATTATCGCCTTGATTAATGCGAGGCAGGGCAATTTCTATGCCCAATTCTTTCAGGCTGGGCACCAGCTGCAATACATCAACTTCCCCCCGAAAGGGCACATAAAGGGCAATAATATGGTGCCCCACATTACTAAGGGGTGTTTTTTCACTGGGGGGCATTTTTTCTAACCATGCCATAAAGGCCGCCGCCCATCTTTTACCACTATCTTGCACCATAGCGGGCGAAAGGCTCTCCCGCCGCTGGCGCATCAATAGCCGTAATTGCCGCTTATTCATTTCAAGGGGCTTTAGGTTTAGGGGCTGGTTTATAACAACCCGCATGTGGAAAATTCTCCACTGTTGGCATTTTATATTGGTTTGTGCCCTTCACATTGGGCACCACCAAATTTTGTGGTACGGTCACGTTAGAATTACTGCTGTTCAATTGCGTGGAAGAAACATCGCCGCCATCGGCCAGTTTTTGCTTGGTGTAGCGCAAAATAGCAGCTGCATCACTACAAATATTACCATCCAATGATGGCTCGCCAACTTTTCTATAGGTAATCACTTGAAATGGCTGCACCGATGAAGCATCATTGGTAGGGGTAGATGAGGGCGATGGCGCAGAACCAGAACTACAAGCCTGCACGCAAACTGCGGAAAAAACCGCTGTTAGCGATATAAAAACTAGCCTACCATTCACCATAATCACCACCCCAAAATATACCAAAAATATGGTGGCAACGCTAAATCAAAACATTACATTTTTCAATAAAAAACATGAAAATATGTGAAAAAGTTAAGAGTATCCGCCGAAGCCGTTGACCATGCAACCCGCAAAAGACCCTGTCAGACAGGTGGGCGCCATGTAATCAAACCAGAATCTGATCAGAGACAGCTCCCTTTGCGAATAATTATCGGCCTTTGGGATATAAGCAGCCTGACGCACCCAGCAGATACAATAATCATTCTATCATTGGTTTAGCTTATTAGCAAGCATGGCCAATTGTCCGTTAATATCTTCTACCATGGCAATCATTACATCACTTTCAGTGATTCGGGCCGCCGCATCCAATTGTTGGCGTAAATCCTGAATTTCATCAGCCAACATCAAAGCGGTCATCACCAACAGGTGATTTTCGGCAGGGGCTGCCATGTTTTTAGGAAAAATTGCCTGCGCTTTCAAGGCCACTTTAGAAGCCAGCGCCCGCACTTTTTCCTCATCGCCTTCCGCACATTGCAAGGGGTAATTACGCCCTTGAATTTCAACCATTACTCTGGCCATCAGCGTCTAGCCTGCCACGCTATTGGTTGCTGGATTATCCAATAAGGTCTTTTGAATATGCTCCACCACCCACTCTAGGCGTTGTGCCATTTGTTGATTGGCTTCTAAAAGCATTTGTTTTTCTAAGGTTAATGCTGCGGCTGCTTTTTCAGCAATAGCCAATTGGTTTTTTAAGCTGGCAATTTCAGCCAAGCGACGATTGCTAGTGTCATCCAACAAAATAAGGGTTTTTTCTAATGTGCCTAAGGCATGATCTAAACGATTATCACCTAGATTCTCTGCGAGAGAGCTATTGAGATTATCTTGGGCAAGCGCAACATTCTGCATGATTACATTCCTAAAATTCTTCAATAAAAAAGCCAATATATAAACTCGCGCGATCATAGGGGAAAAGTATATTGTCGCGAAGCAAATTTCACTGTTGACCATTACCAATAATCAAGCCATTTTGCCGCTATACGCTAAAACTATCAGGATATTACGGTAAATGAGCATCTCACACACCGATATGGCCAACGCTATTCGCTTTCTGGCTATTGATGCAGTTGAAAAAGCCCAATCAGGTCACCCCGGTATGCCCATGGGAATGGCCGATGTTGCCACGGTGCTATTTCGTGATTTTTTAAGCTTTGATCCACATTCCCCTGATTTTCCTAATCGTGATCGCTTTGTGTTATCGGCTGGGCATGGCTCTATGTTGCTTTATGCGTTGCTGTACCTTACCGGTTACGAAAAAATGACGTTGGAACAGCTACAAAATTTCCGCCAATTGGGTAGCCATACACCCGGACACCCCGAAGCCGATATAGCGATGGGCATAGAAACCACCACTGGCCCATTGGGTCAAGGTATTGCCAACGCCGTGGGCATGGCACTGGCAGAGCGCATGATTGCCGCTGAATTTCCTGAACTGGTTGAACATTATACCTATGTGATTGCCAGCGATGGCGATTTAATGGAAGGGATTAGCCACGAAGCCTGTTCTCTGGCCGGCCATTTGGGCTTAAATCGCCTGATTGTACTGTATGATGACAATGATATTTGTATTGATGGTCCAACATCCCTTTCCTTTTCTGATGATAGTTTGGCACGTTTTACCGCCTATGGTTGGAATGTAGCGCGCGTGGATGGCCATGATGAAACAGCCATTAAAGCCGCCATTGCTGCCGCCATTGCTGCCGCCCAGCAATCGGATAAACCCAACCTCATTTCGTGTAAAACAATTATTGGTAAAGGCTCGCCCAATAAACAAGGTAAGTCTTCTTCTCATGGCTCACCCCTTGGCAAGGATGAAGTGGCCGCAACCCGTGCTTTCTACCAGTGGAATCATGAACCTTTTGTGATACCGGCGGATATTTTAGCGGCTTGGCGGGCGGTTGGCACAAAAGGGGCAGTTATCAGCAGCCAATGGCAAGAAAAATTTGCACAAATGCCAGAAACCGTAAAAGCCGCTTGGCAAGCCAGACATGCTCAGGTTTTTTCTGCACAAACTGAAGCTGCTTTTGCCAAAATCAAGCAGGAATTTCAGGAAAAAGCTGCAACGCTGGCCACCCGTACCGCCTCTGGTGCTGTGCTGGAAGCCATTAGCCCCACCTTGCCAATGTTGGTAGGTGGTTCAGCCGACCTTACCCCTTCCAATAATACCAAAACTAAAGAGCGGCAGGTCATTAACCGCCAGAATTATTTAGGCCACTATGTTCACTATGGTGTGCGGGAGCATGGTATGGCTGCCATGATGAACGGCATGGCCTTATATGGTGGGATTATTCCTTATAGCGGTACATTCTTATCTTTTGCTGATTATTGCCGGCCATCGATTCGCCTTTCTGCCCTCATGAAAACGCGGGTTATCTATGTGATGACCCACGATTCGATTGGTTTGGGTGAAGATGGCCCCACCCATCAGCCGGTTGAGCATCTGGCCAGTTTGCGCGCTATACCCGATTTGTTAGTGTTGCGCCCAGCCGATGCCGTTGAAGTAGCGGAATGTTGGGAAATTGCCCTTCAACACCAAGGGCCTTCTGTATTGGTATTAACCCGCCAGAATTTACCGCTGCAACGCACCAAACCCATCACTGAAAACCGTTCCGCCAAGGGTGGTTATATTATTCTGCGCACGGGCGATCAGCCACAATTAATTCTAGCGGCTACTGGTTCAGAAATAGAAATTGCGGTGAATGCGGCTAAAGCTTTAGAGGGTATTGCGGTGCACGTGGTTTCTATTCCTAGTTGGGAATTATTGCGGGCCCAAGGTGCTGCCTACAAGCAGGCCATTTTGCCCTCTGGCATTCCCGTGATTGGCATTGAAGCCGCTTGTGGCTTTGGTTGGGCTGAAATTACTGGTTTACAGGGTGTATTTGTGGGCATGAAAGGCTTTGGTGCTTCTGCACCCTACCAACAATTATACCAACATTTTGGCATTACCAGCCAGAAAGTGGTTGAAATTGCCCATAAATTACTAAAAAAATAAAAAACTTTTTCATTGAATGTTTAGGGAGAACACAGCATGACAGTTCGGGTGGCGATTAATGGTTTTGGCCGTATTGGCCGTTTAGTCTTGCGGGCGATTAATGAATCTGGCCGCAATGATATTGAGGTGGTAGCCATTAATGATTTGGCCGATATAAAAACCAATGCCCATTTGTTACGCTATGATAGCGTGCATGGCCGTTTTCCATTACCAGTGGAAGTAGCCGATGGTGCAATGATTGTGAATGGCCACTCCATCCGCTGTGTTAGCGAAACCAACCCAGCTAAATTGCCATGGAAAGAATTAGGCATTGATATTGCCATGGAATGCTCAGGCCGTTTTACATCCCGCGCGGATGCTGGCAAACATTTAGAAGCTGGCGCCAAAAAGGTTTTAATTTCTGCCCCCGCTACGGATGAAGATTTAACCGTGGTGTATGGCGTTAATCATGAAAAATTGACCGCCAATCATTTGGTGGTTTCGAATGCTTCTTGTACCACTAATTGTCTGGCTCCAGTGGTTGATGTTTTACATAAAACCGTGGGTATTGTGCATGGCTTTATGACCACCATTCACTCTTATACTGGCGATCAACGGGTGGTGGACACCATGCATAGCGATATGCACCGCGCCAGAGCCGCTGCCTTAAACATGATTCCCACCTCAACTGGTGCCGCCAAAGCCGTGGGTAAGGTATTACCAGAACTGAAAGGCAAGTTGGATGGGGTTGCTATTCGTGTGCCCACCCCCAATGTTTCGGTGGTGGATTTGAAATTTGTAGCCAGCCGTAGCACGAGCATAGAAGAAATTAATGCGGCCTTGGAAGCTGCAGCTGATGGCCGTTTGAAAAATATTCTGGGCGTTTATCGTGAAGAGCTTGTTTCCACTGATTTTAATCATGATCCACGCTCTTCCATCGTTGGCCTCAATGAAACCAAAATTATTGATGGCACATTAGTACGGGTAATGAGCTGGTACGATAATGAATGGGGCTTTTCCAACCGCATGGCAGATACTGCCCTTGCCATGTATAAAGCCCGCTAATTAAAAAAAATTATTAAGGAGAAAACGCCATGAATGCCGCTATGGGAGAGGTAAAAAACAGCATGATTTTGGTGGATTGGGGCAATACCAATCTCAGAGTCTATCGTGCACGCCGTGGTTATGATTTAGAAAAACGCGGTGCACCGAATAACGGCATTCAACAGCTGAAGTTCTTTCAGCAAAAACATCGCCCCGTTGGCGAGTTATATGCCCAAAATCTGCACGAAATTATCGGCGACTGGCTGGAAGCTGATCCACAAGCACCAGTGATTATGTGCGGGGTAATTGGCACCATGGAAGGTTGGGTGGTTGTACCCTATCAACAATGCCCCGTGGGGCTTGATATGCTCGCCAATAATCTTTTCCGCATTCCCAATGAATTGCTGGGTGTTATGCAAGGGCGCAATGTTTATATTGTCCCCGGCATTAAGGTCATAGAACCAGATGGCCGCTGCTATGTAATGCGCAGCGAAGAAACCAAAGCTTTTGGTATTTTAGAAAATGGCCCCACCCTCAATGGTACAGAATTGGTATGTATGCCGGGTACCCATTGTCAGTGGATTGTGATGAATGGCGCACAAATTCAGCGTTTTGGCACATTTCTTACCGGTGAAATTTTTGATGTGCTGTGCAAGCATGGCTCGCTATCAACATTTATGGACTCCACTGATACCGATATGGTTTCTTTTGACCGTGGGCTGGATATTGCCTTGCAAGGCCATGATTTACTCACCGATTTGCATAATGTGCGCGGTCAGAAAATGACAGGGCATAACCCACCTGCCTCTTTCCGTGATTATTTGTCTGGCGTATTAATGGGGCATGAATTATTGGGAGCCGCTAAATATTTTGGCCAAAAGAACTGCGTATTGGTCAGTGACCCCGGCATTAAAGAATCGCTCTATAAGCATGCTTTTGCTCGTTTCGGCTGGACAATCACCCGCCAAATGAGTGCAGAAGATGCGATTATTGCTGGCCTTACCACCATCATGATGGCGCAAGATAAAAGATTAGCCGCCTAGCTAATCTTTTAGAGTGGTCTCGTAAGGTCTATTTTCATAATCAAGGCATCAATGGCCTGAGATGGGGTGGGGCGATAATAATGAAGACGTTTCCCCACCACCTCTGCCCCTACTGATTGGTATAAACCAATAGCAACAGGGTTGTTTACCGCAACTTCTAAAAATAATTCGCTTAATTGCTGTTGTTGCATCGCCAGTAGTGCTTTTTTTAATAATTTTTTACCTAGCCCTATTCCTCGGCAATGGGGTAAAACTGCAATCCGCCACAAATCTGCTTCTATCCTTGCTGATTGCCAAAGCATATAGGCCGTAATCGCTGATCGATCATCGCTTAGCATCCTTGCCACATAAAGATTATCTTGGCCAGCAAAACGCTTAAAATCTGCTTCTTGCCAATAATCAGCAAAACACTCTTTTTCCGCTACCAACAATTGCTGTATGTCTTGGTTGCTTAAATCAGGGCAGGGTTGAATAACCAATGAATCATCTGGGCATGGTAACATCGGCATTTCTGGCATAAAGTGGGATGGGGTATTCGCCCGCTGGCAGGGGCTGCTGATAACCCCGTTTAGCCAGATATCGTAATGATAATTGGGGTTGAGGGTATATTTTCCATAAGGATGATAATAGTTCTTCCTGCTGCTGCAGAATAAAAGGCGCATTCCCAGTAATACAAAGGGGCGTTTTATGCCAATGTTGGTATAAATCAACGGCAGTATCACAACCGGTGAGGATGGTATCGCCTTCTTGCCACTGCCAATAAAGCTCGGCTCTTTTGCCATCGATTACCGTAAGAATTGGCAAGGAAGCGGCTTCTTGACGTGCCGCTTCGTGTAATACATCAAAACAAGAAATACCAGCAATCTTTATATTATTTTCGCTGGCCATGGCTAAAGCCGTTACCGCAGCCAGCCCTAACCGAATGCCTGTAAAACTACCTGGGCCAGTGGTTACACTGATCTGTTGAATATCACGATAGCTTTTACCTGCTTGTAATAATAACTGCTCCAGCAATGGTACAAACCGAGAAGATTGCAATTGTCCTTCTTCTTTTGCAAAGAATAGAAGTTTGGGCTCTTCTTGGTGCGTGCATAGCCCCAATTCTGTGGTAAACATCGCCACATTCAGGGCCAGATGCAATGAGGGAATAGTCATGATCTCATCAACAATTAAATTGGGCTAAATAATTCTACAGGCTTCACCAAATTCCAAACGCGGCTGGCGGGGATGCAATTTATCACGATCACCATAACCAATATTGCAGAGCAGGTTACTTTTCCATTCACTCCCCGTTAAAAATAGCTCATCCACCAAGGCGGCATTAAAGCCTTGCATCGGCCCACAATCCAACCCCAAAGAACGCGCTGCTAAAAATAAATACGCCGCTTGTAAGGTGCTGCCGTGAAGAGCTGCTTTATCGGCTTTTTCCTGATCATGCGCAAACCAATCCCTAGCATTGGCATGAGGAAATAATTGAGGCAGTTGATTATAAAACAAGCGATCATACGCAATGATAGCGGTTACTGGCGCTGTCATTGTTTTTTCTATATTGCCGGCATCCAAGGCGGGCTTCAATTTTTCTTTAGCGCTGGATGTTTTGATAAAGACCACCCGCATCGGGCAAGAATTGGCACTGGTTGGCCCCATTTTCACCAAATCATATAGCGCATGCAGCAACACATCAGAAACTGGCTTTTCTTGCCAATAAGAAAAACTACGCCCTTCACGAAAAATAATATCCAACGCATCATCATTAACAATGGGTGCATGGTAATGGCTAAAATTGGGTTTCATGCTGAATGGCCTTTATAAAAAACGGAAATTACTTATTGTTTATGTTATATAGCAATAAAAAACCCGTTTCCATTAAGCAAATGGAAACGGGCTATATTTTTCACAAAGTTAGGCCGCTATTTAGCGACGATCCCCCATGAATTGTAGCAAGAACTGAAAAATATTGATAAAGTTCATATACAGGCTAAGAGCACCCAAAACAGCCGCTTTATTATTAGCTTCGGTTCCGTAGCTCGCTGCATACATTTGCTTGATGTTTTGCGTATCATAAGCGGTAAGACCAATAAATACCAGTAAACCAATTACAGATATAACAAAACTTAACATGCTGCTGTTGAAGAATATGTTGGCTAATGAAGCAATCATGATGCCAATCACGCCCATCATGAGAAAGCTACCCATTTTACTAAGGTCACGCTTAGTGGTGTAACCATAGAGACTCATGCCAGCAAAAGTCGCTGCTGTCACAAAAAATACTCTAGCCACGCTTTCACCGGTAAAATGAACAAGCACCGAGCTAAGGCTTAAACCCATTACACCACAAAATAGCATGAAACGGCCATTCAATTGAGTGGCGCTTTTTTGCATTAATATGGATGGACGGAAGCCAATCATTAAAAATAGCAAGGGTGAAAAAGCAGCTACTAAGCCAAAAATACTAAAGCCTTTGGCTGTAAATAATATATCCCGCAGAAAGGTAGCGGCTAAAAAGGCCACCACACCGCTCACGGCTAAACCAATAGACATTGAATTATACACACGCAGCATGTGCTGGCGCAAGCCTGCATCAAAGGTGGATGCCTCTGTAGCATTAAGCCTTGAAGCCTGCTGCGAATAAGAATCGTAAGACATGGTTCTCCCCATAAAAAATTTTGAGTACACGCTGTACCACAGATTATAAATGGTGATGGTACAGTGTGATGTCAATATTCAAGAACCGATTATAACATTTTATAAGAAATATTCAAGAAAATCCGGCAGGATCTACATCTTGCCAGCGTTTTTTAAGCATGTTATAGCAGTGCTATTCGTATCATCTAATCATCGCATTCACATGACACAACGCTTTAACATCGCCCTATTGCCCGTTGAAGAGCAATTGCAATCCCTGATCACAAACCTTTCTATTCATTATTTTAGCGCGATCCACGATGATTATATCTTGGGTAAAGAAGGCTTGGCTCATGTTACTTTATGCCAATTTCATGCCGCTAGCGCGCAAGAAGCCATGGCCGCTTACCAAAAATTCTTGCCGCAACCCAACATCAATTTATCGATTGAAGAATTTAGAATAAGACCGGGTACTTTGGTTAATAGCGGTAAATTCATTGCAGAGTTCAAAATTGAAGCACAAGAAAATCTATTGTTTCTACAAAAAAACTGCTGCCAGCATCTTGAAGCGCACCAATTAAAGGCGCTCACGCCTATTGCCAGCTATTCGCCCCATATTACCATGGCGCGGCTTAACCATCTTACAACCGAACAACCCTCTTTAGCGGATCTCCCACAAACACAATCTATCTTATTTAGACCCGCTCTCGGTCTTTCAACCGAAAGCGGGGTATTTGTACGCGAGTTATAAGTCTATAGGCTAGGGCGCAACGGCAATTTATAAAGAACCTTTTGCCGGTGAAATGCTGGACTGCCAACCAGTTGCGCTAGATTATCTTCTATGGTGAAGATGTCCCTAGATTGGTCAGCACCCACTGGCCGCGAATTAACCCGTGCCAACATTAATTCTTGCCGTACATATTGGGCCACGGCCGAATCCAACAAATCCCAATTCAGTGAATCAAGATCATCGCCGCTGTTGCGAAACATTTTCGCATCAATCGGCAGATATTGTCCCACCGCATTAATCATTGGCTCGGTAATTTGTTGAATAGGGAATTTACCATAAGGCTGGCCAACCAATTCAACATAATGCACACCAGTGATGGTTTTTCCATCCACCAGATAGGTTTTCCTATCTTCATCTTTTTCAAAATACGCAAATACAAGTTTTCTATTTTTAGTGCCTAATAATGAATCTTGGTCAAAATCGTCCGCGCAGCATATTTCTGGCGTTACAATTTCATCAAAAATATCACTCAACCGGCGCACAGCATTACCCACATCGCCGCCACCGCCCAAATAAACATTGGCGGTAAAAAGATTTTGTTCTTCTAACCAAGGCAACGCTAAATTCACCATTTCTTTTCTTTGGTCAGCACTGAATGGGTTACGTTCGCCCGCTCTATCATCTACTTTATTATTCAGCACCAAATTTACCGTGAGGCCAGATTGACGCAAGGTTTCAAGCAATGCCATATGCCCTTTGTGCAAGGGCTGGAAACGACCAAATAACACAATATCGGTGTAGCCTTGCTCTTTCCATTGTAACAATGGTGCAAGAGCCGGATTTTGGTTAAATTGCGGGGTAATACTCATAAAGATCCTTCCATTAATAGAATATCATATGTTTCTTATTAATATGATTATAAAAATGATTAATGGTTTGATATTGACGCCTATTCAATATAATAAAGCTCATTATATATCAACATATTTTATGTGTTTTTTTGTTATATTTAATGCATTTCTGTTATGCAAAAATCTCAATGGTGCAAAAAGCTATCATACCATTTTTGCATTACTACCCCACGAGAAAATTCTAGCCTTGCTCTTTCTTGAGCGCGCGCAGCCATTTGTAAGGCTATTTCCTTGTTTTGTAACAATGCACACACCGCCTCGGCCAATTTTTCTGGGGCATCAATCGGCACCAATAATCCATTATCACCATGCTCAATCAACTGGCGGGGGCCGTCACTATCGGCAGCTACCACGGGCAAGCCCTCGGCAAATGCCTCAATAATCACATTACCCAATGGTTCAAAACGCGAGGGAAAAACGCAAACATCCGCGCTTTGCATCAAAGCAGCCTTATTTTCACGCCACCCCAAAAAACGGATGCGATGATCCACGGCCAAATCTTGTGCCAATTTTTCCAATTCACCGCGTAAATTTCCTTCACCTGCTATCCATAAATAAGCATCGGGAATATATTTCATTGCTTGAATGGCAATATCCACCGCTTTAACCGGATGCAATCGGGCCAACAGCAATAATAAAGGCACATCCTGCGGGGTATTAAAAAGATCGCGGTCGATGGGCTCAGCGCCAGAAGCTTCACAAAAATTAGGAATATAGGCCGTTTTTGCCGCTGGCCAACCTGCTTTTATCATATAATCCACTACCAATGGGGTATTACCCACCAGCAAGTCAAAATCACGGTAATATTTAAGATCGTAATATCCACCTAATCTACCAATCCGTTTCCATGAGCCAGCTGGGGTAAAACGGGCGGCTCTGTTCATCCAAGCAAGCGCCACATCGGGTGGGTTTTGCTGAAATGAACGCTTAAGATGTTTTTTAGTGGTAAAATCCAACATGCCGCCAAAAGAACAGCTATGGGCAGAAAATCCAGCCAGACGCTGCAAACGCTCGGTATGGGGGCGTAAAAAAAGTTGCTGTTGCCTGATAAAAGCTTCCCCCGCAAAAGCATGGCATAGTTTTTCAAAATATGCCTCTGCCCCTCCTTGTTGTCCACCCGCCATAATTTGCGCTAAAGCAATTGCCTTATCCACCAACGCCTCATTATTCAATAATGCTTCACCTGTTTTTCATAGTGGCATTATAAAAAATTATTGTCATTAGGGCATAATTCATGTAATTTTCGCATAATATTTGTAAATTATGAGGATATCCTTGTCACGCCTCCATTATCGCGAATTACCCAACCAGTTAGCGCACCAAGATCCCAATCGTCACCTTTTAGAAACAGAGTGGCTCATGCGTTTTATTGCAGCGCTTAGCTTCACACAAGAAGGAAGAAACTGGCTTCTAGCCGCCTATCAAGAAAATAAGAAAATTATCATTGCTTATGATCAATCTTGGTGGCTTGGCATTAAAGAAGGCTCCACAAAAAATTCTTTATTGATTAACCCCAATAGTTTCGCAAAAGAATTTCCATATTCTGTGTTCTCGCCAAAAACTTTTTTGGCATTTGCTGCCATTAATAATCTCTTCTGGCAAAAAGATATTGATCTCAAATCTGGTTATTTTCAACAGCAAATAGCCAATTGCGAAACAGAAGAAGAAAGGCAAGAAGTAAAAATATCTCGTGATTTACGGGGAGAATTTAGAAGATGGGTGCATTGGGTACAACAGCATAACATGGATGGCAGCACAAAAACTCACCCATGGGTAGAAATAGCCGAATATCATCCCGCAGTAAAATTAGAAGAATTTTCTTGCCAGTTGAACGATTCACATTTCCCATTCGCGCCGATGTTGTTCCAACAATTGCTATCTTCTTTAACAAGTGACGAAACAGAAGAACTCTCCCTAAGCGCTCATTTTAATAAACAAATGGAAGGAAGAGCCGCGTTTTATAATGCTACCTCTTATGAACAATTACACCCAAAATTTTTTGATATTTTCTGTACGCTCAATCGCGATGATACAAGGATGCAAGCCATTCATCAGCAGGCAACATCTATCTCCTCTCAAAAGAAAAAAACTACAGATCAAGCGCCACATCCGCCCAAGGCTATTACTGAAAAACCACAGCATTATTACCACTATTTCAGAAATATTTATGATGCTTGGGAAAAAACACCAGAGGGGATTTTTTATCTCAACCATATTGATAGCGAACTCTCAACGCTACAACCAATAAAACCCAATTTCTCGCAAAGAATGGCCGTGGTTAAAGAACTGATCACATTGACACAAAAACAAACCCCACCATCTATTTTTCAGCGTTTTGTTAACTTTGTCCAAACAAAGCGGTTCTAGAGTTAAACTTAATTTATAGTTTACAACTAGGGGGAAGCGGCCATGAAAGCACGCTTGTGGGCAATAATAGCGGCAATAATCTGGTGCAATGGTTTTTCTTTGGCCAAAGCACAGCTATTGGTTACCCCTACACGGGTGGTGTTTGAAGCCAACAGCAAGGCTCAAACCATTACGTTGGTTAATCAAGCCCAAACCCCCATGACCTACCGCATTAATTGGTATGAGGTGGGCATGAAAAAAGATGGCAGCTATGAAGAATTAAAAAATCCTCGTCCCGATTCGCTGGAAGCTGAAAAAATGCTGCGCTATTCGCCCCGCCAAGTGGCGTTGGGGGCAGGGGAAACACAGGTGGTGCGCCTTTCTTTGCGCAAAGAAGGCAATATTCCAGATGGTGAATATCGCACGCACATGGTATTTCGCGCCGATCCCACCAGCCTATCGAACCCCAACCCCAATAATAATGGTATTTCTATTGATTTGGCGGTGGCATACGGCGTTTCTATTCCCATTGTGGTGCGGCAAGGTACATTGCAAGCCAAAGCCGAATTGGAAGGCGCTAAAATAATCAATAATGGCAAAGAAAAAGCCGTGCATCTCAGCATCAACCGTTCTGGCAATCAAAGCCTTTATGGTGATTTAATGGTAACGGCCAATATTGGGGGTAAGGAAACCACGCTTGGCCTGCTGCGCGGCGTGGCGGTTTTTTTGGAAGTGCCCACGCGCGAGGTGAAAATACCGCTGAATATGCCAGCGGGTAGCAGCATCCCTTCAACGGCCAATGTGCGTTATATAAAACCACAAAGTGGCAGTGAACCTGAAACAATTTTGGCAGAAACAACCATAAAAGGTTAAGCCTTGAAAGCCATTGCGGCTCTTATCTTTTTATTGCTTACTCTGGCTTTTGCGCAGGCACAAGCTGCGGACAATCCGCCTGAAGAATTGGTGGTATCGCTAGAGTTGGATGGAAATATTCTCAGCGATGATTTATTAATTTTACAAACAGAGCATGATTTATTGCTGCCAGTGGTGGCTATTGCTGATTTATTAGCCTTTTCAGCCAAACTGATCGAAGAGCGGGAATTGGTGGATGGTTGGCTGTTAGAAGAAAGCCGGCGTTTTTCGATTAATCGTTTACAAGGAATTGCCGAAGCTAATGGAAAAAAAGCCAATTTTACCAAAAGCGAATCACTACTCCAAGGGCATGATCTGTACATTCCTGCGGCGGCTTTAGAAAAAATCTGGCCATTACATTTTCACTTAAATTTACGCACCAGCACCTTACAAATTGAGGCCATAGAAACCCTACCCTTGCAGGCCAAATTAAAACGCGAGGCCAAAAGGGGCGGCCTGCAACGCGCCAGAGTGAAGAAAAAATCCTATGAAGAAACCCCTATCCCTTACGAGCCTTACGCATGGCCGGTAATGGATTTTAGCAGCAACATATTGCGTAAAAGCCGTGGCAATCCAGAAACTTCTTATAATGTGAATTGGGCGGGGGATTTTTTATACACCACCATGGAAGGCTTTATTTCTGGCAAGCCCGATGAAGGCGTTACCGATTTACGCCTTACCCTTAGCCGCCAGCATAGCAATGGCCACGCTCTGGGTTTTGAAACTGGCCATAGCGGTTGGCCAGATGGCATAAAATTGGCTCAATTGGGCGATATAACCATGCCGGGGGTTAATTTAATTGCCAATCCAAGGTTAGAGCGTGGGATTGTGCTATCCGATTCCCCCATCACGCAGCGTTTCGATTTTGATAAACGCACCATTCAAGGCCAAGCCCCTCCGGGTTATGAGGCTGAATTATATCGCGGCGATCAATTATTAGATTTTCAAACCGTGGGCAATAATGGCCAATATGCTTTTGTGGATGTGTTGCTCACCACTGGTGCCAACCCATTTAAGGTCATATTATATGGGCCACAGGGTCAGAAAATCGAGCGCGGCGATACAGTATATATTGGGGATGGATTATTGCCAACGGGTGAGCAGCACACCACCCTTACCCTCACGCAAACGGGTAAAAGCATGGCGCAACTATTGGGCGTTGGCACTGGTAACAGCTTTCCGCGGCGTGAAATTTCTGCCCTATTGCAGCATGATCGCGGTATTTTTGAGGATGTAACATGGTCGATGAGTGTGGGGCGCTTGCCAGACCGCCAAAGCCTGTTGCCCAAGGTAGAAAGCCAGTTTCTATTACCGCGCCCCGATTTAGGGGTAGGGCAAGAAAATGACCGTTTAGCCCAAATTACCGAGGCGCAAATGAAAAGCTTTGCCGTTACAGGGTTGCGGGCGGCTTTATTGGGCAGTTATGTGCGTGCCGATCATTATTGGCAAGAAGGAGGCGGCAAGGCCAATGAATTTGGCTTGGTAACGGGCATTGATAATTTAAGCATTAATCTTTCTTATGCCACGTTGGATAATTTAACCACCGCTATTTCTAACCAAGGCAATTTACCCTTTGATGAACGGTTGCGTGGGCGGGTTGGGTTAAGCGTGCCGCCCTTATGGTTTTTACCGCGGTTTGATGGCGATGTGTTTTACGATGGGCGTTATGGCAAGCTTGGCTATCGTAACGAACAGATTAATAAACGCTTCAGCACCAAAATTGGTGGTATTCGCCTGATTAATAACTGGTCGGCCCAGCGCGAAATCAGTGATGTGGCCGAAGGCTCATGGAATAAACAATATAATCTGGATGCCAGTTGGCACATCGGCCGCTACGATCAACTCACTTCCATTCAATATTATATTACGCCCGTCAGCCATTTGGGGCAGGTAAGCCATACCACTACCCTATGGCAAAGTGAACATGGCCGCCTAGAAGCCGCGATAGAACGGCAATTTTATCCCAAAACCACCAATGCTTACACGGCCTCATGGTCGCAAGATTGGGCGCATGTGAATACAGGGTTACAAGCGCGGTACGATACCTCTACCGGTACCACCTTGTTGGCTTCCTTAGGGGTAGCCATTGCCCCATTGGCCGATCAATCGCTGTATGTTAGCCCTAAACCATTATCATCTTCAGGCATTGTGCAGCCAGAATATCATTTATTGGCCGATGATAAAGCCAAACCGCTGGCCAGCATTCGCACGCTGGTGAACGATCAACCCACCCCAAACCTTACCGATAAAACGGGCAAAACCTTACTCACTGGCCTACCAGTGGGCGATGCCACGCAATTTAGCCCTGATACCGCCAGTTTTGATGATGCCTTCTGGACCAGCACGCAAAAAGGCAAGGCCTTAGGCTTGCGCAAGGGAAAACCCACAAAAGTTGCTTTCGATATTACTGAAACTGGGGAAATAGAAGGCAAGGTGATGTTTGAACCCGCGGCTTCAGAAGAAAACCTAACCCCTAAGCCCCGCGCCCTACCAAGGGTGAATGTGCAAATAGAAGGCATGGGGCTGAAGAAAATTATTCGCAGCTCATTTGATGGCGCATTTTATGCCAACCAATTACCCCCTGGGGAATATGTGATTTCACTGGCCAGTGAACAGGTTGGCTCTTTAGCCGCCTTAAAGGCAGAAAACAGCATCAACGCCACCATCACTAAAAGCGATTTATCGGTTTATGATGTGGAACTGAAAGTGAAATAATGGTGTACCAGCGAGAGAAAAAATCGAACCGGATGCACGAATTTACGGTACTCCTGAAAGGATTTAGGACACTGTGTAATAAAATAGATTCTTTCTTTGATGGTGGATTAATGTCCCTTGATGTTGCTGTAATAGCTCCTTATACTAACTAGGTCTATCTGGTTGCTACATACCTAACAATGCTTAACACAAGCATCGGTTGGTTTGATGGTGGCCACTGCTTCGGTCGTGTCGGCGTTTCGGCGAAACGGCATATCGTAGGAGGTGGGCTTCAATTCGAAGCAAGGGAATCGGACACACGCTATTCACTAGCTATTGCTACGGCTGTCTCTCTTTCATGCCTTCGCGGCACTGAATCCTGGTGGGCAGCTGGTGACATTTATATGTCGGTGGGGAGGGTGGAGGCGCATGCAAGATTTCGCTTTACAAAAACCCAAAAAGGCTAAGCTGGACAGGGATAAACTTTTGGAGGGAAAATTCATGACATACAAAAACGTGCCAACTTGGCGCGCGCGTGCAGATTTATTTTCTGCGCCGTCTATCTGGTTGCTACATACCTAACAATGCTTAACACAAGCATCGGTTGGTTTGATGGTGGCCACTGCTTCGGTCGTGTCGGCGTTTCGGCGAAACGGCATATCGTAGGAGGTGAGCTTCAATTCGAAGCAAGGGAATCGGACACAGGGTTAGTGAATAGAGTTTACCACCAGGGTCAGCTAGATGCCAAAAAAGAAAATACGTAATCCGTATGAGCAGTTATGTTCTCCAAATTTTTTGCACCATGCGTGGCAGAAAATCTATGAAAACGGACTAAAATCCGATACAAGCAAAACACGTGATTCCGTTCGGGTATTCAAAGAACATGAGCGAGAGAACATTGATAGAATTTATCGAGCTATCAAGAATAGGCGTACTAAACCAATTTTCGATGGAGCGCATGGTGTTACCGTTGGTGACAAAAAGCGCCCAATTGCTTTAGCTTCTGTCGAAGGTAGAATCGTTCAAAGAGCTATTTTAGATGTCATTCAAAGTTTACCGCCAACTGAAAAATATTTGAATGCACCCGGCAGTTATGGAGCATTGAAAAACCAAGACGATAACAAGAAAGGTGTTAAGCCCGCTATACAGGCAGCGATTAGAGCAATCGAAAATGGTGCCGACCATTTTTATCAATCAGACATCAAATCTTTTTTTACGCAAATCCCAAGAAAAGACGTTATTTCTAAGGTTGCAGAATATGCTAGAGATGACGATTTTGTTGGTATTTTAGATGCGGCTACGAATCTGGAGATAAAAAATATTGATCGCATATCTTTGGAAAGTAGGAGGTTCTTTGACTACAACACCGTTGGCACTCCTCAAGGCTGTTGCTTATCGCCGCTATTAGGCAATATTTTGCTTTACGATTTTGATGTTGCCATGAATCAAGATGGCATCACTTGCCTTCGATATTTAGATGACTTCATAGTACTTGGAAAAGGTTGGAAGGCGGTGCGTGAGGCCTTCGATAAAGGGGCGACAATACTCGATGGCTTGGGTTTAAGCGTTTATAAACTTGGTGAGAAAAATACAAAAGCTGTTTCAGGCGCGATTACAGCGGGGTTTGATTTTCTTGGCGTTGAAATAAAAGGCAAAAATATAAGGCCAAATAAAGATTCTAGGCAGAGGCTGCTAAAATCCGTGCAAGAAATGACAGACGAAACTTTTAAGCAAAAGTTCGATGTTCCCCAAAACAAAGAGCAGCGGGATCATTCATTGATTTCAACCCTTCGTGACATTGACAACAAGGTCAAGGGTTGGAGCAACCAGTATTCTTTCTGCAATGAAGAAGCGATCTGGGGATACATGGATGAAGAAATAGATAAGATAATCCGAGCTTATTTAGGGCGATATTCAGAGGTCAGAACAAAACTCGATAAAAAATCAAAGCGGCGGTTATTCGGCGTTCATCTTGTCGCCGAAAGTAAGAAAGACCCAATCGTTTGGTCAAATTAGCTCTATAATTAGAAGTATCTAATCATAACGGACCGAACACCCTTACCGAAAATACTTCTCAGGTTCTGATCTCATCGAAGAAGATTTGTGGTTTTGTTAGAACCGCGTATCTATTTGAATTTCATTATTTCTATCCGAATCCGCGCAAATTTGATATCGGAAACTTAGAAACAGAGCCAAGTCAGGCTCACACGCGGAATTGAACCGTTTTTGCATAAACCACTTCTGAAATGGTGCCGCTTATAGGATTCGAACCTACGGCCCCCGCATTACGAATGCGGTGCTCTACCAACTGAGCTAAAGCGGCATTTTTATACACTGATAAGATAAATTTGTTCCCTTAGCAATGTCAAGTTTCTGCTTTGACGCTGTTTTTAATCCCAATAGGCTCATTTTATGAGTCCTGCCTCCCTAGAGTTTTTCTTCCCCATGCACGCGCATATTGCACAACAGGCCAAAACCAATCATCACCGCTAGCATAGAGGTGCCGCCATAGCTGAGTAAGGGCAGGGGAATGCCCACCACCGGCATTAATCCCATCACCATGCCCGTATTAATAAACAGGTATAAAAACAAATTCATGCTTAAGCCCAAAGCCACCAAACGGCCAAATTGATGCCGGCAGCGAAAAGCAATAATATAGCCCGCTAATACCATCAAGCCATACAAGGCCAATATAAAAATTGTGCCTTTCAAGCCCCATTCTTCCCCCATCAGGGTAAAAATAAAATCTGTTTGCTTTTCTGGTAAAAAATTAAGGTGGCTTTGGCTGCCTTGCAAAAAGCCACGGCCATTAATGCCGCCCGCCCCCAAGGCAATTTTTGATTGGGAAATATGGTAACCCGCCCCCAACGGGTCATCTTCAGGGTGCATAAAGGTTGTTACCCTTCTTTTCTGGTAATCGTGCAAATGCTCCCACACAATGGGGGCAATAAAGCCAACCGCGCCCGCGCCCAAGGCAATTTTCCATAAACGCAAACCCGCCAGAAATAAAATAAACAACCCCACTAAGCCCAAAATAGTGGCCGTGCCCAAATTCGGTTGCAATAACACCAACGCAATGGGTGTTAACATCATCAATATGGGGGGAATTAATACAGGAATGCGCCCCATATTTTTATAATCTTGATGGTGGCAATAGCGAGCCAAGGCTAAAATAAGAGTTATTTTGCACAATTCAGAAGGTTGCAACACAAAAGAACCCAGCGCCAGCCACCGCTGCGCGCCCATACCAATATGCCCCATGATTTCCACAATAACCAATAGGATAATCACGCCAAAATGCGCAACATACGACCATTGGAAAATCGTTTTTAATGGGATCACCGCTAAAAATAGTAAAATCGGCAAAAACAAACAAAAACGAATGAGATGCCGCCCCGCCCAAGGATAAAACGCCCCGCCAGCCGCTGAATATAAACCAGTGCCCCCCACGGCAATGGCTAAAAAAATCAACAGCATCAACAGGCGCGGTATGCGTTTCTGCTTTTCCCATAATATGCCCATGGGGCTTCTGCGGGATAAGGAAAAGTTAGCCATCTCTCTTAAACCCCAGCCCGATAATTTTTTTGGGTTTCCCACAATATATCTCTAGCAATGGGGGCCGCCACCGCACTACCACCACCACCATGCTCTACCACCACGGCGCAGCAAAATTTGGGGTTATCGATGGGAGCATAACCAACAAATAAAGCATGATGCCGATAAATCCATGGCAAATTTTCATTTTTTACCCCTGCTGCCCTATCGGCCATGCTAATACGCTTCACCTGAGCCGTACCCGTTTTTCCAGCCATTTCCATTCCAGCTTCTGGTATTTGCACCTTTGCGGCTGTACCACCGGCTTGCATCACCGCCATCATGCCCTTTAACACAGGAGCAAGCAGCGCAGAATCAATAATCGGTGGTGTTGGTTGCGGCGGGCGTTCATTTAACACCAACCTTGGGGTTATTTTTCTGCCCCCATTGGCTAGCATTGCCGTCATTACCGCTAATTGCAGGGGGGTGGCTTTCACATAACCTTGGCCAATAGAACAAATTAATGTCTCCCCCAATTGCCACGGGGCATCGTATTTTTGTTTTTTCCAATCCTTATCTGGCATCAAACCACTTTTTTCACCCGGCAAATCAATGTTACTGGCCTCGCCAAAACCAAAACGGCGCGCCATAACAGCTAAGGAATCGATGCCTATTTTCTGGGAAACATCATAAAAATAACAATCGCACGATTCAGCCAAGGCTCTGGTTAAATCAACCGTACCATGGCCACCTTTTTTCCAGCAATGGAAACGGTGATTACCGAGCATAATATAGCCCCTGCAAAATACCCGATGGTTGGGGGTAATGGCACCAGCTTCTAAAGCCGTGATGGCCGTAATCATCTTAAAAGTAGAACCGGGGGGGTATTGCCCCGCAATGGTTTTATTAATCATTGGTTTCATGGGGCTTTCCAGCATTTCTCGCCAATTGGCTGAAGAAATACCGCGCGCAAATAAATTGGCATCAAACGCTGGAAAAGAAGCCATGGCCAATATATCACCATGATGAATATCCATCACCACAGCACTAGCGCTTTGATACGGCTCTAATTTCTGCCATACAAATCGCTGTAATTGGCTATCAATGGTTAGGGTTAAATCTTTACCCGCTTTTCCTTGATCGATTGATATTTGACGGGTGATGCGACCATGGGCATTCACCTCCATCTGTTTTACGCCTGCAACCCCTTGCAAATCCTGTTCATAAAATTGTTCAAGCCCAATTTTACCAATATTGGTGATCCCTTGTTTCAGCACTTCAGTGGCTTCTTTGCCGGTGGGCGCACCAATATAGCCGGTTAAATGGGCAAAACTCTCTCCCAAAGGATAAGAGCGCACCATATCTTCAACCAGATGCACACCCGGTAGGGCTGGCTTATTCAAAGAAAGTCGCGATATTTGCGGCCAACTTAAATGTTCGGCTAATAAAATTGGCTTAAAAGAAGGCTGCCGCTCTATTTCCTTTAACCAGTTTTTGCGCTGCTCGGCGGTTACTGGATAAATTGTTGATAGGCGTTCTATAATTTCATTCATATCATCAAATTGGTCTGCTTCTTCTGGAACCAATAGTATTTGGAAATTTTGCTGATTATCAACCACCACCACACCTTGGCGATCAAGCAACCGCCCGCGTCTGGGGCTGATAAATTCTTCGGTAATCCGGTTTTTGTCGGCCAGCTCACTGAAATGCTCGCCCTGTTCTACCTGCAATTGGTAAAGGCGACCGCCCAAAACGGCCAAAGCGCCAAGCTGCATACTGCCAACCAGCACAGCCCGTCTGGTAAGCAGACGATAGCGGACAACAGGCCGTGACGACATGGGGTTCTATTTTTTTCTAAATTTATCCAACGACACCACCTCGCCAGTTTTTTCTCCTACCTTATTGGTAGAAGATTCTTTAACAGAAGGCGGCACAGCAGCAGTAGCAGAAGGCAATTTGGAAGAAGGCAGCTTTGCCCCCTTATCCATTTCATCAATCGGGGCTTGAAATTGCAGGGCAAAATTTACGGATGGATCAGCAAAAATAGTAATAGCCTCAAAGGGCACGCATAATTTTTCCTGAATGGAATTAAAACTCAGGAAAACCGTAAAATCTTTATCGGTAATGGCCAGCCCATGAAATTGAAATTGTAGAACAATGGTCATTTCTTGGGGGTAGCGTTCTTTAAGATAGGCTGGAATAGAAACACCAGGGTGAGCCGTGCGAAAAGTAACGTAAAAATGATGCGAACCAGGCAAACCTTCATTAGAAATATTGATAAGGGCTTGGCGCACTACTTGCCGTAGTGCTTGTTCTACCATTCTATCATAACGCATCAGGTCTTTCGACATTCCCCAAACCCTACCTTAATCATCCACATCAAAGCGGGGGGATTCTGTTGCCCGGCTCCCCCCAAGCCGCGCTTACCTAGTTAGGCAGCGATAGCACTAATGCTTTCGAAGTTATCGTTGGCACTTGTCAAATTAACCCGATAACGGCGGAATCATACCGAGCGAACGCTACCTCTTTACTACGCACGTCGATCCTGTGTCACCCCCTTAAAAAATATGGTGGAGGTGCCGGGCTCTGCCCCCGGGTCCGAAACGCTTATTCCAAATAGTATTTATCGCCATAGATAGATAAAAAAATCTAACATCTTGAGTATAAAACTTTTTCTGTTAAAACAAAAGCATTCTCATGCAAGATTGAAAAAAAGGCGGCAAGATGACAGCAAGCGCAGCAAAAAAAACGCAACATCTCTTAACTGAAAGTCAGCAGCAAGAAATTGCTGAACTGTGCACAGAGCAGCGCAAAACCTTGCGGCCAGTGGTAGAAAGCTTGGAAGAAATTCTCTATCAACCCATTCCCGTGCTCGATCATGGCTTTATTCGCGTGATCGATTATATGGGGGATGATGCGGCCATTGTGCAAGCGGCGCGGGTTTCTTATGGAAGGGGCACCAAAAAATCAAGCGATGATGCAGGCTTGATTCGTTATTTAATGCGCCATTACCACTCAACACCCTTTGAAATGTGTGAAATTAAACTGCATGTAAAATTGCCAATTTTTGTAGCACGGCAATGGATTCGCCACCGCACCGCTAATGTTAATGAATATTCTGCCCGTTATTCTGTGCTGGATAAAGAATTTTATGTGCCAGAACCAGAGCAATTGGCAACACAATCGGTGAATAACCGACAAGGGCGCGGCTCAGTGCTGCAAGGCGAAGAAGCAGCGAGGGTGCTGGATATATTGCGTGGTGATGCAAGCCGTTGCTACCAGCATTATCTGGAAATGCTGAATCAAGATGAAGATGGCCAACCGCTTGATCCTGATCGTTCAGGGTTAACGCGGGAATTAGCGCGCATGAACTTAACCGTGAATGCCTATACCCAATGGTATTGGAAAATTGATCTGCATAATTTCATGAACTTTCTGCGTTTACGCGCAGATTCGCATGCCCAATATGAAATCAGAGTCTATGCCGAAAAAATGCTGGATATTTTACAGCGTTGGACACCAATCGCCCATAAAGCCTTTGAAGATTATCGCCTGCATGCGGCCAGCCTATCCGCCATTAATCTTGCCTTGATAAAGAAAATGCTGAAAGGCGAAACAGTTACTCAGGCAGGCAGTGGCCTTTCTAAACGGGAATGGGAAGAATTTTGCCAGTTGCTGGAAATTAACCAATAAATTCAATTGTTGTTAAATATAATTAGATATATAATTGTTGCTTTACCGTAGCAATTATATATATCCATGAGCTCTGCCCAAACAGTAACCGATCAGAATGCGGCTAATCTCTCAAGAGTTGACACCGCCCTCAACAATTTCATCAAAGAAATTACGACCTATGTGCTGGCCAGTAATAATAGTGCTAATGCCGCACTTCATGGTTTAGCACGCCTGAAACAGGCTGAAAAAAATGGCACCAAAAGCCAGTGCTTTATTGGCGATCTTCACATTACCAGCGATACCAGCATCTCAGCCATCTTAAAAGCCATGATGCAATTGCCCAGCCCCTTGGTTAATCCTAGAGATGAAAGAACATATACAGAAAAGTACTTACAAGAAAATAGCCCTGCTTTTGCAAGAGGTGCAGCCTTAGCCGAACAAGAAAAATGGGATGAAGCGGCAGAGCATTACTGGCAAGCAGTCGGAGAATTTCTGCCGCTTGACCCGCGCGCGCCCAAGGATTCCTCTGATGATCACCTCAACAATTTGGATGATGCTCTTAAAAAAGCACAATCGGTTTATTACTACATGGGCAATCGTTTAGAGGTAAGCTTAAAAAAATATTCAATAACACTACCCAAATAAATGCCGATTCTAAAAGGTTGGAAAGCTATTTATTGCATGCCAGAGACGCTGGCCTGAAATATAAATCGGCTCTTACCCACCCTGAAGCCATCCCTATATTGCAGGGCATGGCCACATTAATTAATGACCAGCAAAAAGCCGCCACTACCGATTTGGGCTCCTGCCATTTATTGGGTTTACATCATTTTAGCGACGATGGGCAAAAACAACAGAGCCTATTCGTGCATCACGATTCCAAAACCAGCCATCATAATGCCGATAATTTTACCTATTTTGCCCATGGCGGTTATTATGAAGCAGATTATCTTGGAGCCAATGCTTATGATCATTGGGATAGTGTTGAAAATTTAATTGATTCTGTCTTTTCTCTGGCGGCTTCTGGTAAAAAAATTTCTATTACCCGTATACAGATATTACTACGGGATGAGTGCATTATTGTAAGTGCCTGTTATCATGGGGATACTCATTCCTATAGCAGCCATGCCCCCGCCCACCATCATGTGGATGAGTTGTTGGGCCAAATGTTATCGGCATGGACTCCTTATAACGAGTATTCACAAATACCCCTTATGTATGATGCCCGCCAACCCCAACAATTAACCCCCATGCCATTGCCAGTCACTGCTGGCGTCGCTAATATTCTCCAACAGCAAAATGCCGAAGAATATTTGCAAAGGAAGATACGCAATGATCCTGATTATTCCGCATTTAATTTTTCTCATGTTTATTCAGGCTTATGTGCCCTGAAAAAAGCAATTAATGAAGCACAGGAAGAATTAAAGGTAGCACTGAAAACTGATAAGGTTTTTATGCAAAGATTTGCTAAAATAAAAAAAGTAAAAATGGAAGAAGATGTAACATTGGAAGATACTACTGATGTTCAGAGATATACTGCGGAATTGCATATAGACTTCGCGGTAATAGATAATTGTTTTCCCTGTTTTATTGGTGAAAACCGCCATGCTGCTAACAACGCTCTATTAAGCACGATAAAATCATGCTTGCTAACAAATCAGAAGTCTTACGATGATTATAAAAGGTCTTACGATTATATCGACGTCAAATATCTCAACCGCCTTGCCCATTCAACCATGGGGGTAGATTCTTCCTTATCTCAGGAAAAAAATCCGTGGTGGAACCCAAGAATTGATGTCTCCTTCACATTACAACTGGGTTCTTATCAATTAAAGCTGCGTTTTTAGCATTAATCCATATTATCTGATGGTGAGGGGCACCATTTAACCGCGTTTCTGATGAAAATATTCTTGGCACCATGGGTTAGGGTTGTCTTTTAATTCTTCTAATGTGCCCATAATGGCCTCACCATCCACTAGGGCGATAATTTCATCGCAAATCGCGACTAGGCTATCCAAATCATGGGTAATCATCATCACGCTTAGCCCTAAATTGCGCCGTAACTCAAGGGTTAATTCATCAAAATGGCGCGCTGCAATGGGGTCTAACCCTGCGGTGGGCTCATCTAAAAATAACAGTTCTGGATCCAGTGCCATGGCACGCGCCAAGCCCACCCTTTTGCGCATACCACCCGATAACATCGCTGGAAATTTGAGATGGGTTTCAGCAGGCAGCCCCACCATCAATAATTTCATGATCGTGATCTGCTCAATAATATCATCGGGCCAATTGGTGGCTTCACGCAAGGGTAGGGCAATATTATCCCCCACCGAAAGCGAAGAAATCAACGCCCCTTCTTGAAATAAAACGCCAAAACGGCGTTTAAGGGATAGCGGGCGGTAACCATCGGCGGCAAGGTTTTGGCCAAATAATTCTATATTGCCCTCAGGGCTAGGCATTAAGCCGATAATTTTACGCAATAATACCGATTTACCAGTGCCAGAGCCTCCCACCACACCAATAATTTTACCCGCTGGAATGGTAAAACCCACATCACGGTGAATAATTTGTGCCCCAAAGCGGGTTTGTAAAGCACTGACTTTAATCACTATATCGTTCAATTTACAGGCCTATGGTATTAAATAATATGGAAAATACGGCATCTAGTGCCAATACCATAAAAATAGCCTGCACCACGGCAAAAGTAGTGCGCCGCCCTACCGATTCTGCCGAACCTGTGGCCGATAAGCCTTGATAACACCCCACCAACGCAATCACCAACGCAAAAACAGGGGCTTTGATAAGCCCCGCCCAAAAATGGTTAAGCCCTACACCTTGCTTAAACTGTAGTAAGAATTGCGCTGGCTGAATATCCAATAATGCGTTGCTGAGTAACATTCCCCCCAGCAAGGCAATAATCGATACATAAAAAAACAATAAGGGCATGGCCAGCACCATGGCCGCGATTCGTGGGATGACCAATACTTCAGTAACACTAATGCCCATCACATTCATGGCATCTGTTTCTTGGTTAACGCGCATGGTGCCAATTTCTGCCGCATAAGCAGCGCCGGTTCTACCCGCCAAAATAATAGCCGTAATCAGCACGCCAATTTCACGAAATACCGAAACCCCTAATAAATTCACCACCAGCAATTCTGCCCCAAATTTGCGCAATTGCTCGGCGGCCTGAAAGGTGAGCACCACCCCCATCAAAAATGCCAGAATAGTGAGAATGGGTAAGGCCTTCACCGCCGATTCATGGCAATGATATAAAAATGCGGTAAAACGAAAGCGACTTTGTAACCTCACTATCGCCCACAGGCTCAAGAGAATATCGCCCAGAAACGATGTCATGGATTTGGCTTCGGCAAAAAACTCTAAGCATTTCAAGCCAACCTGCTCCACCATGCTCATGATATGCTGTTTTAAGGAAAATTTCTCTCCTGCCACTTTTACTACAGGCGCGGCTTCAATACCGTTAGCCGCCAAATCAATCATTTGTTGTTGAGCGGGTTGAGATGGCTCAATGTCTAATTCTTTACCCAGTGCTTTTAAGCGGTTAATCATTAACAATAAAATCAGGGCAGCATTGGGGCTTACCACAAAATTTTCAGATAATTCCACGGTTAATTTTTTATCGCTCTTCTCTTGCAATAATTTTTCCAATTGCTGAAAAAGCCCCAAATGCAGAAGGCCAGCCCAATGCCCCGTCAGCACTATTCCATCATCACCACGGGGTTCAAAGCCCGCCTCAACCTCTTGAGGTAGCGCCGCACTATTGTATTGAAGATTCACCCCATACTCCTTTAACCTGCTCTTACAATCTCTACAGCTTGATCGATAAGACGCAAGGGTAAATACAATGGTGTGGCTGAAAAAGGTGGCCGCCAACCATTATAGGGTTTTTCATTTAACCGCTCCACTAGCGGAATAATTTTTTGCACAAAATGGTCATTATCTATTTTTACCAATAGCCTATCCTCGCCAAAGGTGCGCCCCAAAATAACGCTCACATCACCATTCACCTTTAATATCTGCAACGCAGCGGCCACGGCTTCTTTGGCTAGGGTTAAACGGTAATATTTGCGTTTATTGCGCGTGCCTGCACCATCAATAACAAGCTGGCGGTAAGAGCTATTGGCCCAACCACGTTGCCATTCACTAAGGTTTGCACCCGATTCCGCGCCCAACACCTTAAAACCAAAGGCCAAATCAGGTTCTTCTTGGGTAGGAAAATAGTGGTAGGTTTCATCTTCTGGCCGCGGCCAGTGGTTAATACAAACTAAAATTTCTGGCCAGATAGGGGCTGTAGGGGCTGCGTCTTCTGCATCTTCCCCCAGCCAACGAGTTAAAGTTTCAGCAAACTCACGCGCCCGCTGTTGATCGACAAAATCAACACTGCGCCTTCCTAGAAAATTGAGCAAATATAAAAAAGCGCAAGATGAAAGAGCAGTTTCCGCCGCCAATAAATGCGCCCAGCCTTCGGTTTCATCATCTGCTTCTTGCAGCCGTTGCACCAAGCCGCCTTCTGCCAGCCATGCAGCAGCCACGCCGCGGCTTTCTTCCCCAATAGAAAGCTGGAGGATAAATTGCCCAAGCTGGCGAAAAAAATGAGCGGCTTTTATCATCTAATGTTCACCATTTTACATTACTACTATAACTGAAGCAGCACAAATTTACCAGAGCGGAGAATCAAGAATGTCAGCATTGGTGGCCAGCCATATTTCTTCTGCCATTAACTTAAAAGATCATATTCGCCATGTTGCGGATTTCCCCAAACCTGGCATCTTATTTTATGATATTTCTACATTACTGGCTCATGCCGAAGCATGGAAAGAAGCCATGCGACAGATGGAAGCCATTATTGCCCCCTATCAACCCGATATTTTGGTGGGCATAGAATCAAGGGGGTTTCTGGTGGCCGCTCCCTTGGCGTTAATGTTGGGGAAGGGGTTTGTGATGATTCGCAAAAAAGGGAAATTGCCTGGGCAGGTTCTTGGCTATAATTATAATCTGGAATATGGCACAGACCGCGTGGAAATACAGGCCGATGCTATTACAAAAGGTGCAAAAATAGTGGTGGTGGATGATTTGCTGGCCACGGGCGGTACCATGCAGGCTGGCATTAATTTATTGCGCCAAGCTGGCGGCGATGTAAAAGCCGCTGCCTTTTTAATTGAGCTTGGTTTTTTAGCGGGCAGAAATAAAATGGATGTTCCCGTAACATCCCTATTAAAATATGATTGACCGTCGTTAATTTGCCATAAATATATGAGATGAACTTAAGTAGGCTTATAGTTCATCTCATATATAGTCTAAAAATTACGGCACAAAGGGTGCCGCAGCGGCCGTCGCCGCTGTATATAGCCAATTAAGCTTATGTCATCATAAGCTTAATTGGCTATATATCTGACAATAATCGATTGAATGGGCTATGTATGTAGCGCATTCAATATCCTATCATATACATAAAAACTGGATAATTCATGAAATCCTGGCGTTTGCTGTTGGTTACATCACTGGTTCTGCTGGTGAATTTTGTTTTTTGGGCGGTATGGAATAGGCCGGTTAATGAACAAGGCTGGAAAGGCACCATTAAAGCCGTGGCCTTTACCCCGTATCAGGCCGAACAATCGCCGCTTGAAGGCAAGCACCCCAGCCTTGAACAAATGGATAATGATCTGAAAGAAGTAGCACGTTTTTCCAACCATGTGCGCACATACACCACGGCGGATGGTGAAAATCACATTCCAGAACTGGCTAGAAAACACGGCATTAGCGTAACGGCAGGGGCTTGGATAGAAGGCAACACCACGCGTGACCGTGAACAAATTGAAGAACTGGTCAAAATTGTCCAGAATAATCAGAATGTTACCAGCGTGGTGGTGGGCAACGAGGTGGTACTGCGCGGTGAATTATCAGCCGACCAAATGGCCGATTATCTAAAAGAAGTAAGACGACGGGTGCATGTACCAGTATCAACCGCAGAAATTTGGCAGAACTGGCTTAAATATCCACAATTGGTGGAAGCTTCCGATTATTTAGCCGCCCACATCTTGCCCTATTGGGAAGGGGTGCCCGCGGATAAAGCCGTGGATTATGTGATGGATGCCTATAACCAGTTAAAAGCAGCCTATCCCAATAAACGCATTGTGATTAGTGAGGTGGGTTGGCCAAGTGAAGGCCCATGGGTAAAAGGGGCTGAACCTTCTATCGTGAATCAGGCCGCATTTTTGCGTAAATTTTTGAACATGGCGAATGAAAATAAGCTTGATTATTCGGTGATGGAAAGCATCGATCAACCTTGGAAACGCGCCATTGAAGGACCCGCTGGTACCAGTTGGGGTATTATTGATAAGCACCGTGAATTTAAGTTTCCCTTTGTTGGTAAAATTCAAGAAACCCCGCATTGGCCAAGGCTTGCTATTTTAGCCAGTGTATTGGCCATGCCTTTTATTCTGTTGTTTTTGCGCCGTTTTTCCCATGGTTTACGGCCAGTGGGTATTTTATTTTATGTGGGTTTAATTCAAGCCATTGCTTCCTTGTTAGTGGGGGCTGTGTATCAGGCTTTTTCTATGCCTATTCTGCCCTCCATGGGGTTTGCATGGAGTTTGTTGGTGCTCACTCAGCTGGTGCTCATCGCGGTTATTCTCACCGATGGTTTTGAACTCACCGAAACCTTATGGCAAAAGCAATTAGGGCGTTTATATAGCCCGCAGCGCGGCGTGCGGCCAACGCTGTATCAACCCAAAGTTTCCATTCACGTGCCCGCCTATAATGAACCGCCGCAAATGGTGATTGATACGCTCAATGCGCTGGCGGCTCTCGATTATAGCAATTTTGAGGTGTTGTTAATTGATAATAACACCAAGGATGAAGCGGTGTGGAAACCCGTACAAGAACATTGCAAGCTCTTGGGAGAAAAATTCCGCTTCTATCATTTAGATAATTGGCCTGGCTATAAAGCCGGCGCACTGAACTTTGCTTTGCGTGAAACAGCAACTGATGCTGAAATTGTAGCGGTGATTGATAGTGATTATCAGGTGGATAGTGATTGGTTAGCCGCCATGGTGCCCGCTTTTTCTGATGATAAGGTGGGGTTAGTACAATCGCCACAAGATTACCGTGAATGGCAGAATGATGCGTTTCAAGCGGCCTGCCATTGGGAATATGCTGGTTTTTTCCGCATCGGTATGATTCAGCGTAATGAACGCAATGCCATTATTCAGCATGGCACCATGACCATGATTAGAAAAAAAGCCCTAGAAGGGGCCGCGGGTTGGGCAGAATGGTGCATTACAGAAGATGCAGAGCTGGGCTTAAAATTATTTGAAGCTGGTTGGTTAGCGGTTTATTCACCAGAAAGCTTTGGTAAAGGGCTGGTGCCCGATAGTTTCTCTGCCTATAAAACACAACGCTTCCGCTGGGCTTATGGGGCAGTACAAATTGTAAAGCACCATATTGGTGATTTATTTAAGAAAGATGGAAAATTAACCCCTGGACAACGCTACCATTTTCTGGCGGGTTGGATGCCATGGTTTGCCGATTGTGCCCATTTATTTTTCGCAGGTGCAGCAGTTTTCTGGTCGGTGGGGGTATTGTTTATTCCTAAAATATTTGGCTTTCCACCCACCGCTTTCATGATTCCCACCATCGCTGCTTTTGTTTTTAAGATTATTGCCTCCTTATGGCTGTATCATCGGCAGGTACGCTGTGCAATGAAGGATAGGCTGTTGGCAGGCCTAGCGGGCATGGGGCTTACCTACACCGTGGGGCGTGCCGTATGGCAAGGCATTTGGACAAGCGGTCGTCCTTTTGTACGCACTCCCAAATGCGAAGATAAACCTGCCCTGATGCAAGGCATCATGATGGCGCGGGATGAAATATGTTGGGCGTTGTTATTATGGGCCTTAGCCTTGGCCGTAGTGATTAATTGTACCATTGCTAATCACGAAGCCTTATTATGGGCAGTAATGTTAATGGTACAAAGCCTGCCATTCACCGCTTCCATGATTGTGTCTTTTCTGAACATCTGGCCACAGCTAAAGGCTAGATTATCCAAAAAACCAGCAGAACTCTCCACTTCTGCGGCCAGTAGCTGAGTTTTATATGCCCTGTCTGGGGGGTATTTGTATTAACGCTATAGCAATTACAGGAGGCTCTCATGTTGCAGAGCTTCTTGTAATGTAAACTATGGCCTGATTAATCTGCTGGGAAGTCAATAGTCAGGGATCTAATACTTATCTGTTTTTTTACTTCCAAGGGTAAAAGAGATGAGTTGATACTACCACTATTTCTAAATTTTTCGTTGTTTTTGAATTTTTCTACATCGGGATAATCCATAATCATGGAGCCTAATTCCCCCTGATGTTTTTCTAATATACCACCGTTCCAACTATTAATGCCACCAGCAAAGCAACTTTCACTCACATCCACATCTACCGCTGCCCGATTAACGGCTTCCAGTTCTGCCAGATTCATCCCCACATGAACCCCTTCCTTGGTATGCCACACACTGGCTTCCTTCATTTCTAATGTTTCTCTATCTCCCCTATACTGGAAAATTTCTATGGATTCGGGATTATTGCGCGAAGGGGCATTGTCACATCTTTTTTGATCTTCTTGTCTATTATTTGCGGTATAAATAGCCGAATCGCTTTTCCAGATGATTATAGCGCTTTTTTTAGAGGCTGGATAAATCTCTGTAGCACAAGAATAGCTGCCATCACCATTGTCATGCAATATACGGTGGACGCTGCCAGCAGGCAGTAAGCGCTTTAATTCTTCTTCGCTGGTGTTTTTAGTGATAAACCCCACGCGCTTACCCGGCACAATGACATTATCATCCATTCTATCGGTGGCATGAGCAGAAGAACTGGCCAACAATAAGCTAACGGATAAAAAAATAGCTGATTTACTAAGCATGATGGCTAGCATCCCTATCTTCATGAACCATATAATACTGACTATTATATGAGCAATGTAATAGAGGAAAATAAATATCGAGAAAAGTTCTAAAATGGTGCCCAGAGACGGAATTGAACCGCCGACACGAGGATTTTCAGTCCTCTGCTCTACCGACTGAGCTATCTGGGCACATTTTAACAACAACCTACTAAAGGCCGTAAAAGATTTCTAAAACAGCTTTTCGTTTATGTCCAGTACCATTTGTGGGCTTGAGGTCGCATCCCCATCATTATCCTGAACCAGATCCCCACCAATCACATAATGCTCGCCTAACCAACGCCCTAAATCTATCTGTTGGCAACGCTTACTACAAAAAGGCGAAAGTTTTATGTTGGCAACACGCTTACAAATAGGACAAGAACGCTGCATTAATGATGCCTACCACTATTCATTCTCTCTTCTGCTTCTTTATCCACGGGCGGAGAAGGAATGTGCGGATTAATGGCCGGCGCATAAATTTCTGGCGAATCTTTTATATCCTGATCATGACGATACATTAAAAAGCTTTCTTTAAGATCCGGCGCACACACTGATTTATCGGTTGGTTGCTCAATAATACAAGCCTGCCCCATAGCCGCCACAAATTCAGTGGTGCCATTCAAATACACTTCCATATATTGAGCCTTTATAACCGCTGGCTTACTCAACCACAATGTACCACGGCCAAGCGAACCAGTCACCGAACCCGGATTAGCACATGATACGAAAAAATGCACCGGATGATCGGCTTGCAAAATACCAGATTTTGTTTTGAACACATTCACCACTTTTCCTTTTACATGGCAAATACCATAGCTGGAAGAAGGTGGTTCTATATGAGTAACCTTAATTTGTACATTATGCGCCGATTTTTTACGCGCATGAATGAATGATGATGCAGGCTCGTTAAATAGCATTAAGGGTGAACCCGCCACCATAATTGCTGCTATAATCACCAGAAAAGTACCGAGAACCGATACAATCCACATGAAATTATATTCAAAAGCAGAAAAAGCTAAAGGGTCATGGCGCTCATGTGCTTCTTCTGCATGAGGAGCATCATGCTTTTTTTCATGATCAGGGTGATCGTGAGGAGGATGATCCGACATTGAACCATGAATTTTGTTTAAGGTATAAGTGATTATTATATGATAAAAGGCCCACCAACAACAGGCCTTCTGCCGCAATTTCTTAAATCATGGCAATATTGGACGCAATGCACCAAATATACCATCTTTTTCATCCGATGGGCCGGCAGCAAAATACAGGGCATTTGTATCACCAAGGCTTTCACCATTACCAAATAATATCCCCCATATTTTTTCAATCTTTATAGGCTTGCCTTGAGAATCACGGATGATATCCATAAATTCATGGGTTGTGGGGTTAAAAGCGGCAATGGTACCATCGCCAAAATTAGCAACAAGCAATGCTTGCGATAAGGCACCAAAATTCGCTGGCGCATAGGCTATTCCCCATGGGGCACTTAACTTACCACCATCTTTCCAGATAGAAACCAGTTTGCCATCTTCAGTAAATTCAGCCAGCCGACCATGGCCTGATTGTTCTGTATCTTCTTCTCCTGCAAAAATCTCTCCTTTTTTACAAGTACCTTTTTCTATTTCTGTTTCTGGACATGGTTGGGTTTTAGCATAGGTAACAAAAATATGATTTTTACCAGTAGGGGTGGTGAGTGCTTGCACATTAAACGGTGCATACTCCCCAGCATCCACTTGCTTATTTTTATTATCATCAAAAGGCAGATCAAAATTAATCGCTAATGGCTGAAATTGACCATCAAACACTTTAATTGCTGGTTTTATGCCAAAATCAGCAGCATAGATACGATTGTAAGCAGCACTAACGGCAACACCAAAAAATTGGGCCCCTTCTGCTGCTTGGTCAATCACTGTTACGGCTTCAGCTGGCCAATCAAAGCTACCATCTGCTTTTTTTCTCTCCGTCCATGCGGAAATAATGCCACCATCACTGGCAAATAGAAATTTAGCGGGCGCAGTAATATCTTCTACACCAGCCATTTTCTGGGTAATGATAAAATTTTCTTTGCTGCCTGAAAAGACAACCCCCGTAGCAAACTTATCTTCCCCACCCACGGGCAGAGTGACCGTTTGCAAATTATCCTGATGGATGTTTTGTAATAGCTTATTGTTTGAACTGCTCACATCGCCCACATATTCATGGCTTATATTGTGAGCCGTTACCCAAAAATGGCCGCCCGCGCCCTTAGGGCGAATAGCAATACCCCAACCATTGATAAAATTTTTCTGTGTGGCAAGAGTTGGCTTATATTCCTCTTTATTGGCCACAAAATTATGCTGACTATAACGATTATCGGCTTGAATCTGGTTTGCAGACACGGGTAAAGAGGCCAGCATCATCAGTGCCAGCGGAAGAGTAATACGCAACATTTTGAAAAATCCTTATAAGGGCTTGGATTGGCTATATCATGTTAAAAATTGATGGTTAAGCGTGTGCCAATAATCAGGGCATCATCCACATTAGGGGTGGTGCCGGGGTTGATAATATATTGCACATCGGGCTGTATTTTTAGCCATGGGGTGAGCTGATCGCTGTAGGTGACTTCAATGCCATGTTCACTATTATCCACGGGCGTGGCTGCTGCCAGCTGGGATTTTTTATAAGGGCTTGAGTTATGCGCACCATGAATGGCCACACCCAATTGCCCCTGCTCGCGGCTTGGAAAAATTTGCTTATACACAATACCAGTGCTCCAAGCATAATTAAATTGGTTGACATCGCCATCGGCAAAACCTAAACGGGCAAAGGCGGTGATATTATCATTAACCGGTGTTTCCCCTAACAGGTATAACCCGCTGCTGCTAGTATTTAAGGCATTGCCATTGCTATCCACGGCTACATAATCGGCAAATCTTTTAGAATAACGCCACCCGCCCACTGCCAGCAAATGATTATCCGCATTATAACCAGCCTCGCCCACCAATAAGGTGGTGTCTTTTTTATGCCATTCTATTTGTGTACCCGTTGGGTTGCTGGGATCACCCGCCACGCCGTCTATCACCGCAGCTTGCACATACATATTATCCAATGGTTGAATCTTTACCCGCGCGGCCAAGGCCGAGAAAGGAAAAATTGAAGGGCCATTAGTGCCCGATTGCGACATGTCTGTACCAATACCATAGGTGGGGTGAATGAACATGCCGCTGGCGGGGGTAACATAAAATTCTGAATTCAGATCATATAGACCCGCCAATAGCGACAGTTTTTTATCCCATAATTCCTGCTGAATCCATGCTTGATATAATTTGGCGGTGGCTCTGGGCACTTCAATATTATCAATGCCCTGACCGCTTTTTACTAAATCACCATCAGGCCGACCGCCATTATTATTTAACAAATACAACAAGGCCGATGTGCCACTACTGCCCACCAGTTTTTCACCATCCATGGAAAAAACTATGTCCAGATTATCTAATATTCTAGCGCCTTCTTTAGCCCCGCCTGCTATATTAGACACCCCATCAAGCTTATAGGTAATATCTGTATTAATACCTTTTTGCGCTAGCGAATCACGCACCCCGCCCCAATTACCACTAAGGGTAGTGTTTTGATAATCTTTTTCTTCTGCCATGGCTGGAGATACCATCATGATCAAAGTGGTGGCCAATACAAAGCCGTATTTTTTTATCTCCATAATCGGCGATTCTCCAATAATCTATAATAGATCATTGGCTTAATGATAATGATTATCAATGTCAATTGGTTTTTGATGTTCCCACATCATATCGGTTATTGCTAGTCTATTCGTTGGCTGCGGGGGGTCAAGATCTTCATATAGCTCTTGTTTATGGGCAAATCCTTGCCTGCTTAATCCGCCTAAAGCTGTTACTTTAATCACTCTCACATGGTGATTATTGAAAAAAGTAAGCACCATACCAAGACGCAGGTGATAATCTGGTTTTTCAACCTTAACACCATTAATTCTTACATGATATTGTGCGCAATAATCTTGAGCAGCGCGGCGGGTTTTGAAAAATTTTGCTTGCCATAACCATTGGTCTAGGCGTTGCCATGAAATGGCAGGAGACACATTATTGATGTCTGTTTTTCTGGACGAGTTGATTTTTCTGGCTTTCATGAACCCCCTTTATTCAGTATAGGATATGTTGCTCACAAGCTGCTGCAAAACAGCAAAAGGTTGATTGGGATTAATTGGTGGTGTGGCAACAGCCAAGCCACGAAATAGCGGTAAATGTGCATTCTTTTTGGCCGTGCCTGCTTTTTTGTAAGGTTTGGGATACCAGCGATTATTATATTGCTGCCAACCCAACCATTTTAAGCCGTTTTCTGCCTGTTCGTTACTAATGTAAAAAATCGCCGCTAAATCCTGTGGAGAACGGTAGCGGCCATTATCATCGCTTTTTTTCAATTGTTGATGGGCAGAAACCGCAAATTTTTCTAACCGATCAATTGGCCAATACTCATTATTAACGGCCACAAACCCCATGGCCTGCCAATAACCAACTGGTGCATTATCCATAGGCATAATAGCACCGCCCAATTTTTGGGGTGATAGGGTTATTAAAAATTCTGGCATTAAAAATTCTGATAGTGATTGCTGGCGTTGCCAAATAGCCCATAGCACCCCACGCAGTAAACGCGTGGCTGCTTTTTCTAACCTTGGTAAAAAAATATGGCTCGAGCCAATGCGCACCCCCGCCTTATAGAGCGTGCGCCGATCCTCACTGCTTAAATCGGATAGTAACTCCGTGCAAGATTTTCTAGGCAATACCCCCAATGCTTCCACCAACTGAAAAACTATGCCGCGACTGGCGCCTTGCCACTTCTGCTGTTGCAGGCTAATAATAGGTGCCAGTTTCTTAGCCAAATATTCATTGAGCCATAATTGCAATGCCTCTTGTAATTTTTTAATTTGCCTATCGTCTAGCCAGCTATATTCCAGCAATTTTATATTGGGCTGATATAAATTATCCCCCCTTACAAGGCGCGCAATCGGCATATTCTGCCATAATAATCGATCCCCCAATAAGGTCAGGGCACATATTTTGGGGTCTTTAATCGCCAGCAATAGTTTTTCTAATTGCTGCGGCATCAGTTTTTTAACCCACTCCAGTAAGAAAGGCGATACAGCCGCCATGGGGGTAAAAGAAAGCCCATTAATGCGCCCCACCAACATATTATCCAGAAAAATCTGCCCTTGTTCATCCATGTAAGCGGCTTGATGCTGCGCTTCTTCACTAGAAAGCCCATAAATTCGCTTGGCGCGATCCACAAAATGCTGTGTTAGCCGTTCGTGCAGGGCATCGGATAAATTATCTTCAACCTTACGGGTTTTTATCTGCCATTCTTCGGCATTTTTTAGCCAATGATGACGATGCGCAATATAAGTAAAGGTACGAATATGGGCAATTCTTCCCATCAGCGTATCCATATCGCCTCTGGGATTATCCAGCTGATTAATGTGACTGGCCATCCAGTCGAACGGGATATTGCCCTTATCCAATAAAAATCCATAGAGCTGCTCTAATAATTTTATATGCACCTCGGATAATGTTTTACGAAAATCAGGAATCTGACAAATATCCCATAATAGGCTGGTGGCATCAGGGCTGGTACACCGCGCCGCCAATTGAGGATTACGCAACAAACCGCGTAATGCCAGATGATCTTGCCCATATTGTTGGCGAATAAGAAAAGGAAAAGGCGAGGGTTTTTGCAGTGAATCCAGCAAAGTTTGTGGTGAATGCAGCTGCAATTTATGATTGCGCCAATAAATTTGCTGTAATTGTGCAAACTCATGATTTTCCAGTTGCTGAACAAGGGCTGGATCCAATCCTTCGGCTTTGTGGGTGACCCCAAAAGTGCCAGCGGTTAAATAACGCCCCGCTCTGCCTGCCACTTGTGCCATTTCCGCGGGCAATAAGGGGCGGTGCCGCCCCCCATCAAATTTACGGGTTTCAGCAAAAGCCACATGCTGAATATCCATGTTCAGCCCCATACCAATGGCATCCGTGGCCACCAGATAATCCACTTCCCCTGCCTGATACATCGCCACCTGCGCATTACGCGTGCGCGGCGAAAGTGCCCCCAATATAAGCGCGGTACCACCACGGGTGCGGCGCACCAATTCAGCCACCTCATACACCGAATCCATAGAAAAAGCTACCACAGCCGTGCGCGATGGTAAGCGGCTGATCTTACGGCTACCAGCATAAGTTAAAGAGGAGAGGCGCGGTCTTTCAATAATATCAGCCGCAGGCAATAAGCGTTTGATCAATGGGGCAATAGTGGCCGCCCCTAAAAATAAAGTTTCACAACTGCCCCTTGCATGGAGTAAACGCTCGGTAAAAACATGGCCGCGTTCAGGGTCTGCACAAAGCTGAATTTCATCCACCACCATGCATTCTACTGGCCGATCCATGGGCATGGATTCCACGGTGCAAACAAAATAACGCGCGGTGGGCGGGCATATTTTTTCTTCTCCAGTGATTAAAGCAACCGCCGCCGCACCTTTAATCTGCACCAAGCGGTCATAATTTTCCCTGGCTAATAGCCGTAATGGAAAACCAATAATGCCCGATTGAAAAGTGACAAGACGCTCAAGAGCAAAAAATGTTTTGCCTGTATTAGTGGGGCCTAGAACAGCGGTCACTTTAGCAAAATGCCCGAACTGATTCCCTCGATCTGGCGTTTTTATTGTCATACTCACTATAGTAATTGAGAATCGACAATTAAACAATGCGGTAGCCGTGCAGTGCCGTCAATCAGTTTTTGCAGTGCAGAAGTAACTTTGCTGTAGAATGTAAGATAGCTGTTGCAAAAAAATATTGCTGCGATAGACAGTTAAATTCATACAATTTCCTTAGCAATAGAGTAAAAAATGTTTGATCCCAAGTCACTATTTCGTAGCCAGCTATGGTTTGATTCCCATGATACAGGAATGACGGCTCTTTATATTGAACGCTACCTGAATTATGGCCTCACGCAGGAAGAATTACAATCAAACCGACCGATTATTGGTATTGCCGTGAGCGGCAGTGAACTCACCCCTTGCAATATTGTGCATGTAGAATTGGCCAACCGCGTGGCAGAAGGCATCAGAGATGCGGGTGGTATCCCCATTAAATTTCCCACCTATCCATTACAAGAAACTGGCATCAGGCCAACCGCGGCTCTGCACAGGAATTTAGCCGCCCTTACATTAGCTGAAATATTACGCACCTATCCAATAGATGGTGTGGTACTCACCACGGGCTGCGATAAAACCGTGCCTGCCGCCTTAATGGCAGCTGCTTCTATTGATATACCAGCCATTGGCTTATCAGGCGGGCCAATGCTGAATGGTTGGTCACCAAAAGGCGAGCGAGAAGGCTCGGGCACGGTGATTTGGAAAGCACGGCAAATGATGGGTAAGGGTGAAATCGATGCCAGCCAGTTTATGGAAATGGCTTGTCGCTCTGCCCCTAGTGTTGGGCATTGCAATACCATGGGTACGGCTCTTTCCATGAATTGCTTAATGGAAGCCTTGGGTATGTCGCTCCCCGGTTGCGCCTCTATTCCTGCACCTTACCGTGAACGCGGGCAAATGGGTCATGCCACCGGTGTGCGTATTGTAGAAATGGTGATGGCAACAGCCGCAGCTTTTGCTGTTAAAGAAAACCGTGCAATTCCGCAGCAATGGATGCAAGAACAAGGTAGAGCTTGGAATAATGTTATAAAATTTGGGGAAAAAGATTATCGACCATCACAAATTCTTACCCGTGAAAATTTCTTGAATGCGATTAAAGTAGCTTCAGCTATTGGGGCATCCAGCAATTGCCCACCCCATTTATTAGCAATTGCCGCCCATATAGGGGTAGAACTTTCAATGGATGATTGGCAAGAGCAAGGCCACCACGTACCTTTATTGGTAAATTGTATGCCCGCTGGCAGCTATTTAGGGGAAGATTTCCACCGCGCTGGCGGCGTGCCCGCCGTGATTCAAGCGCTGATAAAAGCTGGAGAATTTTACCCGAATGCTCCTTGCATTAATGGCAAAACCATGGGTGAAAACAACGCCAATACCCCCTCACATGATGCTCAAATCATTGCCTCTTACCAAGCGCCGATAAAAGAAAAAGCTGGCTTTATTGTGATGAGTGGCAATTTATTCGATAATGGCATCATGAAAACTTCGGTGATTGATGCGGAATTCAGAAGCCGCTATCTATCAGAAGCAGGAAACGAGAATGTGTTTACTGGCCGTGCCATTGTTTTTGATGGCCCTGAAGATTACCATCATCGTATCGAGGATACATCATTAAACATTGACGAGCATTGTATTTTGGTGATTAGGGGTTGTGGCACGGTAGGCTACCCCGGATCAGCGGAGGTGGTAAATATGCAACCCCCCAGCTATTTACTGGCCAAGGGTATAAAAAGCTTACCAACCCTAGGAGATGGCCGCCAAAGTGGTACATCTGCCAGCCCTTCTATCTTAAATTGTTCACCAGAAGCTTTGGCAGAAGGTAATTTGCGGCTATTGCGAACAGGGGATAAAATACGGGTAGATTTGAACAAACGCACCGTGGATATGCTGATTACAACAACAGAAATGGAAGCAAGAATAACCGATCACGCAACAATTTCTCTGCCAGAACATCAATCATTCTGGGAAGAGTTATACCGCCAACAAGTGAGCCAATTGCATCATGGTGGGCATTTCAAAGAAGCCACAAAATCCAATTATCGGCAAAGTTGGGTGGGTAAAGCACCGCGTGACTCGCATTAATTCTTATAACCAATAACAATATAGGGTATTATTATGGCTGACATTATTATTTATACTACGGATTATTGCCCTTATTGTGTGCGGGCAAAAAATCTTTTGCAAAAAAAACAGGTGGCTTTCACGGAAAAAGATGTCACCAATGATCAAGAAGAACGGGCGAAATTGGTAGAAAAATCTGGTGGCCGCATGACCGTGCCCCAAATTTTTATCAATGAGCAGCATATTGGCGGTTGCGATGATCTCTATGCCTTGGATAAAGACGGCAAGCTGGATGCGCTATTAACCAGTTAAGCTTTCCTACTTGTTAGAATGCCTCTTGGGGTCGGTACGAATTAAAATATAGCGCACCCAACGAGGCATTTTGTTTTTATTGAGCATCATTTTTTCAGAAAAATTAGGGAAACGACGACGAATATACGCCACTGAACGACGAAAAAAAACCGACCGCCGCACCAATAAAAATGCACCAGCTAATATAATGGGAATACCACCAGGGCCGGGTAATGCACCAAAAGCAATACCAAAAATAATCAGAAACCAACCCAGCATAAGAAGTATATGATCTTTAACCCACGCCACCAGCCATACCCCTTTGCTGCGTAAAGGCATGTTAATTTCCTTGCTCTAATACCTTTTTAGCACGCTCTAGCGCTTCACGAAAGTGGCGGGGGCGAATATCGTAAGGAATAACCGCTTGTGCATGCATCACAAAATAACCAAAATGGTGCTTCAGCATTTCTGCATGTTCTAGGTTAGCCGCAAGGGTGAGCATATAATCATATAATTCTTGATCCCCATGCTTCTCCAGAAAATGTTGCGCTTTTTCATGCACTTCTTTGATGATGTTGGTCATTGAATAAATTATCCTTAGCTAAAAATTCTTTTGATATGTTTTTGTTATAGTCAATTAAGTTTACTAATCATAAACTTAATTGACTATATACAGCGGCGACTGCCGCTGCGGCACGCTTTCTGCCGTAAATTTTAGATTTTATAGCCGATGAACTAAGCATTCTTATTGTTCATCGGCTATAAAACCATCAGCCCCGCAATATTGCCCCTACCTTAGCCGCTGATTCAACCACTGTTTTACTAATGGCTTCAATTTCTTCATCATTCAAGCTTTTTTCTCGGGGTTGCAGCGTCACGGTAACAGCCAGCGATACCATGCCAGTAGGGCAGTTTTTCCCTGCGTAACGATCAAACAACTCAACATCGGTGATGATTTTATTAGCGCCTTTTACCGCTTTCAATAGCCCAGAAGCAGGAGAATTCTCTGCTACAAGGAAAGCAAAATCACGCGTAATCGGTTGAAAAGCCGAAAAATCGGGAGCAGGGCGCGCCTTGGTTTTTTGTTTGGGCAATTGCACCTTATCCAAATATACCTCAAAAGCAGCTATGGGCCTATCAATCCCTTCTGCTGCGCATAAGCTGGGGTGCAACTCACCAAAAATAGCCAATATTTGATTGCCCAACCGCAAACAGCCCGATTTACCGGGATGAAAATACGATGTTTGCGCTGGCACCACCTGCAAACCACTAACCGGTGCACCAATGGCTTCCAAGGCGGCTAAAGCATCCGCCTTAGCTTCCAACCAATCGGTGGAAAGCTGGCTACCATCCCAATGGCGGGCCGGCTTAAAGCTACAACGAACACCAGCCGCCATAATTTGCTGCACATCTTTTCCTTGTTGCCAACCAAAAACAGGGCCAATTTCAAATAGCAAACCGTTATTGGCTCCATTACGCGCATTGCGCCCAAGCATGGCCAGTAAATGAGCCAAAATAGATGGCCGCATCACCGCTAAATCTTGGCTGATTGGGTTTAATAGGGTAAGAGATTCCTCATCCCCCCCATTAAAATTTTTTGCTATTTTAGCATCGGTAAATGACCAAGAAACCACTTCACGCAGCCCCCGTAACGCCAATATTCTTCTGGCAATGACATAACGCAGAGAAGAAGCGGTGGCCTCTAATTGCGCGACAGCCCCATCATCTGGCAAGGGGCTGGAAATAATATGCTGATAACCGTTTAACCGTAGAATTTCTTCTACCAGATCAATTTCTAACTTAATATCTGGCCGCCATGAGGGCGGTATCACTTGCCAACCTTCCTTCACGGCTTCTACCGTACAGCCTAATTTTTCTAGAATATCCTGCTGTTGATGAGCATCAATCACCACACCGCCAATTTGTTCAACCCGCTTTGCTCTTAGCAGAACAGGGCTACGCGATGATGGTAGGGCGCCAGCAATAATCGGTTCTCCAGCTTCGCCGCCACAAATATCAATAATCATGGCCGTGGCCAATTCTGCTGCCAATAATGGTAGGCCAACATCCACCCCCCGCTCAAAGCGATAGCGCGAATCACTAAATAGCTGTAAGGTTCTACCCGCTTCGGCTATTTTTGCTGGGTCAAATAACGCCACTTCCAGTAAAATATCATGGGTTTCCTCATCACAGCCAGTTCTTGCCCCGCCCATTACACCAGCAAGGCTGATACAACCTTCTGCATCGCTAATCGTTAGCAATCCTTCAGCTAGGCGATAATCCTTACCATTCAGCGCGGTGAATTCTTCGCCTTCCTTGCTTAAATGCAGGCGCACATCACCTTTTACTTTATTAGCATCAAAAACATGTAAAGGACGCCCCAAATCAAAGCAAAAGAAATTGGTAATATCCACCAAAGCAGAAATTGAACGCACCCCTGCTTTTTCTAATAACTGTACCAACCAAGCGGGGCTGGGGATATTTTTTACACCACGAATAGGGCGCAACATAAAAAATGGGGCCTGTTCCGAGGCGCTAACATGCAAACCAAGATGAGAAGAAAAAGTAGATTGTACGGCCACAGACGCCAAAGGCTTTAATACACCCAAGCCACTGGCAGCCAAATCGCGGGCAATGCCACGAACCCCCGCGCAATCACCACGATTAGGGGTAAGATTAATCTCGATGATTGGATCATCCAGCCCCGCCCATGCCGCATATTTCTCACCCAATGGGGCATCTTGTGGCAATTCAATAATGCCATCATGGTCTTCACCCAATAATAATTCCCATTTGGAACACATCATTCCTTCGGATTTTTCACCACGAATAACCCCTGCTTCCAGCTTTTTACCCGTACGGGGAATAACAGCCCCCGGCAGAGCCAGTACTACCTTAATACCAGCACGAGCATTATGTGCCCCGCATACAATCTGTAATGTTTGTGTGCCAGTATTCACGCGGCATAAGCGCAAACGGTCAGCCCCTGGGTGCTGCCAAGCGTCTTCAACAATGGCAATAGTAAAGGGCGCAAGAGACTCGCTGGCATCTTCAATTTTTTCCACCTCTAGCCCAATGGCGGTTAGCCGCTCGCTAATAACCTCTAGCGGGGCATCAGTGGCGAGATGATGATGTAACCAAGAAAGAGAAAAGCGCATTGTCTATCATACCCCAGAAATAAGAAATACAGTCTATCTTTATAAATAATTATTGCAACATTGTCCGTAATTATATTACGCTGCTTTTAGCATACGAAACCCTTACATCGTACTGTTGAAAACAAAAAGCGTATAATGGATAATTCGACACAAGCCCGCAAAGAAAAAATAGCCATGGTTTATCTGCCTTTAATTAATCAAGCTGAAGAAAATAGCCAATGGTGGTTAAAAACTACTGCCAGCGAGTTAATGAGCAACCTATTTGCGCAAGGAGAATGGTCAGAGCGTCTTACCATCAGGGATCAAGCTGTAAACCTAACTGATTTAAGGCTAGAAAATTCTGATCCTGAATCGCTCTCTTTTGTTCATTATCGTTCAATTATTCCACGCAGTACCAACTATCTTTGTCAATCTTTCAATAAAGCTGGTGAATGCATAGAATTTTTACAAGAAAACCAAGCCCGCATGGTAAGGGAATGCTTGAATGGTGCCAAACAAAGAGTTCAAGGTGTTCATTTTGCCCCGCATGATTTATATTTGGTGAATAATAGTTGGATTAAAAAAAACACCACTCCTACCGATTTATCCAACATCTATTATATGGCTGCGGCATCTCATGGCTTGGAAGCATCACAAATTCTTCAACCGCCTACTTTTTGTAGAAAGAATCAGTCAAAACCAAGCATGTAATATAGATTAAGTGCAAATATAATTCACGCTTGCCCCATCACATCCAACAAGGCAATGGCTAAATCTTCATCGCTGGCTTCTTTTTCCTGCTCTAAAAAATTAAGGGCAGGGTAAAAGCGGTTCGCTTCATTCACGGCCGCTTCAATCACAATAGCCAATATTTCCTGCATAGACGAGGAAGGAATAGACCCAATATATTGGGTATGACGAAAAATTATTCCCCCTTCATCATCCATTTCAAAATGCCCCATCCATACGCGTTGATTCATATCATTAAGGGTAAAAAATAACCGCGAATCGCTTTCCAGCTTTAATTTTTCCATATGGCAAGCAAGTTGCAAACTTCTGGTTTCCCCATGCCATGAAAAATGCAGGCTATAATCACTCCAGCGGCCTTTTAAGGCAATGGTTGCTTCTTCTTCATTGTCGCGCTCAAATACCCAACCATTGATCTGGGCAATATGTTCAAGAATATTGATGGGTTCACTCATTATCTAATTAATTTCTAACCATAGAGGGTTGACTAAATGTTCTAACATAGCGCGATGCATTGTAGCTTCTTCTGGTTTTAGAGAAAAATGGCGATCTTCACGCTGCTTTCTAGGGGTTCTTGTCTCATCTTCCACCGTAGTTTCTTCATCAGCAATATGATCAAGGTTAAACCCTTGTTGGCGGCCACCTTTCATTTCTAAATAAACTTCAGCCAATAGCTGACAATCCAGCAAAGCCCCGTGTTTCTGGCGTTGGCTAAGGTCTATCTTAAAACGCTGACACAAAGCATCCAAACTGGCTGGAGAACCGGGAAACATGCGCCGCGCCATTTCTAAAGTATCTTCTACCCTATTCATTGCCAGTTTAGGAAACCCAACATAATGTAATTCGGCATTCAAGAAAGCCATATCGAAAGGGGCATTATGAATAACCAACGGAGAATCGCCAATAAATTCTAGGAAGTCCTTGGCTATATCGCCAAATATTGGCTTATCCTTTAACATATCCACCGTAATTCCGTGAACCGCGGTTGCTTCAGCGGGTATATCACGTTCTGGGTTACAATAAATTTGCAATTCATTACCCGTGGGCAGCAAATTTAGCAATTCAACACAACCTATTTCAACGATTCTGTGCCCTTGATCTGGTGATAAACCGGTGGTTTCGGTATCCAGCACAATAACGCGCATGCTTGTTTTTCTCCAGAAAAGTTTTATTCCAAAATTTATTGGTTTGCGATGTGCCAAGCCCAGAAGAAAGAACAATATCGGCCATTTGATTTTTTTTCACCATAGACCAGTGGGATTTGTCAATCTGGCGTAACATCGCCTTGCCGGAACCATTTCTTTTATAAAGCCGTTGCGCCCTTATAAAAAAAGGGGCCCAGATGGCAATAGTGGTATCACAATAATGCTGCATACCGCTTTCAAAAAGCAAAGGAACATCCAACACCACTAAGTGGCTACCCGCATAACGCTGGCGTTGTAGAAAATGTTCAAACTCCTTAAAAACCAATGGATGAATTAATTTTTCTAACAATCTTCTTTGCGTGGAATCAGCAAAAACTTTTCGCCCCAATACAGAACGATTCAATACCCCATTCACAAAAGAATCGGGGAAAAAATTTTGTAACTGCCGTTGCAATTCAATGTCGTGCGCCATTAAATAATGCACAATTTTATCAGCATCAAAAACGGGGGCATTCTTAAAAAAATGGCGCACAAAAAAGCTTTTGCCAGCAGCTATCTGTCCTGTTACCCCAACCACTAGCAAATTTTCAATCCCTCAATAATTTGTAGCCTTCGACAACTTTATAAGGTTTGGGCAATTAAAGCATGTAAAGCTGGTGTTACCTCTGGATCAACCCCAAACCATGCCTTAAACCCTAACCTACCTTGATGCAGTAACATGCCCAACCCATCAATTGCTAGCAAACCATTATTTTCTGCTTGTAACAAGAGCGGTGTTTTCAAGGGGTTATACACCAGATCATTCACCGCCGCATGACGGGGTAATGCGGCCAGATCAATATCTAAAGGCGGTTGGCCACTCATGCCCAAAGCCGTACTATTCACCAATAGATCGCAATCTTCTAATAACACAGAATCTAGCGGCAAGCGCACTGGTTCCACGATGCTACCAAACATCATGGCCAGCTCTTCAGCCTTGGCTATAGTGCGGTTGGCCAAATAGATTTTTTCAACACCCAATGATTGCAGGCCATAAATAACCGCTCTGGCAGCACCACCAGCCCCCAATACCATGGCACGGCGCAATAAATGGTGTGAATTTATGCCAGATTTTAAGTTTTCAACAAAACCAAACACATCGCTATTATAGCCAATAATTTCACCATTATCATGCACCACCAATGTATTGGCAGCGCCTATAGCCTTGGCGGTATCATCCAATCTATCCACCAATTGGCACACCATTTCTTTATGGGGAATGGTAACATTAGCCCCTGCCAGCCTCAAACTTCTGAGGCCGTTAATTGCTGCGGGTAAATCACCAGCTTGTACTGGAAAATAGCCATAAGCCCCTTGAATGTGATAGCTCTTCAACCAATGATTATGCAAATAAGGTGAACGGGAATGCTTCACTGGCCAACCCATTACTCCAGCCATGGGAAAATTATTCATCAACTGGTCACCCTTGTTGAGGAGCAGGGCTTTGATGTGCCCGGCGTTGCAACATGCGAATAATTTCAGCAGCGGTTTCTTCAATTGAACGCTTGGTCACATCAATCACTGGCCAGCCTTTATCCGTGAAAAAGCGGCGCGCTTCTATCACTTCACGGCGTACATGCTCAGGGTCAACATAAGTAGTTTCTTCTTTTTGATTCATGGTTTTTAAGCGGTTTAACCGCACCTGAATCAGTCTTTCTGCATCTTCAGTAAGGCCAATAATCGGAATATTTTGCAGGTCAAACAAAAAAGCAGGCAAGGCTTGCCCAGGCACATAAGGAATATTGGCCGCTTTTATACCACGATTGGCTAAATATAAACAGGTAGGTGTTTTAGAAGTACGCGATACCCCCACCAAAATAACATCGGCATCTTTTAGCTTCCATGAGGCTTGGCCATCATCACTGGAAAGAGCAAAATCAATGGCATCAATACGGGTAAAATATTCTTCATCCAATAAATGCTGGCCACCCGGCATGGCCCGCATGGGAGAACCCAAAAAACCAGAAAAAGCATTCAATAAAGGATCAAGCACTGGAATATAGGGCAATTTTTTATTCAGGCAAAATTCTTCTAATTTATTGCGCAGCTCTTCACTTACCAAAGTGAAAATAACCAAACCGGGGGCTTCTGAAATTTCCTGACACGCTGATTGCAATTGGCGTTCATTACTCACCAAATTATAAAAATGCTCTTTAATATCCACCCCGTCAAATTGTGCCAAACAAGCCTTGGTTAGGCTTTTTACTGTATCGCCAGTGGAATCAGAAACCAGATGAATATTATACATAATATGTTACGTTCTTTTGTGGAAAAGCTGTGGATAAGAATGGGAAAACCACAAAAAATAGCAAGTGGTTTTTATTTATGCACGCTAAGGGGTTTTTTATCCCTGAATTATTCAACCATGTTAATAAATCACTGGTAATGCTGCTAAAAAAGCTTATAAAAAAGTTATTCACAGGAGGTATCAATGCCAAATAACATTATAAATCAATGAGTTAGTAAAAAATATCACGATTCGTTCACAGAATTTTCAACAGGGTAATATTGTGGATAAGTTGGTGGAAATTTCTTGCATAAAAACTCAAACCATGCTTTTCCCCAATATCCACAGTATTACTACAATCACATAAAGAATAATGATAAGATTATTAAATATATTAGGGGGAAGAATAACCCCAAATGAAGCGCCACCCATATGGTTAATGCGTCAAGCAGGTAGATATTTACCCGAATACCGACAAACACGCCAGCAAGCTGGTGGTTTCCTTGATTTATGCTTTACCCCAACACTGGCCGCTGAAGTAACATTACAGCCAATCAGACGGTTTGATTTGGATGCTGCTATTATCTTTTCAGATATTTTGGTTGTTCCCTATGGTTTAGGGCAAAAGCTGGAATTTGCTGAAGGTGAAGGACCATTACTAGAAGCTATAGATTTATCGCAACCCATCAGTCTTTCTATTCAAGAGCTTTCAAAAAAATTAGAGCCGATTTATGAAGCCTTATCATTGGTAAAAAGCTCACTAGCAGCAGACAAAGCTTTAATTGGTTTTGCTGGTTCGGTATGGACAGTGGCCATGTATATGGTTCAAGGCAAAGGCGGTAACGATTTTGCCAAAGCTAAGCAAGCAATCTACCAATATCCTGAACGTTGGCAGGAATTAATGGATTTGCTTTGCGAGGCAACCATCACGCACTTAAAAAATCAAATTAAAGCAGGGGCTAATGTTATTCAGCTTTTTGAAAGCTGGGCAGGTATTGTGCCAGCCTCACTCTTTGTGCCTTATGTGATTGAACCAACGCAAAAAATTGTGGCGGCCATCAAAGAATCATTTCCACATATACCAATTATTGGCTTTCCGCGTTGTGCGGGGCACCTTTATGAAGATTATGCCTTAAAAACTGGTGTTAATGGGGTATCGGTGGATTATACAGTGCCCGTTGCTCAGATGAAAAAACTGGCGCAACAATCCATTACTGTACAAGGTAATCTTGATCCTGTCATGTTATTGGGCAAAAAAGAAATCTGGCAGCAAGAGATGCGACAAATCATAAAAGAGCTTGCTAATTTACCTTTTATTGCCAATTTAGGGCATGGTGTATTGCAACAAACTGATCCAGAAACAGTGCAGCAATGGGTGAATTTCATCAGATCAAGCCATAAAGCGGGGTAATAGTAATATATGCAGAAAAAAAAACTGGCTGTTGTTCTTGCCAATCTTGGTGGGCCTTTGGTGTTGGCCGATGTGAAACCATTTTTGTTTAATTTATTCCGCGATCCCAGTATTCTTGGTTTACCTTTTTTTCTGCGTTTACCATTGGCTTGGATTATTTCTACCGCGCGCCGCAAGAAGGCTGAAGCTATTTACCAATTATTGGGGGGCGGCTCCCCGTTATTACAAAACACCAAGGCACAGGCCAAAGCCCTTGAAAAAGAACTTATCACTCTTTTGCCAAACTATGAGGTAAAAAATTTTATTGCTATGCGTTATTGGCATCCATTAACGCCAGAAGCCATAGGACAAGTGAAAGAATTTTTACCCGATGAAATTATCGTTTTACCGCTTTATCCACAATTTTCTACCACCACCACCGCTTCTTCTTGGCGAATATGGAAAAAATTAGCCCAAAAACAAGGAATTAAGGCGAATAGCCGCTTAATTTGTTGCTATCCTAGGCTTGAAGGTTTTATTGCAGCACAGGTTGAGTTGGTAAAATCGGCAATTGAAGAAGCAAAAACCCATGGCAAACCAATGGTTTTATTTTCGGCGCATGGTTTGCCAGAAAAAATTGTAGAAAAAGGTGATCCCTACCCATTACAGTGCCAGAAAACCGTGAATATGCTGCAAGAACATTTACAGCTTTTGGGTTATAATGCTGGTTTGGACTATGATGGGCTTTTATGTTACCAGAGCCGTGTTGGCCCATTACCATGGATTCCTCCTTATACAGAAAGCGAAATTGAAAAAGCTGCCATCAGTAAAAGGCCGATTCTGGTGGTGCCTATTTCCTTTGTTTCAGAACATTCAGAAACATTGGTAGAAATTGGTATGGAATATAAACATATGGCAGAAGAAAAAGGCTGCCCGCATTTTATTTCTGTGCCCACCGTGGCCACGCATCCATTATTTATTAAGGGTTTGGCTGAAATTGTGAAAAATGCCTTGCATTTGCCGCCAGCCGCGATAGAAAGTAACGAAAATAAACGTTTATGCCCTGTTTCTTGCAAGGGTTGTCTTAATATTTTGAAAGATCAACCATGTGGTACATGATTCTAAAATCCTTGCATGTGATTGCTGTCATCAGTTGGATGGCGGGTCTTTTATATTTGCCGCGCCTATTTGTTTATCATGCAGCGGCCGAGAAAGACAGCGAGCTGGATAAAACCCTGCAAATAATGGAATTTCGCTTGCTTAAAATTATCATGAACCCCGCCATGATGGCCACATGGGTTTTAGGTATAGCATTAATTGCAGCGTCGCCAGAATTTTTGAAGCAGGGTTGGTTGCATCTTAAATTAACCTTGATTATTTTTCTCACGGTTTTTCATGTATTTCTTGGCCGGTGGCGGCGGTTATTTGCCGAAGGAAAAAATGTTTTGGATGGTCGCTTTTTTCGCCGCGTGAATGAAATTCCGACAATCATTATGATTCTGGTGGTATTGCTGGTGATTGTGAAGCCATTTTAGAGTGAGGCTCATTGGGGAGTTAGGCATTGAGAGCATTTTTTCTGCATTGACAAAATCATTGCGTTAAGGCAATGATGAATAATCATCTCATTGATTAGGGTGTGATTTCGGCTTTTCACCGATATTTCTTGCCCTTTATTGTTTCATTTACCCATAATTTTGTTTATCTGATGAATCTTTCCGAACTGAAGACCAAGTCTCCGGCTGACCTTTTAGCTTTTGCTGAGGAGCTGCAGATAGAAAATGCCGCTTCTTTGCGCAAGCAAGATATGATGTTTGCCATTCTCAAGCAATTATCCGAACAGGATGTGCCCATCACTGGTAGTGGTGTGGTAGAAGTGTTGCAAGATGGTTTTGGTTTTTTACGTTCACCAGAAGAAAATTATCTACCAGGGCCAGATGATATTTATATTTCACCCAATCAGGTACGCCGTTTTGGTTTGCGTACGGGGGATACGGTTGAAGGCTTGATTCGTGGCCCTAAGGATGGCGAGCGTTATTTCGCGATGATGAAGGTCAGCACCATCAATTTCGATAACCCTGAAAAATTGCGCCACCGCATTAATTTTGATAATTTAACCCCCTTATACCCGCAAGAAAAGCTGCTGTTGGAAATTGATAATCCAACCCGTAAAGATTGCACCTTGCGTATTATTGATATGGTAACGCCGTTAGGCAAAGGGCAACGTGGCTTGATTGTTGCACCGCCGCGCACGGGTAAAACCATGATGTTGCAGAATGTGGCGGCAGCTATTGCTGCTAACCATCCTGAAATTTATCTCATTGTATTGCTGATTGATGAACGCCCTGAAGAGGTGACCGATATGGCGCGCTCGGTGAAAGGCGAAGTTATTAGCTCCACTTTTGATGAACCCGCCGCTCGCCATGTGCAAGTGGCTGAAATGGTGATTGAAAAAGCCAAGCGATTGGTTGAGCATAAGCGCGATGTAGTAATTCTGCTTGATTCGATTACCCGTTTAGCAAGGGCTTATAACACGGTTGTGCCTTCTTCGGGTAAAGTATTAACTGGCGGTGTGGATGCTAATGCCCTCCAAAAACCCAAGCGGTTTTTTGGTGCTGCTAGAAATATTGAAGAAGGTGGTAGCCTCACCATCATTGCCACGGCATTGGTGGAAACCGGCAGCCGCATGGATGAGGTAATTTTTGAAGAATTTAAGGGCACGGGTAACTCGGAAATTGTGATGGATCGCAAATTATCCGATAAACGTACCTTCCCTGCCATTGATATTGCGAAATCTGGTACCAGAAAAGAAGAATTACTGGTGGATAAGGCAACATTATCCAAAATGTGGGTATTACGCCGTATTCTTAACCCCATGGGCACGGGCGATGCCTTGGAGTTTCTACTGGAAAAACTCAAACATACCAAAAATAATGCTGATTTCTTCCAATCAATGAATCAATAAACTTTCCGTTTAGAGATTGATGGATGGGTAGGATAGGTATGTTGTGATGATTTCTAGGGCAGCTCTGTCGGTTTTTGTGAGATAGAGCTGCCTTATTCTAATCCCCATTATCTCCCATGGCGTTGACTCGGCTAATCTTTCCCTTGGTGGCGCTTCATCAATAAGCTGTATGGTTAGGGCTAATTTTGCTGAAAGCCGATAAGGCAGGCAAAAAATGCCTTGATAGCGTATTTCAATTAATCCCGCTAGCGTTGTCGGTGCGCTTGCCCATAGATTATCGTTCTGTTGGGTCAGGATTATTTGATCGTCCCCCACCAGAGAAGCCCCAGCATGAATAAGCCGTAAAGCCAGATCAGATTTTCCTGCACCCGAGGGGCCAAGAATTAATATTCCTTGTTCGTGGAATGAAACGCAGCTGGCATGAATAAGCATTGGCCGCCCCTATTTCTTTATTTTAAGGGTAATAATACTTCAAACCGTGCACCTTGTGTTGTGCCATCAGTACTTAGATGATTCATGGCCTTAATAGTGCCCGAATGTGCTTCGACAATTTGTTTGCTGATGCTCAGGCCAAGGCCAGAATGTGAGCCGAATTTTTCACCAACGGGTCGTTCTGAATAAAAGCGGTTAAAGATTTTTTCTTCTCTTGATTCAGGGATTCCGGGGCCTTGATCTTCCACGGCAATCATGACCCAATCCCCCTGTTTAGTGGCAGATAATGTGATGACACCATGGGGCGGTGAAAAAGATAAAGCATTGCCCACAAGGTTTTGAAATACCTGCATCAAGCGTGATTCAGCAGCCATCACCACTAAACCCTCAGCAGCATTCACAATAATGCGGGGAACGCTGTTCTCATCGGCTTCTTCAGTGGCGGTGTTATGAATATCGGCCAGCATTTCCAACATGGATTTAATATTAACGGGCAGCATATCCGAGCGACCCAGATCAGCATCAAGCCGTGATGCGCTGGAAATATCGCTGATTAACCGATCCATGCGTTGTAAATCATCGTAAATAATACCCATTAATTTCCGTTGCCGTTCAATATCTGGAATACGTTGTACGGTTTCAATGGCGCTGCGCATCGAAGTGAGCGGGTTTTTCAGCTCATGCGCTACATCAGCTGCAAAGCGTTCAATGGCTGTCATGCGTTGATAAAGGGCGGATGTCATTTCACGTAACGCTTCAGATAAATCGCCAATCTCATCCAAGCGGTGGGTAAAATCTGGTACTTGGTCAATATTACCGGGAGCATAGCGCAGCCTTTTAGCGGCCGCCGCCAATTTTCTGATTGGCCTAGCAATCGTGCCCGCTAAATAGGATGAAAGCAGGATAGTGACCAATAATGAAACACCAAAAACCTTCATTACCTCAAGCCGCACTTGCCGAATTGAGGTCATCAACCCGCTGCCATCGCGCAGTAATAACACGGCACCCATTACCCGCTTAAATTGTTGCACTGGTACAGCGGCGGTAAGAATAACCCCATTATTTTTGCGCCATATGGTTGAAGAAGCAGCGCCATCCAGCGCACTGACGACATCGGGCAATAGGGCAGTACTATCTTTTTCAGCAAAAGGAAAAGCAGCAAATTCATGCCGTTTAACCAAGCGTGCCAAAAGATTATCTAAATGATCGAAAAACCACTCATACCATTCTATATTATTTTGTGGGGCGTTCAGCGCATTCTTTTCAATAAACCAACCAGTAGAGCGCGGTAAATGCAGGCTGTCGGCCACCAATTTATGTTCAGCACTATAAAGCTGAGTGCGTGTGGGGGAAGCCTCGGCTAGGCGCCTGATTACTTGCTTAGAAAGTTTTTCATTTAATATGGATGTTTCTTCCATATCTTCTTGCACGCTACCCTCGGCCAGCGCGTAAGCCACTAATCTTGCTTCATTTTCTAGCGATGATAACTCGGTTTCTATGAGGCGTTGTTGATAATCGCCCAAATATAAAATACCGCCAAGCAAGATAAGCAGCGGTAATAAATTTACCACCAATATTCTTAAGGTAAGCAGTGAAAAGGGCCAGCTCCGTCTTCGCCGTAAACGCCGTAACGGAACAACAGGCCAGAGGCGGGAAAATATCATGAAAAACTCTGGCTGTAAGTTTCTGGCCTCAATTTATTGGCTAGTGTAGTGGTACGGGTTCCATTTCATTGTCGCGAATGGCCATCCAAGCCATGCCCATGGAAGGAACAACTGAAAGTTGGGTGCCGTCAGCGGCATGAATGGATATTACTTCTTTGCCTTGCTGTAAAACGGGTCGGCAATAAGCAATATGATTAACGCCAAAATTCAGCCATTCATTGAGAGACATGTCACCATTATTCATTTCTTGATCATCCCTCATGCGCTTCTCCTTAATTAATGATTTGAGAACCTTATCAAATTTTATATTGAATATATGGGAAAAGCAATCCACCTTTTCAAGGGCAACTGATGAAGCAATAAAAAACCCACCTGTTGAAAGGTGGGTTTTAATTTCAAGATAGTGGTGAGAAATGCTATTGGCGGAAGAGAGAAAGAATGCTATTGGGGGCTTGGTTAGCAATGCTTAAAGTTTGTACGCCAAGCTGTTGTTTGGTTTGTAAGGCCGTAAGCATTGCACTTTCTTGAGAAAGATCAGCATCCACCAAGGCGCCCAATCCTTCTTTGGTAGAGTCTTTCAGCGAACTGTTAAAATCTACTTGGAAGTTGATATAGCGATTTTGTGCACCCAATTGCCCCAAGGCAAGGTTAACCTGTTGGTTAAAGGTAGCCCAAGCGGCGCCAAATACCGATGTTGTAGCGGTTGTTGCGGTGCTGGAGGTGTAATAAGCACTGGTGGCGTTACTAATATCGGCTAGAGCTGCGCGGGCAATATTGGCAATATTGCTGAAATCTGTTCGCACCTGATAACCGGTGGCGGCAATCGCATTGGTGGCGGCAGTATCGGCGGCGGCACCGCCCACATCATATACCAAGCGTGCTAGGGCTAACCAGCCCGTGGTACCGGCTGTGTTACCACTTAAATTATAAGAAGATAAAGTGAAGCTAGAAGCATCCACACCTTGTAGATAGGTTTGGCTTTGTGGTGCTGTCCAGCTGGAATAATTTTGACCGCTGGTGCCAGCATTAGCGGCAATAAGGTTCACGCTATTGTAATTAGCACGGTCAATAAAAGTTTTTACCTGATCGATTTGCTGTTTCAAATCATTAAAGTAAATGGTTTTTTGATCTGAGGTTAAGCTGCCATCCGATAATTGGGTGAGCTTAGTTTTCATATCGCTCATCAGGTTGGATATTTGCGTGGCTGAAGCAAGGGCAACCCCCACCAAGCCTTTAGCTGAAGCAAGCCCGTTGGCCACCGCATCATAAGAAGAAATATTGGCCCGTAGCCCTTGGGCTACCGCAAATACTGAAGCATCTTCTTTAGCACTGGAAACTTTCAGGCCCGTGGAGACGCGGTTTTGTACTTTAGATAAATCGCTGTTTGTGCTGTTAAGGTTGGCTAACGCCACCATGGCAGACACGTTGGTATTAATAGAAAACATGGCAAACCACCTTTATTTTTTGACCAGTTAATTCGTTTTTTGCATTTCAAAGGTTAACAGGCTTTTAATACTGTAACTTACGATTGAATATGCAAGAACTGTGCCATGAAGAACACATTTATAAAGGCTTCCGCAAAATCACGGGGCTTATTCCGTGGAAGTTGACTGACTTTATCAACGCAATCCGGTGCGGATGTTTCTTATGGTGTATTATTCGCTGTTGAGGAGAAATCATATCAAGTGATTAACCAAGAAAGCGAGTGTTCATGTACCATTGAACTCAGGTCAATTGATCAAGGGTTAGAGGCCTTTGGTTTCAGTTTTAGGTAAAAAACACCCTTCAAACTATAAAAATCTGAAGGGTATTTCATAATTATTGGTTACTATAGCCAATTCCAATAAATAATGACACCAATATATTGGTGTCATTTTTATGCAGATGCAGTTTTAGGTGCTGAGGCCAATAATTCCGCTTCTAAATTCATCAAGGTTCTGCAAGTTTTCAGTGCACGATAATAAAATTTTGCAGCCACATCCTCAGCTATATTCACCAAGGCTATTTTTACATCGGGCAAGGTTGTTACCTCTAATAAATCCAATAAATAGCGCTGATAATGCTCACGATATTTTTCAATATTTTCAGCGTCCACATACATCAGCATGATAGCAAAATAAATGCGCCTTACTGGGGTTGTGGCTTCTTCTTCTTGCATCACATCGCGGTCACGCAGCAGCATGGCCTCATTGTTCAGCACAAGAGAGCGTCCATCTTTACCAACGGTAACAACTGCACCGTTAAGCACAAATTTTTCACCCGGCTTTAGATCGATTTTTAGCGGCATAATATCCCCCGGATCTTCTTGAATATGCTCTACACTCATTTAAGTATGCCTCTCCAGTATTATTTTCTATATGGTAAAAATTCTACCCACGGCAGCACTATAAATTCAGGCACAAAAAAGAATGGTTTTCAACAACCTCTATCCATAGTGGGGTTAAATTTCTTACTAATTTATTGTATAATGAAATTGAAAGCACATAAAATATTCCAATATCTTATGCAATATGAGTACATTTTGTGCTAAGATGCGCCTATATTCCCCGAATTTTGCTTTATAAATTGATTGTCGGATGTTATTTTTCATGGCTTAATAACGCTTTCAGTTTCAAGTGAACATCAGCAGAGTTTTTTCCAATGACACAGCTTGCGCAAACGCTTTATCAGAAGATATGGCAATCTCACCTTGTGGATACCCAAGAAGATGGTACAGCTCTTATTTATATTGATCGTCATCTCATCCATGAAGTCACCAGCCCTCAGGCTTTTGAAGGTCTATCAACTGCGGGGCGTGCTGTGCGTCGGCCTGATTTTACTTTGGGGGTGGCCGATCATAATGTGCCCACCATTGGCCGGCATTTAGGGATTACTGATTCTGAGAGCCGTTTACAGGTTGAAACCTTAGAAGAAAATTGTCTCCATTATGGTGTGCAATATTTTCCCATGAGTGACAAAAGGCAAGGAATTGTGCATGTGGTAGGTCCAGAGCAGGGCTTCACCTTACCCGGAATGACGATTGTTTGCGGTGATAGCCATACCTCAACCCATGGTGCATTTGGTTCATTGGCTTTTGGTATTGGCACATCAGAAGTGGAACATGTGTTGGCCACACAAACCTTAATGATGCGCCCCGCTAAAACCATGCGCATTAAAGTAGAAGGTACGCTGGGTGCTCATATCACCGCTAAGGATGTTATTTTAGCGATTATCGCTAAAATAGGCACGGCGGGTGGCACGGGGCATGTGATAGAATATGCTGGTTCGGTGATTGAATCATTGAGCATGGAAAGCCGCATGACTGTTTGCAATATGTCGATTGAAGCAGGCGCGCGGGCGGGCTTAATTGCACCAGATGCGGTAACTTTTTCCTACCTGAAAGGGCGACCCTTAGCACCAACAGGTGAATTATGGGAAAAAGCAGTGGCATGGTGGCAAACATTGCCTACCGATGTTGGAGCGGTGTTTGATAAAGAAATTGAGTTAAAAGCAGAAGATATTGCACCACAGGTAAGTTGGGGCACAAGCCCACAGGATGTGGCGGCCATTACCGACCGTGTGCCTTATCCTGAATCTTTTACCGATGTAGCCAGACAACAAGCCGTGGCACGTTCTTTAGAATATATGGGCTTAAAAGGCGGTACGCCCCTTAATGATATTGCGATTGATAAGGTTTTTATTGGTTCTTGTACCAATGGGCGCATAGAAGATTTGCGGGCGGTGGCAAAAATTGTGGAAGGCCGGCATGTAGCATCATCGGTACAGGCCATGATTGTGCCCGGCTCTGGCTTGGTGAAAGAACAAGCCGAGAAAGAAGGGCTGGATAAATTATTCACCAATGCTGGTTTTGAGTGGCGTGATGCTGGTTGTTCAATGTGTTTAGCCATGAATGCCGATCGTTTAGAACCGGGGGAGCGTTGCGCCTCTACCTCAAACCGTAATTTTGAGGGTAGGCAAGGGCGGGGTGGCCGTACCCATTTGGTAAGCCCAGCCATGGCAGCAGCGGCAGCCATTACCGGCAAACTTACCGATGTGCGTGAATTGCTATAGGAAACTCTTCAAAAGGGGTTAGAAAAGAGAACTCTTTAATTTTTCGCTCGCTTCGCGGCGGAAAACCACCATTTACAAAGGCGGTTTTCATAGAAATCTCTTCAAATATACCTTTTGAAGAGATTTCTATAATTTGATACCATAAGGATATAACAGATGGAACGTTTTACACGGTTGATGGGCGTAGCCGCCCCGCTTGATTTGATGAATGTTGATACCGATATGATTATTCCTAAGCAATTTCTGCGTACTATTAAGCGGAGTGGCTTGGGTCAATTTTTGTTCGATGAAATGCGGCGCGACATTAAAGGGCAGGAAAAGCCAGAATTTATATTGAATAAGCCAGAATGGCAGCAAGCCAAAATATTGGTTTCTGGGGCTAATTTTGGTTGTGGTTCAAGCCGTGAGCATGCGCCTTGGGCATTATTAGATTTTGGCATAAAATGTGTTATTGCTCCCAGCTTTGCCGATATTTTCTATAATAATTGCTTCAAAAATGGTATGTTGCCCATCACATTGCCAGAAGAAGATGTGGTAGTGCTATTAAAAGATGCGGCCAATCCTGAAACATACGAATTATTAATAGATTTAGAAAATTGCCGCGTTACCCGCACTAATGGCCGTAGCTTTCCTTTTGTTGTGGATGAGTTTCGCCGCCATTGTTTGTTAAATGGGTTGGATGATATTGGCCTTACTTTGCAAAAAGAACAAAAGATTGCTGCTTTTGAAGCAGCGCAGCAACAGCAGGCTCCATGGTTATGGCAGATGGCTGAAATTTAGGCCGCCAGAAGTTTCCAGTGGGCCAGAAGTTTCCAGTGGGTAAGTGTTGCAAATACCCACTTGAATCTGGCGGCAATTTCTTTTACATATCCAACTTTACGATAAGAAAAAAAGGGGTAGTCTGATGGCGGTGATGCCCGATAGTTGGATTAGGGAATTGGCTGAAAACAAAGCCATGATTGAGCCCTTTGTTGAACGACAAGCCGCTGAAGGCATTATTTCTTATGGTCTTTCTTCCTATGGTTATGATGCAAGGCTAGCGGGAGAGTTTAGAATATTCACCAATATTGATAATGTGGTGGTGGATCCTAAAAATTTTTCAGCCAATAGTTTTATCAGCCGTGAAGGGGATACATGCGTTATTCCTCCCAATAGTTTTGCCTTGGGGCGCACCGTGGAATATTTTCGTATTCCGCGGGATGTGATGGTGATTTGTTTAGGTAAAAGCACCTATGCGCGCTGTGGCCTGATTGTGAATGTAACCCCGCTTGAACCCGAATGGGAGGGGCATGTAACCTTAGAAATTTCTAATACCACCCCATTGCCAGCGCGCATTTATGCCAATGAGGGCATTTGTCAGTTTTTATTTTTGAAAGGAGATTCGGTTTGCAACATATCTTACGCCGACCGGAAGGGCAAGTACATGAAACAAACGGGGGTAACCCTGCCCCGCATTCTGGCGGCGGAATAGCCTTGGATAAAATCCGAATTAAGGGCGGTCATCCCATTCGGGGGATCATTCCCGTTAGCGGTTCAAAAAATGCTGCCCTACCATTAATGGCTGCCAGCCTATTGGTAGAGGGTCGTTTGATTCTTGAAGGCGTGCCGCAATTGGCTGATATTCGTTCAATGACTGTATTATTGCAGCAATTGGGCGTGGATATTACCGTGATGAGTACGCCAACCGCAGTGGATGGTGGGGTGATGTTATTGCCTCCCTATAATCTGTGCTTTCAGCCACAACAACCAGCAGAAATGGTAGCACCTTACGATATGGTGCGTAAAATGCGGGCTAGTATTTTGGTGCTGGGGCCATTATTGGCGCGTTATGGTTATGCTAAGGTATCCTTACCCGGCGGTTGCGCTATTGGCACAAGGCCCATCGATCTGCATTTACAAGGCTTACAGGAAATGGGGGCAACCATTAATCTGCAAGATGGTTATGTGGAAGCGTTAGCACCGCAGGGCTTAAAAGGGGCAAAAATCATTTTCCCTAAAATATCAGTGACCGCCACAGAAAATTTGATGATGGCAGCGTCTCTGGCCGATGGCGAGACTATTTTGGGTAATGCTGCCAGAGAACCAGAAGTAGTGGATTTGGCGCGTTGTTTGCAAGGTTGTGGTGTTGAAATTCATGGTGCTGGCACTGAAACCATCACGATTATTGGCCGGAAAACCCTGCAAGGCTGTGTGCATCGGGTTATTCCAGATCGTATTGAAACGGGCACTTATGCTATTGCCGCGGCGATTACGGGCGGGGATGTATTGTTACCTGGGGCTAATTTCAACCATCTCTATAGTTTTATCGAATTTTTGCGTAGGGCTGGGGTTTTGGTAGAAGAAACCGCTGATGGCTTACATGTAAAATCAACGGGGGAGCTAAAAGGGGTGGATGTGATGACCGAGCCTTATCCCGGCTTTCCAACCGATTTGCAGGCGCAGTTCATGTCGCTGATGACGGTGGCACAAGGCGCTTCCATGATTACGGAAACAATTTTTGAAAATCGTTTTATGCATGTGCCAGAACTCACAAGGTTGGGCGCAGATATTACCGTGCATCATGCTTCGGCTTTGGTGCGTGGTGTTAAAAAATTGCGGGGCGCACCCGTAATGGCTACCGATTTACGGGCGTCAGTTTCTCTAGTATTGGCTGGTCTGGTGGCTGAAGGAGAAACCATTGTTAACCGCGTCTATCATTTGGATCGGGGTTATGAAGCCTTGGAAGCCAAATTAAGTGCCTGTGGCGCGGAAATAGAACGGGTAAAAGGCGAGCATTAATTTGATGCTCAACCCACAAATAAAAAAGGGGCCACAAATAAAAAAGGGGGCGTTAGCCCCCTTTTTTATGATAATCTTGTTTGTATAAGCTGATGGTCTGTATCAGGGGGCTGCGGTTCTTTTCCAGCGCTGAATATCAAAACCTACAGGTTTTTCTATTTTATTGGGCATTGAATCAATGCCTATATCCACGCGATCAATGGTAATACCCGCTCCTTGAGCGACAAAATTGAGCTTGTGCTTGAGGAATATTTGAGTGAAGCCAATGGCTTTGTTGAATGCGGCGCTAAGATCTGGGGCAAGAGTCTTGGCAGTAATGCACTTTGCAAAAACTGCTGCCAAATCATTGCCAGATAGGCAGTTAATATAGTCCCCAAGAGCCAGAAAATCTTTTTTCAAGCCATTAAGATAAACTCTCGTCCCTTCGGATACCTCAGCTCTATCAATATGGCGGATAATAGATTCATTAAAGTTTTTTCCACTAATTCCCACCTCACGCATTACCTGTGCTAATATACGACCAGTGGATACTCTATCTTCTATAGTCAGGGGCGTGATATTCATCGCTCCCAAATCAAAGTGCGAGAGGCATCCCTCGTTAATTTTGATGTTACCTCCATGCCTATCTAGATCGGTTTTAATGCCAGAAAACCTTAGTGATAGTTGTGTTGCCAGCATTGCTTTAGCCGCTGCTTGCTTAAAGGATGTATCTTCTGTTGTCGAGTCTGGCAAATCATTAAAGTGAATACCATGAGCGATGGATACACGTTTGAAATTTTCCCCAATTTCCCAAAGATTGGTGACATGGTGAATAAATTCATAATTCTTTCCATCTTGCTTAACGGATACCTTGATCCCGTGATAGGCCTCTTGCGCTAGTGTATTTTGATATGCTGCAACGGACATATCTGTTTCAACCTTTGCTGATCTTCTGGCTTCTTCTATCATGCTTATTAATGGCGTCATCGATGCGTTGCGGCATGAGAGTTCTATTGCTGCTTCGTGCATCATCTTGAACTCGCGCTCTGCTCTATCGGCTGCATAGGGACGCAAAAAAGTATCTGCTACCTCACAACCATCATTAAGCCTATTGAAAACCGTAATACCAAAAGAGCCTGAGCCCTCTATTTTACCAATATATTGAACTGGGTTGGGATGCTCTTCAGCCAATAATCCACTATCTTCAACTAATTGCACTACATCCCAGCGCAATGGTGGATCATAATTGGTTTTAGAAGAGGCTAAGTCGTTTTTTATATCTTGTGGTGTTTGTGGATGGCTATGAATGGCTTGCATGAGTTTACCGCCAGCTGGTCCCATGTGTGAAAGCACCGTGTGCAGTTTTTGGCCTACTCTTAAGGTTGGATTACCTTCTTCGCGCATATTGCTAGCGAGTATGGCGGTTGCCAGCAACCTGCGTTCGGCAAGATCTGCGCTGTTCAAATAGGCCATCACAATTTCTCGGGCATATTCGTTGTTTTTTCTCTCTTCTTGGCGGCCATCAGAATCTGGAAAAGCGTTTTTCACCAAACCCTTAATAATTTCAACCTGCTCTTGCGCGTCACTGCCCAATGGGAATAGAATTTTTTCTAGATAAACAGTCCTCATTTCGAGGGAAGCTGACCAGAAGTTTTTGTGATAATTTTGTAGCTGATACTCTGCTAAAGCTGCAGATATTTTATCTAATTTCCAGTTGTGGTGCCTTTGAACATAGCCAAGCAGCGGTTTGGTGCTAGCTTTTGTAAGGGGGCTAGAAAGAAAGCCAAGTACAAGTTTTCTCAGTTGAGGGTCACGGCTTGTTTCATTGATTTGAAGTTCACCAACAATCGCCGCCATGTGCTGTGATACAGCATCGCTGATCATGTAACGCTGATAGCTATCACGAATATGGTAAGCAAGTTCCCGCTGGGCATTCACTTTATTCGCGAAGGCACTAAACAGGTTGAGCTGTGTAATACCGCTGGTGTTTTGACTAATGTTTGCAACAAATTCTTTTGCTTTATCTATCTGTTGGGTGATGCCACTATCTTGGCCAATGCTATTGGCCAGAGCAGTGCTATATTGTTCTACCACCCAATTTCTGAATATTGGATCTTCAATATATCCATTGTACTTTAGGCTAAATTTATTGTTTAATGCTTTTTGGTTTTTGGGTACAATCTCATAATTCTCAGGTTTTAACAACGCCCCCAAATATTCAAGCTTTTGGTTTTCTGGCAGGCATTCAATCATGGTTTTAATGCGAATATGGGCATCGTCCTTCAGTGAAGGTGCATCAAGCATTAATAGGCTGGCAACGGCATAGCGATAATTTTCTATAAGCTCAGATAAATCATCTGTCTGCAGATGGTATTTGGCTATGTTGTAGCGTAATTGCTGGAAAAAGGAGTCGATATTGCTTTTACCAAATTTTGGATATTGGGAATTGCTTATAGCAATTTTATCCAAAACAAAAAGGTCTTCCATCGAGATTGTATCGGCCAGTCTGTGCCCCAAATTTTCTGCTTCAACAGCAATGGCCGTGGTCACATATTTTCCTGTGGCGATGCAATCTACCAGTTCATCCACCGAGTTGGTCTGTGGATAATTATTCAGAATATTGGCCAATGGCAATGTAAATATTTCACCAAATCTCTTATTTTCATCGGGCGTAATAAAGCCAGCCGTTTGCATAAAGAATGTGAGTTTTGAGTAGTCGTTGACTACGGCTTTACCAATATCGCTCAGGATAAACTGAATTAATGGATGTTCGATTGTATATATACTGGGTTTTGGAACATTCTCATATTCCCATTTGTGGTTCTGCTCGCTATAAAAACTAGCGATAATCTGTTGGGTTAAACCATGTACGCTATCGTCAAGGCCCTTATAGGTACTCCATAGAAATACCGTTACTTGTGTTTTATAGCTTGCATCTCCATCAGGCAGTACAGCACTCAATTCATTAAAGAATTTTTCTGCAAAAGGATAATGAACAGTAATAACCGATTGATTGGGAACGATACAAGCACCGTATAGTGCAATAAATTTAGGAAAATTTGTTTTCAGTAAGTCCCAATCAACTTGTTCCAGCACTTTTCTGTCATGGTCTTCTCTGTTTTCTGCCTCTTTTCTGTGCAGGGCTATAAGCTGATCTTTGCTTGTATTATTAGGCAGTTTTTTCCATTCATAGGCAGCCATCGGCTGAATAACATGAGTGATGCTTCCGTCTGCATCACGATCCAGCGCGACCATATATAGGTAGTTGGCTTGTTCAAAGCTACGGACAACTGTATTGTATTTTCTGTCGCTGGGTACAGTATGCAAATCATAAGGATAATTCCAACCATCCGGTTTTGGGCCAATAATAGCTGCCACCCAAGGATCGGTGGCAAGACTCATGCCCCATAGAACTTTCTTGATATTTTCAGACTGAGTTTCTTGATACCAATCAATATGTTTTTTGTATGGAGGTATCCAAATGCCGTTTTGCTGAATTTCAGCTTTTACCATTTCTTCAGTGGGCGGGTAAAAACCACGAAAATCCATATATTTGAAACTGTGGCTAATCTTTTCGCTGTTTTCTACGATTTCTTTTGCAAATCTTTCTGCTTCTGCAGCGGATGTTGCATCAGTGAAACCCTCCACAGCAGTTTTTAGATTGGCAACTCTGGCAACATAAATCTTCTGCTTTCTGTGCCCATCTTGTAGCGCAATCCCCTGCCCATCAGCCCACGCCTTTTCTAGGCCAGCATAGAGAATATTGTTAATATCCTCGCCAGGCATAGAAGTGGAAGGGAAAACCAAAGCCATGCCTTTGGGGGTGTTCCAAACTCCCATAATGAGATCAGCAAGCGCTATGAAGGCTTTTGCTTGTGTAGGAGATTCAAAATTTACGCACAGACTGCCAATATAAGCTGCAATTTCGCTGAGACGGTTGGCAGCAGTTTTGTTTGTGGGCGGCCAATTATCTTTTACCAATGTAATCAGGGTGGTAATTTTTTGCTCTTCTGGCATATTGAAGTAGCCAACCTTGTAAAGCCCCCGAAAAATCGGTGATTCATAGCCTATATTTTCTGCATTATGATAAAAATCAGGCTCCAATGGTACAAGGATGCGATCAACCCCTGTTTTTCCACGAGACCGATTAAGCGCAACAATCGCATTTTCCATGGAACGTATGCGAAGATTACCAGAGGGATGAGGACCAGTGAGCTGTTGGATAAGGCCATGCATTTCTGAAGAAGACTGGGCATTTTTAATGTCATCTACATTAATGATTCTAAAATTCTCTTCTCCCACTCTTTGGATAAAACTAATGATACCCTTGGGATTGAAGCCAGAATCTTCAAGAAATTTAACCGCAACAACATCAGCGCCAAGCTCTTCAACTTTTGAATGACCATTATTGTGAGCGGCTTTTGCTTTTTGTTTAATGTATCTATGCCCAAATTCATGACCAATTACACCAGCCAGTTCATCTTCTGTGCGGGTTTCCCTCAATAATCCAATAGTTAAAATAAGGATAGGCCTTTGAGCAGAAGATACTATCATCGCATTCAACTTATCGTCGGTAGATATATAGATATCTGGCATATAAGTTTCAGGATCGAGATTATTGCCTGTAATTATTTTTTCTGCAATCTGGCCAATTTTACGCTTCAGAGCCTGAACTGCAGGTAAGTGATCATCGGCCAGCGCCATGGCCTCCCTTATTTCTGGCGGCATGATGCCTTGTTGTAATACTTCTTTTATTTTCGCATCGGGGCGCGGGGTGTATATAATATCTGATGCTTTAATCATGGATTTTCTTTTTACGAGATCGCAGGGGGCCATTGAACAGCTTTGCAATGTAGTATATTTTTGCTAATATATCATTGTAATTATAGTATAATTTTCTGCGATTTTAAGACGCTCATCATGATTATCATGATGGTGCCCACCCAATAAAAAAGGAGGCGTTAGCCCCCTTTTTTGTAATATAGCCGATGAACTCTAAGAATGCTTCAGTTTATCGGCTATAAAGTCTAAAATTTACGGCACAAAGGGTGCCACAGCGGCAGTCGCCGCTGTATATAGCCAATTAAGCATACACTTAATTGGCTATAAGCTGCTGATAGCTATATTTTTAATAACCAGTACTAATACGCTCCACCAATTGTTTAACGCTGGGGATAAAGCCATTAGCGTAATATGGATCAGTGGCAAAGCGGTAAGCCTGTTGGCCAGCAAACATTAGCTGAAAATCAACATCTTCTGAGTGGCTGATATTTTGCAAGGTTTTTTGAATGCAATAAGAACGTGGATCCGCGCGGTGACCCGTTGTGCCTGCTTCATTTTGTGACCAGTTAGAAAAAGCGCAGGCCGATAAGCAGCCCATACATTCTATCTGGTCGGTTAAAATTTCATTGGCTCTGGCAGAATCCACAAAAATTAAGGTGTTATCGGGCGTGCGCAGGGCTTCAGAAAAGCCTTGTGCTAACCAAGAATCCACTTTTTCTTTGTCGGTACTGGTTAAATAAACGGGTCTGCCCCTTGGGCCAACGCCAAAAACCGTATCATGCTCGCCAATAGCTTCGGCGCTATAGGCCACTTGGCGTTGAGAGCGTTCTTGTAATTCAACCAGAAACGGGTTGCGTACCGCAGAAGAATAAAAGCCAGTGGGGCTGAATTTGTTTAGAATCACATCCCCTTCTTTTAAGTTCACAAGCTTCTTTTTCCATGCATCGGAAATCGGACTCTCTTGAGTGAGCAATGGTCTTGTGCCAAACTGAAAAGCCACGGGGCCTATTTCAGGGTTATCCAGCCAATGTTCCCACTCATGTAAATACCATACGCCGCCGGCCATAATCACGGGGATGTGCTGTAGGTTAAAAACATTCATGGCTTTACGCAAATCTACTACCCTTGGGTAGGGATCTTGCGGTTTTAATGGGTCTTCACTATTAGAAAGGCCGTTATGGCCACCAGCGCGCCATGGATCTTCATACACTACCCCGCCTAACCATTCAGGAAAACGGTTATAGGCACGCTTCCACAAAGCATTAAAGGCGCGGGCTGAAGAAACAATGGGGTAATAATATAGGCCGTAGCGCGCGCATAATTCTGCCAATTTATAGGGCATACCAGCACCGCAGGTAATTCCATTAATCAAGCCGCGCGTCCCTTCCAAAACACCATGTAATATTTGTTCGGTTCCAGCCATTTCCCACAAAACATTCATGTGAATAATGCCATGGCCGCCAGATTTTTCATGGGCAATTTTTGCCTGCGCTATGCCGCCTTTAATGGCGTAGGCAATTAACTCTTCATGTCGTTCACGCCGTGTACGGCCATGATAATGTTGGGGAATGAGCACGCCATTTTCATCAAATGAATCGGCATTGACACCAGAGAAAGTACCCACCCCATTAGCAAAGGCCCAAGCACCAGAGCTTTCGCCATTAGAAACGGAGATTCCCTTACCACCTTCAACCAGAGGCAATACCTCTTTCCCTGACACTATAACTGGGTTTAAAGCACGCAAAACTGTTTATTCCTTATTAGGCTTTACAAATAGATGGTTAGTAAATAGGGTTTTGCGCGTGAGGCGCAATAGTCAAGCGGCGCATTACTTAAATGCCGCAAGATTGTTGTAGAATAGTTTGTGCGCAAATCAACCTATATTTTTACTGAGGCCTTAGCCGTGAACAATAATTCTTTCCTTGCCAACCCCTTGATGTTGTTAGCAATTGCTGGGGTAATGGGGGTGCTGGCAGCATTTCTTGGTCGGGTAATTAGCCTCCATTTGCCTATGGTATTAAAAAATGGTTGGTATGGCTTATTGCAAAAAAATCATTCGCAAGAACAGCCTTTGCTTCACCGCTATAAGTGGGTAACCTATACTATATGTATATTATTGTGCCTTGTTGTTAGCCAATTGGTGATATTACCAGCCGAATCCACAGAATATACCCCTTATCATAGGGTGTTGGTGTTGTTCATGGTATCCATGATGTTGGCCATGAGCATTGTCGATTGTAATCATTTTATCTTACCCGATATTATCAATAAACCTTTATTATGGCTTGGCTTATTGCTGGCGGCTTTAGGCTGGGGGTGGTTATCCCCCAAAGAGGCAATTTTGGGCGCGGTGATGGGCTGGTTTGTGCTGAGCCTTTCGCGTCGCATGATTATGCTCATGAAAGGTAGGGTGCTGCTGGGGTTGGGGGATGTAAAATTAATGGCGGCTTATGGGGCATGGGTTGGCGTAATGCACAGCCTAGAAGCTACTTCTTTAGGCTGTATGTTGGCCATTATCATGCAGATTTTTCATCGCAAAAGAAAAATTCCCTTTGGTCCTTTTTTGGTGTTGGCATCCATCGTCATGCTTATTAGCCCGTGGCATATCATATAATATCCTCCATCAAGCGGCAAAAGCTGGGTGGTGAATAAAACTTTTGACTTTAATACCCAATATATTTATCAATGCAATAAGGGGGTATATATGTGCCAAAATTGGTTGGTGACTGTTCCTCAGTAGGGCGTTCGGTTGGTTCGTGCTGCGATTTTTTAGAAACTATGTTGCGGACATTATAATTGGTGGATAATTCAGAGGAAACGATCAGTTTTCGTGATCTTGGTTTAGGGGAAGATTTGTTGAAAAGCCTGGAAGAAGCGGGCTATAAAACCCCTACTCCCATTCAGCGTTTTTCTATTCCTTGGGCACTGCAAGGGCGGGATGTTTTGGGTTGTGCCCAAACGGGAACGGGCAAAACAGCATCTTTTACCCTGCCGATGATGGAAATATTGGGCAGTGGCCGTGCACGTGCAAGGATGCCGCGCTCGCTTATTCTTACCCCAACGCGGGAATTGGCAGCACAGATAGAGCAGCATTTCGACAAGCTGGGGCGCAATCAAAAACTGAACACGGCCTTATTGATTGGCGGTGATTCTATGAGCGAGCAAAGCAAAAAGCTGGATCGTGGTGTGGATGTATTAATTGCTACCCCTGGTCGTTTGATCGATCAGTTTGAGCGCGGCAATATATTGCTCAGCGATTGTAAATTGCTGGTGATTGATGAATGCGACCGCATGTTGGATATGGGCTTTATCCCCGATATTGAGCGCATTGTTGCCTTGCTGCCAACATTACGACAAAGCTTGTTATTTTCAGCAACGCTTTCACCAGAAATTCGCCTATTGGCGGAAAAATTCTTATCTAACCCCAAAGAAGCAACAGTTTCACCATCGGCAACGGTAGCGGTTTCGGTAAAAAGTAAGGCTTTATGGATTCCCACCATGAAAAAGCGTGAATTATTGCGCCATTTATTGCGGGAAGAAGAAGTAAAAAACGCCTTCATTTTCTGTAACAGAAAAATGGAAGTGGCTAAATTGCACAGCTCATTATTGCGCCATGGTTTTTCTGCTGGTGCGTTACATGGAGACATGCCGCAAAGTAAACGCACAGAAACATTAGAAAAATTTCGCCAAGATGAAATCAAATTACTGGTGTGCAGTGACGTTGCGGCCAGAGGTATTGATATTGTTGGCGTGAGCCATGTGTTTAATTTTGATATACCCCATCATTGTGAAGATTATGTGCACCGTATTGGCCGTACGGGCCGTGCTGGCATGGAAGGCTGCGCTTTTACATTGGTTGCCCCGCATGAAGGAAAATTGGTAGAAGCCATTGAAAAATTAACTGGCACCGCATTCGATTGGTTGCAGGTTGAAGGCTTAACCACTAAAGCCTTAAGTGAAGAAGAGCTATTAGAAGAGCGCAAGAACCGTGGTAAGCATGGTAATCGCCATAAGGATCAGGATAGAAATAAACCGCGGGAAGCAGGTCGTCCACCGCGGGAAGCGCATAAAGCAGCTAGGGCTGCCGCGCCAAGATCAGAGCCAGCAGAACAGCCGGCGCGTCGGTACCCCGCCGCCGATGAAACATCTGTGAAAACGCGGCCATCCTATCATAAGGGGGAGCGTTATCCACAACGCCGCCGCGAAATAGAAGAGGATGTACCAGTGTTAGGGTTTGGTGATGATATTCCAGCCTTCATGCTGTTGCGGCCAGTGTTTTTAGATGTTTCTGGTAGCAGCAATAATACTATCACGGAAAATGCAGAGTCCTCACAACCGGTAGAATAAGCCCATGCGTGCCACCAAATTTCTAGCTTTTTCTGGGTTATTATGGGCGGGATGGTTGGCCAATATGCCAGCCATGGCAGCCCAACAATCTCAACATGATACGGTAAAAGCTAGCACGCATTCCACGAAGAAAAAAAACGAAAAACCGCTGAAAAAGACATCCATTTCTAAACCCGATGCGGCCTTAGAAAAAGCAAAAACAGAGAAATGGGCAGCAGGCAAGGCAGGCAAGCTTCCATTTCTATTGCAAGCTGATTCCTTGTATCAAGGTCATGACCAAGGCAGTACCATCGCTGAAGGCTCGGTGGTGATTGTTCGCCCCCCCAATCGCATGTTAGCGGATCGGGTAATTTACGATCAAGCCAATAATCAGGTGAGAGCAGCTGGCCATATTGCCCTTGCTGATGCCAGCAATATGGTATTATTTGGTGATTATGCTGAATTGAACAGTGATTTTTCCCGTGGCTTTATTGCTGAACCGCGCCTGCGTTTAGCCGATGATAGCCGCATGGCTGCCAGAAAAGCCACCCGCATGGATAATAATACGACCACCTTGGAAAAAGTGGTGTATTCGCCTTGTTTGCCTTGTGAGAAAGACCCCACCATATCGCCTTTATGGCAATTGCGGGCTTCCACCGTTATTCACGATCAGGCCAAACAGGAAATAATCTACCATAACGCGCTGATGGAAATGCATGGTATCCCCATTTTCTATTCGCCGTGGTTTTCGCATCCCGACCCTGGGGTTGAACAACAAAGTGGTTTATTGCGGCCATTAGCTGGTTATAAAAAGGGGTTGGGGTTATTTTATCGGCAAGGTTGGTATCAGCCTCTATCTCCATCCGAAGATATGACTGGCACAGTGTTTGTGAGTGGCAATCAAAACCCATTATTGGGGATAGAGCATCGCAAGCGTTTGGATAATGCGTCTTGGGAAATAGCTGGTTCTGCCGTGTATTGGAATAATTCTTTGGCAGGGCCATTAGCACTGCCAAATAAGGATGGTGAATTTTTTCGCTATTCGGTCATGGGTAAGGGCAGTGTAGAACTATCCGATGAATGGCGGGCAAAAACTGAAATTGCCAAAGTGTCGGATGATGAATATTTGCGTACCTATGATTTCAAGCGGCGGGATGTATTAACCAGTCGCTTGGATGCTGAATATCTTTCGCATCATGATTATGCCAGCATATCAGCTATCAGCTTTCAGGATTTAAGGCCGGGGATTTTGCAGCAACAGCCTGTGGTTTTGCCTTCCTTATATTACTCGGTAAAAGATAGAAATAGTGATTATATCGCGGGTGATTTTTCGGTTGATGCTGGTTTCCTAAGCTTAGTGCGTAATGATGGGGTGGATACCAGAAGGCTGTATGTACAACCAAGTTGGAGAGAGCGAGAAATTCTTGATACTGGTTTAGTTTGGGATAATCAAGCGCAATGGACATTAGCCAGCTATTGGTTGAATGCAACCCAACAAGGCAGTAATAATACGGGATATAGTTTGCCTGTAGCCCAAACAAAAATCTCCTATCCTTTAAGCAAATCGCTAAAAGGGGGAAGTAATTGGGTGGTGGAACCCGTGGCGGCTTTAACCTTAGCCCCGCAACGCAACTTATCTAATAATATTCCCAATGAAGATAGCCAAGATATAGAAATAGGCCGTAGTAATATTTTCTCGCTCAATCGGTTCAGCGGTATTGACCGCGCTGAAGATGGTAGCCGCGTTACCTATGGAGTGGATAATAATTGGCAACAAGGCAAAGACAATATCGGTTTATTTCTGGGGCAAGAATTTCGCATGAGCGGTGATACATCACGCCCCAAAGATTCTGGCGTGAAGGATAGGGTATCGGATCTGGTGGTAGAAGCGCGTTACCGCCATAGCGATTGGGTGGATGGCGTTTATCAAGGGCGCTTATCGCCAGAAGATGGTGAGTTTCTCTTTCACGATGCTAATTTAATGATTGGCCGTAACCCATATCGTGTTTGGTTTAATTATTTATATGCCAATGAAAAAGCCGATCAAGGGATTACCTCGCGCCGTAATGAGTTAAGGATTAATAACGAAATTAATCTCACCCCAGCATGGCTGATTAATGTTGGCGGTACTTATAATTTCGATAATAGCGATTCTGGTTTCTTAAAAACTAATATTGCCTTACAATATGTGGATGAGTGTTTCTTCATCAGGATGGAAAGCGATAAAGACAGAACCTTATTGTTGGATAGTCGGCAACAAGGAACAACCTTCTTCTTTCGTGTTGGCTTTAAGAATATAGGAAACATAAAATCTAATTAGCCATGGGGATGTACAATGTTGTTGCAAGGGGTTATTCCAGAAATAGTTTCTTGGAAGGAAGAAATTACCCATTGGCGGCAAGATATTCATGCCCACCCAGAAACTGCCTTTGAAGAAGAGCGCACCAGTGCTGTGGTAGCACAGCGCTTGGAAGCCTTTGGCATTCCACTCACCAAAGGGTTAGCAAAAACTGGCGTGGTGGGCGTTATTGAAGGCACTGGTGGCAACAGCGAAAAATCAATTTTATTACGCGCGGATATGGATGCGCTTAATCTGCAGGAAGAAACCACCCATTCTTACCGCTCTACCCATTCTGGTAAAATGCATGCTTGTGGGCATGATGGCCATACAACCATGTTGTTGGCGGCAGCTCGGTATTTAAGTGCCCACCGCCATTTATTTGCTGGCCGTGTTTATCTTGTTTTTCAGCCCGCTGAAGAAGGTTTTGCGGGCGCTAGAAAAATGATAGAAGAAGGTTTGTTCACGTCTTTTCCTGCCGATTCGGTGTGGGGTATGCATAATTGGCCCGATATACCCTTTGGCAAAGCAGCAGTGCATCATGCAGCGGTGATGGCCTCTGCCGATCGTTTTACTATTACCATTCGTGGTAAAGGCAGCCATGCCGCTATGCCCCATCAAGGCATAGACCCCGTGATGGTATCCGCCTATGTGATTACGGCATTACAAACATTGGTAAGCCGTCGTATTAATCCTTGTGAGGCGGCTGTTTTAAGTATCACCCAAATGAAAGCAGGCTCTGCCTTTAATATCATCCCCGAAGAAGCCGTTTTATGCGGCACTATTCGGGCTTTTGATGAAGAAAGTCGTCTGTTTCTTGAGCAGCAGCTTCATCATGTATCGCAGCAGGTGGCCATTGCTTTTGGTGCAGAAGCAATGATTGATTATTGGGTGGGTTATCCGCCCACGGTGAATAGCCGGTTGGAGGCGGATATATCCTTGCAGCTATTATCGAATATGTTGGGCGCAGAAAATGTGCAACTCAATCCACCACCCTCCATGGGGGCAGAAGATTTTTCTTACATGTTAAAAGAAAAGCCTGGCTCTTATATATGGCTAGGCCAAGGCGATGCCAATCACAAGGCAATGCTGCATCACCCCTGCTACGATTTTAACGATGCTTTGCTGCCCATTGGCGCTAGCTATTGGGTAAAGCTAGTTGAAACTCTATTGCCAGTCTAAAGTCCAGCATTATACGGTATTAAGAAAATAAATTATTGAGTAAGGCTGGGTTGCTTGTGCTTGGTGGGTGTTCATTAAAACTGCCAACCGATTCACAGGAAGGGCAAACTGGTAGCCATTCTTTGGTTGTATAACCGCAAGATCCACAATGCAGATCATTACTATGTTTATGTTCAGCGGCTAACCGGTACAAGTGGGTTATTCTGGTGTTTTCTAAACCAGCAATTTCTGCCAAGCGGGCAGCTTGATAATAAATTTCACCTGAAAGCCCTGTGCGCCTCATCACTAAATCGGTAAGAAATAATACATCTTTGGCTTGCGGTCTGGTTTGTTGCTGATATTGCTGTAATAAGAGATCCGCCATAAAAGCAAGTCCAGCTTGGTTATCCTTAGGTGCGTTACATAAACCACGTGCTAATTCCAACCGTGTGTTGGAATCTTTATAGATTGGTAAATCAAGCATGGCATTGGCGACAACCAAATGAGGGGCTAAGTGCCAGCAACGGTCAAGAATTTTATGGGTCTGTTCATATTTTTCTTGTTTATTCAACGCTTTGGCGGCTTGTACGGCCAAGAATGGGTTAGCAGGTAGTAATGTGTGGGCTTTTACGGCGTGGGTAATGGCATCATCTTCTAAATTTTCAGCCATGGTTTTTTGGCTGCGCAAATATAAGATGGATGCTTTCATGAGATTAAGCTCAATTTTATCCACCAGCTTGTGTTTCTTAAAAAGCCGTAACAGGTGATAGGCCTCGGCGTAATCTTCCAATTTTATATTAAGGCTGAGAACAGTTTTTATAGCCCACTCATTGGCAGGGATTAAATTTAAGGCTTTATTGGCGGCCTCTAAACTTTTGGCCAATAATTTTTGTTGGCGATAAAGCAAAGCCAACCCCTTATAGCCAAGAAAAGCGGTGGAAGGATATGCAATTAATTGCTGAAGTGCCGTTTCTGTTGCTTGATATTCAGGAGCATCTTTGCAATCTGTAGCTGAATATGGTTTTTTACTGGTGGCCATGATCACGGTGAGTAATGAGCTAAGAAAAGCGTGATCATCGGGCAGATTTCTGCCAGCCTGTTGGCTTTGAAGCAGGGCTTCCTGCTTATTATGCGCGGCCAGAGCAGAAAAACCTCTGGCAATGGCCTGAAAACCTTTTTGTTGCTTCTTTTTCTCTTTTTTGCCAGTGCGCCGATCAATATAGCGCTCTATAATGTGCAAAAATGATTTTACGGCTAAAAGCAGGTAAATAAATATAAATAGCAATAAAAATAAAATACCAACGGGCAAAGAAACAGCGTAACCATACCAATTAATTTCAACCTTACCCGGATGATGCGCAAACCAAATAGCGATTAATACCAGAATGGTTAAGCGGCAGAAAAAAAACAGGGCTTTAATCATGGTGCGGTTCCTGTTGTATCGGTAGCAGAAACGCTGTGGTCGCTTTCTGCTAGGCGTTTTACAATCAGTTGAAATATTTGTTCGGTTGTTTCATCTAATATTATTCTGGCTTTAGCTTCTTCCAGCCAATTTTTGCTTACATCACTGGGCAGGCCTTCTAAACTGCTTATTTCCTCGGTGGCGGCACTCAGATTTTCTTCTTGCATATTGCCCAGTGCTCTTGCTATTACCGCGTCCACCGTTTCATCATTTTGTCCTGTTTCATTAAGGCGGCGAATGCTAATAACGGTGGATAATTGATAGAGGGTTTGTTCCCACCAGCTACCATTTTCTTTTAAGTATTGACTGCGGACAATTTCTGGTGCGAGTTGCTGCAACTTTTTTTCTAAGGTAGAAATATTAGCCACGCCATTGCTGCCATATTCTTCTAGCTTTTGCAATTCGCTGAGTACTTCTTCATCATCGCTCGCCAGTTTTTTTAGGCTTTCCAAGGCTTTATCAAATACAGCCCCTCTGGATTCTATTTTTTGTAGTTCAATTAAACCGATGAGCAGTAATTGCTGATGGATAAGGCTTTTTTTCTTTTCATGCACGGTTTTTTCAAGCGTGATGAGGTTTTGATCTTGTAATTGCTGCTTCTTTTCCAAATTTCGCAAAGAATCTTGTAAGGTGGAGAGTAGCGCTTGTTGGCCAGCTAAAGATTTATTCACCACTTCCTGATTGCCAGTGGCGAGTTTCAGGGCATCAATTTGTTGTTGTATGGCCGCATCGGCTTTCTTTTGGGATTCGGTATCAATCGGTTTATTATTTGAGGTATCGCTGGTTTTTTGTGTTTCTAATAAGGTTACCGCTTTTTTGAGATCATCGGTTTTATTTTCCAATATTTTCAGCGTATCTTCGTGTTTTTGCCATTCTAGCAGTGTTTTATTATCGGTTGCTGGTTGTTGTGGGCGTAATGAAAACCATAAAGATCCGCCGGCAACACTAAAGCTGAAGATGCTGATAAGGATAGAAATAACGGGCAACACAGAACTGGACGCCTTGGGTTTTTCACTGGCCATAACCAATGGTTCTGTTGGCTGGGTTATTTCTTGATTATTTTCCTGATCCATCGGCGAAACCATGCTCTGTATGTTATAATAGGGCAATATATTATTGCTTTATTGTTATTTTCAAAATGCACCATGCTGTAAACAAGATATAAAAATTATCCACCCGCTTACAAACAGGCATCAGGATGCCAGAAGCCTTAATAATTTGCGAGTTCTTTTTTGCCAGAAATTTTTCCAGTGGGTTGGGGTCGTGATAATCGAACATTGCAATCGCTGGTCATTATGGCATTGATAGATGGGGAAGATGGATCATCACAACATTATAGAGTATTAAATGCCCCATTATGTATATTTGAATAATCGTTTTGTGCCCTATCGCGAGGCCATGGTGCCCATAGAAGATCGCGGCTATCAATTTGCCGATGGTGTCTATGAGGTAATGCCAGTGATTAATGGCCAGATATGCGAATTTACTGGCCATATGGATAGGCTATATCGCTCATTGGCAGAAATTTCTTTGCCCATATCGTGGGGGCGGCCGCTATTCAAGCAAATTATGAAACAGCTATTGCGCCTAGAACGCCTGCAAGAGGGAAATATTTACCTGCAAATTACCCGTGGTGTTGCCCCGCGCAATTTTCCTTTTCCCAAAGATGCGCTACCATCTTTGGTGATTGTGCCTAAAAAAGCTAATTTATTGAGCAATCCTTTAGCCGAGAAAGGCATGAAAGCCCTCAGCCAGCCCGATATACGCTGGGGGCGTTGCGATATTAAAACCATTGCGTTATTAGCGCAGGTACTGGCCAAACAAAAAGCAGCTGAAGCGGGTTGTTTAGAAGCTTTTTTGCTGGATGATAAGGGCTATATCACCGAAGGGGCGGCTTCTAATGCGTGGATGGTAAAAAATGGCGTTATTTATACCCGCCCTGCGGTGGATAATATTTTAGCGGGGGTAACCCGCAATAGCCTGCTTATATTGGCAGAAGCGGCGGGTGTACAAGTTGTACAGCGGCCTTTTAGCCTGCAAGAAGCATTGGCGGCCGATGAATTATTTATTTCCAGTGCCAGCTATTTTGCCATGCCCGTGGTGATGTTGGATGAACAACCCATTGCTGATGGCAAAGCAGGGGCTCTCACCAATAAATTGCGGGCCTTATATATTGAGCATCTCCTTCAGCAGCGGGCAGATATTCCATGGAAAATCCAGTAATTCCTGCCGAAAAATTGGTGATTATCCAAGATTGTTCCCGTCAAAGCCGTGAGCGGCTACAATATTTGCTGGATAATGGTTTCATGTGGTTTTCGCTGCGGGATGAGGTGAGTAGTGCCATGGCCATGGCTTTATTCATTGAACAGATACTGCCGATGTTAGAAGCGTATCATGCGAGCTTGAGCAGCCACCGCCAGCAATTTTTTCTAGCCGAACAATTTCCATTATTGGGTTTGCATTGGCAAGTGCCCCTATTGCCGACATTGGAGGGGCGTGATAAGGGCAAATCCTTATGGGGCTGTTCATGCCATGGTGCACAGGAAATAGAACAGGCCACAGCGGCAGGGGTTGATTATATTACCCTTAGCCCTGTTTATCCCCCTATCAGTAAACAATCTTTTTTGCCGCCCTTAGGTGAAGAGCAATTTAGTGCTTTATGTAAGCAAACCCATTTGCCTGTATTGGCCTTAGGGGGGATGCGCCCATCTATGTTGCCTGCCATGAAGAATTTAGGCGCGGCGGGTATTGCCCTCATGGGCGGCGTGATGGGTGATGTAGAGAAGATATATTGATATATTTTTAATTAATTAACTGGTAAAATATACCCATTGACAGATTTTAATATCTGTATCAACATAAGTATGCATTGTAATAACAATATAAACTCTCCGCGTAGGAGATTAGGCAATGAAAAAAAGACAGACAAATCAAACATCAACTAAAACACCAGCATCAGTTTCTAGTAATGCTGGGTGGATTAGTCATGGTTTCCAAATCAATGGCAACAAAGCAGTGAGTGGATCTTATTCAGTGCCATTAAGCTTGCCACGTCACATGCTGCAAGATTCATACTCAAAAGTTTACAAGTCATTATTATGGCTTAATAAAAAAGAAGAAGATGGTGATCAATAATCCGCCGCCTAAAATCAAAAGAATCGATGCCTGATAGCATTTTTCAAGCCTAGTGTTAATGATAATTTGTTCATCTATGCCGCGTGTAATTTGAAATAGTTCTAATAATCGGTAGATAACTAAATCATTATTATAAAAATTGGCATCTAGAGATGTTCTTGGATCAATACCTGAAGATGGGCTTATGTATGTTTTTCTGACACAGCCCAAAAAAAGTAAGATAATGGTCAGTAGTAACACAACAAAAGCAGCTGCCCCAGGCAAAAACCATGAGTCTTTGACTGTTTTGCCTACATTAGTTGCTAATGCGCCAGTAAGAACTATAAAGGCTGAAAATAAGGTAGAAAGAAAAGCATTTGCCTTGCTGGTAATTGTATCCCCAACCGCTTGAAAACTTGTAGCACTTCTTCTAGCGCTATCTACAATATATATACCTTTTTCGTCCTCAAGAGCTGGTAATTGATCTTTATACTCAATACACCATTGTTGCCATGCTAGATCAAGCTTTTCCTGCTTTTTTGATTCTTTCCATTCACGAAGATCATTAAATAAACCAAACATCAGATTCTCTAACTATTTCTATATAAGGAAAATTTATATCAGAAAAAGTTTTATACTCAAGATGTTAGATTTTTTACATAACCATGCCGATAAATACTATTTGGAATATTTTTCAGATCTCCCTCTAGAGCGGGGGTGCGCCTTCGCATAGGTTTGAAAAAGGGCTTTGGTATCTGCTTGTAAATAGCGTTGGGTGGTGCCCAATGATTCATGACCCAATAGGGTTTGAATTTGGCGTAAATTCATGCCTTCGGCCATGAGATGGGTGGCAAAGCTGTGCCGCAGCGCATGGGGGGTTACCCATTCTGGCAGTCCAGCCAATCGCCGTAATTGGCGCAGATTTTGTTGGGCAATGGCTGGGTGCAAAACCCCGCCCCTTGCCCCAATAAACAAGGGGGCGTAAGGCTGCTCATGTAATGGGTGGGTGGCCAGATAGGGCTTTAATAATGCCTGTAACATGGGCAATAACGGCACTTGCCGTTGCTTTTTGCCCTTACCGGTTACCATGATGTAATCGCCTTCAACATCGGCAAGGCTTAAGGATAGGGCTTCACTGATGCGTAAGCCCGTACCATATAATAACAGAAACAATATTTTATCGCGCTCACTGATGGTTGACCGCTCTATTTCTGTTGGGTTTGCTAATAATAAATCCAGCAATTTTTGCATCATGCTGGTAGAAAGGGCGTGGGGTAGAGGGGTTGATAGCTGTGGCTTAGTGATAAGGCTAATGGCCGGCACAAGGGTGCCATGATATTGAGCCGACCAGCGAAAGAAATTACTGATGCCGCTTAATTGACGACTGCGGCTGCTGGCAGCAATATGTTGTTGGTGCCGCTCGGCTATAAATGCCCGTAGGGTTTGTAGGTCAATGGCATGAAGGGTGGCCCAATCTATTGTTTGGCCTTGCCAGTTTTTCAAAAAATCAAGCAGGCTTTCCATATCCCGCTGATACGCCATCACCGTGTGTTTGCTATAATTGCGGGAAAAACGCAACCAATGCAACCATTGGGTGATGGCTTGTTCTGGTGTCATTCATAATCTTCCAGCGTTAGCCATGCCACCAGTAACTTTTCTATAATCCGTGCCAGAAAGATAACGGGTTGAATATCCTGCTCTTGTTGAAAGCGCGATGGGCTATATGTGCCAAGGGCCATTAAACCAAGCGGTGCCATGGGGTGAATATGTAAGCGAATCAGCACCTCCCCCCGCAATTTTTCTGCTTTTTCTCCATGAATTTGCGGCGATGAGCCTTGCGGTAATTCACGAATAAGCCAGTGTTTGCCCTTCAAGAGCTGGGTAATGAGCTGCCCCGGTACGGTGCGAATATTATATTCTTCTAATAGGGCTAAATCTTCTTCTTGCCCTTTGAGAGAATCTTCTTTTTCCAGCACTAAAGAAATCAGATCAACATGTAAATGGCTGGGTAAATCCGCCGTGATAACATGAATTAAATCACCAAAACTGGCGGCATCTAATAAATCAAGGGTTGATTCTTGTAAAAAAGCAAATGCCTTGCTTTGTAGCTTAAATTGCTCTTCAAGGCGGGTATTTTTTTGTTGCAATTCTTCTAGCTGCTTGGCCATTTTCTGGCGCGCAAAGCCGTGTAAATCAACCACGGCCTTATCTTCCCGTTCGGGATACAGGGAAGATAAATGCTCTTGCAGAAAATCAGGGTTTTCTTTGAGCCACTGCAATATAAAAGCAGAATCGATAGTTTTTTCTTTTTTCATCCCTTTTTATAACCCCCATGCCCCAAGCAGCACAAGAGTGTTATTCAAAAATTAGGGGGGTATGCAAATTTTTGTATTACATCGATAGATTACGGCGCGGTTGCGAAGGAGATGGTGGCAATTGTTTGGTGCTTGTTGTTGCCGCATTAAATTGCTGGGTAATATCTTTACTGATATTGAGATCCCTAAAATCATCCCATCTATCCGCTTGTTGGATGGCCTCAAAAAGTTTTTTGGTTAATGCTGGTTTAAGGCTGGCAAAATCTGCCCCATGTTGGTAGAGCTGCTGCACAATATCCAAATTAATAGTCTGGCTCATGATTGTTAAAGATAGGGGGGTATAGCCAGCACCCTGCCCCATGGTTGTAGAACTACCATCAGCACAAGAAGCATACCCTACTATCGCATAACTTGCCAATGTTGCTGAAAGCTCATTAAAAAAACCACCATCATTAACCAATTTGGCATGGGCAGAAACATGCCCCGTTTGCTGGCTACGGGTGAGCAGTTTGGTAATAAATTGATCACATTGTTGTTGTGCCTCAGGGTTATCGCTGTTCCTATCCGCTGCCACAATCGCAACATGCAATAAATTCAGGTTCAGTTCTTTAATTTCTGCGTGTGGTGAAAGCCCCGCATCAAGCAATTGATCCGCAATATCTATCCTACCGGCATTCCACACAAGATGCACCACCGCTGCTTCTAGCTTAGGATTGTAACCTTTAATGCCACCAGCTTTTTCTATATCGGCCAGCATGTGGTCGGTTATTTTTTGTAAAATAAGCCCGCGCTGGTTTTCTATTTCTATTACATCCGGTGTCATGTTTTTTCTGCCCAAACATTGAGCGGCTATGCTGAAAGCTTGGTAATTTGCTTTTGCTCCTTTATCCAAGAAGGCATCCACCAATATATGGTCGCCTAATTCTACCGCCAGATTAAGTGCACGGGGTTTATCGTTATTATAACCACTACCATTCAGATCATAATCGCTCCAATCTTGAATATTTTGGATAAGAGCCGTCCGTAATTGTGGATAAATAGCCGTAATTTTTTGCTGGGCTTTAGTTGCTTTACTGTCGTCATTATTTTGAATGCGCAGAATTGTTTCTAATAACGCAACGGCAGTATCATTATTCACTTCAGCATTGGGTTTTTGTAACAGTGTAAGCAACACGTCCCATTGCTGTTCTTTGGCGGCCAGCTCAGCTGGAAACAGTTTATCCTGCCCGCGTTGGGAAAGAATAGAATTTTTCGGCGTTTTTGCCTTATCCAGATCAATAATCTGTAAGGCAATCTCAGGGTTATGTTTGCGAATGGCGATATGCAGCATTCCATCACGGTAATTTTCTTCACAACGGAAACCAAATCCAGCCCATTCATTAGCCAACGATGCCCCATGGCTTACCTGCCAGAATAGCTGTTCCCAGCGATCATGATTGATGGCCGCCTGCATGGATGCTCTATCCTTATTACATACAATAGCAGTTTTCTGGAAATCATACGCCAAGCGATCTGCTGCTGGCTCTTCGGGGGAGGCAATAATCCATTCCGCCTTTTGTTGGTATAATGCCCATAAGCGTTGATACATGCCCTCATCTTCTAAAGCGGCTAAGGCGGTGAGGGGATCTTGAAGAATAGGATGGTAGGGATAGTGTTGGGTATAGCCCCCAACGCCTGTATCACTGAGATAATGATGAAGGCGTTTTTCATGTTCTTTGCGATGGGGTTCTGTTGTTTGTTCTGGGCTTAATAAGGCTGTGGCCAGCTTTTCCATCTTAGCATTAATCGCTAACACTAGGGGGTTATCAATATCATAATTATCATTGCGGCCGCTAATATTTTTTTGTTGTACATAGCGAATGGCTTGATTTTCATTGCCTGCCAAAATGGCAAGGGTAACGGGGTCGGCCTTTGGGCAGCGGCTATCTGCTTTACGGTGTGGGTGTTGGGTATTGAAATTGAGCGATGCCCCATCCATTTCTAATTGGTTTACCAACATGATAAATTGATTGCGGCTGGCCATCTTGTTTTCGGTGGTGAAGTCAACCTCCAATTTTAATGCCAGCCCCAGTGCCCTTTCTCCATTATAGGAGCAATGGTCAAGAAAATCAGGCAATGCAGCGGGTGCAATGTTCTTGCGTACCCACGCCAACATTTCCCACGGGCGTGTTTGATAGGCTTGGTAACGGGCATAAGTAAAAGAGGCTTGTAAAATATTTTCACCTTTATGTAATGGCGTAAATACATTCACGCCAGCATCATGGCAGTGCTGCAGGTTGTCCAGTTCATGATTAAGGGCAAAATAATGAAGGGCGCGGCGGCCATTTTCCCAATCCTGTTTTGCTGGATCTAAATGTTGGGCTAACCCCTCATGGGCAAATAATGCTTGTAGCATATCACGGCGTACCACCGCATAATTGACATCAGAGTCATTTTTATCTAGTTTTTTATAGAATTCTTTGCTTGTATCGCGATCTGAAAAATATTCAGGACGTTTGAATGGATGTTCGGCTAAAAATTCAAAAGTGGAAGGGCGGGCAAAAGGGTCATCGCCTTGGGCTAGAAATTGTTGCGCCTCTGCAAAATGGTTTAATTGCAAGGCAAGGGTAATCATGTTGGAGGTATCGCTGTACCCAGATAAGTAATTTCTTTTAGCTTCGGCTAATAATTCTTCTTTGGTGCGTAAGCTCATCCAACGGTAACCCTTATTTGAAATGTTATGTCATATTATTACATTTTGCATAACATTTCAAATAAATTACATTAAAGGATATTTTATAAAATAGTTTGGCCAGTTTTTTGCCAATCACTTACAAATTGTTCTAACCCCTTATCCGTGAGTGGGTGCTGAAATAATTGTTTAATCACTGAAGCGGGCATGGTGGCCACATGGGCACCCAATTTGGCGGCGGCCAGAATATGAGCAGGGTGGCGAATAGAAGCTGCTAATACTTCGGTTTTGAAATTGGGATATTGGCGATAAATATGCACAATATCGGCAATAAGCTGCATACCGTCTTGGCTAATATCATCCAAACGGCCAATAAAGGGGGAAATAAAGCTAGCCCCTGCTTTGGCGGCCAATAAGGCTTGATTGGCTGAAAAACATAAGGTTACATTCACCATGCGGCCTTCGCTGCTCATTATTTTACACACCTTCAAACCAGCAGGGGTAAGGGGTACTTTAATGGTGATATTGGGGGCAATCGCGGCCAATTTTCGGGCTTCTAGCAGCATGGTATCAAAATCAGTGGCGGCAACTTCGGCGCTTACTGGCCCTTGGATGACGGCACATATATCCGCGATTAAGGATAGGAAATTTTTCCCCGATTTAGCAATAAGGCTAGGGTTAGTGGTAACACCATCCACCATGCCACTGGCGGCCCAATATTTTATTTCTTCAATTTCTGCTGTATCCAGAAAGAATTTCATCGTAAAACCTATAGATGTTTATATGACCACTACCTTGTAGATGTTTTTTATGGTTTCAACCACGCTGCCAGCTGCCGCGCCTTCACTTTTTGATGAATTAGAGGATAATAGCCCCACCCCTTTCGTGGAAGGCAAGGCGTGGTCTGTTTATGTGCCACGGCCATTAGCCAGTTTTTATGATTATTTGGCCAGTCCTAATCAATCGGTGGTGGTGGGGCAATATGTAAAAATAGAATTTGGCCGTAAAACCCTAACCGCCGTGGTGTGGAAAGAGGCGGATTCGCTGCCAGAAAATAATAAAACGCCAGAAAATAATAAAACGCCAGAAAATAGTAAAAATAAGGAAAAGCGGAAAATTAAACCGTTGGAGATTATTCCCATTCCGCCCATGAGTGATAAACATCGCCAATTTCTTGAGTTTGTGGCGGATTATACCATGGCACCACAAGGGGCAGTGGTAAAAATGGCGATCAATGGTATTAATCCCCCGCTCAAAATTCTATGGAAAACTTCCAAGAAGCAAGAAACAGCCCCAATCATTACCACGCCGGCGGTTAGCCTATCGCCCGCTCAGCAGCAAATAGTGCAGGAAATTGAAGAATATATTCACCAGAAACAAGGTTTTAGTGCCAGCTTGTTAGAAGGGGTAACGGGTTCGGGTAAAACAGAAATTTATGCCCAAATTGGCCGCCAAATTACCGACCAAGGCGCGCAAATATTAATTTTATTGCCCGAAATTGCGCTCACCGCCCAATTGGCACAACGCTTGGCCGAACGCTTTGGTGTGCAGCCCGTGCTTTGGCATTCTGGTTTAACCGAAGCCCAGCGAAGAAAACATTGGTTGGCCATTAATAATGGTACAGCGCGGTTGGTGGTGGGGGCACGCTCGGCCGTGATGCTGCCCTTTGCTGATTTACAAATGATTGTGGTGGATGAAGAACATGAACAGGCCTTCAAGCAAGAAGATGGGGTGATGTATCATGGCAGGGATATGGCCGTGGCCAGAGCCCATCTGCTTGCTATTCCTATTTTATTATGTTCGGCAACGCCTTCTCTTGAAACCCGCCATAATGTGCAGCAGGGTAAATACAAGCATTTTTTATTGGCCAGCCGGTATAACCAGCAGGAATTGCCACAAATTACCCTGATTGATTTGAAAGAACACGCCCTTCCTTCTGGCCAGTTTCTGGCGGCCCCTTTGCGGGCGGCCTTGCAGGAAAATTTGGCCATTGGCCAACAATCGCTGCTTTTTTTGAACCGACGTGGCTATGCGCCGCTTACCTTGTGCCGGAATTGCGGGCATCGCTGGCAATGTCCCCAATGCACTGCTTGGTTGGTGATGCATCAACACCGTAAAAGATTGCAATGTCATCATTGTGGTTATCAGTGCCACCCTCCCCAACAATGCCCAGAATGCGCCAGTGAAGGCTGCGTGATTGCCTGTGGCCCGGGGGTAGAAAGGGTGGCAGAAGAAGTGCTGAATTTATTTCCCCATGTGCGCATGGCCGTAATTTCCAGCGATGAGGGCTTCTATCACCATCAAGGCCATCAGGAACCCATTACCATGGCGGGGCTGATTGAAAAAATGGAAGCCGCCGCCATTGATATAGTGGTGGGAACGCAAATTTTAGCCAAAGGGTTGCATTTTCCCGATTTAACACTGGTGGCAGTGGTGGACGCGGATTTGGGGGTAGAAGGAGCCGATTTGCGGGCAGCTGAACGCATGTATCAATTATTGGTGCAGGTATCAGGGCGGGCAGGGCGGGGTGAAAAAGTAGGCAAAGCCTTGCTGCAAACATGGACGCCCAGCCATCCCGTATTGCAATCTTTGCGTAAGGGCGATCATCACTATTTTATCAATTATGAAATTAACAGCCGCAAACGGGCGGGTATGCCTCCCTTTGGTCGTCTAGCTGCCTTGATTATTGCCGATGCTGAAGAAAAAAGGCTGGAAGCTGTAACGCGGGAATTATCCTTGCATATTCCCAGCCATGCTCACATCAGGGTATTGGGGCCTGCGCCTGCGCCCATGGCCTTGCTGCGTGGGCAGCATCGCCGCCGTTTTTTAATAAAAGCTCCCTTGGGCACACGCTTGCAATATTTTATCAATGATTGGCTGAAAGCTGTTTCTATTCCCAGCCAAACGCGGTTACAAATAGATATAGATCCCTATTCTTTTATGTAAGCAATGCAGCCATATCTTAAATATTTACCGCTTTTTCAGGCCAGTAAAAGTATTTCTCCCTTATCGATGGCCGATATTTTTAAGTGTGCGGCTTTATTTTTTATGTTGATGGATCACATTGGCCACTTTTTTTTACCTGATCAACATATATGGCGGGTGGTGGGGCGTTGGTGCGTGCCCATCTGGTTTTTTTATGCAGGGTTTTATGCCGGCAAAAAACCAGATATACGCCTCATTTATTATGGTTTGTTTCTTACCTTATGGAAGTTGCTGTTTTATCAAGCGTTTTTTCCCTTGAATATTTTATTTCTATTTTATTTGCTGAAAACAATATTCTACCGTTATGGCCAGCGTTTGGTGAATGAGCAACAGCCCAATGAGGCCATGTTTATTGGCCTAGCCTTGTTGGGTTTACCCAGCATGTTTTTATTGGAATATGGCACGCAAGGCCTATTGTTTTTTATGGCGGGTGTGATGGCTAAACAAGGAATAAAGCACGATAAACAAATAGCGTGGGCTATTTGTTCGGGCATTATTTATGCCGCTATCCAGCAATTTGCTAGTGGTTACTCGGTAGCCGAGAAAATATTTTTACTCATTGGTTCGCTCACGCTCCCCTTTCTCATGGCGGCGGCTCATCTGCCCGCCTCGCCATCATTACAGAGAGAGGAGGCATCATCTCTGGCAGCAATCTTGAAGCCGGAAAATCGGTTGGTACGGCTGCTGCAGTTTTTTGCCAGAAACACCTTAGATTTTTATGTGGTGCATCTGGCTATTTTTATTCCAGCCGCTTTTTTATTATACCCTGAAAAACATGCCCATTTTCACTGGCTGCAATAGATTTTTCTAAAATTATGGGTAGGCTCATATAAAATGAGCTTACCTATAAAGTGGAGTTTACTATTTTAACCATATGAACTACCCGCAATTGCTTGTTTTCTACGGTGATGTGGATGGTTGACCCCTTGGTTAGAGGCGCTGCCAATAATTCATGGGCAAGGGGTATTTTAATTTTTTCTTGAATGAGCCGCGCCAATGGTCTTGCCCCCATCAAGCGATCATAGCCTTTTTCGGTTAGCCATTGTTTGGCTTCTGCTGTTACCAGCAATTTCAGTTGTTTTTCATGCAATTGTTTTTCTAGCTGGTCAAGCATTTTGTCCACCACATGCCCCATCACTAACGGGGATAAATGGGCAAAGGGTACAATGGCATCCAAACGGTTACGAAATTCTGGTGTAAATAGCCTTTTTATTTCTTCCATATCTTCGCCGTCGCGGTGCTCGCGCTCAAAGCCTATGGGGGCTTTGGCCAAATCACTAGCCCCTGCATTTGAGGTCATAATCAACACCACATGCCGGAAATCAATATTTTTTCCATTATGATCGGTGAGTTTGCCATAATCCATAATTTGTAATAATAGGTTGAATATATCGGGATGGGCTTTTTCAATTTCATCCAATAGTAATATTGTGTGCGGGTTTTGATCCACAGCATCGGTGAGTAAGCCCCCTTGATCGAAACCCACATAGCCTGGCGGCGCACCAATAAGCCTAGCCACAGAATGCCGTTCCATATATTCCGACATATCAAACCGCTTGAGAGGCATGTGCATTAACTCAGCCAGTTGCTTGGCCAGCTCGGTTTTGCCAACACCGGTTGGGCCAGAAAATAAGAAACAACCCGTGGGTTTATCAGGGTCACGCAAACCAGCCCGCGCCAATTTCATGGTGGCAGCTAATAGCTCCACAGCTTTATCTTGGCCAAATACGCGTTTCTTTAACTCGACTTCCAGATTAAGCAGGGTTTTCTGATCGTCTTGATTAATGCTGCGGGCTGGAATTCTGGCCATGCGGGCAATAATCTGTTCAATGTGACGAACACCAATAGTTTGATAGCTGGTGCTTGACTTTTTGGCTAAAAGCCTACGCGCGGCACCGGCTTCATCAATCACATCCAGTGCTTTATCGGGTAATTTTCTATCGGTAATATAGCGCGCCGATAGCTCAACCGCTGCTTTTAGCGCTTCTTTTGTGTATTGAACCTGATGAAAATCCTCATAAGGGATTTTTAAGCCCTCCAAAATTTTAATGGCATCTGGAATAGAGGGTTCATGCACATCAATTTTCTGAAAACGGCGCAGTAAGGCTTTGTCTTTTTCAAAAGATTGACGGTATTCTTTATAGGTGGTGGCACCAATGCAGCGTATGCCGCCATTGGCCAAGGCAGGCTTTAATAAATTAGAAGCATCCATAGAGCCGCCCGATGTTGCCCCAGCCCCTACCAATGTATGAATTTCATCGATGAATAAAATATGGTGGGGTATTTTTTCAAGTTCTTGGATAATGTGGCGCAGGCGTTCTTCAAAATCCCCCCGATAGCGCGTACCAGCCAGTAATGTGCCCATATCCAAGGAAAGCACCACCGCATCTTTTAATAAATCGGGTACTTTTTTCATGATAATTTGGCGGGCTAGCCCTTCTGCAATCGCCGTTTTGCCAACGCCCGCTTCGCCCACTAATAGCGGGTTATTTTTCTGGCGGCGGCATAAAATTTCTATGGTGCGCTGTATTTCAAGGCCGCGCCCAATCAGCGGGTCTATTCTTCCAGTTTTTGCCTTTTCATTCAAATTCACGCAATAAGTTTCTATAAAACTTTGTTTGCTGCTGGCATCAATCCCTTCATAACTGGGATTGCGTTCTGGCTCCAGCTTAATATTTTTAGTGCTGGCCTGATGTTGTCCACCCAATTTAGCAATGCCATGAGAAACAAAATTCAGCGCATCAAAACGTGACATTTCTTGTGTTTGTAAAAAATGCACAGCGTGACTCTCTTTTTCCGAGAACATAGCAATGAGTACCTGCGCGCCGGTAACAGTATCCCGCCCTGAAGATTGCACTTGAATGGCAGCGCGTTGAATCACTCTTGTAAAAGCAGCCGTTGGTGTGGGTTCAGGAATTTCTTCACTCACCAAATGCTGTAATGTTTCATCAAGAAAGTTAATAATTCTTAGGCGCAATTTACCAATATCAACGCCGCAACCTTCTAAAACTGGTAAGGCATCATTATCTTCAGTGAGCGCCAGAAGCAAATGTTCTAAGGTGGCATATTCATGCTGCCTTGTGGCGGCTTCAATCAGGGTTCTTTGTAAGGTTTGTTCCAGTTGTTGTGAAAGCATCGACATCTTCTCCCTCTAGAACCTATTTTTAGCGGAAAACCAGCAATTTTATAGTTTTTCCATGGTACATTGTAACGGGTGTTGATTTTTTCTAGCCATATCCATGACTTGATTTACTTTTGTTTCTGCGACTTCATAAGTAAAGATACCACAAATCCCAATACCATGCTGATGAATATTTAACATAATATCCGTGGCTTCTTCTCTGTTTTTATGAAAAAATTTTTCTAATACATACACCACAAAATCCATGGGTGTATAATCATCATTCAGCATGAGCACGCGGTACATGGAAGGTTTACGGGTTCTGGTTCTTGTTTTTATACCCAGACCCACATCGTCATATGGATCATTAGACATTCACTACCTTTAGTCTGAAAACGGCAATTTATATAATATGGAAGACAACCATGATTATTCAGACTAGCGGTAATGAGAAAAAAATCAAAGCAATATTGCCATGTTGGCCAAAAGATTTATCAGCAGAATTAATGTTCAATGAACATCGCTTCTCGGCGTTCTTTTTTTAACATGTTCACTCTTAACTTAGATGAAACTAAAGTTTTATCTTGCGTTGCGCCCACATCGCCGGCATCAAGAGTGCACGATACCATCACAACATAGCGCGGGGAAGCTACGGTGGCATTGCTTAGAGTAAACCCAATGATAATTTCCTTATCCTTAGTAATACCCAAAATTTTTTCACGAACCTTGGTGGCATGATAAAGAAAATCAGGTTCTATGGACGATGGCACATTATTAAAAACATCAGATTTGGGAGAAAAATCCTGAAAAAACTCAGGCACTAAGGTTGTAACAAGAGAAGCGATGCGCTTTTTACATAAAAACTCGTAATCCACATCCGAAAGCACAAAATCTAATTGTGCCGGCCCATTATCTTGGCCTTTTGTATTACTGCCAGCAACACCAGATTTTTTTTGTATGGTGGAGGCTAAATTGCCAGTTGTGGGTGTTTGGTCAGCGCCAACCCTATCAACCTGCCTGCGTTTTTGCTCTGCAGAATTAACAAGTTGATCGATTTTTTCCTGTTTTTTATCGGTAAGGACATTATAAGAGATCGCTATAAAAGCACAAATAATTATCAACGCATAAACAGATTTATTCATAGTCTGCGCTTTATCTCTAATAAAAAAATATAAGCTGGAGCGGGCGAAGGGATTCGAACCCTCGACCCCAACCTTGGCAAGGTTGTGCTCTACCCCTGAGCTACGCCCGCACAGCTTATGCACTAATTGATACACAGATAAAATGGGAAAAACAAGCATTAATTTGTGTCAATCTCGACGCAGGCAAGATTGACACAAGGCGTTTTGGTTGATGCGCCATAAGAGAGTGTTGACAAAAGAAAATAGCTGCGTAACAACTACATTCATCATGAATAATGCCCAGATGGCGGAATTGGTAGACGCGCAGGTTTCAGGTACCTGTGGTAGTAATATCGTGGAGGTTCGAGTCCTCTTTTGGGCACCATTTCGGAAGTAGCCGTTTGTAAAACGGTTCGAGTCTGCATCAGTTAAAGAGTGTTTGCGGTTCTAGCTTGCTTTGGATTGTTGTAATTTTCCTTTGATCATTTTGAAGCCGCCAAAGAAAAAGCCCCCAGCTAAAATCAACAACACTATTCCAATCACGGGTCTGTAAACTATCCATGCGATAGCTATTGTAGTAAAGCTCAGAACCAAAGAAACCACACCTGTTACTAAGCCTATGCCCGCACCCAAAAGACTTCCTATAAACGGCACGACATCACCCAACACACTTATAGGACCCAAAATCATCGCTAAGCCTACCCACATCAAAACAAATGCCCCGAGACGTACTAGGCAAGTGATTAATGTATTTTCGCTTTCAGCGGATGCAAACATGGATTCTGCGCCGATATTTCCCATTTCTAAAAGGCTGATTTCACCATTTTTTGTGTAATAAGTTTGGATGGTATTGCTGTCCTGCTTACCAACAACGCTTATGTCCGTCGGTTTTATAATTCCATAGCTGATGCGTATAGCGCCTATTTGTGGATTAGCAGAATCGCCGTAAAAATACGTATTTCCGTTAAGCGCAAATGATTGCTTGAAGCGACTATCCATTGCGCTAAAATTTTTTTGGGAGAGAGGATAAGGTTCAAATTTATTTATCTGCTTAATAAAAGGATTGCTGAGTTTGAACGCGCCTATTGTAATATTAGTAGCGGAATAAGTCTCACTCTTGTAGGGCATGGCAGGATTTTCATGTCCTTCGCGCTTTTTGAATTCCCCTGAATTAATGGGCTCTTCCGACCATGTCTTATCATAGGAATAGGTGGCTTCAGTAGTTTCACTGCCGCCTAAATTTTTCTCGGTTTTTGAATCTTTGCTTTCTTTCCATTGGTACATTTCCACGGTGCGTTTCAACTTCAGCGCATTTTCTTGGACTCCAAAAAAGGGATCTTTCAAGACGCTATTCGTAACGGCATTTCCAGAAATATGAATCAAGGCACTATTATAGCTGGGATTAACTTGCTCTGAAGCTACGGCGACGACTAAGCTGCGACCTTCATCAAGTGTTATAATACGGTCTACCGACCGGCCTTCATTCCAAAAAATCAGGTGAAATGCGCCAATAAAAAAAATGATGCCAAATATAATCCCCATAAAGGAATTAACGATGCGCTTCCCCCACGAAGTGGTCGTTACTTCTTTAAATTCATCGGTCATACCTATCTTCCCACATAGGTTAATCTATTGTAAAATATATAAATTGGCTTAATAATAAATGAATAATCCAGCATTTTTTGAAAATGACGATCTTTTTTTAGGTAGCCGTGAGAATGTTCGAACAGTGCTGTAAAATAGCAAGAAATTGCGCCAAGCGGTTCGAGCTTATTCCGTGCTGGATAAAGAATATCGGCTGATTCTATATTTCAGCAATCACCCAACACCCATCTCAAAGCTTGATAGCTATAAATAAATAAGTACAATAAAATACGCGGTTCTAGACAATATGAAAACCTTTATGAAGCAATTTCCTCTAACATTCGCGCTTATTATTTTCGTTTCTCAAGCACAGGCAGCAGAATGTGAATTTGATCATAAGACAATGGGTGTTTATGGTAAGAATTGTCCAAAAGATGTCGCTAATATCGTAGAAAGAATAAATGCCTGCCGTCACTTTGAAAGTGAACCCTATGATTTGAACGAGGAATGGGGTAAAGAAAGGAAAGAATTTTTGGATAAAAATATCCAAGAGCTCAGATGCAAAGCTTTAGAAGCTGAACAGAAAATGATAAAGAAAAAATATAAGAATAATCCGGAAATTCTTAGCTTCTTAAAGACTCAACTTTAACCACTGCTTGCGGTAAAGGGCTAGTGGACGCTAGCGTATTAGCCAGATTAATAACACCAGGCTAGAATTGGTCTGTAAAATATTTTGGGTTTGGGATTCGAAATCATGACCGATAATTTGGTTATTTTGGGCAGTTCGCGCAGCAAGGGCAACACGCATGATGCCGTTACGCAAATTTTTGATGGGATTGATCATCATTTTATTGATTTAGCACCTCTTACTATTTCTCACTATGATTATGCGCATAGCAATCAGGCCGATGATTTTTTAGAAATTGCCCAACAAATGAACAAGCACAAACATATTTTTTTCTACACACCTGTATATTGGTATTCAATGAGCGCGATCATGAAAATATTTTTTGACCGTTTAAGCGATTTATTGACCATTCAAAAGCCATTGGGGCGAGGTCTTGCAGGCAGGAAAGTCTATATCAGAGCATCTGGTACAGATGAAGTTTTACCCGAATGTTTTATTCAACCGATAAAACGCACTTGTGACTATTTTGAAATGGAGTATGTGCGGTCTATATATTATTACACTGGCAAAAATGCGTTATTAGCGCAACAGAACACTCCCCAAATTCTTATTTTTCAACAGGCTGTTTGGGGTACTTTTCCTGCATAAATTATATTTTTGAGGTTACAGAATGAGAGAGCTAACTGAACTTCCCGATAATCTTCCCATTCCCATTGATGATGGCGCATGTAACCATTTATGCGGCATGACTATACCGTCTATTGAATTGCCATCAACTAGTGGTGAGAACATAAATCTAGCGTTGATTAAATCGCCACGGGTTATTGTTTATTGCTATCCTATGACAGCAATTCCTGGGCAATTACCCCCTGATGGATGGAATTTAATTCCAGGTGCTAGAGGCTGCACACCGCAAGCTTGTGATTTTCGAGATCACCAAAAAGAACTACTAAATTTAGGAGCTACAGTATTTGGGTTAAGCACCCAATCTACTAAAGATCAGTTGGAAGCATCACGCCGATTACATTTAGAATTTTTATTGCTCAGTGATTCCAAGCATGAGATTGTTCGTGCACTTAACCTTCCAACTTTTGAATTTGAATGTGTTAGGTTGGTTAGAAGAAATATATTAGTGATTAAATCAGGTAAAATTGAGAAAGTTTTTTATCCCGTGTTCCCACCAAATCGTAGTGCAGAATTAGTGATTGATTGGCTTGTCAATAATCCAATATAGTTAAAGCGAAGCCACTCCTGTATAGTCTCGGCCACTGGTAAGGTCGGTGATGGTTCGTAAGGGTTAACGCCCGACATGATATCCACCTTATTCTCTCCAGTAATTCAGGTTACAATTTATAGGCTTTTGATGAAGATGAAAGCGGGAAAAGCCTTTTTGATGATGGCCATCATCACGCCATTGCTGTTGGCGGCTTATTATGTTGTTTCTATTCCTTTGCAGGTGCCAATACCAGCCCAATTAAGCCTATATGATATAGATGTATTTACTGTAGAAGTGAAGGAAGGCGGTACAAATTACGTACCGCCTTCGGTGCTTGGCCTGCTGATTGGGGGTGGATTTTTAGCGGCATTACATGCTTGCAGTAATGTTAATATAAAGATCAAGAAAGAAAGACGATCCCTCATAATTTTGAGTGCTATCACATTCATGGCGGTGATGTTTCAACTGTCATCATTAGCCCATTGATAGGCTATAAAGCAGCACAATTCTGGCTTCATGAGAAGGAGCATTCATTAAATCTAACTGCAATAGGTATTGAAATATCATTTACCTTAATCCATGGCGATATCATTCCCCCCATACAACGAGGAAAAGCCAAAGAATACATGTTATTTAATAATAAGCCGTTTTTATTTGTGCCATGGGAGCAAATTACCAATTGGAAGGTAATTCGTACCCATAATCGTAATGCAACCTTCCATTTATATGAGTTAATGCTTGATAACATGGATTTTAAGGTCAGTATTGATCGGCATCGGATACAAAATAGTGACCGGTCGATAATCGACTACGCTATGCCTCACTTGAAAAACCCCATGATTATTCAAGATGAGATATTGAAGTAACGGGGCATACTTTTCTGTACGCTAGAAAAGCAGAGTATCTAAGCGTCTATAGTGACAAAATTTTCCTTAGGCGGCCAATCATTGGGAGGATTTTTTTAATGCGCTTCGGCCCAATTTTTGCCAATACCTGTTTCCACTACCAGAGGTACAGGTAAAGCGATACCAGATTGCGTACCGGCCTGCCGCATGGCAATTTTGGTAAGGCTTACCGTATCGGTAATTTCTTCTTCAGGCACTTCCAGCACCAACTCATCATGCACTTGCATGATAAGCCGTGCCCCTAGCCCTTCATTTTTTAGCAGATAATGGGTATTAATGGTTGCTTTACGCATAATATCCGCGGCTGTGCCTTGAATGCGGGCGTTAATCGCTTGTCGCTCGGCAAATTGGCGCTTATTCGCATTTTTATCTGCAATACCCGGTACAAAACATTTTCGCCCCCATAATGTTTCTACATAGCCATGTTGGCGTGCAAATTCTTTAGTGCTTTCCATATAGGCTTCTAATTCAGGAAAACGGCGGAAGTAATTTTTAATATAGCTTCCAGCTTCTGGCGCAGAAACACCTAATTGTACACCCAACCCATAGCTACTAATCCCGTAAATAATACCAAAATTAATGGCTTTAGCTTTACGGCGCATTTCTGCATTCACCGCATCCAGCTCCACATCAAACACCTGAGCGGCTGTAATGCTATGCACATCTAACCCATCCAAAAAAGCCTTGCGCAGGCTGGCAATGCCAGCAATTGAAGCCACAATGCGTAACTCTACTTGGCTGTAATCGGCGGAAATAAGCAAATGCCCAGGAGCTGCAATAAAAGCACCGCGAATTTTTTTGCCATCTTCCGTGCGAATGGGAATATTTTGTAAATTGGGATCACTGGAAGAAAAACGCCCCGTATTGGTGCTGGCAATAGAAAAAGAACTGTGAACACGGCCAGACTTTGCACTAATTTGTTGGGGTAGCGCTTCCACATAGGTGCTTTTTAGCTTGGCCAATTGTCGCCAATCCAATATTTGTTGGGCAACTTCAATGCCAGCCTGTGCCAAAGGTTCCAGTACGCCAGAATCGGTGGACCAGCCACCAGAAGCTAATTTCTTACCCCCCGGCAATTGCAGTTTAGTGAATAATACATCCCCCAATTGTTTCGGCGAGGCCAAATTAAACTCTGTTTTACACCGTTCAAAAATTTTCTTTTCCAGCACATGCATCCGTAAACCAAAATCATGCGCCATCGCCGCCAGTTTTTCTTTATCCACCAACACGCCATGCTGTTCCATGGCAGCCACCACGGTTGGCAACGGTTGTTCTATACGGCGGTAAAAATTATAGCGGCGCGCTTCTAGCAACATTCCCCGCAATTTTTTATACAAACATAACGTAACATCGGCATCTTCTGCCGCATAAGCTAAGGCTTTATCCAATGGCACATGGGGAAAAGTAATAAAATCTTTTCCTTTACCGCACACCGCAGAAAAAGGAATGGTTTGCCTACCCAGATGTATTTCTGCCAGTTCATCCATACCGTGACCATGGGCTGTGCCATCCACCACATAAGACATCAACATGGTATCATCCAGTGGCGCCAGATCAATCCCATATTGAGCAAAAACTTGTAAATCAAACTTGGCATTATGCAATATTTTAAGAACGCTACTATCTTCCAATAATGGCTTGAGCAAAGCCATGGCGCGTTCTGGATTAATTTGTTCAATGGCTTGATGGGCATTAGCTGAAAAATCCAATTGGCCTTCAACATTGGCTATGTGGTTAACGGGGATATAACAAGCATCGATATGGCCATTACTATTTTCAAAGGCCAAAGAAACACCCGCTACCATGGTTTGTGAAGGGGTGAGGCTATCGGTTTCAGTATCCACCGCTATTAGGCCAGCAGCCTGTGCTTTGGCAATAAAAGCGATTAAATCCGCTTCTTGTTGAATCAGTTGATAGGCGTTGCTTTTGCTATTGGCCGTAATATTTGTTTGTGTGGTTTTAGGAGAAGATTGGGATATTGTATCATGCCCCAAGCGGTTTAATACAGAACGAAAGCCTTGTTCTTGCAAAAACACCATCAATTCAGGTCGTGAAAGATCCACCGGAACAAAACTCTCAAGAGGGATGGGCAGGTGAACATCCCGTTTTAATAATACTAAACGATAAGATAAACGCGCATCATCAGCATGTTTTTGTAATAAGGCGCGTCGTTTGGGTTGTGGAATCTGGCTGGAATTTTCAAGCAGTTTTTCTAAATTTCCATATTCTAAAATAAGCTGGGCGGCTGTTTTTACGCCAATACCGGGCACGCCGGGCACATTATCGCTGCTATCGCCAGCCAATGCTTGCACATCTGGCACCAACAGGGGGGGGGCGCCAAATTTATCAATCACATCCGTCATGGCAACCATGCGGTGACGCATGGGGTCATAAACACTAACATTGGGTGGTTGTAGTAATTGTAATAAATCTTTATCTGAAGAGATAAGAATAACCCCTTGCGCCGTTGCTTTGCTGGCATAGCTAGCAATCAGATCATCGGCCTCAAACCCTTCTTCTTCAATGATAGGTAAGCCCATGCACCGTGCAGCTTCACGCACTAAAGAAAATTGAGGGATCAATTCGGCCGGTAAAGGGGGGCGATTGGCCTTATAATCTTTGTAAATATCGTGACGAAAGGTACGACGGGCGGCATCAAAAATCACCGCAACTGGATGATCTGCAAATAATGTTTGCAGTTTCATGACCATATTAATAAAGCCCAGCACCGCCCCAACTGGCGTACCATCGGCACGCGTTAGAGGGGGCAGGGCATGAAAGGCTCTAAAAATAAAACCAGAGGCATCGATTAACAAGCAAGGCTTAGAAGACGCAACCATTTTCACACTGAACCCTAGGCTGCGTAAGGTTTGCCCCGTGCAGTTTTAATATTAACCACACCAGCCTCACCCGATTGCTGACCCTGTGCATTTTGGCTACCACGGCGGGTAGCTGGCTGATAAGCCTTTACAGCGTGTTCAGCGCAATAAGGGAAACCAGAATAAACACCTTTGCCACAAAAATGGAAACCCGGAAGTCGTGGATCCCCCACTGGCCATTTGCACATGCGATCGTTAAGCGTGAGGATAGTGGCGCCTTGTTTCTTTTCTTCAACTTCTGTTTTATTTTTGATGGGGGATGGTCTGCCAGTAAGACCCAAACGGTGGGCTTTGCCAATAACCGCATTGCGGCTAACACCTTCCCCTAAAGTAGCAGCTATTTGACTGGCTGTTTTACCTTCCTGCCACAAACTGGTAAGAAGATTGATTCGTTCATCCGTCCAACTCATAAAGCAACCTTTCACCTAATATTACCGAAGCGATAATGAAAGAAATCATAGCATAAATCAAGGGCTTTCAGTGAGGTTCTTTGACCCTTATTGCTAAATACATACAAGAAGTAGGGATGCGGGCGGCTGTTGTATATAAAGTAAAAAATGCTTAAAAAATACTTGCAGTAGAGTTAAATTTGCTTAACCTATGCACAGAATTTATTTTTTGCCTTATGAAGGTTTACCCAAAATGTTTCTTAAATGCTTTTCTTTGCGTGCTGTTGCTTTAAGCACCGTAGCTGTTGCCGCCCTTTCTCTTTCTTCTCCTGTGTTTGCTGCGGATGTGGTGGCTAAGGTTAATGGTCAGGAAATTACAGAAACTGAACTTAATCGCGTGGCCGGTGCTGCCATGGGGCAGCTCGGTAAAAATGTACAATTACCGTTTGAAGTAAAAAAAGAGCTGTTGGATGAGTTGGTTTTGCGCGAACTTGCTTATAATCAAGCGGTTGCTAAAAAATTAGAACAGACTCCATTAGTAAAAGAAGCCATGGAAGCGGCGCGCAAGCAATTGCTTACCCAAGCTTATATGAAAGATTTTGTGGATCAGGTAAAAACCAGTGACATCGATTTACGCAAAAAATATGATCAATTGGTAGCAGAATTGCTAAAAACAAATCCACCAAAAGATGAAGTGCACACCCGCCATATTCTTTTGAAAGATCAAAAAGAGGCAGAAGAGGTGTTGGCCGCTGTTAAAAAGGGTGGAGATTTTGAGAAATTAGCAAAAGAAAAATCAATAGATCCTTCAGCCAAACAAAATGGTGGTGATCTTGGTTATGCCGCCAAGGATTCATTGGTAAAAGAATATTCAGATGCCGCTTTTGCCCTGAAAGATAGAGAATTTGTTGCTAAGCCGGTACAAAGCAAATTTGGTTGGCACGTTATTCAATCTTTAGGTAAACGCAAAGCCCCCATAGCAACGTTTGATCAGCTTAAACCACAAATCGCTGAGCAGGTAAAAATGGAAAAGCTGAAAGAGCATCTTGAAGGCTTGAAAAAAACAGCAAAGGTAGAAATCTTGCTGAAGAATGACCAAGTATCTGATGATGGGGCAAGCAAAACTGTTCCAGAAAAAGAAACTCCAGCTTCCAAAAAATAACCCACTGAAGGAATGATTAACGATGGCTGGCGGTAAAAAGCTTGCGGTTTCTCCTCTTGCTCCAACTTCTTTTCCCCATCTTCCTTCTTTGGCAGGGGTGGAAATAGAAGTGGCGCATTCTGGCATACGCTATAAGGGGCGCTCTGATCTTTTGCTGATCAGCTTTCCTAAAGGCAGTAGCGTTGCTGGTGTGTTTACCCGTTCAGCCACACGTTCTGCACCAGTGGATTGGTGCAGAAATTCCCTATCTCAGGGCAATATTAGAGCGGCTGTTATTAATGCTGGCAATGCCAATGCTTTTACTGGCAGCGTTGGGATGGCGGTTGTTGAAGCAACGGCTGCTGCAGCGGCTAAGCGCTTTTCTTGTAAGCCTGAGGAAGTGTTTATTGCATCCACTGGGGTGATCGGTCAGAAACTAGCGCCTAATGCCATTGCCGATGCTTTTGCACTATTAAAGAAGCCTGATAATGGTTGGGCGGAAGCTGCAAAAGCGATTATGACCACCGATACTTTTCCTAAATTAGCCACGGTTACCACCAATATTGCTGGTACGGTTGTTACCATTAATGGTATTGCTAAAGGGTCTGGTATGATTGCGCCAGATATGGCCACCATGATTGCACTGGTGGCAACCGATGCGGCTATTCCCTCGCCTTTATTACAAGAACTATTGCGCAAGGGGGTCGCTCAATCTTTCAATGCAATTACCGTGGATGGAGATACCTCAACCAGTGATAGCTTATTGGTTATTGCAACCGGTGGCGCTGCTAATGTTATTCCCGAAACTATTAACGATCCTATTCTGCGTCATTTCAAAAAAGCATTAAATCAGCTACTCCTTGAGTTAGCACAGCAAGTAGTAAAAGATGGTGAAGGCGCTACAAAATTTATTACTGTGCGCGTGAAAAATGCAGTATCAAGCCGTTCAGCGCATAAAATTGCTCTTGCTATTGGCAATTCGCCATTAGTAAAAACGGCAATTGCTGGGGAAGATGCTAATTGGGGGCGGGTGGTGATGGCGGTTGGTAAAAGCGGTGAGCCGGCTGATCGCGATCGTTTATCCGTGGCCATGGGCGGGGTGGTTATTGCCTCACATGGTAGCGCTGTTGAAAATTATGATGAAACGCCAGTTGTTGCCCACATGAAAGGGCAGGATATTGTGATTGAGGTGGATATAGGTCTTGGTCGTGGTAAAGCAGAAATATATAGCTGTGATTTAACCCATGCTTATATCGATATTAATGGCAGCTACCGTTCATAAATAGATATAGTGCCCGATTATTTTGAGGTGCTGTACCAGATAATGCGCTTAAATATATAACACGTTGCGGTTTCTGCTCAGCCTTGTTTTGACCAGATGATATGAGAAAGATTATTCTCAATCAACAGGCCAATGCGTCAAACTCTCTGCTTAATTTTACCCATGATTCAACTATATTATTGTTTACAATTTATGTAAAAAAATAATAGTTGTAAATAATGACGCGTATTCACCACTCTCAGCTCCCAGAACGTTTATCTTCTAATCATCCTGATCGTGCTTACCATGAAAGGGAGTGGCTGCTGCGTTTTATTTCCATACATAGCTTTACCCAAGAGCGGCAGAACTGGTTATTGGATGCTTATCGCCGTAATAAAGTCATTGTCATTAATTATGATCCTGATTTTTCAATGGGAGTGATGAATACTGCTCACCATAGTTTTTTAGTGATTAATCCCAACCATATTGCCGAACAACGCCAATGTTCGGTTTTTTCATATAAAAACTTATGGGAACATGCCCGCAAAAATTGTTTTTATAGGCAGAAAGATATGGATCAACAGGCTGATCCTTCTATAAAAAATGGGGATTCACAAGATCTAAAAAATTCTTTGATGACCCCTGACCTCTATATTAGCTGTATGTTTAGAGAATGGGTGGATTGGGTACAATATCACAATATTGATGGCACGGTCAGCAATATTTGGGTAGAGCTGGATGGACAAATTGGCAATCCTAAAAACTCTAGTGATGGCTATGTTCAATTTTATCGAACAACATATTGCCATGAATGGGAGAGAGATTTTCTTATCTCTCAAATTGTTTTTAAGCAGTTTCAAGAGGCTTTTAGAGAAGCAGGACATTATAATTCCTTGAGTGAAGTTTTTGCAAAAGTCGCTGATCTACAAAATGCCGTGTATCAGGCCACCTCGTATGAAAAGTTGCATGAACAGTTTTTCGGGATTTTTTCTACCCTATACCGCGCTGATTCTTCTATTAATATGCTTGCGGCCAGAAATGCCATAGAAAAAACATTGGGATCGCAGGATATTTTGCCAGAAGCTGTACCTACCGAAAGTTACCCAAAGTTTTATTATCACTTCAGAGAAATTTATAATGATTGGGTTCATCAACCAGAGAGCTATTATTATATCGAAGCGATGGATAAAGCACCCGCGGATATAAAATTTAGTCGGAAAATGGCTAAAACTCAAAAGCAAGTCAATAGCTGGTCCAATAGATTGAAAGAATTTATAGTATCTCTTTAATCGAGGAGTACAAGTTGCATCAGCATGTTATTGCTTTGTTCCCAACTGGCTAGTCCTTGTTTGATTTCTTGGAGGGAATAGATGTTGGTCATGCCCAAATCACTTTCGCACAAAAAACCTAAAGCTGTTTCTTGGAAAGCTGGCCTTGTATGATCTGGCGTACTTTTTAGAAACTGTTGTGTTATATTCTTTACTTGTGCGGCTCCCTGATAGCAGAGGCTTCTTATTTCAGAAGTTTTGGGTACTTTATCGGTATGAAAGGCGATGTTGTTTCTTATTTTCTCAACTTCGGCCCGTATCTTTTTCAGCACTTCTTCTGTTACAGTAATTTCTTGCTGTAAGCTTGTCATATCAAGGCGGGCGGCATGATTTGTCAGTAATTCATGAAATTTACATGCAGTTAATAGCGATTCTCGGCATGCTTCTAATAAGGCTTTAATTCTAGCACTACCACCGCCAATGATAATAATACGGGCCGTACCATAAGGCCCCATTTTTTTTCCCAGAAATGTGAACCGATCTGCCATGAATATAAAAGGCCGTTTAATACTGATCACAAAGCTATTAATAGCTTGCCGATCGCCAGCAATGAGTAAAGCAATAAATTTTTCTTTAGTGGCTTCTGCTAGCTTAGCATTTTGCATAGCTTCTGGAGCTAGAGCAATAAACTCCTCAATCGCTTCAAATAAAATTTCCAGATGTTGCTGCTGTTTGAGTAAAAAACTAAAATCGCTATTGGCTTTAAGAAAATCCTTATTCTTGGACTGTAATTCACGGTTTAAGATATTGCGGTCATCCTGATTCTTTTTTTCCCATTCTTGCAACCGGTCGAGGCCATCGGCCAACAAGGCATAGATTTTGGCTTTTAATAACCACTCTTCTTTACTGATGTCTGTGATCTTGAGCAAGGGCAGTGTCTTTTCCACCTCTGCATCAAGCCAAGCATAAATCTGGCGGGCAGCTTCGGCCACATCGGATTTGCTTAGCTGTGATGCTTGTATAAAACCTGCACTAATAATTTGGCGTGCCTCTACATAAGCGCCAACCTTAAGCTTGCCGATAATGGCAGCCTTATCCACAGCAATAAGATCAAGTGATTGTTCTATCTCCATTACTACATAAAAGACTACCGAGCTTTATTTTTTATTAAAGCCAGTCCCAATTATGGATTTTTTATTTTTTGCGCGGCAATCAAAAACTCTTTATTGCCATCCGCTCCAAAAATCGGTGAATCTGTGATGGCTTGTACTTGCCATTGTTGTTGTTGAAAAAACTGGCTTATTTTTTCACAAACCTGTTGGTGGATAAGGGGATCGCGCACAATACCACCCTTGCCCACATGCTCTGGTCCTGCTTCAAATTGTGGTTTTATCAGGCAAACAGCCATGCCACCATTTTTTACCAATTCTAAGCTTGCAGGTAATATGGTGCATAATGAAATAAAGCTAGCATCACACACCAATAAATCGGGGGCTTCGGTTATGATTTCATTGGTAAGGTAGCGGGCATTCACCCGTTCCAGCACTACCACCCGTTCATCTTGGCGAAGCTTCCACGCCAGTTGACCATAGCCCACATCTACCGCAAAAACCTTGGCTGCGCCTTGTTGCAGTAATAAATCCGTAAAGCCACCAGTAGAAGCGCCAAGATCTAAAGCAATTTGCCCTTGTGGATTAATCTGAAAATATTCTAAGCCGCGGGCAAGTTTCAACCCGCCGCGTGATACATAAGGGTGAAGCTGTTGGCGTACCTCAATATCTGTATCAATCGAGAGCAACTGTCCTGTTTTTTCTATTTTCTGGCCATTGGCATAAGCTTTTCCTGCCATGATGAGGCTAGAGGCTTGGGTGCGGCTTTCCGCTTTACCCTGATTAAATAGTAACAGATCGGCTCTTATTTTTGGCTGGTTTTTTTCTTTAGATTTTATGACCACGCAATAGTTCCAAAATTTTTGTTACGATATGGTTGGCATTCAAGCCTGCATATTCATATTGCTGATGGGGGGTGTCATGTTCTTGGAATATATCTGGCAAGCACATACTTCGCAATTTTAAGCCATGATCCAATAAGCCAGCCTCGCCAAGATAATGTTGCACCATGCTACCAAAGCCGCCCACCGACCCTTCTTCAATGGTGAGGATGATGCGGTGATGCTTTGCCAATTGTGATAATAGGGCTGTATCTAATGGCTTGGCAAAACGTGCATCCACCAAGGTGGGCTGGATGTGATGCTCATTTTTTAAGATTTCTGTTGCCAGTAAACATTGCTGTAGGCGGCTGCCATAAGAAATAATCGCCACATCATGGCCTTCTTGCACTATTTTTCCACGCCCTATGGTTAATGGTTCTGTTGTGCCATTCACTAATGTTATGCCCATGCCTTCGCCGCGGGGAAAACGAAAAGCAATAGGGCCTTCATCATAAGCAACAGCTGTGGCCACCATTTGCTGTAACTCTGCTTCATTAGCGGCGGCCATTAATACCATATTGGGGATACAGGCCAAATAGGCTATATCGAAACTGCCCGCATGAGTAGCACCATCTGCTCCCACCAAGCCTGCACGGTCAATAGCAAAGCGCACGGGCAAATGTTGAATAGCTACATCATGCACTATTTGGTCATAGGCGCGTTGCAAAAAAGTAGAATAAATAGCTACAAAAGGCTTCATGCCTTCACAAGCAAGACCAGCGGCAAAAGTCACTGCATGTTGTTCGGCAATGCCCACATCAAAACAACGGTTGGGGTAGTGGCGGCCAAACACATCCAACCCTGTGCCCGAGGGCATGGCGGCGGTGATGGCCACAACTTTTTCATCCGTAGCGGCATGAGCGGTTAAAGAATCGGCAAAAACTTTAGTATAGCTAGGGGCTGCTGCAACCGTTTTTTGCTGTTTACCGCTTTCTACTTCAAAACGGCTAACGGCGTGTAATTTATCGCTGGCATTTTCTGCCGGCTGGTAGCCATGGCCTTTTTGGGTGACCACATGCACCAATACGGGGCCATCTTCATCCATATCGCGCAAATTTTCAAATACCGGAATGAGATGATGCAAATCATGGCCATCAATAGGGCCCACATAATATAAACCTAATTCATTAAACAGATTGCCGCCTGCCAAAAACCCTCTGGCAGAAGATTCCAGCTTGCCAATAGCTTTTTTAACTGAAGAGGGCAAATTATCGGCCATTTCTTTGCCAAGATGGCGTAATTTTAGAAAAGATTTAGAAGAAATAAGCCGTGAAAGATAGGTGCTCATCGCCCCTACTGGCGGTGCGATGGACATATCATTATCGTTCAACACAATAATAACCCGCCTTTTTCCCATATTATTGAGGGCTTCAAAAGCCATACCTGCACTCATGGCGCCATCGCCAATCACCGCGATCACCTGATTTTTTTTCTTAGTCAAATCACGGCCAACCGCCATGCCAAGAGCTGCAGATAAAGAGGTAGAACTATGGCCAGCACCAAAGGCATCATAGGAGCTTTCACAGCGTTTGGTAAAACCACTTAAACCACCGCCTTGTCGTAGGCTGGTTATTTGACCCCGCCGTTCGGTGAGAATTTTATGGGGGTAGGTTTGATGCCCAACATCCCAGATTAACTTATCGGTGGGTGTTTGGAAAACATAATGCAGGGCAATGGTGAGTTCTATTACCCCTAACCCAGCCCCTAAATGGCCGCCAGTTTGTGAAACAGCATGAATGGTTTCAAGGCGCAACTCTCCTGCCAGCTTTTCCAGTTCTGCCATTGAAAAATTGCGTAAATCAGCCGGATTAGAAACCTTATCCAGAAGCATGATGCCATTTCAGAAAATATTTATTGATTGCTTTTCTATGGCAGCAAGCATCATCAATGTCTATTCTCTAAAACGTCACGTTTTTCATATTTGCCCCGTCCAGCATTACGTCATCCAAAATTGCGCCGCGTAAATCAGCTCCTTCTAAATTCGCACCGCGTAAATCAGCTTTTTTGAGATTGGCATAGCGAAAATTCACGCAGCGTAAATCAGCTTTTACTAGGCACGCTGCTTGCAGGCGTGCACGTTCTAATGAAGCAGGCCATGACTTTCCCTCATTTCCTTTTAAGGGGTGCAATTTTACCATGGAAAGATTAGCACCAATCAGCGTGCTACGATCAAATCGTGCGCCACGCAAATCACTGCCTTCAAAATTGGCACCGCGTAAATCACAATAGCTGAATAAAGCCATGGAAAAATCCCCGCGCACTAGGCTGAGCTTTTGTAGCCAGCTGCCTGAAAAATCAGCTGCGGCTAGCGAGGAAGAAGGGGGAGTCCATTGGTTAAGATCCAGCCCCTTTAATACGGCGCGTTTGCCAGACTTTCCTTCTGTTTCTACCCATAATTGATGGCAAGCACCAATCACCAGCATGTTTAAGGCTTGTTCTTCAGGGGTAGTGGGTAAACAGGCTTGTGCTCTTTTCAACTCATCTTTATTCACGCCTTCTATAATTGCGCCATGCAGGCAAACATTGCTGAGATTCGCGCCATTAATTTTGGTGTTAATGAGTAAAGCGCCGCGTAAATTGGCACCAGTGAGTTTGGCGCCGCTAAAATCGGTTTTACTTAAATCGGCACCCGATAGGTCAGCGCCGCTGAGATTGGCTTTTTGGACATTAGCCCCTTTCAGTGAAGCATCTTGCAAAGAGGCAATGCGTGAAGCCATTTGGCCGGCACTATTTTCTCCATCATCTTCAAAGCGTAGTAGGGCACCGTCACGCAAATCCACATGTGCCATTGAGGCATAATCCATCAACGCGCCTTGTAAAATAGCCCCACGCATATTGGCGTGGCTAAGATCAGCCTTTGCAAAAACGCCATCTTGTATGTTGGCACAGAAAAAGTTAGCGTCAACAAGACTGGTTTCACGGAATATACCACCCTTAATGGTTGCGCCCGTAAAATCAGATTCTTTCAGATTCTTGCCAGTGAAATCAGGATTATCCAACTGCTTGAACTTAAAGCTCACACGCTGAATGGGTTTAGGTTTCTTTCCGGAAGACTCGGTTTCAAGAAGCAAGATTTTCTCCAATAACAGGAATTGTGCGACAGGATTCACGTTGACATCGCAATTGTTATTGTGGCATGTGAAGGTTAAAATATTTTATACAATATAACCCTGAAATTAAGATAAAATCTCAGGGCGACCAGTTGGCGATTACGCTCACTGGTCTGTTTTTATTTGTATAAACATTGAGTGTTGAATTGATTATTTTTGGGCTTTTTATTGAATGTTTGACCGCCTCACTGGCCGCTTAAATGATATTTTCGGGCGTTTACGCAAGCGCGGTTCGCTGACCGAAGCGGATGTGGATGCAACCTTGCGTGAAGTGCGCATTGCCTTGCTTGAGGCGGATGTTGCCTTACCGGTGGTGAAAGATTTTATTACGGATATTCGCCCGCATGCGATTGGCCATCAGGTGATTAGCTCGGTAACGCCGGCTCAGCAAATGATTAAGCTGGTGCATGACCATCTGGTAAAAATATTGGGAGCAGAACCTGTTGGTTTAGAATTGCGGGGCTCGCTCTCGATTATTTTAATGGTGGGGTTGCAAGGATCTGGTAAAACCACCACCGCTGGTAAATTGGCGTTGCGCCTAAAAAATACCCAAAACAAAAAAGTAATGCTGGCATCGCTGGATACAAGCCGCCCCGCCGCGCAATTACAGCTTGAGATTTTAGCCAAGCAATCTGGTGCCTCTTCCCTCGCCATTATTGAAGGCCAAGAGCCGCTTGCTATTACCCGCCGTGCGCTGGAAATGGCGGCGCGTGAGGGTGTTGATGTGCTGGTGCTGGATACAGCTGGTCGTTTAGCCATCGATGAAGCGTTGATGGCGGAAGTTAAAGCGATTAAAGAATTGGCTAAGCCGCAAGAAGTATTGCTAGTGGCCGATAGCATGACTGGCCAAGATGCTACCAATGTGGCCCGTAGTTTCGATGAAGCGGTGGGTGTAACTGGCATTGTATTAACCCGTAGCGATGGCGATGCACCGGGCGGTGCTGCTCTTTCTATGCGCTTTTTAACCGGTAAGCCAGTGAAATTTCTGGGCACCAGTGAAAAGCTGGATGGTCTAGAGGTTTTTGATGCCAACCGCATTGCTGGCCGTATTTTAGGCATGGGGGATGTGGTTAGTCTGGTTGAAAAAGCCATGGCCGCCGTGGATGAAGATGAAGCCAGTAAAATGGCCGCTAAATTTGAAAAAGGCGGTGATTTTGATTTGGAAGATTATCTGGCGCAGATCAGGCAAATGAAGCGCATGGGTGGTTTGGGGGCAATCATGAAAATGTTGCCGGGTTTTGAGGGCATGAAGGATAAAGTGGCGGGTAAAATACCCGATGATAGTGTCTTGAAAAAGCAAGAAGCTATTATTTTATCGATGACTCGTAAAGAAAGACGGCGGCCAGAGATACTTAATGCCAGCAGAAGGCGTAGAATTGCCTCTGGTTCTGGCGTGCAGGTGATGGATGTTAATCAACTGATTAAACAACATGTGCAAATGCAAGACATGATGAAAAAAGTAAGAAAACTGGGGAAAAAAGGCCTGATGCGCCAAGGCATGGGGGCTCTTTTTTCTAACCAGAAAGGCGACCAGAAGTTTAGAAAATAACAAAACAATAATTTTTTATAACAGGAGTATAAGTGAATGGCATTAAAAATTAGATTGGCACGTGGCGGCGCGAAAAAAGCTCCCTTTTACAGCATTGTTGCTATTGATTCTCGTAGCCCGCGTGATGGTCGTTTTATCGAAAAAGTAGGGACTTATAACCCTCGTTTGCCGCATGAGCATCCACAACGCATCGTATTGAATGAAGAGCGTATTAAATATTGGCTTGGCTGTGGTGCGCAACCTACCGATCGTGTGGCTATTTTCTTGGGTCGTGCTGGTTTTATTGAAGCCCCAGCCCCTAAAAATAATCTGCAAAAAGCAACCCCTAAAGCTAAGGCTCAGGAACGCTTGAAGCGTGATGCTGCCAGCGAAGCCGCTTAAGAAAGGCTCTGTTCTTGCTGATTTGTGTTGGTGAAATAGTTGCTCCACATGGGGTAAGAGGGGCGGTAAAGCTGCGTAGCTTTACCGATGACCCCCTGTCTATTCTTGATTATGCACCATTAACTGATGAAAACGGTAAGAAAGAGTGGGAGATAAAGTTGCTGGCAGAGCAGCCCAATGGGGTGTTGTTGGTAACATTAAAGGGTGTTGGCGATAGAAACATGGCTGAGTCTTTACGCGGCACAAAAATTTTTGCCGCGAAAGATTCGCTCCCTGAATGCGAAGAAGAAGAATATTACCATGCTGATTTGATAGGTTTGCAAGTTATAGACGCGCAAGAACAATCATTGGGCGTGGTGAAGGCGGTGCATAATTTTGGCGGTGGCGATATTTTAGAAATTTCTTTAACCGGAGGTTTGGTTAAAGAGCAGGCTAAAAGTCAAGATTGCATGGTGCCTTTCACCAAAGAGGTGGTACCCGTGGTTGATTTGGCAAAGGCTAGAATTGTTGCGATTATACCGCCAGAATTTTTGCCTGGTGCGGCGGGTGATAAAGAAGAAGTGGAAGAAGATATTGAGATGGTGGGCGATATAGCCAATGGATCAGGTTAGCCCCGCCCTTGATATAGTGATTTTGACATTATTTCCAGAAATGTTTCCGGGGTTATTGGGGCATAGTCTGGCAGGAAGAGGTTTGAAAGAGGGGTTGTGGCGGTATAAGGCCGTTAATATGCGTGATTTTGCTAAGGATAGGCATAAAACCGTGGATGATACGCCCTTTGGGGGTGGAGCAGGCATGGTGTTGCGGCCAGATGTGATTGCAGCAGCCTTGGATAGTGTGGAAAAAGAAAATGGAACATTGGGTAAGTTGGTGTATTTTTCACCCCGTGGTCGTGTTTTAACCCAAGCCTACGCCAAGCAATTGGTGGGCATGCAATCGTTGGTTTTTCTGTGTGGCCGTTATGAAGGCGTGGATGAACGTGTATTGAAGGCATATAATGCCGAAGAAGTGAGTATTGGCGACTATGTGCTCAGTGGCGGTGAGGTAGCTGCCATGGTAACAATTGATGTAATGTTGCGTCTTGTGCCTGGGGTGATGGGGAATGATAAGACGTTAGAAGAAGAAAGTTTTGCCGATGGCCTTCTTGAATATCCACAATTTACGCGTCCAGCGGATTGGCAGGATAAAAAAGGGGGCAATTGGGCCGTGCCAGAATTATTAAGACAAGGCAATCATCAGCAGATTGCCCAATGGAGGCGGGAGCAGTCGGAGGCTGTAACCAAAGAAAAAAGGCCAGATTTATGGTGTCGTTATTGGCAGAAAAAATCGGTTTAATAAGGCATAAAGCAATTTTTGAGATCTAAGGAGAACGGTAATGAATGTAATACAAAAACTTAATCAGGATATGTTAACAGAGTTAAGTGTTAATATTCCTGAATTTTCCCCTGGTGATAGCCTGCGGTTGCACCTGAAAATTTCTGAAGGTGGCCGTGAGCGGGTCCAGGTGTATGAAGGTGTATGCGTGGCGCGTAAAAATGCCGGCATCAATTCTTCGGTAACCGTGCGCAAAATCAGCTACGGTGAAGGCGTGGAGCGTATATTTCCATTATACAGTCCTAAAATTGAAACCATTGAGTTGGTGCGCCGTGGTGAAGTACGTCGTGCAAAACTTTATTATCTGCGTGATTTGCGCGGTAAGTCTGCGCGTATCGCCGAGCGTACCACTGGTCATGGTATTGCAAAGAAAGCATAAATAATAAAAAAGCCCCCCAAACTATTCTGGGGGGCTTTTTTTTGTCAATAATATTTCACTGTAATTACCTAATCGCGATGGGGAAATTGATGCGTATAGTAAATTTGAATCCGTTATATGAGCAACATTTGGCGTATTTGGATGAAAAAGCGATAATTCCTTCTTTGTGGCAGCGCGAAGCGGCGAAAGCGGCGGCTTATGGTGATGTAGAATTTGTAAGAACAGATAATATGATGCAGGCCCTGCATGAAATGCAGCGGCTACGCCAAATATTTTTAGCAGGGCTTGAGCATGATGAGGCTTTTCGCGCGGAATATGACCGTTTGCAACTGCCTTCATGGCATGATTTTCTATCGCCGCCAGTAGAAGATGCGTTACAAAAATCCTTGGCCGAAAAGCTATATAATTTGGATGAAAGCCAAAAAGAAGTCGCAATGATAGAAGTGGCCAATGGTAGTAAACGCATTGGTGAATTATTGCTAGAACAATGCTATGGAAAAAATGCTGATTTTGTGGTGCGGGTAACAGATCCAGAATTTTTTAATCTGGTGCTGAAGCATATTCCTGAAACAGAGGTCGACAATGGAGTGACCTATCACAATGAACGGGTTGCAAATTTGGCGGCAGATTTTTTAGAGCAGGTAGCGCCGCCGCTAAAAAAACGCATGCTTGCAGCAGCAGGGGCAGTTGATGGGCCAAGGGTTGAACTTACATCCACGCAAAATAGTGCCTTATATAGTAATCTTGTGCAATCTTATCGAAACCGCATTCGTTCGGGGGAGATATTTTTTACCCTTACAGAAACACCAACCCCTAAAACTGCGGAAATAGACCGGATTGATTTTAAGGAATACACAACATTATTTTTTGAAATGTGCGATCAGCCATGGCAACATATCACCGCTGCCCAAGAAATATTAATCCAAGAATTAAATGCTGCCAAAACCCTGCGCTTTACCAATGATGATGGTACGGATGTTAGCTTAAATGTGGAGGGCTTTACCTTTTGCAATAGCGTGATTGCTAAAAATGTGCCGGGTTCGGAGGTTTTTAGTGGCCCTGAACGCACCAGCGTGCAGGGGGTAATTGTGAGCAAGGGTATTTTTGTGCCGCCCACCAACCGTAATGCGGTGATTGAGAACCTTACCTTGAAATTTAATCAAGGAGCATTGGTGGAATGGCATGCCGATTATGGGCAAGAGCATTTTGAACAGGCCATTAATGTGGATGATGGGGCAAAATTTGTGGGTGAGATAGGGATTGGCACCAACCCATGGTTACGGCGCCATGTTTCTAATCCTTTATTGGTTGAAAAAATAGGCGGTAGTTTTCACTTAGCATTGGGTGGTTCTTATAGTTTTACAGAATATGCCGGCGTTCCTGTTCATGTGGATAATGGCAATAGAAGTAAAATTCATTGGGATATTACCACCATGTTGTATGGCAAAGGAGGCTGTATGTATGCTGATGGCCAGAAAATTATGGATAATGGCAAGTTTCTTAACCCAGCCTATGATGTGTTGAATCGTGGTTGGGCAGCAATTCCAAAAGAGGAGCGCCCCGTTTATTGGCAAGACCATCCCATTATTAAAGAGTTAGAGCAGCAAGACCCTGTGGTTATTAGCCCAAAAATTTTGTCTCAAAAGGCATTGAAGCTATAAAAAGCTTTTTTGAAGCGAAGTTTTTCGCCGATTTGGCTATTCTTGCTCTTTACAGTCTCTGTTATTCCCTATTAAGATTCCAAGGAAATGCAGCGTAATGGGTAATGGGTGAGTAACATGGGAAAAATAGGCTCTGCCTTAGGGGCAATTTTACTGATGTTATCAGTGGTCATGGTGGGGGTTGGTGCTGTTCAAGCCGCGCCGATACGGGCGCATTTGATTGTGGACGCAGCTTCTGGTGAGGTGCTATCGGCACAAAACCCTGATGCTACTGTATATCCTGCCTCTTTAACCAAAATGATGACACTGTATTTACTGTTTGAATCCCTGCATTCGGGGCAATTACAGCTGAATGATTGGTTAGATGTTTCGCAAAATGCTGCCATGGCAAAACCCACCAAATTGGGGCTGAAAGCTGGCAGTAGAATAACGGTAAAAGATGCCATGCTGGGCTTAATGACTAAATCCGCCAATGATGCTTCGGTGGTTATTGCTGAGCATTTAGCGGGGGATGTTGATTCTTTTGCCCGCCGCATGAGCTTTAAGGCCAAAAAATTGGGCATGAATCATACCATCTATAAAAACGCCAAC
>JBMOFM010000004.1:0-167153 GCA_049318825.1 Alphaproteobacteria bacterium | reverse complement strand
AGATTGGCTCAATTATTACCCCCAACTCAGCCCACTCTATGCAACAGAGTGGGCTGAGTTGGGGGTAATGAATCAGGCTGAGGCGGCTCGCTTAAACACTTGGGCATTAGCATATCTAGGATCAGAAAGGCGTTGACGTTTTTGATGCTCTCGCCATCCCTCTTCAATCAACCCATTCAATAATTGTGGGAAACTAATGGGTTTTTCCGCTTGCTGCCAAAGAAAATAAGCCAAAGAACCCGGAATAGGATTAATCTCATTCAACCATATTTCTGCGGTAGCACTATTACATAAAAAATCTATGCGTGCTGTTCCTCTGCCATTAAGGGCAGAAAATAAAGCAGCCGCCCACCCCCGCAGATTATCTTTATGCGCTTGGCTCAGCTCAGTGGGATGAATAACCCGTGTGGCCGAGGCCATGCCTTCGCTGGTATTTATCTTGCTATCACCTGCCCCACCTTGCAGATACTTATCTTGAAAATTTAACAATTCTGCTTGGCGAACTGGCCGCTCAATGGCAGAAAAAGCAGTCTCTTTTTCATCAAATGCACGACACACAGCTATATTATATTCCACCAGATTTTCTACAAAAGGCTCAATTAACGCCGCATCATCCAGCTTAAAAATATCCGAAAAAGCCGTGGCCAGTTCTGTTTCGCTATTACATTTATGTACCCCCACACTACTACCAAGATTATTGGGCTTAGCGCATACTGGAAAGTTCAAAGAAAACATAGCCTGCCGTGCCAGTGCCGTTACATCCAGCAAACCATCTTGCGGTTTGTGGATAATTGTTGCAGGCAATACCGGTATGCCCAAGGCGTGGGCTACAAATTTTGTATGGTTCTTATTCATAAAAGAAGAGCTGGCCATAGCACCAGAACCCACAAAGGGAATATGGGCAAATTCAAAAGCACCCTGAATACTACCATCTTCGCCAAAGGTACCATGAAAAGCTGGAAAGGCAATATCAAAACCATAACTCTGCCGCTTGCCAAACAAACCAGATGTTTCCGTTGCCTCTAAGAAAGGGCGACCTATTTGACCCAAGGGCAATTGGATTTTGGTGAGTTGGCGTAGAGCATGGTTGGTAAGCGCATAAGAAGATTTATTGCGCAACAAATCACCCGTGTACCATGCACCATTAGTGGCTACATATACGGGTAATATTTCATAAAGGCTTGGATCCAGTGAATCCATAATTTGCAGGCCAGTGAGAATACTGACATCATGCTCTATTGATTGGCCGCCAAAAAAAACGGCTACAGTTTTCTTTTTATTGTGTATAGTTGCCATGCTTTTTCAATGCTATAAATTGGTTTAATTCCCGCCAGCATAGCAAAAGCGATAAAGACAACAATTAAAAAATTTACACATGACACAACAACCGCAATTTCTTTTATTACATGGTTGGGGACAACAAGGTGCCGCCATGGTGCCCCTTGGGCAATGCTTACAACCTTATAGCAATTTTATAGCCCCAGATATGCCGGGCTTTGGTACAAACCCCGCCCCCACCGAAGCGTGGGGTAGCCGTGAATATGCTGATTATTTGATAGAGCAATGGCCGACATTATTTCCTGCCTCAGCAGATAAAGAAGTGCCACCACTTATTGTTATAGGGCACTCTTTTGGGGGCAGGGTAGCATTACAATTGGCACGGCATTATCCTGAAAAAGTTTCGGGCGTGATATTAGTTGCTGGTGCAGGCCTACAACGCAAGCGATCGCTATTATTTCGCCTGAGAGCCCTTTTTTGGAAAAACCTCAGCCGCTTTGCTGGTAAAATTGATTCGCTACTGAAGCCAATGGGCTGTAATTTTTCTTGCAAATCATTACTGATAAAACGCATCGGAAGTGCAGACTATAAAGCCGCTGGTGTTTTACGACCCAGTTTTGTAAAAGTAATACAAGAAGATTTAAGCACCATTGCCCCAGACATTAAGCAACCCACTTTATTACTGTATGGAGAAAATGATAGCGAAACACCACCAGAATTTGGCCTACGCTATCAGGCATTAATTCCAACAGCAACATTATATGTTTTTCCGAGATTGGATCATTATACTGTGCTTGGTTCAGGAAGGCATGTTGTGGCAGAAAAGATTATACAATTTATTAAAACCATGGCCTAGATTGCTGTTTTTACAACGTTTTTTGTTCTACATACTGGATAAAAATCACAATAATCGGCTTATGGGCTCGTCATTTATATTTGGGGTTTACAAAAATGGTATTGTTAACGGGTTTATTATTACTGGTGGCCATGGGTTTTTTCTCATGGCGACGTTTACTGGTTTTTATGCAATTTTTTCAACAGGAAGAATATGATAGCAGGCGCTATTTAGCATGGCTGGCCAGACAATATCCTTCCACCGTAACAGTAGGCTACGGCATTCTTGACCCTGTGCTTGAAAAAATTAGTAATAAAGCAATTGATAAACAAACAACTGTTGTTCTTTTTTTGCTGGCTCTTGCTTGCTTTTTTATTCCCAACGCCAATATTGCCCTTTCATTATTTTCATTATTGGCTTCTTTATCGCTGATACTGGTTGGTGTTTTAACCGATGATCCTAGAATTAAGGCCAAGAAAAAACTTAACCTAACCCCCAGAGCCAAAAGAATAATGACCACGGCGATTATTATTGCAACGCTGGTGTTTTTATTCTTATCCACACTATTTATGGGCGGGGTGCTGGGTAAATTTTTAGCCAGCGTTATTACATTGCAGCTTCTTTGTGTTGTTTTACCAGTGGCTAACATGGCTTTGGCTGTTGTGGAGCAGCAAATTCAGAAAAAATACTTAGACGAAGCCAGAGAAAAACTATCTGAGGTTTCCGTTAAAATTATTGGTATTACTGGCTCTTATGGAAAAACTTCCACTAAGCATTATTTAGGGCATATTCTCTCTAGTGTTGCCCCCACCCTAATCACTGCTGGCAGTATTAATACATTGATGGGTGTATGCCGCATGATCAGGGAAGATTTGAACAATGATCATCGCTTTTTCGTTGTAGAAATGGGAGCGTATGCACCTGGATCCATTGCTAAATTATGCGATTTAGTGAATCCTCGCTTTGGGGGTATTACAGCGATTGGTTATGCGCATTATGAACGTTTCAAAAACCTAGAACAGGTGGCCAGTGCCAAGTTTGAACTGGCACGCTCGGTATTGGTTAATAGTGGGCAAATGGTGATTAATGCAGACCAAATTGATGAGAAATTCATCGAAAAACATGTTAGTCATCCTAATCGTTATACACTTATTTCACAAATCCCGCATCCCAAACTCAGAACTTGGCAGCTGAGCGATATTAAAGAAACCATCAATGGTATTAGTTTCACATTAGAAGATGATTCTGGCAAAATTGCCTTGGACGTACCTATTTATGGATACCATCAAGTATGGAATGTTGCAGAAGCTTATGCCCTTGCTGTACAAGCTGGCGTACCCCGTGATACCGTGGTAGCGAGCCTACGCAGTGTTAAGCAAACCCCCCACCGGCTTGAAGTAAAAAAGGACGCAAACAAAGCTTGGATTATTGATGATGCCTATAATTCTAACCCCACTGGCTTTGAAGCGGCATTAAGAACATTAGCTATTTTAGGCAAAAATCGTAGCGGCAAACGAATTCTTGTTACCCCCGGCATGGTAGAGTTGGGGGAATTGCATAATGAATGGCATTACAAAACTGGTTTAATAGCCGGTGAATGCGCCGATATTTTATTACTGATTCATGCTGATAGGATTCCAACTTTTGTGCGTGGCTTTGAAGATGGTTGGGCCAATTGCAAGAAGAAATTACAAGATAAATTGACACCGCCCACCCCTGAAGAAAGCGCGGTTGAAAAAGAAACACCTAAACACCGGAACGAATCGGAAAAAGAGACCAAGCTGCTGTTGGACACATTCCGTTTTGGTTTGGCCGACATCCCTCAACCAGAAAACGCCTTAGAACAACGCAAGGAAATTATCCGTTTTCAAACATTGGCAGATGCGAACAAATGGCTTGAGAAAAATTTACACGCCAATGATACAGTTTTATTTGAAAATGATTTGCCTGATCTATATGAATCAGACCTTGATTTGAGTGTTACTTTCGGCAAAAAGCTTATTGCTGCTGGTAAACACTAAAACTGCCATTTCCAGTGGCATGGTTATGCTTTGCCGCTGGATATAGAATTATCATATCGTGTTGCCAGATGTTAACACCATCGGCAATTGGAAGCCATTTGCTGTTAAGGATAAGGTTATGCATGCCATGGAAGGCGTTCATTCCTCTGTGATGAAAGAAACAATCTCTATTTCTCCTGCTGTGCGCGAGATTTTGAGCCGTGCTGAACGGGTGATTCCTGCTATAGAATGGCCAATTCATGCTGCTTATATCGAGCAGATCATGGAATGGAAAAAAAAGCGGAATGCTGTTATTCTGGCTCACACTTACCAAACGCCAGAGATTTACCATTGTGTGGCAGATATTATTGGCGATAGCCTGAAACTAGCACAAGATGCAGCCACCGTAAAAGCTGATGTCATGGTAATGGCTGGGGTGCATTTTATGGCGGAAACTGCCAAGCTTGTAAACCCCAATAAAACGGTGCTTATTCCTGATTTAGAGGCTGGCTGCTCTTTAGCTTCTAGCATTACTGCGGCAGATGTTGCCTTATTGCGCCAAAAATACCCCAACACCCCAGTGGTTACCTATGTGAATACCAGTGCCGCGGTAAAGGCAGAATCAGATATTTGCTGTACCTCTTCTAATGCTGTGGCGGTGGTCGAATCGCTGAATGTGCCTCAAGTGATTTTTCTGCCCGATGAATATTTGGCTGCTTATGTCGCCACCCAAACTAAGACTCGGATCATTTCATGGAAAGGCCATTGTGAAGTGCATGAGCGCTTTACGGCTCAAGAAATCAAAGATATTCGCACAGCCCATCCTAATATTGTGGTATTAGCACACCCTGAATGCCCTCCAGATGTACTGCAAGAGGCAGATTTTATAGGCTCAACTTCTGCCATGTCATCTTTTGTCCAAAAAAAATCACCCCAACGCGTGGTGATGATTACCGAATGCTCGATGAGTGATAATGTAGCGGTGGACAACCCTAATGTAGAGTTTATACGCCCCTGTAACTTGTGCCCGCACATGAAGAAAATTACCTTAGCCAATATTCTCACTGCCTTACAGGAGATGAAGCATGAGGTAATAATTCCACCAGAAATGTCGGCAAAAGCCATGGCGGCTGTTCACAAAATGTTGGCTGTTTCCTAATTAGTGAGAGATTATTATTTTGTTTTTGTCTCCCTTTATCATCCAGCAATTAGTGCAACGAAGCCTTGAAGAAGATATGGGCATGGCTGGAGATATTACCAGTGCTGCCATTTTTGCAGGCGCCACCCCTCCCACTGTAAAGGCAGCGATTCGGGCAAGACAACACGGCGTAATTGCCGGCATTGAATTTGCCATGAGTGCTTTTACTCAGCTGGATTCGACTATTAACATTAATCTGGCATGTCATGATGGTAAAAAAGTAAAATCTGGCGATATATTGTTGGAAATTCAAGGCAAAGCCACCAGCATATTAGCGGCAGAAAGAGTGGCGCTTAATTTTTTAACCCATTTATCGGGTATTGCCACCACCACCCAACAAATGTGTGTATTATTAGAAGGAACTAAAGCAAAGCTATGCTGTACCCGTAAAACAATCCCAGGTTTAAGGGCTGCACAAAAATATGCGGTGCGCATGGGGGGCGGCAGCAATCAGCGTTTTGGTTTATTTGATGCCGTACTTATTAAGGATAATCATATTGCCGCTGCAGGAAGCATAACAGCTGCATTAACCGCCATACGCCATCATTTGGGGCACATGGTGAAGGCAGAAATTGAAGTTGATACCATGGATCAGGTAAAAGAAGCGATTGCCATGGGCGCAGAAATTTTACTGTTGGATAATATGAGCCCTGCACAATTAATAGAGGCCGTGCAATGGATTGATAACCGTGCCATTACAGAGGCTTCAGGCAGGGTACGGCCAGATAATATTCAAGCTATTGCCGCCAGCGGGGTGGATTATATTTCTGCGGGGTGGATTACCCATAGTGCGCCAGCGTTGGATATAGCTTTAGATCTATAAAGATACATTTTTTAACCATCCATCAATCATAAGTTTCTAAGGTAGAAATACTTGGAAACTTATCTGGCTGCTTGGTTCATGCTTTCCCTTGTTGGTATTGCCGTTGTTTTGGTTATGGTTTTTGGCTCATACCTGTTGGCAGGAGGTAAAATGGGTGTGGTGTTGCACGCCCTGCCCCATGAATTTATGGCAATTGGCGGCTCTGCGGTTGGTGCGCTACTCACCGGCAACTCACCCAAAGTTGTTAAAAAAGCTTTTGGGGGCTTTGGTAAATGTATCAAAGGCAGCAAATGGAAAAAAGACGATTACCGTGATTTATTATGCCTATTATTTGTGCTCACAAAAACCATGAAAACCAAAGGAGCCGTAGCCGTAGAAGCACACATAGAAAAACCCGAAGATAGCAGCATTTTCCAAAAATATCCGCGTATTCTCCATGATCATTTTGCCTTAGATTTTATTTGCGATAGCTTGCGAATGATCACCATGGATATGGATGACCCCCACCAATTAGAAGATGTGATGGATAAAATATTAGAAAAACACCATCATGAAGGATCGATTCCAGCCGAGGCTCTTCAAACCATGGCCGATGGTCTGCCAGCCTTAGGAATTGTGGCCGCTGTGCTTGGTGTGATCAAAACCATGGGCAGTATCACCGAACCGCCAGAAGTCTTGGGTAAAATGATCGGCGGCGCCTTAGTGGGTACTTTTCTGGGAGTGTTTTTAGCCTATGGTATAGTGGGACCGTTTGCAAACCGTTATAAACAGATTCTACATGATGAAGGGCAATTCTATGTCATTATTAAAGATACGCTGGTGGCTTATTTGAATGGGAATGCCATTCAAGTGGCAGTAGAAATTGGCAGGGGCAGCATCCCAACAGAAATTCAGCCCAGCTTTGCAGAATTAGAATCTGCCATTGATAGCGCGTCATCAGGGTAAATAAATCTTATTCCCAAAATACAACTCCTGTTGTTACAACAGAAATATCTCTGTTGGATATAAACACATGGTTGATTTTCTAGAATCTATTCGCCCCCACATCAGGGGGAAAATTGTAGCCCAAGCGCCACTGGCGGCACAAAGTTGGTTTAGGGTTGGTGGTGCAGCAGAATGGCTATTTCGCCCTGCCGATCTTGAAGATTTAGCCCTATTTTTACGCTTATGCCCTCAATCCATAGCGATTACCTGCATTGGTGCAGCGTCTAACCTGTTGATTCGGGATGGTGGGGTAGAGGGCGTAGTTATTCGCTTGCCGGCTGCTTTTGGTAATGTAACAGTAAAAGACACCACCATTATTGCAGGGGCCGCCGCCCTAGATACCACGGTGGCTCAAACGGCGTTGCAATATCATATCACTGGTTTTGAATGGATGATTGGCGTGCCGGGCACTATAGGCGGCGCCATTGCCATGAATGCGGGTGCTTATGGTGCGGATATGAGCCAATTGGTACAAAAAGTACAGGCCGTTACTAGAAACGGTGATGTTATTTGGCTGGAAAAAACCGATACTACATTTTCCTATCGCCATTGTCATTGGCCCAACGATCTGATTTTTGTTGCCGCAGAAATGAAAGGGCATATTGGCGATGCCTCAGCCATTGCCAATAGTATGCAACATATACGCCAACAACGCGAAGAAACCCAACCCGTTAAAAGCCGAACTGGTGGTTCAACCTTTGCTAATCCAACTATTGCAGAATCGGGTGGAAAAAAAGCATGGGAATTGATTGACGCCGTGGGCTGTCGTGGGTTAGCTATAGGAGATGCTTCTATATCAACCAAACACTGCAATTTTATGATTAATAATGGCAATGCAACAGCTGAAAATTTAGAAAAATTGGGAGAAACCGTACGATTAAAAATATTAGAAGAAACAGGCGTTCACTTGCATTGGGAAATTAAGCGTTTAGGCAAAAGGGCAGAATCATGAAGTTCCTTAAAGCAATATTTGGCATCAACACCACCATACCCGATGCCAACCACCTGTCATCTGGTTTCAATTCTTCTCCATCCAAGGAAAAATTAACCCCACCAAACCGACTCCATGCGCATCGCCTTGGCTTTCACCGGTTAGGGCAAACCAGCTTATCGTCTCGTTTATTTTCTGCTGCTTTTTTTCTGTTGCTGGGAATAGGGATATGGCAACAAAATCAATTACAACAGCTTGCCGCCAATATCTTGGCTGAGCGCTATGGCTTTATTGTTAAGGATGTAACGGTAAAAGGGCGACAACATATAGATGTGGATAGCTTAAAAGCTGCCATGAATATCACGTCCGGCATGCCCATTTTTGGCATTTCTGTTAAAGAAATGGCTGAAAAAATTGCTGCCATTCCATGGGTAAAGGCCGTAGCGGTGGAGCGCTCCTTACCCGATAAAATTCATGTAGTGCTGCAAGAAAGAGTGCCCTTGGCTTTATGGCAAAATAAGGGGGTTTTTTATGTGGTGGATGCTGACGGCAAAAATTTAGGTGAAGTTTCAGCTGAAACTTATCATGGTTTACCCATATTAATTGGCGATGACGCACCAGCACATGCCCCAGCTTTTCTTGAAATGGCTGCGACTGTTCCCGTATTATTAAAAGAATTAGACAACGCGGTATTTATCAATGGTAGACGTTGGAATATTCGGCTAAAAAATGGGGTCACCATTAAATTACCAGAAGAAAATTTCCATGAGGCCTTGCAACGAATAGGTGATGATGAACGAATCAAGCAAGCCATGGAGCGTTCGGTAATTGCTATTGATTTACGGGATCATGAAAAAATTACCGTACAAACAGCAGGAGCATTGATTGACGATAAAATAGAGGATACTGTACCCGTGAAAGCACATAAAAAAGTGAAACAATAAGGTTGGGTTGACTAAGCATGGCCAGAAAAATGGCCTGCTTTGATTTTAGAAAAAAGAAGGGTTATTATGGGGTTGTTTTTACCACAAAAAGGCAGAGTTCCTCAAGCGGGAGAGGTGCTAGCAGCGGTTGATCTGGGTTCAACAAAAGCATGTTGTTTGATTGCAAGAGTCGGCAATCAAGGCCAGTTTCATTTACTAGGAGCAGGCTATTGCTTATCACGCGGGTTACAAAATGGCCATATTATTGATATGGCGGAAGCCTCCCGCACATTGGGCATGGTGGTAACGGATGCTGAAAAAATGTCTGGTGAAGTGGTGCGCGATATTATTATCAACGTACCAGCCCATCATGTGATCTCGCATCAAATAACCAGTGAAAGCCAATTAAATGGTATGACGGTTCACGATAAAGATATTAGAAAATCACTGATGCAAGCGCGCGGTGTAGAAAAGCAGGGGGCTGCGGATATTATTCACTTATTGCCCACCTCCTACACCATAGACGGACGTAAAGGTATTAAGGACCCTGTTGGTTTATCGGGTCATCATCTCGCCGTTTCCATGCATGTGGTCACCGCCCAAGCCAGTGCTTTGCGCAATTTGCGCATCTGCGCTGCCGATTCGCACTTGCAAGTCAGCCATTTTTGCTTAACACCACTAGCGGCTGGGCTTTCTTGCATGGTTGAAGATGAGCAAGAACTGGGCGCCATTGTGATTGATATGGGGGGCAGCACCACTCAATTTGCCATCTTTAACCATGGCGCTATGGTATATGCGGATAGTGTACCCGTGGGCGGCATGCATGTTACCAGCGATATTGCCAAGGGTTTAACCACCACCGTTGGCAATGCTGAACGGATAAAAACTTTATATGGCAGTGCATTAGCCACTTCAACCGATGAACGCGAAATGATTGATGTGCCGACAATTGGTGAGGGCGATGATGGCCATGCCAACCCTATTCCACGCTCTTTATTGGTAGAAATTATTCGGCCACGGATTGAAGAAATTTTTGAAATGGTGCGCCAACGCCTTGAAGAAAGTGGTTTTTTTCATCTGGCTGGTCGGCGCGTTGTGCTAACTGGTGGGGCCAGCCAGCTTTCTGGTGTGCGCGACTTAGCACAAATGATTCTTGATCGCCATGTACGGCAGGGCAAACCGCTTAATCTTTCGTATCAATTAGAAGGTGAAGCCGGCCCTGCTTATTCGGTGGCTGCAGGGCTATTAAACCTTGGCCGTGATGAAAAACACCTACAATATATGAACACCGCACTACAAAAACAGGGTGTTTTCAGTCGTGTACAGGGATGGTTGAAAGAGAATCTGTAAATAGTTTTTTGTAAATCACAGAAATTTTTTGTAAATCACAGAAAATTAAACAGCTCAGTGTCAATTTTTCCTGTAATAGCATTTGGTATAGTGAGGCTTTTGTGCTATGCAAAAGCTTTAAGGAATGAGCGGAGAATTTGTGATGATTAATATCAGCCTGCCTGAACACCAGCATGATCTACAGCCAAAATTAACCGTTGTGGGTGTTGGCGGTGCGGGTGGTAATGCGGTCAATAACATGATTAAATCCAGCCTAGAAGGGGTGGAATTTCTGGTATGTAATACCGATGCACAAGCTCTGGTACATTCAACAGCGCCAAGGCGCATTCAATTGGGGCCTCACATCACCAAGGGCTTAGGTGCTGGCGCCCGCCCAGATATTGGCCGTGCCGCAGCTGAAGAAGCCATGGAAGAGATTCTGGCCTGCCTTGATGGTTCTAATATGGTATTTATTACCGCTGGTATGGGTGGCGGTACTGGCACTGGCGCGGCGCCAGTGATCGCCCGTACGGCTAAAGAGCAGAATATTCTGACCGTGGGTGTGGTGACCAAGCCTTTCCATTTTGAAGGCGCTCACAGAATGCGGCTTGCTGAACAAGGCATTCAGGAATTACAGCAATATGTTGATACATTAATTGTTATCCCGAATCAAAATCTCTTCCGCATCGCTAATGAGAAAACCACATTTGCTGATGCTTTCAAAATGGCCGATGATGTTTTGTACTCAGGGGTACGCGGTGTTACTGATTTGATGGTAATGCCCGGCCTTATTAATTTGGATTTTGCCGATATTCGCACCGTGATGAGCGAAATGGGTAAAGCCATGATGGGAACAGGGGAAGCAGAAGGTGATAGACGTGCTATTTTAGCTGCTGAAGCCGCTATCTCTAACCCATTGCTTGATGAAGTATCCTTAAAAGGTGCTCGCGCTATGTTGATTAACATTACCGCAGGCATGGATGTTTCGCTATTTGAAGTGGATGAAGCGGTCAATCGCGTACGGGCTGAAGTTGATCCTGACTGCAACGTGATTTTTGGTTCCACTTTTGATCCGGGCATGGAAGGAAAAATGCGCGTTTCTGTGGTAGCTACTGGTATAGAAAGTGCTTTGCAACAGGCGCGTTTAGCTCAAGCCGCCTCTGGCGATGCAGCCTCTGGCCAGTTTCAACCCTTAGGCAATAATCCACCGATCAATCAATCAGCTGGTCGTCGGCCGGTGAATATTCAAACCAATATGCAAGCGCAAGGAATTATTCAACCAACATCACCAAGACAAGCAAATCCTTCAGCGCAAGTTCAACATGATCCTTATGCTGTGTCTTACGAGGGGCAACCCCTTAGAAAAGATATGCCAATACAACAATCTGTTGCCCGCAATCAGCATGTCGATCAATCGGCAAGAAATGCGGCCTATGTTGCTCAATCTTCACGTTCTACCGCTGCTCAACAACAAGAAGATCAAGGCAATGCACAGCGTTATCGCTCTCGTAGCTTGTTTGAGCGCGTTACTAATGTTGCACGCCGTGTAACCAATGAAGTGCAACCAACAACGCAACATGGCCAGCGTGCTTCTTATGCACAAGCACCAGCCTCTTCTGCCAATAACTTGGCCGCTGGAGATTATCATCCTAATGCTCAACGGCAACAGCCTGTTTACAGCGAACCACCACAAGCCAATACGGCACCTGCTGTTCCTGCAGCTCAGTCTCAAGCTAATACAGCGCCGCAAGGCTTTGTTCAACAATCTTCCACGCCGGCTACCGATAGCCCACGGGGTGTAATACCACAAGAAAATATGGCTAAACCACGCCAAGTCACCGCCAGCGAAGATGAAATGCTGGAAATCCCAGCATTTCTCCGTCGTCAAGCAAATTAATTGATACTATTTTTCCAATGCTTAACCGCCATGATAAAACATGGCGGTTTTTTTGTATCTTCTGCCTTTCTCGCCCCTTGTAAAAAGGAGAAAGCAATGACATCTAGGTAATAGATAAACGGCAGCATTCGACTGCATATAAAGATTATGCCACGATATATATTAACAATAAACGGAAATAGGAATCATGAAACCGGCATCACAAGAAGAACTCAACTCCACCCAAACGCCTAGCTCCCGTATTTACCCTTTTCAGGCTGAAGTTTCGCGGCTATTGAGTTTGGTGGTCAACGCCCTTTATAGCAATAAAGAGATTTTTCTAAGGGAATTGGTTTCTAATGCTGCCGATGCTTGTGACAGGCTGCGCTATGCGGCTATCACACAACCAGAATTATTGGGCAGTGATCCACAATGTAAAGTAACTATTCGTGCCGATAAAAAAGCTAAAACCTTAACCATTACAGATAATGGTATAGGAATGGATGAAGACACCTTAATTAATAATTTGGGGGTTATTGCGCGCTCTGGCACGGCGGAATTTTTAGCAGCGTTGCAAGATAAAAGCGCCGTGGCACAAATAGGGCAGTTTGGGGTAGGGTTTTATTCAGCTTTTATGGTGGCTGAAGAAGTTGAAGTGATCAGCTGCCTTGCAGGCAGTAGCCAAAGCTATAGCTGGAAAAGTAAGGGCGCGGGCGAATTTGAAGTAGGAATCGCTGCTATACCCCGCATTGGCCGTGGCACGGATATTATTTTACACTTGAAAGATGATGCTCTCGATTATTTAGATGAACCACGCATCCGTTATCTGATTGGTCAATATGCCGATCATATTGCTGTTCCCATTTTTCTTGATGCTGCCGAAGGACAAATTCAACTTAATAAAGCCACGGCTTTATGGGCACGCCCTAAAAACGAGATCACCCCAGAACAATATACTGAATTTTACCGCCATATTGCTCACCGTGGGGATGAACCGTTGCTTAACTTACACTGGAAAGCTGAAGGAGTGGTGGACTACACCTGCCTTTTATATGTGCCCAGTGAAAAACCCATGGATTTATTCGATCCACGTCGCCACCACAGCGTAAAGCTTTATGTAAAAAAAATCTTTATCAATGAGACCGCTGAGGGTTTAATTCCTCCCTTCCTGCGGTTTTTACAAGGTGTAGTGGATAGCGAAGATCTACCACTGAATGTTAGCCGCGAGATGCTGCAGCACAATCCCGTGTTAAGTAAAATTCGCCATGGCATTGCCCGCAGAATATTAGGAGAGTTATACCGCACATCACAAGATAACGCAGAGAAATATCTACAAATCTGGGATAATTTTGGCTCAGTGATAAAAGAAGGCTTATATGAAGAAAGCCAATATCATGATGAAATACACAAATTATTGCGTTTTCACTCCACCGCCAGCGATCAATTGGTAAGCCTTGAACAATATGTTGGCCGTATCCAAGAAGGACAAGAACATATTTATGTGCTCTATGCCGATGAATTGACTGCGGCTCGTAAAAGCCCACAATTGGAAGGTTTTATTTCACGCGGTATAGAGGTTTTGCTGCTCACCGACCCTATCGATGAATTTTGGGTGCCATTAATTGGTAAATATAAGGGGCTCCCCTTCCAGTCCATTACCAAGGCAGGCGTTAATATTGATAATCTGGGAAAAAAACCAGAAGAAGAAGCTGATAAACCCGCTAATGAAGCCGTAGAAGCTGGCACTAAATTGGTGCTGGATTTATGTCGCTTAACCTTGGGGCAAATGGTGAAGGATATTCGCCCATCCAGCCGCTTAACCCATAGTGCGGCCTGCTTAGTAGCCGAAGAAGGGGATGTAGATATACATTTAGAAAAGCTATTAAAACAACATAAAAAAATGGATAGCGGCGCTAAAAGGGTATTGGAAATCAACCCAACCCACCCGCTTATTCTCAGCCTTGCCGAAGCCATTACCAAAGAAGGCATGAAGCCCGCGCATGAAAATTTGATTTGGTTAATTTATGACCAAGCGAGAATCATGGAAGGTGAACTTCCCTCCGATCCTGCTGCTTTTGCCACAAGATTGGGAGAAGTTCTTAAAAATTCTATCCAACCTGCAGCGTAAAAGCCTTGAGATAATTGCTTTCAGGCAGCATAGGATGTAAAGGATGATCAATATCAGCACCCGCTATATTGATTATCCTAGCATCTTGCTGATTATCTGCGAGTGCTTGCGCTAATACATGATGGAAACTATCCTGATTAACATGATGACTACAAGAAGCCGCCACAAAAATCCCCCCCGGCTTTACCAATTGTAAGGCATGACGAAAGAGCTTACGGTAACCGCGTAGCCCCGCATGTAAATCTTTCTTTGATTTTACATAAGCTGGCGGATCCGCGATCACCATATCAAATTTCTCATTGGCCTGCTGCATGGCTGCACATTCTTCAACCACATCGCCCTTACGAAAAGTACAACGATCTATTTGCTGGTTAAGAGCCGCCGCCATCCGCGCAAGATCAACAGCACCTGCTGAACGATCTATGGCCAACACTTCACTGGCGCCGCCCTTAGCCGCTGCTAACGCAAAACCACCATTATAAGAAAACAGATCCAACACCCGTTTTCCTTTGGCCATGTTCATCACCAAACGGCGGTTGGCACGTTGATCATAAAACCAACCCGTTTTTTGGCCACTGAGAACATCCACCATAAATTCAAGGCCATTTTCTTTCAGATGCACGGGGCCATTAATGCTGCCTTTAGCAATTAGTACCTGTTGTGCTAAGCCTTCCATTTCTCTGGAAGCAGAATCATTACGCAGCACAATAGCCATTGGCTCAATTACTGTTTTAATAGCATGCAATATTTCTGGTAACAGTCTTTCCATACCCGCGGTATTGATCTGCATCACCACCACATCGCCCATCAAATCAATGATGACACCAGGGAAACCATCCGCTTCGGCATGGATCAACCGAAAATAATTTTCTGTAAAGAAATTTCTGCGCCAAGCCAAAGCTTTTTGTAGTCGCTCCACAAAAAAATTTCTGTCCACTTCAGCATCCGGTACACGGCTCAATAGACGTGCTGCAATCAAGCTATGAGGATTAAAAAAAGCCGTGGCCACAGGCTTACCCTTGGCCGTAACCAGCGTTACTAACGAGCCTTTTTCTAAAGAGCGTGCCTCCTGATCCATACGAATTTCGTTAGAAAAAACCCAAGGATGGCCATTTAACAGCCTCTTTTCTTTATCGGCTGTTAAATATATATGTGGATGTGTCATAATGATCAATCAATGAAGGATTATTTAGCAGATACTAAAATCATTACCATTTGCTTGCCCTCAAGCTGAGGGCTCTGTTCAACCTTGGCAATCGCCTCCAATGTATCTTTTATCCGCATCAATAAATTCATGCCCAATTCTTGGTGCATCATTTCCCGACCACGGAAACGTAAGGTGAATTTTACCTTATCGCCTTCTTCAAGAAAGCGCCGTGCATTGCGCAATTTAATCTCATAATCATTATCATCAATATTGGGGCGCAGCTTAATTTCTTTTAGCTCAATAACTTTCTGTTTCTTCTTGGCTTCAGCTTTTTTCTTTTGCTGTTCATATTTGAACTTACCATAATCAAGAATCTTGCAAACAGGAGGTTCTGCATTCGGCGATACTTCTACAAGATCAAGCCCGGCCTCTTCCGCCGCACTAATAGCTTGACGCGTGGAAATTACACCAAGCATCTCACCATCTTCACCAATAAGCCGTACTTGTGGTGAACGAATCTCATTGTTAATGCGTGGGCCGTCATTTTTTGATTCCCCGCGTGCATCAGCGCGATGATCTGTGCCACGCCCTTGAGGGGGTTCTTGCATCCGTCCTATGATTACTCTCCTATTTTAATATTCAACTATAATTAATGTAACAGTATTTACGGGAAGTTTAGCCCATATTCAACGATATTTTTTTATTCCCATACAGTGCTACACAATCATAACGCGATGTCAATAAAACTTCAACACCCCAGACCACAATAAAAAATTATACAAAAAATAATGGAAAATATAGTTATTATACTATACAATGACCAATGTTCAGTTTTTAGAGGGAATAGCGATCCATGAGCAAATCCTTAGCTTGTAACATTATTAATAATTGTAACAAGCCCACACAAGCTATATCCCGCGGGGCAGATGCTTTAATTTTTTGTGATAAATCGAGAAAATTACTCCTCACCATAGAAATGATCAGCAAAATCTGCACAGAAAAACCCGCAGATAATAGCAGCAAAGAACAATTAAAAAACTTATTATGTACTATTGATAGCTGTTTTCAGGAACTTATTAGAGTTATTTTCCCTAAGGCATTGGCCAAGAATTATATTACCGGACATTTACAAGAAGCCAGCATGGCTTTAGCCCAGTTACAAAGCCATGCCGCACGGCTTCAATGGCAATGGGCTGTACAACAGAATAATTCCCCAGAACATACTTCTGATACCCATTACCACATCGTAATGCAAAAAGCGTTATTTCATTTACGCAGAAATATTGTTATAATGGCTGAAAATTTAGATTAGCTAGGGTTTGCATATAATGATTTTATTCACCAAAAAGCTGGTAGCTGTTTTTTTAATCGCTGTCACATTATTATCTGGGCGGGCTGATTTTTCTCATGCTCAGCAGGCTGATGTAGAAAATTTTTACCGCACGAAGGATTATCGTACGTTGAAATATAAGCTACCGCCAAAACTGGACGATAGCCCAGGTAGCCAGAATAGTGGCGTCAATATCAATAGCCGCCTCGATTCAAGCAGCAATATATCTTCTTCAGGATGTCCCCAAGAAGTTCTATTAGGCAGTGTTTCCACACAACGCCCAATATTTGGTGATGTTAATATTAATGTGGTTGTTGATAGTCCGGTTACGGTGCAATGCTCAAGATTCTAAATCACTCTGTAGTTTTTAGTGGCTTTATTTACGTTGCTTTACTCACTGGTTGTGTGGGTAAACGCCCTGGGAAAACAGATATATGGCCAAGTGCTCCCGCTACCATTAATAAAACAAGTATCAGCACTGGCTTATCCTGTTTAGGCCGCTTAATTGAACAAACACCTGATAAACAGCTAGATGTTTTTGTGGCCACTATTGGCGATGACACTATACCAGTTGATGTGGCTGGTTTGTTGGCGCGCGATACCACCATGATGGCAACTACCGCTGTGGATCGATTGGGAACCAGTAAAATTACCGTGGTGGGGCGCGGCGCGCATTTGCCAGAAAATGATTTGGTGCAACTGGTTGGTGGTTTCACCGAACTTAATCGTACCGTATCCTCCCGCGCTTATGGTGGTGCTGCACGTTTTGGTAATTATGAATTTAATTTAGGTGCCGATGAAACGTGGAATACCATTGGGCTGGATTTAGCTCTCACCAAGGGTGGGCGTTTACTGAGCGGTGGTACGGTTAGTCTTTCGGTAACGGTTGAAGGCGAGAATGGCGATAGCAACGTACTGATCAACCCCAGTAAAAATAAAAGTTTTAGTCTGTCATCTGGCTATAAAGCCCAAGAGGGGATTCATGCGGCTCAACGCTTATTGATAGAATTGGGCGTGGCCACTCTTTTTGCTTCGCATTACGGTATTGATGCCTCTATTTGTTTTTCTGATCTGGCCAAACAGCCTGATTCGCCTATCGTTAAACCTATAAAAACGGCACCACAGCCAATAGCAGCCTTGGCTGTTCCTAGACAACAAGAGACCTCCTCTGCACCAACGGATAATAGAAGCGTAATAACAGCTTCTCCTTTGCCTGTGGCTCCATTAACACCCAGCCAATCAACACAGTCTGCTCCTGCAGCCACAGTGAATAATAGCAATCCTTGTCAAAACAAGCAATTTCGTGAAGGCCCCATGGGCTTTAAATGTTGGGAGAATCTAAAAGGGCGCTAGATAAGCGCCCTTTTATTTTTATAGCAGTTCCATTGCTATTGCGGTGGCCTCACCACCACCAATGCATAAGGAAGCGATCCCTTTTTTAAGCCCTAAAAAGCGCAGATGCGCCAGCAAGCTCACCATAATTCGTGCACCAGTTGCACCAATGGGATGACCAAGAGCACACGCCCCACCCCTTGCATTCACTTTTTCAGGATCAAGCGCCAATTCTTTAATAGCAGCCATGGTCACCACGGCAAATGCTTCGTTAATTTCAAAAAGATCGACCTCGTTAATGCTCCAGCCAATTGCTTGACATAATTTTTTTATCGCGGGAATGGGAGCAGTGGGAAAATCGGCGGGGTTACCCGCATGCACAGCGTGACCAACAATTCTTGCTATTGGTATTAATTGATATTTTTTTACTACCTGTTCTGAAGCTAATACCAGTGCGGCTGCCCCATCTGAAATAGCACTAGCATTAGCAGGAGTGATGGTACCACCCTCCTTAAATACTGGCTTCAATGAGCGAATTTTATCTGGCCGCGCTACATCCGGCAACTCATCCCTATTAATATCTTTTCCTTTGACGCTAATATTTCTTATTTCATCTTCCAACCCTTTTTGCGACCATTCTTGTGCCCGCCGCAGTGACTCCAGTGCAAAATCATCCTGTTGTTCACGGGTAAACCCCAAGGCGGTCACTGCATCTTCAGCAAACTCTCCCATCAACCGCCCTGTTTCATAGGCATCTTCCAACCCATCAAGAAACATATGATCCAGCAACTTGCCATGCCCTAAACGTAACCCTGCACGGGCTTTAGGCACAAGATATGGAGTATTACTCATATTTTCCATACCACCAGCCACCACCACCTCAGCCGATCCAGCCTTAATCGCATCATGGGCAATAATAGCTGCCTGCATTCCAGAACCACACATTTTATTAATGGTGGTTGCTGCCACATGCACCGATAACCCAGCAGCAAGTGTGGCTTGACGAGCAGGCGCTTGCCCCAACCCCGCAGAAAGCACACAGCCCATTACGGCTTGCGTAATCAATTCTGGCGTTATGTTGGCTTCACTAACAGCTGGCTTAATAGCAGCAGCAGCCAATAATGGTGCGCTAATGGTAGAAAAATTACCCTGAAAATTACCAATAGCTGTACGACATGCCGATAAAATATAAACAGATTGCCCCATCACTCCCCCCATTTTATTTTTTATATTGCTTTAAACAGTGTCTGTATTCAGCACTGCCAAATGAGAAGAAATTATAGTGCGACAATCAATAATGATAAAGAACAAAAAAAACCTGAATAAGACAATGCTTACTCAGGTTTCTCAGATCAATAGAAAACAATCAATTACGCTGCTGTTTTACCGATTTTTTCAACAGTTGCTTGTACACGTTGAGTAAGTGGATCAAACGCCTCGTTAGCAAGTTTCAAGGAAATATCTGAAATCTTAGTGGCTTCAGAAACAAATGCTTCCAAGCTGTTTTTAGCAAATTCAACTTGTAACTCGCTGAATTCTTTAATGGTTCTTGCGCCGATTGCAGCCTTACCAACACTTAAACCATGCTCAACAGCATTTTGGCTATAAGCAATCAAGGAACGGCTAATTTCTTCAAACCCTTTGCTGAAGGTGGTTGCACTCTTCAAAAAAGCATCAATATTTTGTTTGGTAAAATTCGTCATTTCATCAGCACTCTTAATAGTTGTTTCAGTGATATGGTGGAATTGCTTCTGACCAGCGGCAATAATTTCATCCAATTTTGCTACGGTAGAGCCTGTTAACTCAGTGGAAACAATGGCTGGCTTAACAGCAGCAGAAATGTTTTCTACTATTTTCGCAGGCGTTGTCTTTGCACGCACAGTTGTCATTATACTCTCCTCATTCTTTGAGACTCACTCAAAACAAATATTGCACTGCACAAATAAATTTTTAACAATTAGTCTGTCTTTTGTCAAGATATATATTGCACTGCAAAAAAGCTTGAGCCACTTAACAACTTGTTACAGAAAACTTTGGCCAAACACAATATTTTTATCTTAATCAAACCGTACTTATAAAAAGGATGGCCACAGCAACACTATGCTAGCAGATTGACTTTTTATATAATTGCATTTTTAAGGGGAAAGCGGTTCGGCCTCATCCACAATTTCTTTATTATCGACGCCTATCTGTTCTGGCTTTTTAACTTCAGTTACATCCATACTATCCGGCAAAATCGGATGCCTTACCCTCATATCGGTTGTAATGCCTAATTTTTTCGCATTCCCGCCTTGCAATTCTAATACTGCTCTCACCGGTTCATTCGCAGTGATCAACTTCAACGATTCAGGCTCAGCATTCTCATAAATTGAACTGATACTGCCATCTTGACGAATAAACACCATATCTAATGATACTAAGGTGTTTTTCATCCACATCGAATTACGCTGATCAATCGGAAACACAAATAACATGCCAGCATCATCTGGCACAGAACGCCTAAACATTAGGCCTTTCATCATTTTTTCTGGCGTAACAGCTAATTCAACCTTCAATTCATGGATTTTTTTGCCTTGCTGCTGCACCAATAAAGGGGTGGTATCATAAGATACTGGCGCCGGCAATTCATCAGCCTCCGCAGCATGGGCACTTGCCGCCATGGATAGAGAAAAAACTCCAGAATATAATAAGGTGTTCACAGGGAAAATGCTAGCCAATACTACACTGACTGCACCCAACAAAAAACCATGGTGTTTACGCATGCTCTCTCTCCAGTCACAAAATTTCTGCTGTTATTTAGAGCGCTATCCATAACCATGTAAAGCAGAATTAACGCGATCGCCTTTATATCTAACCAAACAATGCCTGAGAAAGTATCTCGCCAGTACGCACCAATAATTGTTCATCTTCTTCTGCCAGAATAAACATTTGCTTACCTGTCTCTAAATCCTTAATCAATGGGGCAGAAGGCATATTTTCATCAATCCAACGCCCAGGTGAAGGCACATCAAATGGACGTCCCTGCTTACCCACATCTACCTTGGAAAGGAAAGATGGTTTTGATGCCCGAGAAGTTGTGGCTTTAAGATTTTCTTCAGGCCGCGCGGGTTGCGCGCCAGAAACTGGACGGGGTGGCAAAGGTGGTCTGGCGGCAATGGGTGGTGGCGCAGAACGCCCATCACGCGGGGCAACACCAGATTGCGGCATCGCAGGAGGCATTGGTTTACGCGCCATACCCGCTGCTTCAATGGCTTTTGCAGCGGGCGTTGCATCTTGCGGGTTGAGTGATCCCCCCTGCTCAATCCGTTTAGCACCCAACATAGCCACAGCCAAAGCACCCGATTCTTTAAGGGTTTTATCCTGCTTTGTACCCAAAGAAAAACCCTTAATTAAGGCATCCAGATCCGCATTATCTAAAGTAGGGGGGGCGGCTTTTGCTGCTGTCCATGCAGGATCTCGCAATTTTGTGAGAACCGTATCAATAATAGAACTCTCTTTAGCCGACATCGGTGCATCTGGCTTAACGCACAGCATTTTTAGCACCCGCAATGCTTTCACTTTTTTAGGAGAAGCATAATACATTCTGGCGGCAAAAACCTTGTCGCCAAAGCTCATCACCACTTCCCCTTCTTTTTGCTTCTTTAATTCTGTTAGGCTTGATTTAGCCCGTGATCCCACGCTGGCATTTTGACTATCATAATAAGACATGGAACCCGGTTTCATTGAATAACCAGAAACCTCGGTAACGATAGCTGAGCCCACAGTTTTTTCAAAAAACTGTGCTGTATCAATCGAATCCTCTAATTTACCAAATATTTTAAGGTTACAGTTAGCCGTAATAGAACGGGCTTCTTCTTTTACCCGCTTTTCCATGGCTGGTAAATCCTGCGCCGCAAAAATAAGCGAAAAACCCAAACTTCTGGCCTGCGCTGCCATCACGGCCATGCCTTGTGATGTATAGTACCCTACCTCGTCAAAAACAGTTAAAAATGGTGATGGCGCACGGGTGGCTTTATTTTCAATAACCCCTTCCCAATCCCCTTCAACATTGGCACCCAAGGTTGCCCCCATCATCCCCTTGAGGGCGGCGGCAATAATTTTACCCAAATTGGCTGCTTCATCGGCTGATTTTTCTAAGGCAGGAATAAGCGCTACCATGATGCGCCGATTCAATACCACATCCGTCATGTCTATATCGGCAAGCTGGCTACTGAAAATATAACCATATTCATCGCCCAGCGATTGCAATGTCCGCGTAAACTGCATGGAAAGATACCCATGCTGCTGCGATGCCACGGTTAAATCACGGGGTGGCTCATCGGGTGCGGGTGGTTTTTCTCGCCCTTCATCATCATAAGCCTCTGGCATAAAACCGGGCAAGGTATCCAAATAACCTTGCATGGCACGGCTAATTTTGGGCGGAATAGCCTGATCCCGCGATATTTTAATAATTGCCTGTAGGGTGAGATGCTCACGAATAACATTAACATCCATCAATAAATTTTGATTGTCACGTTTCCATGTTAAGGCTGGCAACAAGGCACTCAGCAAAGAAATAGCACGACCTTTCCACATCGCGTTATCGCCGCCGGCATCATCCATCAAACTCACCATTAAGTTGGTAAGATAAGAGGCACCACCAGAAGAAAACGGGTTCAAGCTATTAGAAGCTGAACCACCATCAGCATTTCCGGTCATATAATTGAGAATAAGCAAATCATCATCTCGGCCAAAACGCCTTGCTAACGCATAAAGCGATGCCCATAAATCAGTATCCGCCTTACCATCCACATAAATAAACCCGCTACCCCAAGTCAGCGCATTAGAAACCAGTGATTTTAACCCCTCGGTTTTACCAGCACCGGTTGTACCAAGATACAAAATATGCGTTCTAGCATCCCCATTACTCAGCCACAATTCTTGTCCACTTACTTTTTCATTGCCAAGGTATAAAATTCCCTCCGGTTTTCCACCCGCACCAGGCCCTTTATTATTAGGATCCTTCAGTTTAACGGCTGAAGATGGCATTTTAAGTGGCAACTTTATCTGCCTAGTCTTTGCCCACCAGAAAAACAAACTGGCAAAAACTGTTATAAGATCACCAGCCCCAGCCACAGGGGGATAAAAAAACATAACCAAAGCTGGGATAGAAAACACCATAAACATGGTGCTTGGATCTTTGATTGTTTCCATAAACCTTACGCTAGCCGGACGAGCATCTCGCAGCACACTGTAAAGTGATAAGTCGTACTTCTCTTCAAGAGCCATAATGCACCAGCACAGAGGAATAAGGTAGAAAGCAAATCCTGATTTAATATTAGATCATCTTATCTTAAAAGAAAATCTCATTTTAATATAAGATTTTCTTCCCACAACCTTCAAAACACATAAATGCCAACCTATTGGGGGGCAAGATTTCTAAAAAATGTTTCTGCATCCACAGCTTTACCGGTTGGCCCATCCAAATGAGAGGGTTGAGCCGTATCAGGATCAGTTGGTAGGGGCGTTGTCACCGGACGCTCTATCGCTGAAACTTGGGGAGAAATGGCCGCTGGATTGCTGGGCTGTAACAATCCACCCACAAAAATAAATGCCCCAATCAAACCAGAAGCAACCATAAAAGCAACAAAGCAAGACTTAAAGGCAAGGTCAAGCCAATCCCGCCAGCTGGATTTACCACCAAGCCGCGCTAATAATAGCTGGAAAGCCTCTTTTGCCGCTACCTCATTATCATATTCAGCTCTTTCAGCGGAAATACCCGCATTTTTCAACTCAATAACATAATGGCCATTTTCTATTTGCTGCAAATTAACAGTCGCCTTGCTTAAAGCAAGAATATCAAGCCGCCAGAGCGATGGATTCAACGAATCGGGAAAAGATGCCAACAACACGCCTTTTTTGATGATTACCTTGGGCTTAAAACGGCTAGGAATTTTTAAGCCAGATGCTGCAACATTCACCGATTGGATTTCTTTTACTGCTTCATTACTCATCAATATTTTCCTTAAAGATTTTTGTTGTTGATCTAGCGCATATAAAAATAGATTGTTTGACTACTTCTTTTTCGCAGATTTTGCATCATTACCAGTATCTAGGGGGGGTATTTTAGGAACATTTATTTTATAAAACTCTTCTAATGCCTCTACGGCACGATCAAGCTTGGGTGTTAATAATGGCCGAGCAGCTGCCAACTCAGCATAATAATGCGACATAGCTCCAGAAGCTTCTGGCAAAAATGCCCGCCGTCCTAAATTATTTAATGGATACCACAAAGCACGATCCACGGCCCGCAACCAAACAAATTGAGCCGGCGCCAACACCCCGCCACGCTGACGCGCCCACGCCAGCAAACCCAACATCGCGGTTGATGTAAAAGCATGGCGCGCCGCTATTTTCTCAGCTTCCCCACCAATTGTCGGGTCATTAATAATTTTTCTAATTTTTTCCTTCAATTTCCCCTTAATAATCAAACCATTGGGTGCCTTAAAGCTCATGGCGATTTCACCCATCAAATCATCACTTTCTTTCCTTTTGCGGGCACCTTTGAGAGCAATACCAGCAAAAACAGCTTGCAGATGAATGGGTAATTTTTTTGCCCCTGGCCAGCGCCCGCCCAATTGTTGGGTAAAGGCACTTAAGGCACTCACCTTATCAATTAATCCCGCTTCAACTTTAATGCGGTGATAAGCAATAAATTCTTCTGGCGATAGTGATTCGGCAAATGGTGGCAACTTGGTAGGCACTGCGCTACCTGGGGCACGCGCGCTCACTGCGGCTGGATTAAATTTTACAATGGGTGAAATAACCGGCCAAGTTTTAGCCTGCGCTGCTATTAACTGCTCAAGGCCATGCACTTTTTTGAATCGTGACCCAGGGGCAAGAAAAATAACCCAAATACAAAAACCAAGCATTAAACCCGCTATGGGTATTTTAAGGTATCGACCGGTAATTTCAGCCGCTTTAGCGGCATGCGGCCATGTTATTTTGTCATCCCCCACCCGATCAAAGAAACGAATAAAATCCTTTACCTGTGGGTCATCAAAAAAAATATTGATGATTTGCAACTCCAAATGCTTCACAATTTTTACAAAAATAGTGATTTCATGGGAAAAAAGGTACCAAATACCATAAAGAGCCCCGCCAACAATCAGAGCCAGCATTCCATATAAAACGCCATCCCCACTGGCATTAGGGTTTCCACCAGAAGACGAAGGACCTGCCACGAGCTTTAACCACCTGAGTTTTTTACATTAATTAATGGTATCATAACTGAAATAAAAATTATTCCATAAAAAATACTATAATGACAATTTTTCACCTTTCAAATTGTTGTTTTTTCTGCTTATGTAATTTTTATTGATAGAGTGCCGGTTTAGCTCAGTTGGTAGAGCAACTGATTTGTAATCAGTAGGTCGCGGGTTCGAATCCTGCAACCGGCACCAGATAAAAAATTTCCTAAAAAAAAACAAAAAAAATCTGGTACAATTTGATGTGCACCAGATGCGTTTAATGAATACCATGGGCTTCATAAACATGTGGTTGCCACGCCAGTAGGCGGCAACATGATGTTGCTATCCCACTAACGATGGCTGTTTGGAAATATTTATAAAGACATCGAACGCTCTTTTTTAAGTATTTGGCCACTTAAGGGGTTGGTAATCAACGGCGTATTGGGCCCAGTAATACCAGCAACAGCTTGGGCTATTGTGGTGATATCTACATCGCTTGGCAGCGCACTTAAAGCCTTAAAAATTTCATTAGCGGCAGGAATGTTAGAGGTTTTATCAAAATTTCTGGCCAAGGTTGGGTTTTTTGCTAATGCACCGGCTGACCATAGAGTAGCAAACTGATTTACACAAACTTGTAGAATATTCTTTGCCTGTTCTTTGGGCGAACCGGGGCCTATGACACCCCCCATCCTCTGGTTGGCCGACTTGGCAACAATATCGGCATTGGCCAGCAGGGTATCAATTAAATCTTCTGCTGAAAGCGCTGCGATGTTAAAGCTTAAGGTGGTGGTGAGTTTTTCGTTACCGTGAACAGCCATCTTGCCTATCTCTCTTCATGTATAATGCATCGCGATTATACACAGAAAAAGCAAATTAACAATATATTTTATGTTAATTATTTTTGCATGTTCGCGGCTTGTTGATGCAACAACCGCAAGGCCTTACCCAATACAGGTATGTGAACATATAAGCCGCTCATGCTATCCCAGAAATCTTCATGCCTATTTACCTTGCCATCGCCAGCAAGGCCAATATCCGCCATGCCTTCAATATCCAGATCACGGTTATCATTAAGGCCAGTAACGCCCAATTTCCAACGAATCAGCCACGCATCATCGCCCGCCCTCGCCATGCGCACCACTTCAAAATAGCGAACCACAAAACGCTTAAACATGGTGCGATACACGCCCCGCATGGCCTCTATCCCATGAATGGTATGAAAAGGGTCGGAAAACACAATAGAAGGGTGCACCACCTCATCCAAACGGGCAAGACTAACAGGGGTGAGATTGCTCAGAAAATCAAGATAACGCTTAATGGCAATATTTTCTGGTTGATCCATCATCATATCCCTGTTTTTTTGTTCACAAGTTTGAAATAAAGAGAATAGGGCAATATTCTTAAAAATTGTAGCATCTGCACAAAAGGCAGGGGAAAAGCGATGTGAAATTGGCGGCTGGCTAATCCCGCCATCATGTAGTTAGCGGCTTGCTGGGCTGAAATCATAAAAGGCATGGGAAAATCATTTTTATCGGTCAGCGGGGTTTTTACAAAGCCGGGGCAAATAATCTGGGTTTTCACCCCCAATGGGGTAAGGTTGAAATATAGGCTCTCCATCAAGGCAATGGCCGCCGCTTTACTTGCGCAATAAGAAGCCGCCTTGGGTAAGCCCCGATAACCAGCCACGCTGGCAACCACCGCAATATGGCCAATACGCTTAGCAATCATGGAGGGCATCACCAATTTCAGCCCATAAGCCACGGCTGTTACGTTGAGTTTTAAGTGCCATTCAAGAAGAGCTGGATCAAAATTTTCAGCCGCATCTGGCACATAACCACCAGCATTAAATACCACCAAATAGGGGCTCCCCCATCTGCTTTCTATTTCTTGATAGGCTGCATTTAAGGCGGGTTCATCCGTAACATCAGCAGCTATGGGAAATATTTTATCCCCCCCTCCTGTTGCTGCCAATTTATTAAGCCCTTCTATGTTTCTAGCCGTGGCCACCACGCGCCAACCATGGGCGGCTAACGCCAAACACAAGGCTTCGCCAATACCAGAAGAGGCACCAGTTACCCATGCTAGTGCCCCTTCATAGGGGGGATGATATGTTTTTTTCATGTAAATAACCGCCCTTAACAACACAATAAGCAAGCAATTTTTTGTAATATAGGGCAGATGCTTGGCAAAACCAGTGTGGATGTGGCAGGCTGGCACAATAATATCAAAAAAATCAGGCTATCGCTATCATGCAGAAAATTTTTGAACTGGCCCTACAAAAGCACCAACAGGGGCAATTCTCTGAGGCATTGGCTCTTTACGATCAAGTATTAAGCCAACTGGCCAGTAATGATACGGTGTGGAATTTTTCGGCCATTGCTGCCAAAATGCTAGGTAAAGCAGAAGATGCCGCCAAAAGGCTGGAAAAAGCGATTCAACTGAACCCGCAAGAAGCCGAATATCAGCTGAATTTGGGGCATATTTATTTTGAGGAAAAAAAACTAGCCGAGGCTGAAAAAGCCTATAGCAAGGCTTGTGAATTAAACTCAACCAAGGCCGCTCATTGGTATTATTGGGGCAATTGCCTGCGCGATTTGGGTGAAAAACAACAGGCCTTTTCCTGTTATGAAAAAGCCATAGAATTACAACCCGATTATAAAGAATGTTATGGCAACAGCATGGGGGTATTGCTGGAAAGCCGTCAACTTGAGCAATTGCCAAGCCTCATTGAAAAAGCCGCCACATTGGTAGGGGTAAATCTGGCCAGCGAATTGCTACATTTGGGTTGGGGAGCACAAGCCTATACCAGCTTAATGGTGTGCGTTAAAAATTTACAACAACTCTACCCCCAAGAAGCCGAATATCATTTTCACGAAGGGTTGGCATGGTTGCAATGGCGCGAACCAGAACAAGCCCTGGCTGCTTTTCAACAAGGGGTGAATATTAGCCCGTATCACGCTTCTTGTGGTTTATTTGCCATGTTATTATTGGCCTTACAAGGCGATAGCGACACCGCTAAAAAGCAATGGCAGAAATTACACCGCGTGATTGGCGCGAAAGAAAAATTAGAGCAATATGTATTAATTTTCCGCGATACCATCACCTCGTTGGAAGAGTTAGACAAAATTTATCGCTTTAGCCATGAAATTGTGCCCGATAGCCCGCGTTTTCTGGAGCTGATTTCTGATATTGCCCAAACCAGAGGCCGTTTTGAAGAAGCGGTGCTGTTATTGCGCGAAGCTGTCGCGTTAATGCCCGACCATGCAGGCTATTTATTAAAATTATCCAGCGCGGAAATGAATGCTGGTATTGGTGGCGATGCCATGAAAACCCTGAATGAAGCCCTAGCTCTTGAGCCAGAAAATTACAGTGCCCTGATTAATCAGGCGGTGTTGTTAGAAGAAAGAGGGCGCGCGGGGGAAGCTTTAGAATTACTAAAAAAAGCCCATGAATTACAACCATTAGCCCCTGAAGCCATTGGCAATTTAGCTTTATTATATTCACGCTCTGGCAATTTAGCCGAAGCAAAAAAAACCTTTGAAAAAGGTATAAAAAATGACCCCACCAACGGTAAATTAATTGCTGCCTATGGCCAGCTTCTGTGCCGCATGGGGGATATGGATGAAGGCCATGCCAATTTTAACAAGGCCATAGAGCTAGACCCGCATGATCAACAAATCCATGGGGGGCGGGTGATGCAAATGTTATATTCGCACCGCTTTACCCCGCAAGAAATCAGCACAGCCCATTTTGCCTTTGGCGATGCCATGGATTATAGCGTGCGCCAACAAAAAAGACCGCGGCGCGCCATCACCCATAAAACCCCTTTACGCTTAGGCATTGTTTCTGGTGATTTTCGCGAACATTCCTGTGCTAATTTTTTGTTTCCTTTATTTGATGAACACCAACCAAGCGAGCTGGAAATTACCTGCTATGCCACGCTAAGAGCCGCCGATTCCTGGACCAGAAGGCTGATGAATAAAGCCACTCATTGGAACATGGTAGCAGGGGTAGGCGATGATATGCTGGCCGATAAAGTAGCAGAAGATGGTATTGATATATTAATGGATATTGCTGGCACTACCTCTGGCAACCGGCTTGGTTTATTTGCCCGCCGCGCCGCGCCGCTACAATGCACATGGCTTGGCTACCCTTACACCACCGGTATTGTAGAAATGGATTACCGAATCACCGATGGCGTGGTTGATCCCGTGGGTAGTGACCCTCTCTATCGCGAAAAATTGGTGCGGCTGCCCAGTGTATTTATTTGTTATGGCCAACCACTCGCCTCGCCCGAACCAGCCGTCGACATGGTGGCCAGCCGCACACAAGTACATTTTGGTTGTTTTAATAATTTATCCAAAATCACCCCCAAGGTGCTGGAGTTGTGGATAAAAATTCTACAACAAGTGCCCGACTCATTGCTTATTTTGAAAACAGTGCAGATGGGGGATGAAAAAACCATGGAACGCTTCAATTTTGTAGCGCGCCAGATGGGGCTAGACCCTAATCGCTTAAAATGTTTCAAGAATTTTGAGTATAAATATGACCATTTTCACAGCTATGGTGAAATTGATATTAGCCTTGACCCTTTTCCTTATAATGGTACCACCACCACTTGTGAAGCCTTATGGATGGGGGTACCTGTTATTGCGCTAGAGGGCGGGGTGCATCTCTCCCGCGTGAGCATGAATTTACTGCGTTGCGTGGGGCTGGAAGAGTTAATTGCCAAAGATGAAGAAGATTATTTAGAAAAAGCCGTGGATTTGGGTAAAGATCGCGCCCGCCTTGTTCACTACCGCCAACATATTCGCCAGAAAATGCTGAGCTCGCCATTAATGGATGCCAAAAATTTCAGTCGAGAAATGACAGAGGCCCTAAAGAATATGGGCTAATTTGAACATTTACCCTCATGATAAGGGCTGTTATCTTTTGTAGCGTTATTTTCTGGCTATGAAGAGGGCTGACCATTGGCTAATTCTGCACAACATATATTTCGCCAACTCATTGATAGTAAAGCCTTACAAACCCGCGATCATGCAGCGGATAGGTTATTTTGGTACACCGCCAATTTACCTGGGCCTTTTTACATTAATGTTGAAAAATTGGTTGGAGATAATGTAGATGATGTGTTGGAAGCCATTAATAGCGTGCTGAAAACCCCGCATTCTGTTGCTGAAAAAACCGCAGCCATTGCTCAATTGCTAGAAAAACAAATGGCCTCCACCCCTTCTTATCAACAGTTAATTGAGCATTTGTACCATTTTGCTGAACCTTTACTGGCTAAGGCTGATTTTATCAGCGGCGGGGAACGGCGGGATTGGTTATTTTCATGGCCTCTAGCCCTGCGGGCACATAAAGCTCATCTGTTTTTATTCAAAGATGGCCATAGCCACTGGCTTAATGGCACCCCACCCGCCCATGGTTCTGTGGCCTTGCATGTGGCCGATTTAATTAATAATGCAGTTTCCTACCATGAACGCTGGCTACCTTTTCTTACCCAAGCTGGTTATGCGCTGCCCAGCACGTTGGCGGTGGTGGTGCGCGGCCAAAAAGGCCTGCAAAGCCTGCAAGATATTGGCATGAATGTATGCTTTCCCGTGCATTTAGATATGGGGTTTATGCAACAAGCGGCAACCCAAGGTTTAATTAGCCCCTTTGCTGCGCAACAAGCGGGGCTATATTTACAAGATCCCCTAGCATGGGCATTAGAAACACTGCCCCAGTTGCCACTGAATAATTGGACTGATAATAGCCCCAAAGAACAAGAACGATTGAAGCTTTTTCTTACCCAAGATCAATGGCAATTGGCAGAAAAATTGCCGGATTTATGGAAAAAACTGACAAATACTATTTTGGGTACGCCATAATTTCTGATTTTTATCTTTTGTATGGTTGTGATTTTTTATCATCTCCTGCATAATGGTTTTTTATTTCAACAAGAAATTAGCAACGCGGTGTGGGGAAAAATTTTTGGCGCTGCCACTGGCATGGCTTTAAGTGGTAATATTGTGGGCGCTGTGATTGGAGCAATGGCTGGTCATGCTATTGATCGGTATCGCAGTGCTGCGCTTGAACATAGTGATAAAAATAAGAAAAAAACTGCTTGGTCTTTTTCTTATGCACCAGCAGAGCAGCTTGATTTAAGCCAGATTATTAGTTTTACCGCCTTAGCCGCAAAATTATGCAAAAGCGATGGCCGCGTTAACACCGTCGAAATAAAGGCTTTCAAAGAAATTATTAAACCACCCCCCAATGAATTAAGGCGGATAGGCCAGGTTTTTGATAATGCTCGTCGTGAAATTATTGGCTTTGAATCATATGCCGATCAAATAGCCAAGCTTTGTGATTATCGCCGTGACCGTTTGGAAGAAGTATTAAGCGGGCTTTTTATCATTGCACGAGCCGATGCGCCGGTTAATCCTTCAGAAATCCAGTTCTTACGGCGGGTTTCAATGATTTTTGGCTTCCATGAATATGAGTTTTCTGCGCTAATGGTAAAATTTGGGGTGATTTCTTTTAGCCAAAACCAGCAACAGCAAAAAGCCCGCACCGAGCAACAATATCAAGACCGTGCTCAAGAAAAACCTACACCACCGCCACCACCCAATAAAAAATATTATGATTTATTAGGTGTAAAAAAAGAACAGAGCGAAAAAGATATAAAAATAGCCTACCGCAAATTGGTGCGTGAATTACACCCAGATACCCTCATGGCCAAGGGTGCTTCTGCCACTAAAATAGAAGAAAGCACCAGAAAATTAGCTGAAATCAACGCCGCGTACGATCAAATATGCAAAGAAAGAAACTTCAACTAACGCCTGAAATTTATCAAAATTATCGCTCCCCTAATCATGGGATAAGAAAATTACCGATAAATTTTCTGGTATTACATTATACGGGCATGCAGAACGCAGAAGGCGCCTTGCAACGCCTATGCTGTAGCGATAGTGAGGTGAGCGCACATTACCTTATCGATGAATCGGGTGTTATTTTTCCATTGGTTGATGAATCAGCACGAGCTTGGCATGCGGGTATTTCCTACTGGCAAGGGATTCGCGATATGAACAGCGCCTCCATTGGCATTGAATTGGTAAATCCCGGGCATGAATTTGGTTTATGCCCTTTTCCTCAACAACAAATGTTAGCCTTAGCTTGGCTTTGCCAAGATATTATGGAACGCTACCCTTCTATAACATTATTGGCTCACTCAGATATTGCCCCTGCCCGCAAAACGGATCCGGGGGAATTATTTGATTGGCAATTTTTACAAAAGCATGAGGTGGGTATTTTTCCACCCGCCGATATAAAACCGCTGAATTTTATGCCTACACAAGAATGGTTTGAGAAAAAATTGCAAGAATTGGGTTATGGTATTCGTAACAAAGATGATTCAAGCCTGCCCTCTTTAGAACTGGTGATACAAGCCTTCCATCGCCGCTATTATCCTGCAATGCTGCACCAACCCGCCAATAACAAAACGGCGGCATTATTGCAGTGGCTGCTTGCACAGAACTCCTATAATGGTGAAGGGGATCAGATAGCTGGGTAGTCGCTCTTTTCAGAAAGGGAGGAAAGTCCGGGCTCCACAAAAACACGATGCCGGGTAACGCCCGGCGAGGGCAACCTCAGGGAAAGTGCCACAGAAAGTAAACCGCCGTCAGTAAAATATGTCTTGTACAAATTTTTACCGGTAAGGGTGAAAGGGTGCGGTAAGAGCGCACCGTGCCGCTGGCAACAGGGGCTGCATGGCAAACCCCATCGGGAGCAAAACCTTATAGGAGCAAGATTGATTATCATGATCAAGGCGTTGTTTTTGCGTTAGCTTGTTCGGGTTGGTTGCATGAAGTAATGGGTAACCATTATTCCAGATGAATGGCTATCGCCGCCACAAGCGGTACAGAACCCGGCTTACAGGCTATCTGATTCTTGTTTTATGTACTGCCTACCATTTAGCATGCTTAAATTACATTGCGCATGCTATATTGATTTTATTTATGAAGAATATAACTTTTGTAACTAGTATCTATAGTAGAATATTATTTTAGAAAGCGCCTCACGGGAGAGGATCAAATGAGCAGCTATGAATTTATTGAAACCCAAGGTGTGCCGATAAAATCTTGGACTATCGGCGTACCGGTAGAAGTGCAGGCCACCCAATTTCTGCTACATTTAACCAGAATGCGCTTTGTGGCTTCGCATATTGCGGTATTGCCCAATGTGTATTGCCGCCAAGGGGTAACAACGGGCGCGGCTATTGTCACCCGTTCGGCCTTAATCCCTGGCATATTGCAAGGTCATGCAGGCCAAGGCACTATTGCCATGCCCCTGCACCAATCTGCCGATTCGTTGCCTGCTAATCTTCATGAATTGCGCGAGAAACTTGAAAAAACTTTGCTGCCGGGGGATGAACGCGGCGGTGTATGGAAAGAAAAACAAGCTTTTTGCCGTGAAGCTTGGAATGAATTATCCGCCTCTATGGAGTTTGCCAAACGCTACGATGAGTTGGCCACCCTTGATGGTACGGCCTATCTAGGCACACTGGGCATTGGCGCTTCATCTCTTTTCATTTGTAAGGACAAAGAAAATAAATTATGGCTGGTGATTGTGGCCTCGGCTGGCAATGTTGGCAAAAAAATTGGCCAATTTTTCATTGATCAAGCCAAACAAGAAATGCAGCGCTGGTTTATTAATCTGCCCGATGATAATCTTTCATACCTACCCGATACCATGCCCATTTTCTGGGATTATCTGGCCGCCGTTGAATGGTGTGTGCGTTATGGCAAAAAAAATCGTGCTCTATTGCTGCAACAAACACTTTCTGTGCTGTCTGAATTTATTGATTCGCCGTCTAAAGCTGGCGATGTTATCGAATCAATTAGTCATCAAATTACGCCTTTTTCTGATGATAAAAAATTATGGCTAACCCGTAACGGTGCTGTACCCGCTAAATTAGGAGAACAAGCGGTGATAGCGGGCAGCATGGCTGGGCCTTTATATGTAGTGAAAGGATTGGATAATGTTGATTCGCACTATTCTTGTGCGGCCAGCGCAGGCCGGCAGATTTCGGTAGAAGAAGCCCGTCGCCGTTATGATCTGGAAGATCATTTACGTGCGGTGTTAGGCGTAGAATGCCGTAGGGATGAAGCCATGCTGGAAGAAACCCCAGGCGCTTATAAAAATCCGAAATTTGTGATGGCGGCACAAAGTGACTTGGTGGATATTCAGGAAACCCTGATCCCACTTTTATGCGTTAAATCCTGATTTATTGATGCGCACAACCATGGAGATAGGTAATCCTGTTGCCTGTAGAGCTGTGTGGATTTCTGACCTACATTTAGGAACCAAGGGATGCCAAGCCGCCATGCTGCTGGAATTTTTGCAGCACATCTCTACCCCCACTCTTTATTTGGTGGGGGATATATTGGATGGCTGGCGTTTGCGTAAAAAATGGTTCTGGCCACAAGCCCATAACGCGGTAATTCAGCATATTCTGCAATTAGCCGCCAATGGCACCAATATTACCATTATTGCCGGCAATCATGATGAGGGCCTGCGTGATTTTTTAGGGCTGGCTTTTGGCAATATTAAGGTATTGGATGAAACCATTCATACCCTGCATGATGGCCGCCGTTTTCTGGTCATACACGGCGATCAATTTGATATGGTGGTCACTAATGCTAAATGGTTAGCCTATTTAGGCGATCATGCCTACCGCACTATTCTGGTGTGGAATAATTTCTTTAATAAAATTTTGCGCCGCTTAGGGCTTAGCCATTGGTCGCTAACCTCATACCTGAAAAACAAGGTAAAGGTAATAGACCGCTTTGAACGCACCCTTGCCGCTGAAGCCGAGCGATTAGGGTTGGATGGGGTGGTGTGTGGCCATATCCATAAAGCAAAAATTCGTGACATCAATGGCATTACCTATTGCAATGATGGTGATTGGGTTGAAAGCTGTACAGCCTTAATTGAAGATCAGGATGGTCAATTACAGCTGATTGATTGGCCAAAACAAAGAAAACATGCTGCTGCCCTTTCATGAGAGACAAACCCTTCACCATTTTAATTATCAGTGATGCGTGGCATCCACAAATTAATGGGGTGGTGCGCAGCATCGAAGCCTTGATCAAGCACCAAGGCGACGCTTGCATTAAAGTTATTGGCCCCGATCAATTTCATCATTGGCCAATGCCGGGCTATCCTGAAATTGAATTAAGCTGGCCTGCCCGTAAAAAATTGGCGCAATTAATTGATGCCATCGCCCCCAATGCTATTCACTTGGCAACGGAAGGCCCATTAGGCTGGGCCGCGCGTAAATTATGCTTAAAACGGGGCTGGCCTTTTACCACGGCCTATCACACCATGTTCCCTGAATATATCAGGGCGCGTTTGCCCGTACCCACCCGTTTATCCTATCAATTATTGCGCCGCTTTCACCAGCCGGCGGCGGCTATTTTAGTAGCCACCGAGGCTTTAGCCACCCGCTTAAAAAATCATGGTTTTAATCATGTGGTTGTGTGGGCACGCGGGGTGGATACCCAAAAATTTTGTGCTGGCGAAAGCATACCCCTACCGCAACTCCAAGCTTTACCCACGCCTTTTTATCTTTATGTGGGCAGAATAGCCGTAGAAAAAAATCTAGAGGCTTTCCTTTCTCTTCCCCTCACTGGTACTAAATTGGTGGTGGGGGATGGCCCTGCCTTACAACAATTACAACAAAAATATCCCGATGCGGTTTTTTTGGGCAAAAAAACGGGCGAAGAATTGGTGAATATCTACCGTTTAGCGCATCTCTTTGTATTTCCGTCGCTTACCGATACTTTTGGTCTAGTCATGCTGGAAGCCTTGGCTTGTGGCCTGCCCGTAGCGGCTTTTCCCGCAGAAGCACCCATGGCCGTATTATCACCACAACAAGCTTTAGTGCTGCCCCATGGCGTGATGGATCATGATCTCCGCCATGCCATCGAAAAAGCCCTTTTATGCTCCCCCCACGCTTGCCGTGCCTATGCTCAACAATTTGACTGGCAGGAAATCACAACACAGTTTATAAATTATCAGCGTCCATTATTTTCTGCACAACAACATGCTTCATAATATTGCCTTTGCCCTCTATCGGTTAATCGGTTACGCAGCTACCCCTTTGCTGCACCAGCAACTGGCTAAACGCGTAACGCTGGGTAAAGAGCTAGACACACGCTTAAACGAACGCCAAGGAAAAAGTGCTCTTGCCCGCCCACAAGGCCAATTAATATGGCTACATGCGGCCAGTGTTGGGGAATCACTCTCCGCCTTACCCTTGGTGGATATGGTGATTGCAAGAGGCGGCCATTGTTTGGTAACCACGGGCACGGTTACCTCGGCCGCTTTAATGGAAAAACGCCTGCCTTCTGGCGCGTTTCACCAATTTGTGCCGTGGGATCACCCACAATGGGTAAAAAATTTTCTGGCCCATTGGCAACCTGATGGGGTAATTTGGTTAGAATCGGAATTCTGGCCCAATATGCTGCTGGCAATCCAACAACAAGAAATTCCTGCTATTTTAGTAAATGCTAGAATATCCCCACGCTCTTATCAAAAATGGCAACAAGCAAAATTTTTATTAGCCCCCCTATTACAAGCTTTTATGCTTTCATTCGCACAAAGCGAAAAAGAAGCCCGATGGCTGCAAAATTTAGGCGCGGAAAAAGTAAACTATATAGGCAATTTGAAATACGCCTCTGCCCCTCTACCCGCGGATATGGTGGTATTAGAAGCCATAAAAACCGCTATTGGCACGCGCCCAATATGGTTATTGGCTAGCTCCCATCAGCTAGAAGAAGCCATGGCTGGCCGCATCCATCAGCAATTGAAAGAATTATACCCCAATCTGCTCACTATTATTGCCCCCCGTCATCCACAGCGCGGGGCGGAAATTCGTAGCGAATTAAGCAGCATGGGGTTAACATTAAGCCAACGCTCGCAACAAGAATTGCCCAATGCTAGCACTGATATTTTTCTGTGTGACAGCATGGGGGAAATGGGCTTGTGGTATCGCCTTTCACCTATTGCCTGTATTGGCGGTTCGCTTATTCCCTTTGGTGGTCACAACCCCGTTGAACCCAGCCATTTTGGAGCGGCCATTCTTTATGGAAAGCATATGTTTAACTTTACGGCCATTTGTGAAGAAATGGAAAAAAATGGTGCCGCTCTTTGTATGGAAGATGAAGCCACGCTGTGCGCTACCTTAAAAACCTTATTATCGGGTGATACGCTTTCTGCCATGCAACAAGCTGCTCAAAATTTTGCGCACAGCCTTTCTTCGATGCAGCAACGCATCGAAAATGCTATAGAGCCCTTTTGGCTGGCCACGGGCTTGGAAAAAAAGGATACATAACCCATGCGTGCGCCTGCTTTCTGGTGGCAACCGCCCAGCCTAGCTGCCTATGGATTATTGCCCCTTGGTTGTATTTATGCAGCCATTACCCATTGGCGGCGGCGTTTATCAGAGCCAACTAGATTGCCGGTACCGCTTATTTGCGTGGGTAATGCCGTGGCTGGCGGCGCAGGAAAAACCCCGATTGTACGCACCATCGCCCATTTGCTTGCCGCCCGTGGAAAAACCCCCCATATTTTACTGCGTGGCTATGGCAGCCATATAAAAACTGGCAAACAGGTAATAGCTAGCGATGATTGCCAAAGCGTGGGTGATGAAGCCCTGATGCTGGCTAAAGAATTTCCGGTATGGTCGGGCAAAAACCGCTTGGATAATGCCATGCAGGCTATTGCAGCAGGGGCAGATATATTAATTATGGATGATGGCTTTCAAAACCCACAGCTTTATAAAAATTATTCATTGCTGGTGGTGGATGGCAATAGTGTTTTTGGTAATGGCTTTCCTATTCCAGCTGGCCCTTTACGCGAATGGCCTTCTTCTGCCCTAGCCGCAGCCAATGCGGTAATGCTGATGGGGGCAATAGCACCCCATCATTCGCTGCCGCAGCAGCATTTGTCTGTTTTTCACGCAAATATTACCCCCTCACCCGCTTGGGAAAAGATCAGGGGGCAAAAAATATGGGCGTTTGCAGGGATTGGCCGCCCAGAAAAGTTTTTTACTATGCTGCAAGAACAACAGGCCCTATTAGCAGGCAGCAGCCCTTTCCCCGATCACCATTTTTTTACCCCCCACCAGTTACAACAATTAAGAAACGCCGCCAGCCTGCATGATGCGTTTTTAGTAACCACCGAAAAAGACTGGACACGCCTCCCGCCATTTTGGCAGCAGCAAATCTTACCCCTACCCATTGAAGCCAACATCCAGAATATTTCTCATTTTTTTGAACATTTATCCCATCATGTTGCCTAAACTCACCGTCAAACTCCCACCTAAATGGCTAAAATACAAGCTAGAAACCATTATTTTGGCCAGTATATCCGCTATTATTGGGCTATTGCCCTTAGATGTGGCTGGCAAAATTTGCGCGGTTTGCCTAAAATATTTTGGCCAGATACCGTTACTGCAGCAACGGGTAAAATCTAATATATTGCGCGCTTTCCCCAATATTTCGGCAGCAGAATGCACCCAAATTGCCAATGAAATGTGGGAAAATCTAGGCTATGTGGTGGCTGAATATGTGCATATGGAACAATTATTACAAGAATCGCATCGCTTTACTTTTCATGGCGCAGAGCATTTGGAAAATGCTCGCGAGCAAGGGGCTATATTTTTTTCTGGCCATTTTGCCAATTGGGAAATACCCCCTGCTATTATCCAACGGCATGGGCTATCGGTGGCGTTGGTATATCGTGCCCCCAACAACCCATACAGCCATCAATGGCTATTAAAAGCCCGCAATCATTGCACCCATTTGCACATACCCAAGGGCAAAGAAGGGGCAAAAACAATTGTAAAACTGCTGAGAGATAAAAAACATGTGGGCATGTTGATTGATCAGAAAATGAATGATGGCATCGCCGTACCATTTTTTGGCGAAAAAGTAATGACCGCCCCTGCCATTGCGCAATTGGCCATGAAATATAATATCCCCCTCTATCCAGTAAGTGTACAACGCTTACAAGGCAGCCATTTTGATATTATTGTTCACCCTCCCATCACGCTAATAAATGAGGAAGGTACCGATAAAGAAGCCCTTATCTATAATAGCATGTGCCAGATTAATGGCCTGATTGAGGGCTGGATAAAAGAAAAACCAGGGCAATGGCTATGGTTACACCGCCGTTGGCCAACGGCAAAAATTGCTGAGCGTTTAGACAACGTCAATAATCATGATGGCCAACAGCATGAATAAATATAAAATAGAATAACCAAACACCGCCATGGATGTTTTCTGAGCCTTTTGCTCATCCTTAGCGGTGAGTAAACGGTAAGAAGCGGCCACAAAAATCAGCCCCATCAAGCTGGCAACTGCTAAATATAAGCCACCACATAAGCCAGCCGCATAAGGGGTTAGCGAAACGGGTAGTAATAAAATACTATAGGCTAATATGTGTTTTTTGGTAGATAATGCCCCCGCAACCACTGGCAACATGGGTACTTTGGCCTGCTTATAATCATCATGACGATACAAAGCCAAGGCCCAAAAATGCGGTGGTGTCCATAAAAAAACAATCAAAAATAAAAGCCAAGGCTGCCATACAAATAAATCACCCGCCACATGGCCAGAAGCAGCCGCCCAACCAATAACCGGTGGAAAAGCCCCCGCCGCACCGCCAATAACAATATTTTGTACGCTGCGCCGCTTCAACCACACGGTATAGACACCAACATACCAGATAATGGCCATGGCCAGCCAAAATGCTGCCACCCAATTCACACCCAACCCCATAAAAGCCACGCTGGCAATGGCTAACACCACCCCAAAAGCTAACACTGCTTCTGCACTTATATCCCCCGCAGGAATAGGGCGATCACGAGTACGGCGCATAATGGTATCTATATCGCGGTCATACCACATATTTAAGGCCGCTGCTGCCCCTGTGCCCAAAGCCAAACAGAACATAGCCATTAACCATACAGAAATGCTTGCTTTTTCTGGTGCTAAGGCCATGCCTGCAGCCCCAGAAAAAACTACCAAACTCATCACGCGCGGCTTCAACAAGGAAAGATAAGAACGGGCAAGCTGTATAAATTCAGCCCCAACCGATGTTACTACCACTCCTTGTTGCATTTTACTCAGCCTTTAACGTACATAGGGTAAATTTTCAAATTGGTGGAATGGTGGTGGTGATGACACTTTCCACTCCAAGGTATTAGCCCCTTCACCCCAATAATTATCTGGTAGGTTTTTCTTACCCCAGAACAAGGTATAAATAGCGGTCAACACAAAAAACACACTGGAAGCCCCAGCTATATAAGACCCATAAGAAGATATTTCATTCCAATAGCTATAAGCATCAGGGTAATCGGGGTAACGCCGTGGCATGCCCTGCAACCCCAAGAAATGCTGAGGGAAGAAAGTAATATTCACGCCAATAAAGGTGGTAAAGAAATGCAGCTTTCCAGCCCATTCAGGATATTGGCGGCCAGATATTTTACCAATCCAATAATACCAGCCAGCAAAAATGGCAAATAACGCCCCCAATGACAACACATAGTGGAAATGGGCAATCACATAATAGGTATCGTGTAGCACCATATCTATCCCTGCATTGGCAAGCACCACACCAGTAACACCACCAAGGGTGAATAAAAACACAAAGCCAATCGCCCACAACATCGGGGTTTTGAACTCAATAGAACCACCCCACATGGTGGCAATCCACGAAAATATTTTAATACCCGTGGGTACGGCAATGATTAAGGTGGCCGCAGAAAAATAGGCTTGGGTATTAATGCTGATGCCAGTGGTAAACATATGGTGCGCCCACACCACAAAGCCAACCACGCCAATCCCCACCATAGCATAGGCCATGCCCAGATAACCAAATACAGGCTTACGCGAAAAAGTAGAAATAATGTGGCTGATAATGCCAAAACCGGGCAAAATCATGATGTACACTTCAGGGTGACCAAAGAACCAAAATAAATGTTGGAACAACAAAGGATCACCACCGCCATCAGGGCGAAAGAAGGATGTCCCAAAATTTCTATCCATCAATAGCATGGTTATAGCACCACCCAATACCGGCACCGATAATAATAACAAGAAGGCCGTTACCAACATCGCCCACACAAAAAGCGGCATTTTATGAAGGGTCATACCGGGGGCACGCATATTGAAAATAGTGGTAATAAAATTCACTGCCCCTAAAATAGAAGATGCCCCTGCCAAGTGCAGCGCAAAAATAGCCATATCCACCGAAGCACCACTATGCCCCACCGTATCCGAAAGCGGTGGATAGATTGTCCAACCCGTACCAGCACCCGGTCCCACAAAAGCCGAACCAAACAGCAAAAAGAAGGAAGGAACAATCAACCAGAAGCTGATATTATTTAACCGCGGGAAGGCCATATCTGGCGCGCCAATCATCAAGGGCACAAACCAGTTACCAAAGCCCCCAATCAAGGCCGGCATCACCACAAAAAACACCATAATTAAGCCGTGCGCCGTAATCAGCACATTCCAATGTTGACCATCAGCCACATATTGAAGGCCTGGACTTTGCAGCTCCATGCGCATCAACATCGACATTCCCCCACCGATAATACCTGCAATCACTGCAAAAATCAGGTATAAAGTACCAATATCCTTATGGTTGGTAGATAGAAACCAACGGCTAAAAAAACTGGGCTTGTGATCGTGATGACCCGCCTCATGATGGGCGTGATGATCGTGAGCGGCATGTGCAGAATGATCGGTTGAATGACTCATTAAAAACTCTTTCGCATCAATATAAAAAATGACAACAGGTTAAATGAATAAATATTATCGGGCTGTTTCGCTGGATACGGGTAATGGCTGAGGTGCAGAATCCTCCACAGCTGAAGCATGTTGCTGTTCAGCAATTTTTCCAGCAAGCCAAATCTGTGCAGCGTCCACATCTTTTTTCGCTTTTTCTGACCATTCAGCAAAAACCTCTTTGCTCACCACTTTAATTTCCATGGGCATAAAACCGTGGTTAGTGCCACAAATTACCGTACATTGGCCGTAATAGGTGCCTTCTTCTTTTACATGAGTCCATGTCTCGTTCAAACGCCCCGGTACAGCATCTTTCTTCAAACCGAAGGAAGGGATAGCAAAACCATGAATCACATCGGCACTGGTGGTGAGAATGCGCACATCGGTATCCACGGGCAACACCACCCATTTATCGGTGGAAAGCAAACGCTTTTGCCCCTTTTCTGCCTTAATTTCTTCAGCGGGCACAATGTTAGAACTAAAATTAATATCGCCTTGATCGGGATATGTATATTCCCAGTACCATTGATGCCCTGTAACTTTCAGGGTCATTTGGGCATTGGGCGCTTTATCCATATAATACATCAAGCGGAAAGAAGGCACGGCAATCACCACCAGAATCAGCACTGGCACCAATGTCCACACTATTTCAAGGGGTAAATTATGGGTGGTCTTTGATGGCACAGGATTTTTTGATGCCCGAAAACGCACACACACATAAACCAACAGCAAAAAAACAAACAGGGTAATGCCAGAAATAATATAGAGCAGCAAATTATGGAAATGATGTAAATGCTCTTTGGTGAGGCTGGCATCTATTTGCAAGCCCATACCTTTGGGCACTGGCTCGCCCACCACATCCCCGCCCGCAAAAACCTGACCGCACCATAGGGTGAACATCACCACCAATGCCAAGCATGTATTGTGTATTTTCTTCAGCTTTATCATCAAAAACCGCTCAATATGAATTTTTTCAATAATATGGACAACGAAACATAAACTCATTACTTGTTGAAGAGAAGTTGTTCCGTGGTAGCAAGCGTCGTTCAGCCGCAAAATTCTTGCCAGTGTGGCATCAATAACCAATGATTGTTTTTCTATGGTTGTTATTTTCTAATGCCTACTGCTAGGGTTATGACTCATAAAAATATCCCCTCCCATAAAAAATACCCTAGAAGAAGTTTTTTATAAAAATCTTGTTTTTTCTTGCGATCACGTCACATTAATAATGTGATACTCATCAGCCATTGGGAAAAATAATGTCCGCTACTTCTGTTACCCTCGCTCATGATCTGTTTTTTGGTCAACAATCATGGGAGCGCGCCAACGTAGAAAAACTGGTGACCAATTCTCTAGCCGGCGCGGAAGATGGCGAACTTTTTCTTGAATATCATAGCTCTGAATCAATGTTGTGGGATGATGGCTGCCTGAAATCTGCAGCGTTCGATCAACGCCAAGGGTTTGGCCTACGCGGCGTGCATGGCGAAGGTTGGATTTATGCCCATGGCGGGGTGTTGGATATGACATCGCTGCAAAAAGCGGCCGATATTGTACGCGCTGGTAAAAACAGCCCGATTCAACAAAAAATTTCATCGCCCGCTACCGCAATTATTCCGCGTTACGAATCACTGAATCCCTTAGAAGGCATAACGACAGGTGCAAAAATTGCCTTATTGCAGGAAATCGATGCCTATATCAGGGGCAAAGATGAGCGGGTGGTTCAAGCCTCCATCAACATTGCGGGTAGCTGGCAGGTGGTTGAAATTATTAAAGCCGATGGCCAAACCCAAGCCGATATTCGCCCTCTTGTTCGCCTGAATATTTCGGTGGTGGTAGAACAGGGTGGCCGGCGGGAAACCGGCAGCTATGGCGGGGGTGGCCGCGTGCATTATCAAGGTTTTTTTGAGGCGCAGCAATGGCAACAAATGGCCAATGAAGCCATTCGCCAAGCCCTTGTGAATTTAGAAGCTAAAGAAGCCCCCGCTGGTGAAATGGTGGTGGTGTTGGGTTCTGGCTGGCCGGGGGTCATGCTGCATGAAGCGGTAGGCCATGGATTAGAAGGCGATTTTAACCGCAAAAAAACCTCGGTTTTTACGGGCATGGTGGGGCAACAGGTGGCTGCAACAGGGGTGAGTGTAGTGGATTGCGGTACCTTGGCTAATCGCCGTGGTTCAATCACTATAGATGATGAAGGCACAGCATCGGGCGAAACCATGCTCATTGAAAATGGTATCTTAAAAGGCTATTTGCAAGATAGGCTGAATGCCAGACTGATGGGGGTAGCCCCCACGGGTAATGGCCGCCGCCAAAGCTATGCGCATGCCCCCATGCCCCGTATGACCAATACCTATATGTTGGGCGGAGATAAAACCCCTGAAGAAATCATCGCCTCGGTAAAAAAAGGGGTGTATGCCGCCAATTTCGGGGGAGGACAAGTGGATATTACCTCGGGAAAATATGTGTTTTCGGCCACTGAAGCCTATTTAATTGAAAATGGTCGGGTAACCACCCCTATTAAAGGTGCCACCTTAATTGGTAATGGCCCGCAAGACATGAAAAAAATCACCATGGTTGGCAATAACATGCAGCTAGATACAGGCGTTGGCACCTGTGGAAAAAATGGCCAATCGGTGCCCGTTGGCGTGGGACAACCCACCTTACGCATGGATGGTATCACCGTGGGCGGCACAAGGACGTAAACGCCTCATAACCCTATTCCCACCAATTCTAACTATTATTCTTTATTCGCTATATATTGCTGCGCTTGATCAAGAATTGCATTGATCAAGCCAGCCTCTTTGTCTTGATAAAAAGCAGACGTAATATGTAAATAATCAGGAATAACCGGCGCTTCGCTCTGCATCCACAGCATATCGGCAATAGCAACCCTTAGCACTGCGCGTAGCAACGGCTCTAAACGCTGCAAGCTAGAATCTTCTTTCATGATGGAATGCAGCACCGCGTGAACTTTTTCAAGCTCACAACGACACAATAACCTTTCCACCCACTCCATATCCGGCGAAATAAGTGGCGGGCTTTCATCATCTTGCCCATAGTCGCTATGACGAAAATCAGCTATCGCCCGCGCTATTAATTCCGGCGATAGCTGTTCCAATTCATTCATCACATCCATGCGATAAAGCAACTGAACTGAAGCCAATCTCGCAGCACGCAGCCTTGCTTTCTTAGAACCAGTTTTTTTTAATACAGGCACCGGTTTTGGCAAAACGCCCTGTGGGGAAGAAGACCCTTTTTTGGATGAACCACTCATTGACTAATAATTTAACCTAATCTTGGAAATAACTTGAAATCCAGCTTTAACTGAATCATTTGCAGACAAGCCTTTGCAGCCTCTGCGCCAATATTCCTTCTATCAGTTTTTGCACGTTCAAGCGCCTGCTCCATATTACGCGCGGCAATCACGCCATGGCCTAAAGCGAGAGAGTAGGTAATGGCCAATTGTTGTAAAGCACGGGCTGTTTCTTCTACCACCACATCAAAATGTTTGGTTTCTCCTTCAATCACACAACCCAAAGCCACATAGCCATTAAAGCGTAACCTTGTGGGATAAATTTCCATTGACCGAATAGCATAACGAATAGCGGCAGGAATCTCAAAAGCCCCCGGCACGCGATATACTAAATATTTAGCGCCTGATTTTTCTATTTCCGCGACCGCACCTTTAAGCAATTCAGCGGTAATTTCACTATAATATTCCCCCAGAATAATCATGATCATGGGTGGGTTTTGCCCGCCTGAGGTAAAATCTACCCGTTGATCCATCTTGGTGTCTGATTCTGTCATGATCGCCCTTTACTCATCCTGTTGCAATGCTTCAAAGCCTGTTATTTGTAAGCCAAAAGCATCCAACCCCACAATGTTTTTTCTTGCTCCAGACAGAAGAATCATATTGTTGATGCCCAAATCGGCCAAAATTTGTGCACCGACACCATAATCACGGAAATGATGCTCTTTAATATCTTGTTGCTGCTGCCGTTGTTTCAGCCGTTGCGATAGAATATTAGGGCTGGTTTCACGAATGAGAACAATGGCGCCGCGCCCGACCTCAGCAATTTTTTGCATGGCCAGATGCAAATTGGCTGCCCCACCGCGTTGATCCATTAATATATCATCCAATAAATTCACGCTGTGCATGCGCACCAATACCGGCTCCGCGCCGCTTATATCGCCTTTGGTTAACACCACATGTTCCGCATGGGAAAGGGTATTAGCGTAAATCATGAGGCGAAATTTCCCGCCGATCTGGCTAATAAAATCTTCTTCCCAAATTTTTTCCACCAATTTTTCAGTGCGACGCCGATAGGCTATTAAATCAGCAATAGTGCCCAACTTAATACCATGCAACTGCGAAAACCCTATCAAATCGGGTAATCGCGCCATGGTGCCATCATCATTCATGATCTCACAAATCACACCAGAAGGGTTAAGCCCCGCCAACCGAGCAATATCCACCGCGGCTTCGGTATGGCCAGCGCGCACCAACACACCGCCATCGCGCGCCGCTAATGGAAAAACATGCCCAGGTGTGCTTAAATCGGCGGCTGTTTTAGCCGAATCAATAGCCACTTGAATGGTGCGGGCTCTATCCGCAGCTGAAATGCCAGTGCTAATGCCTTCTCTTGCTTCAATTGAAACCGTAAATGCTGTGCTACGGCGGCCATCATCTGGCATGGTGAGCAATGGCAAACCCAAATTTTCTACCCGTTGCCGCGGTAGGGCTAAGCAAATAAGCCCCCGCCCGAAACGCGCCATAAAATTAATGGCTTCTGGCGTTGCCATTTGCGCTGGAATAACCAGATCCCCTTCATTTTCACGGTCTTCATCATCCACCAGAATAACCATATGGCCATTTCTGGCGGCTTCAATAATTTCTTCTGCGCTTGAAATAGGGGTATCCACGCGAATTTCCTTATATATCTGACCCTAGGAATGGCTGCCCTTATATACCTCAATCAATCGGCTGGCATAGCGTGCCATCATGTCCGCTTCTAAATTCACCATCGATCCTTCTTTGAGCTGGTGCAAGGTCGTTACTTTCCAACTATGGGGAATCAATACCACAGAAAACCAATGATCCTTGGCATTTTCTGCAGAAATATCCGCCACGGTTAAAGAAACACCATCCACCGCCACCGATCCACGCTTCGCGACCAAAGGCACTAAACTGGCAGGCAAAGAAAATTCTACGCGGTAGGATAAAGATTCAGCCGTAATTTTACGCACTATGGCGGTTTCATCCACATGGCCCGTCAGTAAATGCCCCCCCAGCAAGCTGCGTAAGGTAAGCGATGTTTCCAGATTAAGTGTATCCCCCACGGCCCAACGGCCAGCACTGGTGGATTTTACGGTGTGAGGAGATAGGCTAACCCTAAACCAATGATGCCTTTTTTCTTCCCCCTCATCATCAGTATCCGACTCAGCTTCTCTGCCAGAATTTTCTACGGTAAGACAAATCCCCTGACAACAGACCGATGCCCCTTCACTAATCGCCGAAAAAGGTAGAAAACAAGCAATCACTAAATTCATGCCGCCTTCTGCATCTTTTTCTAAACTGGTAATCCGTCCTATTTCTTGCACAATGCCCGTGAACATAAAAAAACACCTCAATAAATAAGCAGAACTAGCCTGCAGAATGCCGAATGCCCATGGCTTCATGCATAAAAAAACGTCTAATAATACTGTTCTGGTTAATAGCCGCTAAACCCATGCGCCGTCCAATCTTTATTATAGGGTGAGGATGCGCAAAGAGTTTTTCAAGCCCATGCGTAACCACGCCCATGCGCCAATTATCAGCCAGACGATTGGCCTGATAGCGCTGTAAAAATTGATTATCACCCGCTAAAAAACCTGATTTCTTATTCTCAATAATCAGCATAGATAGTGCTTCAACATCACGCATCCCCATATTTAAGCCCTGCCCAGCAATGGGGTGAATGGCATGTGCTGCATCACCAGCCAGCACCACACGGCCTACACCCATGGCTGTGGTTAAACCCAGCACCAATGGCCATGCTTGAATAGGAGCCGCCAATTCTAATTTTCCCAAATAAGAAATGTTTTTTTGCGGCGAATCCATATTGAGGCACTGCCTTGCCAAGACTGCTAAAAACTCAGTTTCTTCCATTTGAATAAGAGCATTAGCCTTATCGGTTGTTTCGGTCCACACAATTGAAGAACGGTGACGGCCTTGTTCATCATCCTTCATGGGCAAAATGGCAAAGGGGCCATGGCTGAAAAAATGCTCCAACGCTGTATGCTCATGGGGTGATTCATGGCGAATAACCGTGGTGATCCCTTTACGTTGATAATCATGATGGAAAAGGCGTAAGCCAAGCATTTCTCGGGTTTGTGAATGGCGGCCATCCGCCCCCACCAATAAACCACTATTCAGCAGCACCCCATCATCAAGCGCTATGGATACCAACCCATTATTCTGCTGAAATTTTTTGATGGATACGCCAGCATAAACGGTAATGTTAGGGTGTTGTTGTAATTGCTGATGCAAAAGACTAGAAAAATCCCGATTCTCAACAATCCAGCCGAAAGCGCCTTTGTTGAGTTCTTGGCTATGAAAATCTAATAAGAGGGGTGAATATTGATCAACCACCCGAATATCAAGAATCGGACAAGCTTTAGGCTCTAGTTCTTGCCATAAACCTATGCCCTGTAAAATTTTTACCGAGCGTGCAGCCAAAGCCACGGTGCGATAATCTTGAATATCAGACGAATCAATACTTAAGGCTCGCCTTTCTATCAGGCCAACCCTTACACCGGCCTGTGCCAGCATGAGGCCAAGAACAGAACCAACCGTTCCAGCACCCGCTATCACCACATCATGCATTGCTATACTTTAATCAATAATCATTATCACAAAACAGATAGCATAATTTATAAAATGAAACAGTTATTTGCATGACTGGATGACCAAAAGCCACGCTTATAATTATTTTTTTATAATAAGGGTACAGTATATTGTTTTCATGTCGCCAACTCCCCTAAAGTTTGGCCAGAATATAAAAATATTAGGAGAACCGAATGAAACTGGTAATGGCTATTATCAAACCATTTAAGTTAGAAGAAGTACGCGCAGCCCTTTCCAATATTGGCATTGAAGGCATGACCGTGAGCGAAGTAAAAGGCTTTGGCCGTCAGAAAGGGCAAACCGAAATCTATCGCGGCGCGGAATATACCGTAAGCTTTTTACCAAAAATCAAGGTGGAAGTGGTGGTGACCGATGACCGCCTAGAGCAAGTGATGGAGGCTATTCAAAATGCCGCCTCTACTGGTAAAATTGGTGATGGCAAGCTATTTGTGATGGAAATAAAGCAAGTACTGCGCATCAGAACTGGCGAAACCGATCACAACGCCTTATAATTTTTACACCCCACCATTATTATTGATATAGATATTTGAGGTTATTTGGATGAGCAAAATCAAGGTATTGCGTCCTATTGTTGAAATGGATGGGGATGAGATGACCCGTATCCTTTGGGCGTGGATTAAAGAAAAATTGATTTTGCCCTATCTGGATATAGATTTACATTATTATGATCTTGGCATTGAAAACCGCGATGCCACCGATGATAAGGTAACAATTGAATCGGCTGAAGCTGTTAAAAAACATGGCGTTGGCGTAAAATGTGCCACCATTACCCCAGATGAAGCGCGGGTAAAAGAGTTTTCCTTAAAAAAAATGTGGAAATCTCCCAATGGTACAATTCGTAATATTTTGGGTGGAACGGTATTCCGCGAGCCGATTATCTGCCGTAATATCCCCCGTTATATTCCGGGTTGGACCAAACCCATTGTTATTGCCCGCCATGCTTTTGGCGATCAATACCGCGCTACCGATTTCAAAGTACCCTCTGCTGGTACATTAGAGATTATTTTCACGCCCGATAATGGCGGCACCCCCATTCGCCACGAGGTGTATCACTTTGAAGAGAGCGGCGTAGCCATGGGCATGTATAATATCGACTCGTCGATTGAAGGCTTTGCCATGGCTTGCTTTAACTATGGGTTAGAGCGGGGCTGGCCTGTATATCTTTCCACCAAAAACACCATTTTGAAGGCCTATGATGGTAGGTTTAAGGATATATTTGAAGAAGTTTTTGAAAAACATTTCCGCGCCGCCTATGAAAAAGCTGGGCTTGTTTACGAACATCGCTTAATTGACGACATGGTGGCCAGTTCCTTAAAATGGAATGGTGGCTTTGTGTGGGCGTGTAAAAATTATGATGGTGATGTGCAATCCGATACGGTGGCACAAGGCTTTGGCTCCTTGGGGTTGATGACCTCTGTATTATTAACCCCAGATGGCAAAACCGTGGAAGCTGAAGCCGCGCATGGCACGGTAACCCGCCATTATCGTGATTGGCAGAAGGGCAAAGAAACCTCCACCAACCCCATTGCGTCGATTTTTGCTTGGACACAAGGCCTTGCCTATCGTGGCAAGTTTGACGAAACACCAGAAGTGGTAGAATTTGCCAGAAAATTGGAGCTAGCTTGCGTGAATACGGTTGAAAAGGGCTTCATGACTAAAGATTTATCCACCTTGATTGGCCCCGATCAAAAATGGCTGAACAGCAAAGATTTTATGGATAAAATCGCTGAAAATTTACAAACCCGTTTAGTATAAGAAATACGCAGCTTTTGTGTATAGTCAATTAAGTTTATGATTGCATAAGCCTAATTGACTATAGGAAACGCTTCAAAAGGGGGTTGGAAAAGTGAAATCTTTAATTTTTCGCTGGGCTCGCGGCGGAAAACCGCCATTCACAAAGGCAGTTTTTATAGAAACCTCCTCAAAAAAATACTTTTGAAGAGGTTTCTATAGCGATTGCGACTATAACCGCAGCCCCTGATGGGTGCGTAGAACAAATATATATGTTATTTGACCGCAACCGATGCTTCACTTATTAATTAGATAATAAGTTCTTCTCCCACGGGTTATTTTGTTATGAATCACAACCAACACCCCATAGCCCAAGCTTGGCAAACCGAAAGTCGTCTCTTAGAACAGGCGGGCATAGATACCACGAATCATGATGCTTGTGGGGTGGGCTTTGTGGCAGCGATTGATGGCAAAGCCAGCCGCCGCGTGGTGGAAATGGGCATTGCTGCCTTGCGGGCTCTTTTTCACCGCGGCGCGGTGGATGCCGATGGCAAAACGGGGGATGGTGCGGGCATTCATGTGGATATTCCACAAGATTTTTTCAAAGATTATGTGCGCCAAGCAGGGCGTAATGTTCCCTCCACACCGCTGGCGGTGGGGCAAATGTTTATGCCACGCAATGATTTGGATGGCCAAGAACAAGCGCGCAGTTTGGTGGAAGGGGTTATTTTAGAAGCCAATTGCCGTTTATTGGGGTGGCGGCAAGTACCAGTGAATATTGCAGCCATTGGGGCAAGGGCAGAAGCCAGCCGCCCCGAAATAGAGCAGGTTATTTTCACGCCCCCCGCCGCCCTTAACCATGAAGAAGAACGGGAACGGTTATTATACCAATTGCGCCGCCGCATTGAACAAAAAGCAAGGCTTCAGGGCTTGAATGAGCTTTATATCTGCTCATTTTCTGCGCGTTCTATTATTTATAAGGGCATGTTTCTGGCTGAACAGCTCACAGAATTTTACCCCGATTTGCTGGATGAACGATTCATCTCCCGTTTTGCCCTTTATCATCAGCGTTATTCCACCAATACTTTTTCTACTTGGCGGTTGGCGCAACCTTTTCGGCTATTAGCCCATAATGGTGAAATTAATACGCTGCGCGGTAACGTAAATTGGATGCGTGCCCATGAAACCCGCCTGAATAGCCCCCTATTTGCCGATTATATGGATGATATGGTGCCAGTTATTCAAGCGGGTGGTTCGGATAGTGCTGCCTTGGATAATGTGTTTGAGCTGATGGTGCAAGCAGGACGAGAGGGCATGTTGGTAAAATCGCTTCTCATTCCAGAAGCGGCGGATAAAAACCCCTTAATGCCCCAATCATGGAAAGATTTTTATAGCTATTCCAATTCAGTGATTGAACCGTGGGATGGGCCAGCTGCCCTTGCCATTATGGATGGGCAACATATTTTTGGCAGCACCGATCGCAATGGTCTGCGCCCCATGCGCTATGCCATTACCAACGATGATTTGCTGGTATTGGGTTCAGAGGCGGGCGTGGTAAGGCTGGATGAAGCAACAATTATTGAAAAAGGTGCGGTCGCCCCAGGCTCGATGATTGGGGTGGATTTACAAAAGGGATTGCTACTGCGTAATGATGATATAAAAAATCATCTGGCACAAGCCCACCCTTATGGTGAATGGGTAAAAAATATCACCGTGCTCGATCAGTTAATGAAAAATGCCCGCAACAGTGAACAAGGCACCATGAGCACGGATGCCATCTTGCAACGGTTGGTATTGGCTGGCCTGAGCCATGAAGATTTGGAGCTGATTATTCAACCCATGGCCGAAGAAGCCAAAGAAGCGATTGGCTCTATGGGCGATGATACCCCCCTAGCGGTGCTCAGCGGCCAATATCGTGGCCTGCATCATTTCTTTCGCCAGAAATTCAGCCAAGTTACCAACCCACCCATCGATTCACTGCGTGAACGGCAGGTAATGAGTTTGCGCACCCGTTTGGGCAATTTGGGCAATATATTAGAAGAAAGCGAAGATCAATGCCATTTGCTGCAATTGGAAACCCCTATTCTCACCAATAGTGAGTTTGCAACGCTTAAAGCCCATATGGGGAGCAGCGTTATAAGCATTGATTGTATTTTCCCCGTGGCAGAAGGCGAAGAAGGGCTGAAACAGGGCTTAGCGCGCCTGCGCACCGCCGCTGAACAAGCGATTAACCAAGGCGCACGCCACCTTATTCTGAGTGATGTGAATGTGGATGCACACCACGCCCCCATCCCCCTTATTTTGGCGGTAGGGGCAGTGCATACCCACCTTATTCGCCAGAAATTACGCACCTATACCTCGCTGAATGTGCATAGCGGGGAATGTTTTGATGTGCATCATTTCGCGGTATTAATTGGGGCGGGGGCAACCACCATTACGCCCTATCTGGCACTGGAAGTGGTGGCCAACCGTCATAAAGCCGGCTTATTGCAACCATTAACTCTGGCTGAAGCCGTGGCCAATTATAAAAAATCCTTGGCTGAAGGCATGTTAAAAATCATGTCTAAAATGGGAATTTCGGTGATTAGCTCCTATCGCGGTGCTAATTTATTTGAAGCTATTGGTCTTTCGCGAACATTAGTGGCAGAATATTTTCTGGGCTGTCCTTCTCGTTTATCGGGGCTGGGCTTATCAGGTATTGCCCGCCGCTTGGTCACGCAACATGCGCTGGCTTTTCAGGCAACAGCTACTCTACCCATTGGTGGTTTTTATCGCCAACGCCACCGCGGCGAACAACATGCTTGGGAAGCGGAACAAATTCACCTATTGCAAGAAGCAGTGACCCGCAATTCCTATAGCCTTTTCCGCAAATATAGTGATTTGGTGCAAGGGCGTGCCCCCATTCAAATTCGTGATTTGCTTGATTTTCGCCATGATGGCATCACCCCCATTCCCCTAGAGCAGGTGGAGCCCATCACCAGCATCCGCCAGCGTTTTGTAACGCCAGGAATGTCGCTGGGGGCGTTAAGTTTAGAAGCGCATGGCACCTTGAATGTTGCCATGAACCGCATGGGCGCAAAATCCGATTCAGGGGAAGGCGGTGAAGATTCCAGCCGTTACCAGAAAGCAGCCAATGGCGATAATTGGAATTCCGCGATTAAACAAGTAGCCTCTGGGCGTTTTGGCGTAACCATGGAATATCTAAATCAGGCGCGGGAGTTAGAAATTAAAGTCGCCCAAGGGGCAAAACCAGGGGAAGGGGGGCAATTGCCTGCCTTTAAGGTCACCGAGATGATCGCCCGTTTTCGCCATGCCACCCCAGGGGTAAGCTTAATCAGCCCGCCACCGCATCACGATATTTATTCCATCGAGGATCTCTCGCAATTAATTTATGATCTCAAACAAGCCAACCCCGATGCCATGATAGGGGTAAAGCTGGTGGCCAGCCATGGTATTGGCACCATTGCTTCTGGCGTGGTAAAAGCCAATGCCGATATTATTTTAATTTCTGGCCATGTGGGCGGTACAGGGGCCAGCCCACAAAGCTCGATTAAACATGCTGGTATTCCGTGGGAAATGGGGCTGGCAGAAGCCCATCAGATGCTATTGCTGAACCGCCTGCGCCAGCGGGTAATATTGCGCACCGATGGCGGCCTGAAAACTGGCCGTGATATTGTAATGGCGGCCATGTTGGGGGCAGAAGAATTTGGCATTGGCACCGCCGCCTTAGTGGCCATGGGCTGTATTATGGTACGGCAATGCCATTCTAATACTTGCCCTGTTGGTGTATGCACGCAAGATGAGGCCCTGCGTGCGCGCTTTACGGGTACACCAGAAAAAGTAATTAATCTTTTCACCTTTATTGCTGAAGAAGTACGGGAAATTCTGGCGTCATTAGGGCTGAGCAGCTTGGAAGAGGCGGTAGGGCGTACCGATTTATTGCATCAGGTAAGCCGCGGGGCTGAAGATTTAGACGATTTAGACCTCAACCCCTTATTGGTGCGGGCAACACCAGAAAAACGGCTAGCCGAAAAAAGAAGTACCGACCAGCCTGTTACGGTGAAAAAAGGGCGTAACCCTGTGCCCGATACTTTAGATGCCCGCATTATTAATGATGCCGCTGCCTTTTTTGAACGGGGTGAAAAAATGCAGCTGGCTTATGGGGTGAATAATACCCAACGCACCATTGGCACCAGAATAAGTGCGTTAATTACCCGCCGCTTTGGCATGCAGCATTTTCCTGCCGATCACCTGACCCTACGCTTAAGTGGCAGTTGTGGGCAATCCTTAGGGGCTTTTGCCGTACAAGGGCTAAAGCTGGAAGTGCTGGGCGAGGCCAATGATTATGTGGGCAAGGGTTTATCGGGGGCATCGATTGTGGTGCGCCCTTCCATGGAAAGCCAATTAGAATGGCACAACAGCACCATTATTGGTAATACCGTTTTATATGGGGCAACCGCTGGCCAATTATATGCGGCTGGCCGCGCAGGCGAGCGTTTTTGCGTGCGCAATTCTGGAGCCACAGCGGTGATTGAAGGTTGCGGTGCCAATGCTTGCGAATATATGACTGGCGGGGTAGCCGTTATTTTGGGTAGCACGGGTGCCAATTTCGCGGCGGGCATGAGTGGCGGCATGGCCTATGTGTTGGATAGGGATGGCTTATTTCCACGCTTGGTGAATGATGCCACGGTACTATTAACACGGGTAGAGCAGGATTATTATGCCAACCAGTTGCTTGATTTGATTAAAAAGCATCATCAATATACCAGCTCCCCACTGGCGGCCACTATTATTGAACAATGGGTGCAATATCTTCCACAATTCTGGCAGATTGTGCCCAAAGAAATTGTGAACCGTTTAGCCGAACCCATTCCTTCGCTGTTGGCTGCCGAATGATCGGCACTATTCAATGATTAAACGGCCATCGATTAATGAAGCGCGCGGGCAAGAGTGAGCACGCTTACCTTCTGCGCCCCTGCTTTTTTCAATATTTTGGCGGCTTCTTTCAAGGTAGCACCAGTTGTCATCACATCATCAATCAACAATACATGACAATCGGCTAGCTTCTCTTGCCACAGAGGGGTAACGGCAAACACGCCCTTAATATTTTCTTGCCGTGCTGAACGGGTAAGCCCTGCCTGTGGGCGGTTATGGCGGGTGCGCAATAATAAATGGGGGGAATATTTTTGGGGGCACCCATGCAGATGGGCAAGCTCCCTAGCAATCAACGCCGATTGATTATAACGACGCCTTACCTGCCGCTTATAATGCAAAGGAATGGGGCAAATCCAATCCACTTCTGCTAGCAAGTGCTTGCCCTGCACCAACATTAATTGTGCAAATAATTGTACCGCCTGCAAGCGGCCAGCATATTTGAACGGGGTTAACAAAGCACGGCTGGCATCATTATACAGCAAGGCACTCACCGCTTGATCGATGGGCGAGGAAAGAGCCGAACATTCAGCGCATAATGGCTCTAGCCCCAATACCATATCCACCGCTAAGGGAAGGCCGCAACAGCGACAGGCCTCGCCAATAAAATCCAGTTTTTCCCAACATGGCACGCATAAAGCCGTGGGCGAAGATACAGGCACACGGCACGAAAAACATAAGGGCTGTAATAATATATTTAATACAGCCCGACCGATATAACGGGTGCTTAGGAAGCTAAACATAAGGGCATGGCGTCGCAACATCCAGCTTTGCTGCCAATTGCTTGAGCTGTTGACCATCCACGCGAAATACTGTCCATTCATCCATGGGCACCGCACCGATTTTTTTATAAAACTCAATGGATGGTTCGTTCCAATCCAACACCCACCATTGTAAACGACAACATTCTTCAGCCACGGCTTTAGCCGCCAGCCAATATAAGATCTGTTTACCAATTCCCATGCTGCGATAGTCTGGTTGCACATATAAATCTTCTAAATAAATGCCGGGCTTGCCCAAAAAGGTGGAGTAATTATAAAAATATAAGGCAAACCCTACCGGCTTACCCTGCCATTCAACAATCACCGCATGGGCTTTGGGATTTGCACCAAATAAGGTTTCCACCAGATCCTGCTCACTGGCCACCACCTCATGCAATAATTTTTCATATTCGGCCAAATCTTTAATAAATTGTAGCACAAGCCCTGCATCATTGGCTTGAGCGGCACGAATAACAAGGCTCATCGGCTTCTTTCCTCTGTAATTTTAGCTTTATACTATATTGTTTTATGAGAAATAACACACCACAAGGTAGAATGACTACAGACATTTGTACATAGCTATAGTATTTATTTTACGCTCCCATCAGGGTACGAGGTTGCTTATTGATGTTATTGGGCGCAACCTTTATAACCAATTTTTTAATTGTCTGGGCTGTAATTTTATGGCTAGGGTCTCTAAACTTAATAATTTTGTGGTAGCCATGCAAAAAATTAACAAAGTAGTGCGTATTAGTTTAGCCGGCGGTATTGTTGGTCTTCTTGCTACCAATCCACGCCGTGCTCTTGATAATACCATTGATAAACAAAACCAAGATGGTTGGAATTGCCACCAAATACTGCCCCATTCAGAAAGAAATTTGCTGGTTATTCTTTTACAAGTTGGCGTGCTTTTATGCACTTTCGGCTTATATACTTGGGGTGCAGGCTATATTATTTTATTTGAAAAAGATACGGCAAGCATACCGCGCAACTAGAGAGTGTCGTGACATTCGCTCATGCGGAGTGGGAACACAAAAATTGGCTATTTGCAGCAAGCAGTACAGCCATAATAGCAGAGTATCACGACACTATATAGAACCTGCACCGAGAACAAATACGGTTTTAGCACGCAGCATTCAGTCTATTCTTCGCCAATTTCAAAAGCAGCGGCGGCATAGCTAGAACCCTGCACTAAGGGCGATACCAGCAAAAAGCCAAAAGCAACCACGGCGGCAGCCAAACTTACTGCCCCCAGCAAGGATGGGCGAATACCATGATCCAACTCGGCAGGATTTTGGTCGAAATACACCACTTTCAGAATGCGCAAATAATAATAAGCCGCCACCACACTGGTGACCACGGCCACCACCGTGGCAGCATATAAAACATGCGCCAACATGGCGTTATCGGTTAATCTGGCTACATCCAGCACTGCCATAAACACATACATTTTACCAAAGAAGCCCACCAATGGTGGAATACCCGCCAGCGATAACATAAAAGCTGCCAAGGCTAAAGCCGCCAAGGGGTGGGTATGGGAAAGCCCTGCCATATCCGAAATTTTTTCAACCGGCTTGCCCTTATTTTTCAAGGAAATCAGCACCGCAAAACTACCAATGGTAGAAACAGCATACACGGCCATGTATAAAACCATGCCTTTAATACCAGCCGTTGTTCCTGCGGCTAAGCCCAATAAAATATAACCAATATTGGCTATAGAGCTATAGGCCAGCAATCGTTTCATGTTATTTTGATACACAGCGGCCAATGCTCCCACAATCATGGAAGCCACCGCCATCAGCAAAATAATCTGCCGCCATGAATCCACCATCGGTTCAAAAGCCGAGAATAATAAACGGGTGAGCAAACCCAAGGCTGCAATTTTAGGAGCAGCTGCAAAAAACGTGGTAACGGGTGTGGGCGCGCCTTCATACACATCTGGTGTCCACATATGGAAAGGGGCGGCTGATATTTTGAACGCAATCCCCGCCAATAAAAACACCATGCCCACCATCACCCCTTGGGTTGAAATGGCTATTCCTTCAGCTAATACATTGCCAATAGCATCAAAATTGGTGGTGCCAGTAAAGCCATACACCAAGCTGGAACCATAGAGCAGCATACCAGAAGATAATGCCCCCAACACAAAATATTTCAGCCCCGCTTCACTGGAACGGGCATTATCGCGATCAAATGAAGCCAGCACATACAGTGCCAAACTCTGCAACTCTAACCCCACATAAAGCGCGATTAAATCATTGGCCGATAGCATGAGAAACATGCCCAGCACCGCCAGAATAAATAATACGGGATATTCGAAACGGCCAAGCTGCTTCTCTTCCATTTGCCCTAAACTGGCTAATAAAGTGAGCAATGAGGCCACCAGCACCATCATTTTCATCACCAGCGAGAATTTATCCTGCACAAATTGCCCAAAAAAGGCCTGCTCTGTTCCCTTAAACATAGTGAATGAGGCAATACCAACCACCAATAACAAGCCCATAGCCAGCACGGCTATTTTTTTGCCTGCTTTTTCACAAGAAAACACGCCCAACATCAATAAAACCAATGCTCCCACTGCCAAGATTATTTCTGGCACGGCTGGCATCCAAATTGGTAATTGCGTTTCCATAAATTATTCCCCTGCCTCTTTATTATCTTTAGGCTTAGTCTCTTTTGCTTCTTCAGCCACGCTTATTTTTGGTTTGCTCAACAGTGAGTTTTCGGCAATAGATACCTCATGCTTGGTAATCACCGAGCGAATGGTATCTTGCATCACCAAACGGAAGGGATCAGGGTAAACCCCCATAAAAATCACCAAGGCAATCATGGGGGCAAACATCAGTTTTTCCCGCAGATTGAGGTCGGTCATGGCCGCCGCATCTTCAGGATGTTTGGGTCCGAGAAACACATTTTTATAGAGGTTAAGCATGTAAGCTGCACCCAACACCATGCCTGTACAGGCCAGAATAGCCACGCTGTTATTCACCTTAAATGCGCCCAATACCGCCAACAATTCGCCCACAAAACCAGCCGTACCCGGCACCCCAATAGAAGCTAGGGTCAAAATCATGAACACAACAGCAAAAGCTGGCATGTTGCGGGCAATACCGCCATAACGGGCAATATCACGGGTGTGCAAACGATCATACACAACGCCCACGCATAAAAACAACGCCGCCGATACCACCGTATGCGATAACATCTGCATCATTGCGCCTTCCATCCCCTGTTGATTGAGGGTGAATAAGCCCAATGTTACATACCCCATATGCGCTACCGAAGAATAAGCAATAAGCTTTTTCAAATCTTTTTGCGCCAACGCCACCAGCGAGGTATAAATAATCGCCACAATACTGAGGGTGTACACTAGGGGTGCAAAATATTCCGTGGCTTGGGGCAACATTTGAATGGAAAAACGCAGCAAACCATAGCCACCCATTTTTAACAACACACCAGCCAGCATTACCGAACCCGCCGTAGGGGCTTCAGTATGCGCGTCTGGCAGCCATGTATGCACCGGCCAAATGGGGGATTTCACCGCAAAAGATGCAAAGAAACCCAGCCATAACCAAATCTGCAGTTTAGGATCAAAATTATGCTGCAAGATCACGCTCATATCGGTGGTGCCCACTTCTAAATAAATGGTCAACATCGCAAGCAGCATCAATAACGAGCCAATCAACGTGTATAAAAAGAATTTATAGGCCGCATATAAACGATTTTTGCCACCCCATATTCCCACCATCACATACATGGGAATCAACACACCTTCAAAAAATAAATACACCAATAACATATCGGTGGCGGTGAACATGCCCACCATCATCACCTGCAATAGCATCAAGGCAATCATAAACTCCTTAACGCGGGTAGTAATCGATTCCCATGAACATAACACGCAAAAGGGCTTAAGAAAGGTAGATATAATGATAAACCAGATGGAAATACCATCCACGCCTTTCATGTACCAAATATTTAACTCTTCTATCCACGCATGTTTTTCCACCAGCTGAAAGCCAGTGATGCTGGGATCAAAATATTTCAAAATGAACAGCGATACCAAAAAACCTAATATTGATACGAGTAATCCAGTCCAACGAATGGCTTTCACCCCTTGCGGGGTTTTATCATTCATCAACAACAGCAATAACACGCCAATTAGCGGAAAAAACGTAATAACCGAGAGAACAGGCCAACTTACCGTCATGGCATCAAACTTTCATGAACATATACCAAGAAACCAATAGCACTAACCCTAGAATCATAGCTAAGGCATAATGAAAAACATACCCCGTTTGCAAGAGTGTTGTTCTTTTGGCCATACGACTAGCAACATAGGCTGAACCATTGGGGCCAAGCCCATCAATCAGCTGTACATCGCCCACCTGCCAAAACACACGCCCCAACCATAAGGATGGTTTCACAAATAAACGATCATAGATTTCATCTATAAAATATTTGTGGAAAAACAACTGATACACCGCACTCAGGCTTTTGCTGAAACGTGATGGCCATGAAGGCTTTTTCACATAAAAGATATAGGCCAGCAAAATACCAGAAGCCGCCACCAACAATGGCAGCAATTTTACCCATTCAGCCACATGATGGGCATGTTCCAACACATCTTCACGGGTAAAGATGCTGTTTCCCCAAAATTCATGGCGTCCTTCACCAACAAAATAATGATAGCCCAACACACCTGCTAATAATGCCCCCAATACTAAAGGCAATAAAGGTAACAACATCACAGGCGGTGATTCATGGGCATGCTCTAGGGCGTGGTGATCGCCGCGATGCTTGCCATGAAACGTTAAGAACAATAAACGCCATGAATAAAAAGCGGTCATAAAGGCGGCAATAATCCCTAACCAATAAGCCAATAACCCTTGACCACTATGCGCAGCAAAGGCCGATTCTAAAATAATATCCTTAGAATAAAAGCCCGCAAAACCATAAATGCCCGGAATACCAATACCCGCTAATGCAAGGCTACCCACCCACATGCATAAATAAGTTTTGGGAATAATTTTGGCGATGCCACCCATGCGGCGCATATCCTGCTCTCCTGAAAGCGCATGGATCACCGAACCTGCCCCTAAAAACAGCAATGCTTTGAAAAAAGCATGGGTTACCAAATGGAACATAGCAGCACTATAAGCGGAAACCCCAATGGCAAAAAACATATAGCCCAGCTGGCTCATGGTAGAATAAGCAATCACCCGCTTAATATCAAATTGGGTAAGGCCAATACTTGCCGCCACAATAGCGGTTAACCCGCCCAAAATTGTGACCACTTGCAAGGCTGCGGGCGCATATTCAAATAAAGGCGAACAACGCACCAACATAAATACGCCAGCCGTTACCATGGTGGCGGCGTGAATAAGAGCAGAAACGGGGGTTGGGCCTTCCATGGCATCGGGCAACCATGTATGCAAACCCAATTGCGCCGATTTCCCCATTGCCCCAACAAATAATAATAAACAGGCCACATCCAACGCCTTAAAGCTTATCCCTGCAAAGGTGAAATGGCTGCTTTCTTTGCCTGCCACCAACGGGAAAATCTGATCGAAACTAATTGTTCCAAAAATAACAAATACCGCCATAATGCCGAGGGCAAAGCCAAAATCCCCCACCCTATTCACCAAAAATGCTTTTAGAGCCGCTTTATTGGCACTATTTTTTTCATGCCAGAAGCCAATCAGCAGATAAGAGGCCAAACCAACCCCTTCCCAACCAAAGAACATTTGTAAAAAATTCTCCGCTGTTACCAGCATCAACATCATGAAGGTAAACAGGCTTAAATAAGCCATAAACAAACCACGGCGGGGATCATGAGACATATACCCCAATGAGTAAATATGCACAACCGAAGATACCAGCGTGACAACCACCATCATGATGGCAGAAAGCTGATCGATTTTCAGTGACCAATCGGCCGCAAAATCACCTGAATGAATCCATGTGCCCAGCAATATGGTACGCGGTTGGTTTAATACCACCACATCGTGAAACAAATAAAGGCTGAAAGCGCACGATGCCACCACACCCAAAACAGTGATATATTGTGCCCCTTTATGACCCAATATATTGCGGCCAAAACCAGCAATAGTTGCTGCCAGCAGGGTTAAAAAAACTGCTAGAATTTCAATCATGGATCAGCCCTTCATGAGATTCACGTCTTCCACAAGAATGGAGCCGCGATTACGGAAATATATGAGTAAAATAGCAAGGCCAATGGCTGCTTCAGCCGCCGCTACGGTAAGAATAAACATGGTAAATACCTGCCCACCCATATCATGCAGATACGCAGAAAATGCCACCATATTAATATTCACCGCCAACAGAATAAGCTCCACCGACATCAAAATAATAATTACATTTTTGCGGTTGAGAAATATACCAAATACCCCAAGGGTGAATAAAAACGCCGCTACGGTAAGATAATGCCCCAAGCCAATTTCCAACATTGCCATTACTCCTACAACTCCACCCCAGAACCAACATTAACCTGCTTCACTGCCATGGCATCCGATGGCTGACGGGCAATCTGATCGCCGGATTTTTGCCGCCTTACGCCGCCACGCCCACGCAAGGTAAGCACAATAGCCCCAATCATGGCCACCAGCAAAATAAGCCCTGACACTTGAAATTCGTAAATATAATGGGTATACAACACATTACCCAAAGCATGCGTCGCGGTTATCCCTTCAGGAATAGGTGTTTGTGCGGTTAAGGCTTTGGGGTCAAATTGTACGGCGCCTACCACTAAGGCGAGTTCAATCACCAACACCACCCCCACCAAGGCACCAAAGGGCATATATTGTAAAAATCCTGCCCGCAACTCCTGAATATTAATATCCAGCATCATCACCACAAACAGAAACAGAACTGCAACCGCACCCACATAAACAATCACTAAAATCAGTGCCGTGAATTCTGCCCCCAGCAATAAAAATAAGCCCGCCGCATTAAAAAAAGAGACAATCAGCCATAACACTGAATGCACGGGGTTACGGGCTGAAATTACCAACAGAGCGGATAACAACAGCAAAAAAGAAAATACATAAAAAGCAATGCCTGCAAGCATTATAATAACTTCCTTACACTAATATGGTCACGAATCCAGCTTCTTATACATCAATAATGCATCCACAAACCCCAAATCAGGGTGGGCAAATGCTTCAGGAATACGGGTTAAAATCTCAAAACCAAAACTTTGCCACAATTTTACCGCCCGCTCATTGGTGCTCACCACAAAATTAAACTGCATTGCACGGTATTTTTCTTTGGCCACCGCCAGAGAATGAGAACACATGGCTCTGGCCACACCCTTTCCTTGCGCGTTTGCCGATACCATATAGCCAGCATTAGCTACATGAGCACCGCCGCCAGCTTGATTAGGGCGCAGATAATAAGTACCCAACACGTCTCCAACCTCATCCACGGCTACAAACACCCGATTGCCACCACGAAACCAATAGGATCTCGTCTCATCTTCACTCATGGCGCGGTCAAGTGCATAGGTGGTACCCGCCCTGATTACTGGCTCAATAATCGGCCACACCAGCGCAAAAGAATCAGTTGTAATCTCGCGAATTTCCACCGTGCACATCCTCAACGGTACGAAGCATCAGCCGCTAAATTAGCCGCTATTTGTGCTTCCCAACGGTCGCCATTGGCCAATAATTTTTCTTTATTATAAAATAGCTCCTCACGGGTTTCGGTAGCAAATTCAAAATTTGGCCCTTCTACAATGGCATCCACTGGGCAGGCTTCCTGACATAGCCCACAATAAATACATTTGGTCATATCAATATCATAACGGGTGGTGCGGCGGCTACCATCGGCGCGCGGTTCAGCTTCAATGGTGATGGCTTGCGCCGGACACACCGCCTCGCATAATTTGCAGGCAATACAACGCTCTTCACCACTTGGATAACGACGCAACACATGCTCGCCTCTAAAACGGGGGCTGATGGGTCCTTTTTCAAAAGGATAGTTCAAGGTAATTTTTGGCTTGAAAAAATATTTCAAGGTAAGCGCCATGCCCTGAACGATTTCAGCCAATAAAAAACTACGCGCGGTTTTATCCAGAAATCCCATATTTTTATTCCCTTAACCCATAGGTAAATGGTTAGTTGCCAATAACACCCCAGCCACTACCAACACCCATAGCAGCGAAAATGGCAGAAAAACCTTCCATCCCAACCGCATTAACTGATCGTAGCGATAACGTGGCAAGGTTGCCCGCACCCATAAAAACACAAATAATACCGCACAAATCTTCAAAATGAACCATAATGGCCTAGGCAACCAATTCAAAGGTGCAATGTCCAACCCAAAAGGAGGCAACCAACCACCCAAAAATAAAATGGTGGTCATGGCACTCATCAAAATCATATTGGCATATTCACCCAAAAAGAAGAGGGCAAAGCTCATGGAGGAATATTCCACGTTAAAACCACCGGCCAATTCCGACTCCCCTTCTGGCAAGTCAAAAGGAGCGCGGTTGGTTTCAGCCAAGGCAGAAATGAAAAATACCACCATCATGGGCGATAATAATAACCACACCCAAAAAGGCTGCTCGGCTAAAACTATCTGACTCAGATTCAATGAACCAGAAGTGAGCAATACCGTTACAATCACTAAGCCAATGGATACCTCATAAGACACCATCTGCGCCGCAGAGCGTAAACCACCCAGAAAAGCATATTTAGAATTGGATGCCCAACCGGCAATGATAATGCCATATACCCCTAGCGAAGACACCGCAAAAAGATACAAAACCCCAACATTAATATCAGCCGCCACCAATTTTTCGCTAAAAGGAATAACCGCCCAAGAAGCTAAGGCTAATGTAAAAGTAAGCATGGGCGCTAAAATAAACAAAAAACGATTAGCCCCTGCAGGGATAATCGTCTCTTTAGCTAACAATTTTAAGCCATCGGCAAAAGGTTGCAATAAGCCAAAAGCTCCAACCAAATTGGGCCCTTGCCGTAAATGCATAGCCCCCAACACCTTACGCTCAGCATAAGTAAGATAGGCCACACCAATCAATACTGGCACCAACACAATCAGGGCTTGCCCAATCATGAATAAGGCTGGCCAAATAAAATTTTGCCATAAATCAGGCTGCATGGCTATTTCCTTCCTGCAATTTTGCCAATTCCCCATTGGCCAACTCTTTGGTGCAAGCGGCCATGGTGGGAGAAGAACGGCTAATCACATCACTCATATAATAATTTTTTATGGCTAAGGCAAAAGGCTCATGAGCAACACTTCCAGCCACACCAAAGCTTGTTAAAGGCAGATATTGCACTTCATCCACCACTGCTATGGTGGGATGAGCCGCCCCGAGTGCTTGGCGTAATGCAAAATGGCTATCAAAGGGCAATGTTTTGCCCAGTAATGCCGATAAAGCCCGCACAATTTTCCAATCTTCACGCGCTTCGCCTGGGGTGAATACGGCCTGACGGGTTAATTGTAGCCGCCCTTCCACATTCATATATAATCCACTTTTTTCGGTATAGGCAGCACCCGGCAATATCACATCCGCAATCGCAGCCCCACGATCACCATGATGGCCTTGATAAACAGTAAAACCAGCTTTTAATGCGCCAACATCCAACTCATCGGCATTCAATAGATATAAAAACTCCAACTGTCCAGCCGCCGCCAACTGCTTTATAGCAGCCAGATCTAAACCACCGCCAATTGGAGAAAAGCCCAACGTAAGGGCTGCCATACGAGCCGCGGCACGGTGCAAGAAATTATATCCATTCCAACCATCGCGCTGCAGATATTTTTCAGCCAGTTGATATAATAAATTTTGTAAGGCCAAACCATCCGCCCGTACAAAAGCACCTTCTCCCACCAGTAATAGTGGTTTTTTTGCCCCCAGTAAAGCAGCGGCAAAAGGATGAGAGCCATTCACAATCTGCTGCAAAATTTCAACACTATTCCCAAGATGTTCTGCTGGATAATTGAGGGAAAACACCTCCCCCACCGAGGCCACCTTTACCCCATGGTTAAGGCTGGCTTTACGCAACCTTGCATTCAATAACGGGGCTTCCCAGCGTGGATTTGTGCCCACCAACAACACCACATCCGCCTCTTCCATGGCGGCAATCGGCGTATTGCAACGATAACCAACAGGATGATGCACATCATATAATGCGCCATCTTGCCGGCATTCCAAATTTTTTACACCCAATGAATGTAATAATTCTTTTAAGGCAAAAAGGCTTTCGGCTTCACATAAATCACCCGCAATGGCTGCCACTTGTTCTGGCTTCGCTTTTGCCAATTTTTCTGCCACCAGCGCCAATGCCTCATCCCAACTGGCGGGTTGTAGGCGACCATCGCGGCGGATATAAGGCTGATCTAGCCTTTGCCTTTTCAACCCATCACAAGCATAACGGCCTTTATCAGCTAACCATTCTTCATTTACTTCTTCATGCAAACGGGGCAGAATACGCAGCACTTCATTGCCCCTTGCATCAATACGAATATTCGAGCCCACCGCATCCAACACATCAATCGAATCGGTTTTCCGCAACTCCCATGGCCGCGCCGCAAATGCATAAGGCTTGGAAGTTAACGCCCCCACCGGACACACATCCACCAAATTACCCGATAGTTCAGAGGTCACGGTTTTTTGAATATAAGTACCAATTTCTACATGCTCACCGCGCCCCAATGCTCCCATTTCCGAAACACCGGCAATCTCATCGCTAAAACGAATACAACGGGTGCAATGGATACAACGGGTCATGTAGGTTTTTACTAACGGCCCCAGTTCTTTTTCCTTCACTGCCCTTTTATTTTCTTGGTAACGACCACGGTCAAAACCGTAAGAGACAGCCTGATCTTGCAAATCACACTCACCACCTTGATCGCAAATCGGACAATCCAACGGGTGATTAATCAGTAAAAATTCCATTACCCCTTTGCGCGCTTTATGCACGGTTTCAGAATTGGTGCTCACCACCATATTATCACCGCAAGGCATAGCACAAGAAGCCACAGGCTTAGGCGCGCCTTTTACTTCAACCAAACACATCCGGCAATTGGCCGGCACAGAAAGGCGATCATGGTAGCAGAAACGTGGCACTTCAATGCCCAATTGTTCACAAGCCTGCAGTACCGATGTGCCAGCCTGTACTTCTATTTCCGTTCCATCAATTGTGAGCTTTGGCATTGTGTTACCTATTTCCCTTATGCTGCAATCCGTGCCCGATATTCTTTAATACGCTGCTCCATTTCTGGACGGAAATGACGAATCAAGCCCTGTACTGGCCATGCCGCAGCATCCCCCAGCGCACAAATGGTGTGGCCTTCAATTTCCTTGGTCACATCCAGCAACATATCAATTTCTTCTAATTGAGCCTGCCCTTTTACCATGCGCTCCATCACCCGCCATAACCAACCCGTTCCTTCACGGCATGGCGTGCATTGACCACAGCTTTCATGCATATAAAATTTGGACAAGCGGGCAATAGCTTTTACCACATCCGTGCTTTTATCCATAACAATTACCCCAGCCGTACCAAGGCCAGAACGAAGCTCACGCAATGAATCAAAATCCATCAGCACCGTATCGCAAATTTCCTTAGGCAGCATAGGGGTAGAAGAACCACCCGGAATCACGGCTTTCAAATTATCCCAACCACCGCGCACACCACCTGCATGTTTTTCAATGAGCTCTTTCAACGAAATGCCCATTTCTTCTTCTACATTGCACGGTTTATTCACATGACCAGAAATACAAAATATTTTAGTGCCAGAATTTTTTGGCCGCCCCAATCCAGCAAACCATGAAGCCCCACGCCGCAAAATAGTGGGCGCCACGGCCACTGTTTCCACATTATTTACCGTGGTTGGGCAAGCATATAAACCAGCAGCTGCCGGAAAAGGGGGCTTATTCCGTGGCTGGCCTTTTTTGCCCTCCAAGCTTTCAATTAACGCTGTTTCTTCACCGCAAATATAAGCGCCCATACCGCGGTGCAGATAAATATCCATATCCCAGCCCGAACCACAGGCATTTTTACCCAATAAACCCGCTGCATAAGCCTCATCAATGGCTTTTTGTACCGCTGAGCCTTCATCATAAAATTCGCCGCGAATATAGATGTAACAAGCCTTCGCGCCCATGGCAAAACCAGCAATTAAACAGCCTTCCAGCAATTTATGTGGCTCATAACGCAAAATATCGCGATCCTTGCATGTGCCCGGTTCGCCTTCATCCGCATTAATAACCAGATAATGGGGGCGGTCACCAATTTGCTTAGGCATAAACGACCATTTCATACCGGTAGGAAAACCAGCACCCCCGCGCCCACGCAAGCCCGATTGCTTCATTTCTTCGATAATCTGCTCGCGCCCTTTGGCTAAAATAGCGGCTGTATTGTCCCAATCCCCGCGTTTTTTTGCCCCCTGCAATCCAGCTTCACCCATACCATAGAGGTTGGTAAAAATACGATCTTCATCGCGCAACATCGTTAGCCCTCCACCTTGTTGGATATATCCGCCACTAAAGTGGTGGCTCCACCCTCAGGGCAAGCCCCTTTACGGCCAATTTGTGAACCAGTTACTGGTTTTTCACCCCGCGCCAGCTTTTCTAAGATGTTTTCCGCACTCTGTGCTGTTAAATCTTCATAATAATCATCATTAATCTGCATCATCGGTGCATTAACACAAGCCCCCAAACATTCCACTTCCACTAAGGTAAATTCACCATCTGTAGTGGTTTCACCCAATTTTACGCCCAGTTTTTTCTCGCAAGCCCTCACCACATCATCCGAACCCCGCAGCCAACAAGGGGTGGTGGTACAAACCTGTACAAAATTTTTACCCACTGGCTGCAAATTATACATGGTATAAAAACTGGCAACTTCATAGATTTTAATTGGCGCTAGCCCCAAGAAATCGGCCACATAATCCATGGCCGGCTTGGATAAATAATTATTATTCTGCCGCTGCGCTAAATCCAATAAGGGCAGCACCGCACTGCGCTGCTTGCCTTCTGGGTATTTAGCAATAATTGCCCGCGCTTTTTCTAAATTGGTCGCGGAAAAACAAAAATCAGCTTCTGCGGCCACTGCCTTTATATTCATCGGTCAATCTCCCCGAACACAATATCCAACGAGCCAATAATCGCCACGGTATCGGCCAGCATATGCCCTTTTGACATCATCTCAATAGCTTGCAAATGCGCAAACCCTGGGGCACGGATATGACAACGATATGGACGATTACTACCATCCGCCACCAGATACACCGCAAACTCGCCCTTAGGGGCTTCCACCGCCGTATAGGTTTCACCAGCTGGCACATGGTAGCCCTCGGTATAAAGCTTGAAATGATGGATCAAGGCTTCCATCGACCGCTTCATCTCTGCCCTTGGCGGCGGTGCAATCTTACGATCATCTACCTTTATTGGCCCTTCTGGCATTTTTTGTAAACATTGGCGCATAATTTTTACCGATTCACGCATTTCCTGCATGCGCAGTAAGTAACGGGCATAACAATCCCCCGTTAAACCAACCGGCACATCAAATTCCAGCTCACCATACACATCGTAAGGTTGGCTTTTGCGCAAATCCCAAGCAATGCCAGAACCGCGTAACATGGGGCCTGTAAACGCCATGGCCAAGGCTTGCTCTTTGCTTACAATACCAATATCCACGGTGCGTTGCTTAAAAATACGATTATTGGTAAGCAGTGCTTCTAAATCATCGAAAAATTTTGGTAGGGTTTCAATATAAGCCGCCATATCATCGGCCAACCCTTTGGGCAAATCTTGATGCACACCGCCTGGGCGAAAATAATTGGCGTGCATGCGTGCGCCGCAAACCCGCTCATAAAATTCAATCATTTTCTCGCGCTCTTCAAAGCCCCACAACACGGGAGTCATGGCACCAACATCAAGCGCAAAAGTGGTGATGTTCAGCAAATGATTAAGCACGCGGGTGAGTTCAGCAAATAACACCCGAATAAATTGCGCCCGACGCGGCGGTGTAATTTTCAAGAGTTTTTCCACAGCCAGCGCGAAGCAATGCTCCTGACACATGGGAGACACATAATCCAACCGATCAAAATACGGCATGGCCTGCAAATAGGTTTTGTACTCTATTAGTTTTTCTGTGCCCCGATGCAGCAAACCAATATGCGGATCCGCCCGCTCCACCACTTCGCCATCCATTTCCAAAATCAAGCGCAACACGCCATGCGCTGCTGGATGCTGAGGGCCTAAATTGACCGTGTAAGGCTTACTTCTATCAGATGGCAATGCCCCCGATTCGGCAACATCCTCACTGGTGATGACTTCTTGCGCTAGTGCATTAGCGTTGCTGATGCTCATGCTCGCTCCTTATTCGGGGTAAAAGCTGGTTTTACCGCTTTTTCATCGCCGGGCAACTGCACATTGGTCATGCCTTCCCACGGGCTAATATAATCAAAACTGCGGAATTCCTGCGTGAGGCTCACGGACTCATACACCACGCGTTTTAACTCGCTATCATAACGGGTTTCCACAAAACCAGTGAGCGGAAAATCCTTGCGCAAGGGATGCCCTTCAAAGCCATAATCGGTTAAAATGCGCCGCAAATCTGGATGATCGGTGAAACTCACACCATATAAATCCCAAATTTCACGTTCAAACCAATTAGCAGATGGGTAAATTTTATTAACAGACGCCACCGCGCTACCATCTTCCACGCAGGTTTTTACCCGAATGCGATGATTATGGGTAAGGCTAAGCAGATTATACACCACCTCAAACCGCTCTGGACGGTCGGGATAATCAGCACCACAAACATCCACCAACATTTGGCACGCGCAAACGGCGTCATCGCGCAAAAAAGCGAGCACCGCTTGCACATCATCACGGTGGCACAGCAATACCAACTCACCCAAGGCGATAAATGTATTCACCTGCCCACCCAAACTGGCCACTATATGCTGCTGCAATAGCTGGAGAGGGCTAAGTGCTACCTCATTATTTTGAATCTCATCATCACTCATGGCTTCAATCCCGTATTATACGCTTGCGGTCACGGTGAATTTTTTTCTGCAACTGCAAAATTCCATACACCAACGCTTCAGCACTGGGGGGGCACCCGGGCACATAAATATCCACCGGCACAATCCGATCACAGCCGCGCACCACCGAATAGGAATAATGATAATAACCACCACCATTAGCACAAGAACCCATGGAAATCACCCAACGTGGCTCTGGCATTTGATCGTACACCTTACGCAAGGCTGGCGCCATTTTGTTGGTGAGCGTACCCGCAACAATCATCACATCCGATTGACGAGGGCTAGGCCGCGGAAAAATACCAAAACGATCCAAATCATATCGACTCATGTAGGCGTGAATCATTTCCACACCACAACAAGCCAAACCAAAGGTCATGGGCCACAAAGAACCAGTACGCGCCCAATCCACCAATTTATGAAACTGGGCAATCACAAAACCTTCGCTTTGCAGCTCTTCGGTGACATGACCAATCAACTGATTCTGCTCTGCACCTGGGGGCAAGGAAGGCATGGTAGCTAATGGTGATTGCACTATATCTTTTCCCATTTCATTTATTCCCATTCCAACGCGCCCTTTTTCCACTCATAAATAAAGCCAATAGTCAGAACCCCAAGAAAAACCACCATGGAAATAAAGCCAAACAAGCCGATTTTCCCCAAAGAAATGGCCCATGGAAACAGAAACGCCACCTCAAGATCAAAAATAATAAACAGCAAACACACCAAATAAAACCGTACATCAAAGCGGCTTCTGGCATCACCAAACGCTTCAAAGCCGCATTCATAAGCCGATAATTTTTCACTGTCTGGTTTTTGTTCACCCACCAACAATGAGCCAACCACCATGGCCACGGCAATAGCAGCCGCTATGCCCATGAAAAACAATACTGGCAAATATTCAGTTAGATAATCTGGAAACATTGGCACATCCCAATTTTTTCGCATTCTTTATTTTTTTCTCGCTCATGCAGCATTACGCCTGTTTTTTAGGTTTGGCCACACGCAAAAAGGCCATTGCGGCAACAGGCCATTTGACGTTGCATAAGCATCACCAATTGAGAGTTCAGCGGATTAATTATTAGTTAATTATTGCAAAATATTCGCCTGCAACCACGCAGCATAATCACTCTCTACGGCAACCAGTGGCACAGCCACCACACAAGGCGTGCTATAAGAATGCAACTCTTTTACTCTTGCCGCAATAGTTGCAAAAAAATTCTCATCGCTTTTGAACAATAATAAAACTTCCGCCGATTCTTGTACCGCACCATCCCAACAATAAATCGAGTGCATATGCGGCATGATATTAGCGCACGCCGCTAATTTTTCTTGCACCAACGCATGGGCTATCAACCTTGCCTCTTGCACATCCCTACATGTTATATAAATCAGCTGAAACTGTGCCATCAACCCCATAGCCAATCATGCATCACTAAAAAATAGCCATAAAAAAAACCAGCCACAAAGGCTGGTTTCTCCTTTTCACCATACAGCTAAGCTGCATCCGAACTAATTAACAACCGTTACACCACGACGATTCTGAGCCCATGAAGCCTCATCATTGCCAGAAGCGGCTGGACGCTCTTTACCATAGCTAATAGTCTGAATTCTTGATGCCTCAACACCAGAAGCAACCAAATAGTTGCGCACTGAAGTAGCACGGCGATCACCCAAAGCCAAATTGTATTCACGGGTGCCACGCTCATCGCAATGTCCTTCAACCGTAATGGTTAGAGAAGGATAACGCTTCAACCATTCAATTTGACGATCAAGAATAGCACGAGCTTCCGTGCTAAGATCTGATTGATCATAACCAAACAGTACCCGATCACCAACTTGCTGCAATTCCTGCTGAGGGTTTGAAGGCAATGAATTTTCACCCACGCCCTTATTAAGACCTGCAGAAGAATCATCCATACCACCGACTGGACGGGTTGGCGTACGACCGCCCGAACCATTTCCACTAACCACAGCAATATCTTTTTTAGGTTCACTGCTGGAGCAAGCTGCAACAAGCAATACAGCTAACAGACTGATAATCTTCTTATTTACTAACATTTCTTCATAAACCCCAAGCAACATGTTTAGAAAACACCCGAAACAACAACCACAACCTGTTGGTGTCATTTACACATGGTTATATCTATTCCTGTTTTTACATTCAATCAAGCTTTTTTCAGGGATTATTGAGCGGGCGTGTCATCACGCCATAGCTTGATCATCATCATATTGTTAAAGAAAGATTGACTTACAATTTACGTTGAATTTCTACAGGGCGCGCCGTTTTATATATTTCACGTCGCTCTGCCATAGCAGGATGGGTGTTGAATAATTGAGAACACTGAGAAGAAATCCGTTCCACCATTGTCCATAACGAATTTGTTTGTTGAGAAACATTCCTAAACCCTTGAGCCTGTTGCATTTTTTCATACATACTAAATAACTGTACCATAGAATCATTAATATCTGGCGATTGCGCAGATGCAAATCGGTTAGCTAATCTCTCGCTGTTGCGCAAACAGGAAAAAGCACTCAGTTTTGTTAATGTACCGAGCATGGAAAACATCGCTGAGAATGAACCCAACAAAACAAAAGCCCCGCTAGGGTAAGCGGTCTGCGTTGGCTGAGTAGCATTATATAAAGCCAACACTCCCACGCCCATGACCATAAAAATTGAACCTTGAAATAGGCTATTGGCCGTGGATCTCAGGAAATCGGCTCTATATTTATCCATATCACAAGCAAAATGCCCCATCTCATGCAAACCAATCCCTTGTTTATTTTCTAAACTAAAGAAGGGGTCACATAATAGTTCTTGGGTAAAAATAATGGCCTGATGATCAAGATCAGCAAAAGCATTTTTTACATTAGGCATATCTGCGATAAAAAGATCTGGCATGGAAAAACATGTGTTATTTCCCACCCGTTGCAACAAGTCATATAATTCAGGGTAGATTTCTTGCTGAAATGGCACAATAGAACAGCCTAGCCTCTGTTCAAATATTGCCACTTTTCCCTCTTGAGTATGGGGGATAAGCTCATTTGGCATAAAACCATAAATCTCTTGCAATACAGAAGCACAGATAAACTCTATCGTAGAGGGGTTCTTAAAATCACAATAGACTTTAGGGAAAACTACCACCCCTTGTATTTTATCCACTGGATAAAAATTGCTATCTTCAGCAACCAGCATCGTTGGCACTTCTGCCCCATATTTTTGGCATAAACCATGCATCATTTGCCAAATTTGTGGGTTATTTTTTCTCTCAAAAATCGTAAAAGGCTGTTTTTTCATAAACCTAGAGATCAACAAAAAATCTACATACCCAATAATATTTACAATATTATTGTAATAAATTTCAATATATTTGTTGTGTTTTTGTGGTTATTTTTTTATTATAAGATACTTTTTAGCTGAAATTGATAAATGCCGTTTGAATAAAAAAAAAATTGTTCTATAACGCTAAAAAATAATAAAATTTTCAGGGAGCGATTAAAAATATGCAGGGATTTTTAGAAAAAAATATGGGCGATGTTTTTTACCCTCTCTATTGGCAAGAATCGACAAAAATTCCCGTCAATTCTATGCAAGACCTATTGGTTTTGTTTGATGTGGATGGCACGGTGGCCGATACCGAGCATTTGGCAGCCGCCGTTACTTTTATTTTGTTCGCACAAACTCTGGAAAAGAATGAATTATCCCAATATAGGGTAGAGGGAAAAGAACTCACCCACGATGTTTTAACGGGTTATGTGGGCTGGAAGCCAAAGGATATTTTCAATGATTTGCTGAACAACTATTTTCAAGACATGCCCAAAGAAGAGAAGGAACAGCAATTAAAACATTTGCTGAGCCAGAAGCCAAAAGCTAATTTAGCCGCCTTTCAATATGGGATAGAAGCATGTTCTATGTTTCCAAACGGGTTAGAGCCGGTTAAACCCATTGATGGTGCCATTGAATTTTTACAAAAATTGCAGAATAATAATATACCCTATATGTTTGTTACCAATTCTGACCCCGGACGCATTGCCCTTACCTTTGAATTAACAGGGCTGGATCGCTTCGTTCACCAGATAGAACATACCCATCCAGATGCTGGTGATCCGTTTAGCCTTGAACGTAATGTTCTGTGTACGGGCGAAAAATGCCCGATAATAGGCAATCATCTTTTATCAAAACCATCGCCCCATTCTTATCTGGGAGCAGCAGCTTCCATGGGCGTAAACCCCTTAAAATGCGTGGTGGTTGAGGATAGCTGTCCTGGAATTGAAGCGGGTGAAAAATTTGGTGCAGGTCTTGTTATCGCCACCACTAAGGGTTCGCATTGCCCAGCTGATTATCATGAAAAAATTTCATCTTTTAGCCGAAGAATTGGCAAAGACGCTGCGGCACAAGAAATAAATTACGCGCCAGATGTGGTAATGAAATCTGGCGATAGTTGGGCAATCGCGTGGCAAGCCATGGAGGCCCATGTTGAAAGATTGAAGCAATACCCAATAGAACAATTATTGGCACCGCCCAAATCATCCCCTGTTGCCAGTGTATTTGCTCCCTTAACTCGTCTTTTTAACACACAAGCAGCACCTCCTTCTCCGTCTCCTCTATCCACTAATCAACTGGCACGGCAGAAACTGAATGCACTAGCACCGCTTATTTTATCCATCAACGATAATACCCCAGAGAAGAAAGAGCCGGCGCGCGCCGTACAATCTTCACGGCCGATGTTATCGTTGAATTAATCGTTTTATTGGAGTTTTTTGATCGTGACTAAATCACAAAAATTTTTTTCTTGTATCGCACACACCCCTCTTATTGCTGTGTTACGCGGCCTGAAACCCAATGATGCGCTGGCGGTTGGCCAGTTGTTGGTGGATGCTGGCATTACCGTGCTGGAAGTGCCTGTGCGCAAAAAAGCAGATAATTTTGCAGTGCTGGATGTAGAATCGATACGCAGCATTGAAATTTTGGCTAATAAGTTTGGCCGTGAAGTGATTGTGGGGGCTGGTACGGTTAAAAAAGTTGATGATGTAGCCGCCGTCAGTCAAGCTGGTGGAGAGATTATTGTTTCTCCCAATTCTGTGCCCACTGTTATTGAAGCAGCCGTGAAGGCCGGCTTAATTTGTACCCCTGGGGTAGAAACACTTTCCGAAGCAGAAGCGGCATTTAACTTGGGCGCTACTGGGGTGAAAATTTTCCCTTGCGCTTCTAAGCACCCCGTAAGCGGCGATATTGTCTATCGTCACGATCCTTCCTATGTAAAAATGTTGGTGGATTTTTTACCCGGCCCCGTTTATCCCAGCGGGGGCATTAATCTTGATAATATGGCTGCTTACTGGGCGGCTGGCGTTGGCGCCCTGAATATTGGCGGCGACTTATACAAACCAGGGCTTTCTTTGGATCAGCTGAGCGCGCGTGCAGGGGCTTATGTAAAAAAAGCTAAAGAATTACAGATGCAAAATGGCCAAGCAACAGATTGTGCAGCAGCAAATACTAAAGTTTTGAGAGCCGCAACCGCTTAATAATTTACCTTTAATAATATCAGGATTTCCCATGCAATTTGTTGTTATTGCCCATGATTATACCGATGAAGACGCTCTCACACGAAGAAAATCGGTGCGTGAACAGCATTTACAGCTTTGCGAAGAATCGATGCAGAAGGGTCAGCAGCTTTATGGTGCAGCCCTACTGAATGAAGAAGGCAATATGTGTGGCTCGGTGATGATTGTCGATTTTCCCTCGCGGCAGGAACTGGATGGTTGGCTAGCCATAGAACCCTATGTAACCGCCCGTGTGTGGGAAAACATTCATGTACAGCCCTGCATGGTGGGCTCGGTATTTTCGCATCTTATCCCTAAAAAAGTTGCGTAAATTCCATGAGCGCGACTCCAGCAAAAATTTCCTTCCATCTTGACGATTTAGCCGACATACCCCTACCAGAAGGGGCCGTGGCGGTGGATACTGAAACAATGGGCTTGAACCCCCACCGCGACCGTTTATGTTTGGTACAGTTGGGCTTTGTGGATGGCTCGTGCCATTTGGTGCAAATTAAAAAAAATGCCGCGCCCACGCCTCAATTGAAAAAGCTGTTGGAAGATCCTCACCGCATCAAAATATTTCATTTTGCCCGTTTTGATGTGGCTGCATTACAAAAATATTTAGGCATTAATGTAACGCCATTGGTGTGTACAAAAATTGCATCAAAGCTTTGCCGTACCTATACCGACCGCCATTCTCTCAAAGAATTATGCAAAGAATTATTGGGTGTTGATTTGGCAAAAACCCAACAAACTTCGGATTGGGGAGCCGCCGAGCTAACCGCTGACCAACAACAATATGCAGCGCAAGATGTTTTATATTTGCATCAATTATGGGCAAAGCTTAAAACGCAGCTAGAGCGCGAGAACAGGCTAGAATTAGCAACAGCCTGTTATGATTTTATGAATGCTAGAGCGCGGCTAGATTTATATGGTTGGGATGAACCAGACATATTTGCCCATTAATAAAAACTGGTTATGACGACGCCAAATCAATCATAATCGGCACATGGTCAGAAGGTTGTTCCCACCCTCTCACATCCTTGGCGATGTGCATGGCCTTGAGCAGGGGAGTTAAAGGCTGGGTAATCCAAATATGATCCAGCCTGCGCCCACGGTCAGAAATTTGCCAATCCTTGGCGCGGTAACTCCACCAGCTATAGAGTTTTTTCTCTGGGGGTACAAAATGGCGCACTGCATCCACCCACGCAGCTGATTGTTGCCAAGCCAATAGTTTTTCTACCTCGATGGGGGTGTGTGATACCACATCCAACAATTGCCGATGCGACCACACATCATGCTCTAATGGGGCAATATTCAAATCACCCAATAAAATAGCGGGCTGATCGGGCGATTGCCCCTGCCACCATTCAATCTGCCCATCCAAAAAAGCCAATTTATGGGCAAATTTTTCGTTAAGGGCTGGGTCTGGCACATCGCCGCCAGCGGGCACATAAATATTATGCACCAACCAACCATTAGAAAGCCTTGCTGAAACATGACGGCAATCTTTTTTGCCATACCAATGATGGATTTGACAATCAGATAAGGGCAAGCGGGAAAGAATAGCCACCCCATTATAGCTTTTCATGCCCGTGAAATATTGATGTTCATACCCCATGGCACGAATATCAGCAGCAGGAAACGAGCCATTTTCTGTTTTGGTTTCCTGCAAACAGAATATATCGGGTTGCCATTGCTCAACCACCCGCTTCAACAAAGGCAGGCGCAAGCGTACCGAATTAATATTCCAACTGGCAACCCTAATCATTTAGCCCAACAAACCAGCGGGTAAACCCATACCACTCATCATGCTACTGGTTTCATCAGCAATCAGCACTTCTAATTTTGATTTTGCATCATTAAAAGCGGCGGAGGTTAAATCTTCTAAAATTTCATGCTCATCAGGACTTAATAAGCTAGGAGAAATGGTGGTTTTCAAACAATGGCCTTTACCATTTATCAATACCCTTACCAAACCACCACCAGCCGTGCCTTCACACACAATATCTTCTAACTTTGCTTGCAATTCCTGCATCTTTTTTTGCATTTGCTGGGCTTGCTGCATCATTTTTGAAAAATTATTCATCGTTATCTCCATCCTCTTTTTCTGTGGTGATTAAATAGCCATCGGTTTCTGTTACGGCCAATTTTTCTACTGTTGTCGGTAATGCCTCCAGCACCAATGAGTCAACAGAAAATTCTTGTAGTAATTGTGCCACCACCTCATGGCTGGCAATGGCTTCATTTTTGGCCTGCAGTGATTTTTCTTCCATTTCTGCCAGCGTTAATTCTCCCTTTTCTGGGGCAATAGATACCATCCAGCGCACAGAGGTTACTTTTTGCAGGCTGGTCATCAGCTGTTGTGCCATATTGGCAGGTGCATTCCCCACCACAAAATATTCCAACATTGGCGGCTGACGGCTGACATCCAACCGCACTAACGAGGCGTGACGGCGTAAATTACTGGCCAGAATAGGAGAAAGCTGAAGCAATAGTTGGTAGATTTCCTGCATATTGGTGGGCAGCACAATAGTTTGCGCTTGAATCTCTGGGGTTTGAGCCTGAATTTCTGGCTGCATTTGTAAGGCCATACTGCCATGACTACCCCCACCATCATGGCGCGGCGCCGCCACTGCATTTACCCCCATCGCATTTGCACCCACCGAAGCATTACGGGCAACAGCCTTGCCAGCTTGCTGCTTCATGATGTGAATTAACTCAGCAGGGGGCGGCACATGCGAAAGATGCAACAGCCGCAACAATATCATTTCAAAAGCTTTTTGCGGATTGCTGGCCAAGGGAATTTCCTGCACCCCTTTTAATAATAGCTGCCAACAACGTGTAAGCCCCGGCACCCCCAATAATAATGCCAGTTCCTTGGCTTCTTTTTGCGGTAAATCCACTATTTCTTCAATATCAACGGCTTTTTTTACCCCTTCCATCGCGGCCAAACGGGTAAGAGCATGCACCATATCCAGCATATCCTGCACAAGGATTAATGGCTCGGCGCCATGGTCGTAAAATTGCTGACAAAGGGAAAGCGTTTGCTGCACCTCGCCCCGCACCACATGATGCAATAAATCAAACACCATGCCGCGATCCGCTAAACCTAACATCTCCTTAGTATCCGCCAGATTTACCCCGCCATCCCCACGGGCAATGGCTTGATCCAGCAAGGATAAAGCATCACGCACCGAACCATCCGCCGCGCGCCCCAATAATAGCAGCGATTCGCTATCGGCTTCGGCGGCTTCCTTGGCACAGATTTCTTGTAAATAAGCGGCCAGCGGCTCTTTTTCTACTCGGCGCAAATCAAAGCGTTGACAGCGGGAAAGAATGGTGAGCGGCACCTTGCGAATCTCAGTGGTAGCAAAAATAAATTTAGCATGCGGCGGTGGCTCTTCCAGCGTTTTCAGCAAGGCATTAAAGGCTTGGCGCGAGAGCATATGCACCTCGTCGATAATGTACACTTTATAAGGGGCAGCCACTGGCCCATAGCGCACACTATCAATAATTTCACGAATATCATCAATGCCCGTGCGTGAAGCGGCATCCATTTCTAACACATCAACATGGCGCGAATCGGCAATTTGCAAACAGTTACTACACACACCACATGGCTCAAAACCATCTGCCCGTTCAGCAAATGGCTGCTCACAATTTAAGGCTTTGGCAATGAGGCGAGCGGTGGTGGTTTTACCAATACCGCGCACACCAGTAAGCATAAAGGCGTGGGCGACTTTATTCACCCTGAACGCATTTTTTAAGGTACGCACCAGATTTTCCTGACCAATGAGGGCAGAAAAAAATTGCGGCCTGTATTTGCGCGCTAATACCCTGTATTTTTGCTGGGTAGCGGTTGGAAGCTGTTCTTCAGAAAAAAGCACGTTTACCTTTCAGCCACCATAGAGTACACAAAAATTGCAACATACGCTGTATAGCTGATTAAGTTTATGTAACCATAAACTTAATCAGCTATACCACAGCGGCGACTGCCGCTGCGGCACATTTGTGCCGTAAATTTCAGACTCTATAGCAGATGAACTATAAGCATTCTTATAGTTCATCTGCTATATAAGGTGGAAAGCTGATGATAACCCATCTGTTTTCGCGACGGCTGCTTTCTTTCGAACCTGACCGGGTTAACGATCATAACGCCTATCTCAACTTTCCGAGGAACATATTGCTATGTTTCACCACGATAACAAGAGTTTTTATAAAAAAAAGACGAGTTGCCGCCATTTTATCGCGGCTTTATGGGCTTGTGGCCTACTAATCATCTGCCACCAGCCAGCATTAGCCGCAGAAGATTATAGCGGCGTGGGCTATGTAAAAGGCGAGAATAGCACGGGTGGCACCGCCAGCCTTGTGTTGGGGCGCAACATCATTCTCACGGCGGCGCATATTTTTTACGCTCATGGCCAATTGCGCGATAGCAGCTTTTTTTACTATCCTGACGGCCTATATGGGGCATTTTGTAAAATCACCCATATTATAGCGGGGTCAAAACAGCCAGAAGCCACTAGCGCCGATCAGGATTGGGCGGCCGCTAAACTGGATTGTACCTTGCCTGCCAATTATCAACCCTTCATGCAGTTTTTGAATAGCAATTTAGGCAACACCCCTCAACCTGCTATGTTGGTGAGTTACCATCAAGCAAATCAACAGCATGTGGGCAGCCAAAAAATGCTGTATGAATGCGATGTTCATGGCGAAACTTCTCAGCTATTTACCAAAACATTACCTATTATCCATCATGATTGCCCTAGTGGGGGCGGTGCTTCTGGCGCGCCATTAATTATTGAAAGATATGGAAAGGCTTATATATTGGGCATTCATTCTGGTCGTACAACCAATGGTAGAGGCATTGCCAGCATGATCACCACAGATATATGGCAGGAAATACAAAGGTTACAGTAAAAATAATGCTGCTGACATTGCGGTAAAAACAACATAAAATAATGGTGAAAATGTTACATGATGGACTTTTTCTATGATTAATTCATTACAAAACAAACAATTTTAGTTGTCTTTTTACCTCAATCGATTATTCTAAAATTTACGTAATGATTACGCGGAGTGGCGTTTTATGAGCAGCTTATCCTTCAATAAATTTGCCCCCACCTCTAGCTTTCAAGCGGTAGCTCGGGCTTTAGGCGGCTTATTACGCGCCTACGCGATGATTTTTGCTTCATTTCGGCTGATTTCGCCACAACACCCAGCCTTTTCAGCCGCCAATTTTGGTTTTGGGGAATATCAAGAGATTGTACGCGCTGCCCGATTAGGGGTTCGCCAACAACGCTGGCCTTTACTGGGTGGCTTGGCCTATTACACCGCCCGCAGTTTTTTATGGCTTTCCTTATTTGGGGTGAGCGCGTGGCTATTACAACTGGGCATGGGGCATGCTTTTGCTCAAACAGCGCCTAATGCCACCACTTTTTTCCAATTACCACAAGAAGACGTACCACAGCAAATAGTAAGCAGCTTTTTTCAATTTGGTAGCACTATTCCGGCTCAAAAAGGCTTAGGGGAAATTTTTTCCATGCTGCTGCGCATGTATAACTCAGCCGTGTTGGTGCTGGGCGGCGCATTGGTGGTGTGGTCGGTGCTTAATATTGTGGTAGATACCGCCCACCATGGGGTAATGTTTGGTAAACGCCATAATGAATTATGGGCACCCGTGCGGTTGATTGTGGGATTAGGCGCCTTGGTACCGATTGATAATGGTTTTAATACCGCGCAAATTTTAATGGTGCAGGTGGCCAAGGGAGGCTCTGCTTTAGCAAGCACCATGTGGGCGGAATGGATAAATAAAGCTGATTTTGGATTGGATCGTACAACAGATAACCCTAATGGCATGACCACTGCAACGGATGATATTGTGTTTCGCGCGGTGTTACAAGCCACCTGTAGAAAGGCACTAAATGAAACCTACACGCAAGGGGGTACCAGCACAGAAAGCCCCACCATGGAAATGGTAGAACGGGAAGAACAGATCCAAACTAATGATGATAAAAAGGTGATTGCATGGAGCAATGTGCGCCCCGCCGCCAATATCTTTGCGATTTTTGGCCCTGGCAACATCTCTACCCATAATAGAATATGCGGCGCCGCTACTTTTTTTTATAAACCCGGTGCACCTGGAAGTAATATCAGTGATAAGCAAATGATTTATTATGATGCGCTGGTTGCGTCGATGATTGGTGGTGTGGCGGATCGCTTTACCCGGGTATATATGCCCAATGGTGGCTCCACCGACCGCTACGCCGTGAATGAACAAATTGCAAGTGCCGTAGCCGCAGCCAGAACTAAATACAGAGAACGGATAGAAGCGATTGGGAAAGAGAATGCTACAGTAGCTGCTGCCGCGTTACAGAACGCACTGAAACCGGGTGGTAATAAAAAAACTGAATTTGGCTGGATTAGCGCCGGTATTTACGGCATGCTATATTCAGATTATGCGGGTAAGGTACTGAGTGGCTTTAATGATTTACCCGGCATGGAACCGGTGCGGGTAACAGAATATTACACTGAAGATGAAAATAAATGCAATGATTCACCAGAATGTAAAGCCGCCAAGGTGATTTTTAAGACCAAGGATGAGTTGGAAGCTTTTTGGGTGGATCAAGGCCTGAAGCCACCCACCAATACTATTTCTAACCCTGCTGGCTCTAGAGCACAGACAGCCAATGCCAACGGAATAGCTGCATTAATTCCAATGGCAAGCGTGATAAGTGTTATTACGGCTAATCCCGCTGCCGTGACAGCTGCTGCTATAGCTAATACCCCTCCTCAGAATGTTGCCATGAAACCCGTCATCAACTGGACGATTAGTGACACATTAAAGCATGTATTGGCATGGGGGCATGCTTTAATAGGTCTCGGTGCATTACTTGTAGCACTGGGAGTAGCAGCTGGGGCACAAGTTTTAGGAAATGGGATTGTGTTTGCCCTCTCGGCATTAATTTTTGCTATTGCTTCCCCTATTTTAATTGCCGGTTTAACCTGTGCCTACATGATCCCCGTGATGATTTTGGGCCGGTTTGTGTTTGGTGCGGTTACTTGGGTGTTGCATCTGGCAGAAGCCGTGGTAGCGGCACCATTAATTATGTTAACCCATTTGCGTTCGGATGGAGAAGGCTTCTTCGGCCCCAATTCTCTACAGGGCTATATGTTGGTGGTGCAGATATTTTTACGCCCCCCTTTAATGATTTTTGGCCTATTATGCGCGCTGATGGGCTTCAATGTGGCGGCTAATTTATGGTCAAGAATGTTTTGGAGTATGGTTGCGAACAGCAATTCGTACGCTGCCTTTAATCCTGTTGCGTTCGCTGGTGTTGGCTTGTCGTCAATATTTGTATGGATAGCATTGTTGTGGATTAAAAAATCAGGTTATTTAGCAGCGGCTAATATGTGTTTCCGCATGATTGATGTATTCCCTGATCAAGTATTGCGGTGGATTGGCCAAGTGGGCTTGGCCGGCCATGGGGAACAGGCCGTGGGTCAGGTATCCAACATGCAAGAGGCCAGCCAATTTGCCAGTGCAGTTTCTAGCGCTGTTGGTTCACAAGCTTCCATTGAAGGCTTGAAAGGTGTTGGGGGTACCTTTGGCACTGGTAATGGCGGGGCATTATTTGGAACAATGGGCCCTCTTTGGAAAAGGAACCCCAAAAAAGAATAAGCTTTAACACTGCTTAATAAAAACCACTAAAAAGCTGGCCTTTAACCGCCAGCTTTTTTTATGGTTTATGCTGTGCTTATCACGGCCTCTATCATCCACATATAAATCCCTATATCCCAAGCTATATAAAAAGCTGAGATCAGCGCAAAAAAAATTGCGCCATAGCAATGGGTTACAATAATGGCCGCCGCCTCAATAAAGAAAACATTACAGCTTGTGGCCAGCGTAGGGGGTGAAGCGTACCCACCCCCCTACGATCATTACATACAAGATCATTTATGGCATGCGGCACTAGCAAAATTTACTGGTGGTATTTCCCCCACATCGTTAATGCTTGCTGGGTTTGACTGGTGGCAACATTTGCTTTTTTCACCATCGACCCAGCAACTATTGATGAGCAGTTTACTGGATAAAACTGCTCAAATCAGCGATTATACGATGAAGGCTATAGTAGGCGCTGACGTTGCCCCCATTATCACCCCACCACCAACGGATCGAAGATTCACCGGGGATGGCTGGCAAAAATGGCCGTTTAATATGATGCAACAAGGATTTTTGTTGAGCCAAGCATGGTGGTTAGAAGCAACCACTGGCGTGCGCGGGGTATCACCGCATCATCGCCACATCACGTCTTTTATAGCGCAGCAATTGCTGGATGTGGTGGCGCCATCCAATTTTCCACTCACTAATCCTGATATTTGGAGCACCACGCAAGCCCAAGGCGGGGCAAATTTCTGGCATGGAATGCTAAATTGGCTAGATGATACAATGCGCAGCCGCATGGATACACCACCCCAAGGCACAAAAAACTTTATTGTGGGGAAAATATTGCCTGCACCGCGGGGATGGTGGTGTTCAGTAATCATCTCATTGAGCTTATACAATATGCGCCAACCTCAGCACAAGTGTACGCCGAGCCCATACTTATCACGCCCGCATGGATCATGAAATATTATATTCTTGATCTTTCCCCGCATAATTCACTGGTGAAATATCTCGTGGATCAAGGCCATACGGTGTTCATGATTTCATGGCGCAACCCTGATGCCAGCGATCGCGATATGGGCTTGGAAGACTATTTACACACAGGGCTTGGCGAGGCGATACAGGCCGTAAAAGCCATTACCCATACGCAGCATATACACGCGATGGGGTATTGTTTGGGCGGCACGCTGCTTTCCATAATGGCCGCAAGCTTGGCGCGTGATGGTGATGAAACGCTGAAAACCCTTTCATTTCTTGCTTCACAGGTGGATTTTGAAGAAGCTGGGGAGCTGAAATTATTGGTGGATGATAGCCAACTGGCATTTCTTGACGATGTAATGTGGCAGCAAGGCTATCTCGATAAACACCAGATGGCTGGCGCATTCCAACTGTTGCGCACCAATGATCTTATCTGGTCGCCCATAATTACAGATTATATGCAAGGTAAGCGACAATCGATGAATGACCTCATGGCATGGAATGCCGATGCCACACGGATGCCCTATCGCATGCATAGCGAATATCTGCGTGAGCTATTTTTGCAAAATAATCTGGCAGAGGGGCGTTTTATGGTGAGTGGTAGTGTTGTAGCACTACAAGATATTTGTGCGCCTATTTTTTCGGTGGGCACGGTGCGCGACCATGTTGCGCCGTGGAAATCGGTGTATAAAATATTGTTGCTCACAGCGAGCGATGTCACTTTTGTGCTTACCAGCGGTGGGCATAATGCGGGAATTGTGAGCGAGCCGGGTCACGCTGGTCGAAGCTATCAAATTTCAACCATGGCAAATACCGCGCGTTACACACCCCCCGGCCAATGGCTCACCAATACCCCCACCAGCGATGGCTCATGGTGGGTAGAGTGGCATGGTTGGCTTGATCTGCATTCAAGCGCTAAAACCAAACCACCCAGCATGGGCAGCCATCATTACCCGCCCCTGCACGATGCCCCCGGCAGCTATGTGATGATGAAATGACCCTTTGATAATACAACACACTATATGGGGCATTATCTTTCCATAATCAGGAGTTTTTTATGAAAAAAATACAAGAAATAACACCCGAAAATCACACCGATCATCCTTATGATAATGGTGCGGTTGGAGCGATTGCCTCCTTAGCCTCGGTGGGCATTGCCGTGGGTGCAGCCCTTGGTATTGCGGCAGAGCTTCCCGGATTGCTGATTGGCGCAGCCATTGGTGGAAGCGTGGGCACAATCGGTGGCTTAATGGTTGCAGAAGAAATGGAGCACCCCAAAACTATCCCGCCCAAGAAAATTGCATAATCTTACATTTTCACGATTTCACCATCCACAATCGTAATCACGCGGTCGGCGCGTTTGGCAAATTCCATATCGTGCGATACCGCAATCACCGTGCGGTTATGGGTGTGGGCTTGCTCCAATAAGATATTTTGCACATTCACGCTTGATTTGGTATCCAAATTACCGGTGGGTTCATCGGCTAATATCAATAATGGCTCATTAGCCATAGCGCGAGCAATGGCCACGCGTTGGCTTTGGCCGCCAGAAAGCTGTTTGGGCAATTTCTGGGCTTGATCCCCCAGCTCCAGACTTTCCAGCAATTCCTCTGCCCGCTTCTTGATGTTAGCACCCGATAAACACCCCAATTTCTGCATTGGCATCATCACATTTTCAAGCGCAGAAAATTCTGGCAACAAAAAGTGAAACTGGAACACAAAACCAAGCTCAGCAAGGCGTAAATCTGCTAGCTGATCGTCATTCATCTGCGTGGTATCCAGCCCATTAAGTATTATTTTTCCACTGGTTGGCTGATCAAGCAAACCAAGCATATAAAGCAGGGAAGATTTACCCGAACCCGATGGCCCTGTAATGGCCACAAACTCGCCGCGCCCAATAGCAACGCTTGCATTTTTTACCAAGGTTACTGGCACTTCACCCGCTAAAATGCGCGATATATTTTCTGTTTGCACCACGAATTTTTGGGCAATAGTTTCTGCCATCACGACCCCCTTAATATATCAACAGGGTGAACCGATGCCGCTTTATAAGCGGGCAGCAAGGCCGCAAGAATGGCCGTTGCCAGTGCAAAGGAAGCCGCAATAAAAAATTGCGGTAAACTCCAATCAATGGGCATGTGGATAATTTCAGTACCGCCGGGTGGTTTGAAACGAATCTGAGCAAGGGCGATCATCAATGCCATACCAAGTGGGATGCCCAGCACACAACCCACAACCCCCAGCACCACGCCTTGGGTAAGAAAAATGGTGCTGATGTCTTTGATGTGAAAACCCATGGATTTCAAAATGGCAATATCACGCTGTTTTTCCATCACCACGGTAGAAATAACATTATAAATGCCAAAGCCCGCCACCACCAGCACCGCACTTACCACCGCATACATAATGATATTACGAATAGCAAGCGCACTGATAATATCTTCCGAAGCTTCCTGCCACGAAACAGCCTTATAGCCGATGCGTTTTTCAATTTCTGTGGCCAGCGCCCGCGCCGAACTATAATCCACTAGCTTCACAATAATGATATTGGCGCGGTTAGAGCGATTGAGCAACGCCTGTACCCGCTTGATGCTGGCAAATGCTTGTGTCTCATCATACCCCACGCGACCTGTACGAAAAATCCCTTGAATCTTGAAGATACGCACCTGACCGGTGGTGGCCGCCACGGTAATATTATCGCCCAGTGATAGGGATAATTTACGCGCCAATTCTGCGCCAATGATAATGCCATCAGTATTGGCGATGAGGTTATTGATACTGCCAGCAATCATATATTTTTCGATGGTGGTAACGCTCATCACTTCGCTGGGGGTCATGCCGCTCAGCGTAATACCAAAATCTTTTCCAGCAAAATTCACCAAGGCCTGCCCCGCTAACACCGCGGATGCAGACACACCTTCTGTGGTTTTCAATTCATCTAATAGCTGCTTATAATCTCGAATACCGCGGGTTTCAGTCAGTGGCTTCACATGGCGTATTTCAACGGCATCGCTTCCGTATAAAGTATTGACTGGCTGCGGGCGTATGGTTCGGAATTCATCGCTAGTAGCGATATGAATGAGCAACCGCATGGCTCTTATGGCGTGGCAAAATGAGTGCGAACAGCCGCACCTGATGTAAATTGAGCGGTGGGCTGAACTGCTACGACATCGCTCTCCCCCACACCGTTGATTATCTCAACGCTTTTCACACCCTTTGCCCCTTGTTTTATCTCCTGTTGCACTAGCCTATTATCCTTCACCAGCCATAGTTTGTGATCAGAAACAGCGGTGGAGGGTACAAGCAGTGCATGATCATTTTTTGAGATGATGATATTGGTTTCCGCCGTCATCCCAATTTGCAACGGTACATCGCCAATAAATTCCACACGCACGCGGTAGGTGCGGGCGATAGGGTCGCCCTTGGGGGTAATAGATTGTACTTTGCCGTTAAATAGCTGCTCGGGAAATGCATCCGCCCGAATGAGGACTTCCTGCCCAGATTTTACCTGCACAATATCTTCCTCATTTACCTCCACCGAAATACGCAGCGGGGCGCAGCAACTTAGCCAAAATACTGGCTGCTGAGCGGGGATAAGCTGACCAATTTCACCATCGCGCTTAATGATAAGGCCATCATTGGGGGCAATTAATTTCATGAAATTGGTTTCGGTGGAGGCTTTGGCCGATGAAGCTTTTGCCGATTCCCATGCCGATTTTGCGCTATCATACTCGGCTTTTGAAATAGCACCAGATTTTACAAGCATTGATAGGCGATCATAGCTTTTTTTAGCCAACATTTCCTGTGCTTGCAACTGGCGTAGCCCGCTTTGCAAATCTGTATCCTCAAGCCGTGCCAGCAGCTTACCTTTTCCAACCTTGCTACCTTCATCCACCGTTAGCTCAACAAGTTTGGCGGCAATACGCGGAGCAATCGGCATCATCACCGTTGCTTCTACTGTTCCTGTTGCATATACAGCCAGTACCGCGGGCCCACGGGTGGGGTGGGTCACTTCTATCAATTCATTGTTCAGCCAGTTTTTTCCTAACCATGCAAGCACCAGCACACCTATAATCGCCAAACCAAGAAGGATGGGCTTTTTCATCCATTACTGGTTTCAACAGAGAGGAGAGAGGAATTTTTTGCCATCATTAATCCATCATCTCATATCCGCCATCAATCCTGTGCACGCCGCCAGTGATATTTTTGGCTAAATCGCTTACCAGAAATGCTGCCATATTGCCAATATCGTTCAAATCAACATTGCGGTGCAGAGGCATTTTATCGGCAGTTGATTGAAGCAAATCATCAAAATGCACAATGCCAGAACCCGCACGGGTTTTCATGGGGCTGGGGGATAGAGCATTCACACGGATATGCTTTTCACCTAAATCTTTTGCTAGATAGCGCACGGCACTTTCCAATGCTGCCTTCACTGGCCCCATTAAGCCATAATGCTCTACCACCTGTTCGCTACCCATATAAGTAACGGTGAGTAAACTGCCACCCCTTTTTGCCATCAACGGTTCAGCAAGTTTAGCCATACGGATGAAAGAATGGCAGGAAATATCCATGGCCATCCTAAAACCTTGTTTGGAAGAATCCGTGATACGCCCTTGCAGATCAGCTTTGGGGGCAAAAGCGATGGAGTGAAGAAAAAAATCGAGATAACCCCATTCTTTTAAGATTGTATCGAACAACTGGGTCATTTCAATATCGTCTTGCACATCACAAGGCATAATGATGGGGGCGTGCAATTGCTCGGCCAATGGCCGTACATAGGGCTCTGCCTTATCGTTGAGATAGCTTATCGCCAGTTCGGCGCCAGCCTGATGGAAAATACGGGCGCAACCATAAGCAATGCTATGATCATTAGCGATGCCGATAATCAACCCCTTTTTTTCTGCTAGATCGAGTATCGCGGCCATCATATTTTCCTAAAATGTGCAAAGCACAGGGCTAATACTGGGCATTGTGGCGCGATATTCATAATATTACTGCAGCATTTACCCCCACCAACATAAAAGCCGTGTAAGAATTGTGGCTATCGGCAGCATAACTCCAGCCCAAAGCTTGAAAAACGACCCTCAACAAACTGTTTATTTCATAACCCGAACAAATTTAAGCGGATTACACCTATTTATTAAAGAAACTGGATAATCTTATTCCAATGCTGAAACACTAAATAACTGACAAGGATTAGACCTGCTGCACCTTCTAATAAGGAGCCCAACCAAAGTGATCCAAAATGATCCACCCGTATTTTTTCAGGCTTATCTTGCTGATAAAAGATGAAGATACACTCCCCAATTAATTCTTGATTAAGAAGTGTATCAATTTTCTCCTTTAGTCCTGCACAACCTTTATCTTTTATTAAACGCTCGTTCTGTTTAACGAAAGCATCTCTCTTTTCTCGATTAAATTTCTTTGCTATGGTAGCAGCTGCTGTGCCGGATTGTGTTCGCACTTGCCACTCTTTGCCGAATTGATCCTTAAATTCTAGAGTGTAGGTTGTTTCTTCTTGCTTTTCATCTTTTTCAATATTTGTGATGGTTGCCTGTGTCCGGTTGGCATTTGCAAGAAACCAGCGTGTGCGAAAATACGCTACGAAGGAGGCGATCATCATCATCATCGCCATAAGTGAAAGAAATATATCAGAAACTAGATCAATTTGCATCAGTGATTTATAACATAAAGAAGTTACCATAATATAATGAGGAGATAATTATACAATCCACTCATGATTGCATAGCAGCGTAATATGCGCGGAATGACCAAACCGCTTTTTACAGTTTTTATTTTAGGTATAATAAATGTATCGATCAAATATGCTTTTATTGTGATACATTGTGGGTGCCGATGCTTTAAGATCGACTGCTTGTGATCGCAAGTCATTGTTTCTATAATTGATGTATTATTTCGTGGTTTGGCTTCGGCTAGGCAAGAATCCAAACTTAATATTTAAATGATAAGTTAGGCCATGATCGCACGTTCTTATTATGAGGCAGACATTGCGGATTTCTTGAGTGAGGACCAAGATAAAATCTTAGGTGGGCTGGCTCACAAGAATAATTTTGCGCTCGATATCTCGCAGAAGAATGCTTGGATCGAGCAAATCACACATCTGAAGCAGCAACTTTTGAACTGTATGGTCGTAGCCAGATGGCACTGGATGCGGAGGGCAAGCCGATCCGAGCTTTCAAGAAATCGAACTACAATCCGGTGCTCGTGAATGCTCTGGTGAGGTCCTACCGCTGGAATCGGCAGCTGGATGATGGGCAAATCACCATCAGCGATTTGGCAAAGCAGGAAGGACATGCCAGAACCTATATTGGGCGCATTGTGAATCTGATGATGCTCCCGCGGGATATTATCTCGAGCATTCTTACTGGCACGCAACCGGCGACGACGCATCTGAAGGATCTGGTAATGAACCTGCCAATTGAGTGGCATCGGCAGAAGCAGATTTTAAAGTTTTAACTTGGTGAAAAATCAACGAAATACAGAATCTGCAGGCAACAGTTGCCTAAGTCTTTTAGACAACTTGTCTTTTAGCTCAGTCAGGCCTTCAGTATTTTTCAAATATTTAAGCGCGCGGTGATGAGCGATATCAAACGGGATATCATCAAGAGATTGTGTAATTGGTATGACGTGTTTGCCCAACGTATGAGCAATTCCCAATTCATACATTACGTTCGGATTCTTGCCAGTGAAGTCGATGACAACCACGTGGGCCCGATAAATTAGGCTAAATATATCTTGAATGATGGTGCTGTCTTCCCAGATATCACTGGCTCGTTGGCAGCGAAAAAGATTAGTAGCGGAAGCTGATTTCACGGTTTCATACACTACCTCAAACTCCTGAGAGAAGGGTATCATGAGTGCAACTAAGTCGCTTTCAATTGGTGAATCTGGAATCTGAAATACGTTCGGTGCAAAGGTTATCTTTTTTTCGGATGGTTTGGCTGAAATATAATGAGATTCACCTGGAAATTTCTCATCGAGATATTGCTCAAAAATTTTCAGAGATTCATGAGAATACTCGATAATTTGCCGTAAAATAGTAAGTACATTCCCAGCGTAGTCCTCATCTCCCCAAGCTAGACTTCTTAAAAGTCGTGGATGAGTATTAATGGTATCTGAGAAGCCTGTTAGCAGCCCAACTTCTTCCCAATTGCCCGCATCAAAATTGGAAACCACACGCTCGCGTAGTTCAATTAACTTTTTTCCTAGAGCTAGATCTATTCTATCCATACTTTGCTCCTAATAAGATATCAGATAATGCCTATTTTTAGTCTGTTAATCCTCCAGTTACTAGCCTGTTGTCAGCCTGTTCCTGGCCTGTTTTGAAAGAGCCAATGATTCCATGTGCGATGGCTCAGAGTCTCAGTTTGCGCGTATCGGGCCTATGATTCCGGCCTGTTAAATTGCCTATAACAGGCTGGAAACTGCTTTTTCAGTGCGCAAATCGGAAACGTCACCACGAAAACTTTGCGGATGAGAGAATGGGTGTGGGTTGGAGCTAAATATGGCTATTTTGGCTAATAATGGCTTTTCGCATGTGGCGGTAGATGCCGAAAAAATGACACAAACAGCCACATATATTGAGTCTCAGTTGAGAGATAAGTTAGAACTTTGAAATATTGGCTGGGGTACCAGGATTCGAACCTGGGAGTGGCGGTACCAAAAACCGCTGCCTTACCGCTTGGCTATACCCCAAAATAAATTCAGACTATCTGAACCGAACGCCGATTGGCGACGTGATTTGACAATAGATAAAAGGTTTTTTATCGAGATGCAAGTGCTTACTGCATGAAAAGATTGCGGCGGCTTGAAGCTGCCTGCACAAAATATGTGGGAAAGTGCTTTTGCAATAGCTGGGCTGCCGCCTCTGCCGTTGCGGGAGAAGAAAACAAGCCAAAACAGGCAGAACCACTACCGCTCATGCGGGCAAAATAACAGCCTACAGCCTGTTGTAGGGCCGTGAGTATCTCTGTCATAAAAGGAAAAATAGCCATGGCCGCAGGGGTGAGATCATTCTGGGTGGTGTGCAACCACAATAAAAAATCTTCCCTTGTTTTTAATGGCGGCAAGGTGATGGGCGGTGTGTATGGCGCCAGCATTTTTTCTTTATGGGCACAATATTGCGCAAAAATAGCAGGGGTGGAAAGCCCCTTGCCCGGCCAGATCAACACCACATGCCATTCTTGCTCTAAAAGCAATGGGGTTATTTCTTCGCCCACCCCTTCAATAAAAGCGGGTTGAGAGGCAAGGCACATGGGCACATCCGCCCCCAATTCAGTGGCCAATTGCTGCCAATGGGGGTGGGTTATATCTATTTGCCAATAACGCGCCAATAACCGCAAACAGGCGGCGGCATCCGCCGAGCCACCACCAAGCCCCGCTTGAATAGGGATGTTTTTGGTAAGCCGCCAGCCAAGGGGTAATTTTCTATGAAATACGGAGGCCGCAGCATCAGCTGCCTTTAGCACCAGATTATTACGATGATCCCCGCCCAAAGAATGGGCAAACGCTCCATCAACCGATAAGCCACCGCCATCATCAATAGTAAGTTGATCCGCCAGATCAACAAAAATCACCACGCTTTGCAGCAAGTGATAACCATCGCTACGGCGGCCAATAATATGCAAAAACAAATTCAGCTTAGCTGGTGCTTGTTCTCTATTACAATCCATCGCGGGCTCTAATTAACGCCCGCACTGGGTGGTTTTGGTTCTGTATGTTGGGCGCTTTTATCGGCCGTGCCGCTGGCCAATTTCTTCTGCAGGGCACTTATCACGCCTTTATCTTCATCGGTAAGATCACTGGCCTCTTTTTCCTGTAGATTTTTTAAGGCTTTTTTCCATAAAAAACTCGCCTGACGATAATGGCCAAGCTGCCAATAAGCATCGCCTAAATGGTCGGAAATGGTGGGGTGATTCGGCTCATAATGCAGGGCATTTTCTATATATTCAGCAGCCGTTGCATAATCCCCTTTTTTGAAATAAGCCCAGCCCAAAGAATCCAGCACATTACCATCATTGGGTTTCAGCGAAACCGCTTTTTCTAGCAGCTTAATCGATTCATCAATTTGCAGGCCGCGCTCTATCCAGCTATAGGCTAAATGATTAAGCACAGAAGGGTTTTCAGGATCAAGCCGCAATGCCTCTTGCATATCCTTTTCGGCCTTTGGCCAATCTTTGCTTTCTAAATAAGCCAAGGCTCTGGCAAAAACCATGGTCGCCTTTTGCCTTGCTGTACCTGTTTCATGATCCAGCCATTGATTATACACCTTAATTGCTTCGGCATATTTATCTTCCATCTGCAAATAAGCCCCCAGCAAAGAGGTGGTTTCTGCGTGGTTGATAACGCCTTTATGCAGTTTTTGCAAAATAGCCAAGGCTTCAGCTTTTTTATTCTGCCGCTGCAAAATATTGGCCTGCATGATGCCCACGCTCCACTCATCCACCCCCAAACCATGCACATTACCCAATATGGTAAAGGCTTGTTCGGTTTGGCCATTATCATCAAGAATGGTGGCCAATAATAGCTTGGCGGTGATATTATTGGGATCTAACCATAAAGCCAGCCTTGCATAAAACAGGGCAATATCTGTTTCTTTATTTCTGAGCAACACCCCGCCTAAATCGCTGAATAATAAGGCAATTCCCTGCTCTGGTTTCATATATTGCTGATCGTCGGCTGCCTTTATATCGGCCGTGAGCAACAAACTATCCGCTGCATTATTATAGCGTTTAACCAACTCTTCTGCTTTTTGCTTTTGGCCATGGCTAATGAAATAATTGATCGCAAGCTGTGCATCCCGCGGGGCTGGCTGCATGGCCAACAATTTTTCAAACCATTGCGCGGCCCCTGCTTCATCGTGCATGGCTCTGGCAATTAACGCTCGATGGCGGGTAAAAGCCATGGTTAATCCGGGTAATTTTTCAGCGGCGGCTATTTTTTCAGCAAAAATGTTTTTGGCATCATTAGGCTGCTTATCCAATAATAACCATGCCTGACCAATAGAGCCCAAATATTGCCCCACCGCTTTATTGCTCAGCAGCTCCAACGCTTTTTCACGCTTGCCCGCTACCAACGCGCTCACAGTGGCGGCATTAATAGTAATAGCATCGCGATCTTGCTTATTGGCCAATATATCAATGAAATGCTGGGCTTTTTCATAATTGCCCGCATTAATATTCATCAACACACTATAACGCAAAAATTCAAGATTCTCTGGGATGATTTCCGCAAGGCTTGCGGTAAAATTTGCTGCATTGGGCCAATCCCTGTTCTGCTTGGCAGAATAGGCAGAAAGAAATATGCCCGACAATCCTGCATGCTTACTCTGCACCACGGGCACATATTGGGTTTTATTGCCCAAACCATCATCCACCATATTACTGGCTCTGGTATAATGATGAATAACAAAAATAGATATGGCAGCCACAGCAGCACCAGCATATAAGCCATTGCGCAGCAAGGCTAAACGATGCCGATTTTTTTTATTATTATCTGCCATTATACACCCATATCAAATTCATCACTACTTAACCATAGTAACGATATTAACTTAAACAATCACTACATACTAATATAATTCGGCCCACCGCCACCTTCGGGTGGTGTCCACAAAATATTTTGTGCGGGGTCTTTAATATCGCAGCTTTTACAATGCAAACAATTGGCTGCATTAATCTGCAATTTTTTAGTACCCGTGGCCGCATCATCCACCACTTCATACACTTGGGCAGGGCAATAATATTGCTCGGGCGAGCCATATTGTTGCCAATTAAGATCAATCGCCTGTTCAGGCTTATGCAAGCGCAAATGGCAGGGTTGATTTTCTTCATGCACCGTATTGGATAAATATAAGGATGATAAACGGTCAAAACTAATCACCCCATCGGGTTTGGGATAGTTGATGGCTGGATATTTATTTTTAGTAGCGGTTGCTAAATGATCGGGTTTACCATGGCGCAATGTCCATGGAGCCTTACCCTTAAATATATAGTGATCGATAGCACTAAGGGCAAGAGCTGGCCATAAACCAAAACGAAAAGCTGGACGAATATTGCGGGCTTTATATAATTCTTCAAACACCCAAGATGCCCGCAAATTGGTTTCATAGCTTACACATTCGCTATTGGTGGCTTCATTAGCAAAATGCTTAAAAATAGCTTCAGCCGCCACCATACCAGATTTCATGGCCGTGTGATTACCTTTAATTTGTGGCACCAGCAAAAAGCCGGCGGCATCACCAATTAATACCCCACCGGGAAAACTAAGGCGGGGCAGGGATTGATAGCCGCCTTCAACTAATGCTCTGGCCCCGTAGCTGAGGCGTTTACCACCTTCTAATAATGGCTTAATAGCGGGATGATGCTTAAAACGCTGCATTTCCTGAAAAGGAGACAGGGTAGGGTTATGATAATCCAGCCCCACCACAAAGCCGATGGATATTTGCGAATCGGCCTGATGATATAACCATGAACCACCATAAGTACGACCATTCAATGGCCAGCCAATGGTATGCACCACCTTGCCTTGTTGATGATGCTCTGGTTTTATTTGCCAAATTTCCTTAATACCAAGACCATAGGTTTGTGGCGCACGATTTTCAGCCAATTGAAAATGGCGAATAATTTGCTGTGAAAGATGCCCGCGGCACCCTTCAGCCAATATCACCTGCTTGGCTTTCAATATCATACCCGCTACATATTGTGCGCTATGCTGGCCTTCTTTATCCACCCCCATATCACCCGTAATCACACCAGCTAATGCGCCCTTTTCATCGTAAAAGGGGGAAGCTGCGGCAATACCAGCATAAATTTCTACCCCTAATGCTTCGGCCTGCTTGCCCAACCATTGAGTGAGTGCTCCAAGGCTAATAATATAATTGCCCTGATTATGCATGGGCGGCGGTACGGGTAAGGAGAGGCTATGCTGTTGGGTGAGGTAGCAAAAATGATCTTCAGTCACTTTTACCGTGAGTGGTGCACCTTGTTGTTGCCAATCGGGGAATAATTCTTGTAAAGCGATAGGGTTAAATACCGCGCCAGATAATGAATGTGCGCCAATTTCCGCGCCTTTTTCTACCAAACAAACCGTATAATCCTTGCCTTCTGCCAAACATTGCTGGCGGAAACGAATAGCAGCGGCTAAACCAGCTGGCCCGCCACCAATAATCAGAAGATCATAGGTCATTTCCTCGCGCTGCATCTTTGCACTCTTTTTTTATATGATAGATGGCCAAATTTAGTTATTTTACATCATAATGCAAAGCTTTATGAAACGCGACTGATGGATAATGCCAATTTAGATAGAAATCTTATCGTTGCTCTGTTGGAGTGGCAGCTTGATTGCGGCGTGGATGAAGCCATAGAACCACACGCGGTGGATATGGCAACACCCCCTAGCAAAGTAGCCACATCCATGGGGATTGCTGGCAGCACACCTAACATGGAAACACCAACAGCTAAAACACAGGCACCGCTTCATCCTTTGCCTGCTGCTGCTTCATCCAATATCAGCGCGAAACAAGCGGGCTCGCTCGCCGAGCTGCGACAATTAATGCAAAATGATGAACAATGTCTATTAAAGAAAACCGCTTCACGGTTGGTATTTGGCGATGGTAATCCCGAATCAGCCATTATGGTGGTAGGAGAAGCCCCCGGAGCTGATGAAGATCGGCAAGGCATCCCTTTTGTTGGGGCAGCGGGGCAATTGCTGGATAAAATGCTGTTAAGCATTGGGCTAAATCGGCAGAATTGTTATATCACCAACGTGCTGGTATGGCGCCCTCCGGGCAATCGTAAGCCCACACCGTTAGAAATCATGCAAATGATTCCTTATCTGGAGCAACATATAGAATTGGTGAAACCCCAAATGTTATTAGCCTTAGGGGATAGCGCAGCCAAGGCTTTAACTGGCGTACAAGAAGGTATTACAAGGGTTAGAGGCAAATGGTTGAATGCTGGAGAGCCAAAAGAGAGCATGGGCGATCATTTTTCATGCCGATTCGTGCAGCCTATTCCTTGCCTTCTTACCTACCATCCGGCTTTTTTGTTACGCAGCCCATTAAATAAGAAGCAAGCATGGCAAGATTTATTGCTTGTAAAGAATTTTATGAAAGAACGCGGCATATCCTGATTTTCTGCCTGTTTCCGCGTCTAATTATTGCATTTGCGTAAAATAAATAAATTATTTGGCTTTTCTTTGCTCGTTAAAGATGTTAATCCACCCGCCATGCAATCTGCTTTTGTGCGTCGGCGGTTTGTGGGCAGCTTATGTCATCGTTGGATGATTGGGGTTGTTTTAACATCCGCCATGCTTGGTGGCTTTTGTGGTTTTAATCCGCAAACAAATATCAAGCAGCAGACCCATAGTGATAATGCCAAGGCGTTGATGATTAATCAGCCGGTATCCGTGCATGGCAATAATGATAGCCATGCAGACACCAGCGGTAATGCGCAAGCCTTCGTGCAACCAGTATCGGCTGAGGCTGGTGGACCTTCTGTTGCGTCTTCTGAGCAACGGGATCGCCTTTTGCCTTTGTTCGGGGATTTGCCAGAATGGCGACTCTCATCGGTGGATGCTGCCAATTATAGCACGATTTTTGATGCTATTCGCAAAAAAGACAGCAAATTGGTAGAAAATTTACTACCGCAGCTTGTTAACCGCCATTTGCTTTCTCATGTACAAGCGCAGCGTTTTTTAACCAAAAGCACTGCAAAACCATCCGCCAGTGAATTGGAGCGTTGGCTAAAAAATAATGCTGATCTTCCACAAGCCCCTGCCATTTACCAATTAGCGGTGAGTGCTTATGGCCAAAAACGTTTATTTTTAACCCCAGCGCGTGGGTTTCGCCTGCCAACCAATATGACCGACCCCTTGCATGATAATGCCTTTACCACATGGCATGGCCGTAATGCAGGCAAACAAGATGCTAATGGAGAACCCATTATTGAAGACCCGTTACAACAGGCTGTTGCGGCTTTGAATGCTGGTAACGCGAAAAATGCGGCCAAATTAGCAGCGGATTATCTGAGCGGCAAACATCAGGCGCGGGCATTATGGGTTTCAGGTTTAGCGGCTTGGAAACAAGGGCAAATAAAAAAGGCAGCGGGTTATTTTAATGAGCTAGCAGAAAATACCAATGCACCATCTCCATGGATTAGCAGCGCGGCTGCTTATTGGGCAGCGAGATGCTGGCAACGCTTAGGTAACCCCGAACAAGCCAATAAAATGCTGGAACAAGCCGCCAAAACCGGTATGACCTTCTACGGCCTATTGGCAAATGCCGCCTTAGGGCAAGATAGCGGCTGGCAATTTTCTGTGCCTAAGCTTAATGCCAATCACTTAGGCTTATTGGCCACTTATCCTGCAGGGGAACGGGCTATTTTATTGTTGGATGCTGGAGAAAAAAGGCTGGCTCTGCAAGAGCTGAAATCCATTAATCTGCGCAGCCAACCGCAATTATTAGAGCCAGTTATTGCCATTGCTGACCATTTGCAAGAGGCTGAATGGTTAATGCAATTAGGGCAATGGGCAGAAAAAATGCGCATGGCCAACAATAAAAACACCCGCGCGTATAGCATGGCCTATGGCGGTGCAATGTTCCCCATTCCTTCATGGAAACCTTCTGGCGGTTTCAGTGTAAACCCTGCTTTGGTTTATGCGATTATGCGTCAAGAATCAATGTTTGACCCCAGAGCTATTAACCCTTCTTCTGGCGCCACTGGCCTGATGCAGCTGATGCCTGCCACGGCCAACTGGCTGTTACAGATGGATGGAAAAAAAGAAAACCGCGATATTGCTGATCCATTAATTAATGTGGGGTTAGGCGAGCGTTATGTGAAAACATTGCTGAATCACCCCGATGTGAATGGCAATCTCATGATGTTGGCCGCGGCCTATAATGGCGGCCCAGGCAATCTTTCACGTTGGCGTGAAAAAACATCCGGTAATGACCCCTTATTTTTTCTAGAAACTATTCCTTTTGGTGAAACCAGAGGTTATGTAGAGCGTGTGATTACCTTTTATTGGGCGTATCAATACCGCTTAGGGCAAACCCCCAGCACCTTGCGCGATCTGGTGCGCGATGATTGGCCATTATACACCGCTGCTATGGATAGTGGCACCGTAGCCCGCGCTTTATAGTTGATTGAAAAATATCAACATAAAGACAATTCAACATATAATCATTTTGTTTGAAATATCAAATTCACTCACATTATAGTGCTATCAACGGTTCAGATAATGGAAGGAAAAAACATGGCACATGAACAAGAAATGATCTCGTGTGATGGCGGCGGCGGTGCATTGGGACACCCCTTGGTTTATTATGAATTTGGCAACAAAAACAGCATTACTTGCAATTATTGCGGTAAAACATTCCATATGCACCATGATAACGATCAACCCATAGCAACACCAATCACTCACCCCACCGCGATATAGCCTGTTAGTCATTATTTTAAGAAAATATTCATTCACTACCCGTGACAATAATTGAGTTATTAGGCTATTTCTGTGAGATGGCTTTGTTATGGCTATAATATTATTTTACAGGTAAAATCATGGCACAAGCTATTCAGACACCAGAGGGTGAAGTTGGTACGCAGAGTGCAAGCGTTGGGGTTTCTGCGCTTAGAGAATATGTGGATAAAATTCATGCCGGAGAAAAGGCGCAACAAGCAGGGCGGCCAGATGAGGCCATGGCTCTTTACGAAGCCGCCGTTTCTTTGCGCCCAGGTATGTTTGAAGCCTATTTCCGCTTGGGTAATGCCGCCATGCAAGCGGGGGATAGCTTAAAAGCATTTGGTGCTTTTCAAGAAGCCTTAAAATTGCAACCCGATAATATTCAGGTATTGCTGCGTATTTCAGAAATCTGTTACAAATTACCAGATTATGAGGCAGCCGTTGCGGTATTATGTGAAATTCTCATGATTAATGAGAATTACCTCCCTGCCTTATTGGCCTTGCCTGAAATGCTGGTAAAATTAGAACGGGCGCCAGATGCTTATAATTTACTACAAGCTGCCATTAAACGCACACCAGATGTTCCTGAATTATGGGTATCGGCTGGGATTGTTGCGCATACACAAAATAATTTTAAGGATGCCATTACCTTTTATAAAGAAGCGCTTCGTTTATCGCCTGATGTTGATCTAGCAAAAGAAAATTTGGCTAATGCTGAACGCTCTTTCGCCGCAATCTAAGAAGAGCTTGATAAAAATAGTTGGCATATATAAAACTATTGTTTACAATGTTACCCGTAGCATGTGCTTTTACGAACCATTATTATTGATAAAATATAGTTCTATAGCCTAAATATAATCGGATATTCATGCTTATTGATAACGGGTTAATAAACATACCCAATTTGAGATTATAACTTTTCAGGATCAAATGAAACCAGCACAAAACGGTCAAAGGATGCGCCCGCGGCATCATCATGGTAGTAATAATAACCACGGTAACCGACCATCTTCTTCTTCCTCTTCTTCACGTCATCAAAATTACGACAGCAATGGCCCCGATGTAAGAGTAAGAGGGAACGCTCAGCAAGTGCATGAGAAATATCTCAATTTAGCACGCGATGCCTCTTCCAGCGGCGATAGAATCATGGCAGAAAACTATCTTCAACATGCAGAGCATTATCTACGCATTATTAATTCTTTTGAGCCACTGGTGGAACGCCCACCCCAGCAAGGTGAACGCCAACAAGGTGAACGCCAGCACCGTCATCAAGGCAATAATCACCACCATCGCCAAGGTGATCAAGGAGAGCAACGGCAGCAGCGTGTTGATCATCAGACGCAAGAACAACAGCCCAACACTCAAGATCAACCTTCAATTGATGAGCCGATTATCCAACCTCAGGCTGCGGCAGAACACATCGTTCAAGAAGCATTGCCCGCAACAAATGAGGCTCCTCAAATCGCTGAAGGCGCAGAACAGCAAAGAGTTCGCCGGCCACGGACACCGCGCCCGCGTGAAAGAAAGCCTCGCATTAATGCAGAGGAATCTAACAATAATTTTGCTGATGCTGGCGCCGCTCAAAATATTGAGAGCGGAAATCTTGATCACAATACGGATTCCCAAGCCGATTAAATCAGACTTTCCTGTATTGTATCATTATTTCAACCGAATAATTGCGTGATTAGCCCACATGAAACATGCCTTGATCACTGGCATCGGCGGCCAAGATGGTACATTACTTTCTTGGTATCTCCATCAAGATGGTTGGCGAGTAAGTGGCGTTGTGGGTTGTCATACGCAAGAAATTCCTGAGCGGCCAGAAACTGAAAAAATTTTTCGCCTTGATCTGACTGATGCTCAGGCCGTTGAACAACTGATTGCCGAGATAAAGCCGGATGTGGTTTTTCACTTAGCGGCTCGACATTTTTCATCCGAGCATGAAAAAATGCAGGAAGCTGAGTATTGGACGGCCATGGACGGTGTCAATGTCATGGCCACAAAATTATTAACGGAAGCCATGATCCGCCATGTTCCCCATGCTACGTTAATCTATGCTGGTTCCAGCCAAATGTACACGCCAACAAAACCTGTTGTAATGGTGGATGAACAAACCCCTTTTAACCCAATCAATTATTATGCAAAAACCAAAATAGAGGCCACTCAATATCTGCACGAAATTTATATGGCAGGACAATTGAAAACCGTGACCGCTATTTTATTTAATCACGAATCCCCCCTGCGCTCGGTTGATTTTCTCAGCCGCAAAATTTCATTGGCGGTGGCTAAAATTTCTTTGGGTCATGAAGAAAATTTACATCTGCGCAATATAGGTTCTATGGTGGATTGGAGTGCCGCTGAAGATATAGCCCAAGCCCTGAAGCTGATAGCAATAACCCCTTGTGCTCCACGCTTTATATTGGGATCTGGCCGCCTGCGGGGGGTGCGCACCATGCTGAATACCGCTTTTACCATCATTGGTAAAAACTGGCAGGATCATGTGAGTTTTGATAAGGATGAAACAGGCATGGCCTTATGTGCTAAGCCTGATTTTGCACGCAGCGTTCTTTATTGGCGCTCTGCCATTAGTTTTGAAGAAATGATTAGCCGCATGATAGAAATTGATAGAGAAAGAATAAAATCTGGTGCATCATAGCCGCTATTGCTTGTTTTGGAAATAAATTGTGGAACTTTTCTGGTTTTTGCTGCTTAAGCTTATTCCCCTATACACCACGATTGTGATGGGATTTGTTGCTGGACGTTTTCTAAAAATAGAAACTGAAAGCGTTGCTAAATTGGTGTTTTTTATGATTGCCCCCTTAGTGGTTTTTAACGGGGTTGCACGCTTGCCCATTACCCTTCCCTTGTTGGGCTTACCCATTCTGGTTTTTGTGCTGTCTAGTATTATGAGTTTAATATTTTACCGCGTTGGTGGTTGGGCATTCAAAGATAGTAGCCGCAATTTACTATCCATGGCAGCAGGCACCGGTAATACAGGCTATTTTGGTTTACCCTTAGCCATGATGCTGTTCGATGAACGCGGCGTGGGAATTTATATTATTGCTTTTACTGGGATGAATTTATTTGAAGTTACCGTGGGGTATTATATTGCCTCGCTGGGGGCTTCAGAAGAAAAACCTTCCTTAATGGAAGCAGGCAAGAAAATTTTGAAACTGCCCATGTTTTATGGCGTATTACTGGGCATAGCCTTTAGCTTTTCTGGATTAAAAATCCCCCCGATCATGGATGATTTTATGGCCGCCTGTAAAGGTAGCTATTCCATATTGGGGATGATGATCATTGGGTTGGGGCTAGCCAAAATGCAAAAATTATCGTTTGATTGGCGATTTGTGGGGCTAGCGCATAGTGCCAAATTTATCATTTGGCCAGCACTTGCCTATATTACGGTGTTGCTGGATAGGGAGTTATTGCATATATTTGACGAAGCGGCACACAAATCTCTCTTGTTAATTTCTATTGTGCCCATGGCCGCTAATACAGTTCTCATTGCCACTTTATTGCGGCTAAAACCAGAAAAAGCAGCCACTACCGTGGTTACGGGAACAATTATCGCGCTTATTTATGTACCCCTAATGGCAGCCTTATTAATTAAGTGAAGGTTTTTTAGGAATGAGCGGCACAGAAAATTTTTATGATGATTTATTCGCTTGTTATCATCATGCTTGGGAATTAATAGAAGACGGGGTAGATAATAGATCATCCGCCTTCCATACCCCCGTGGTTAATACGTTGGATGGCGAAGGCTACCCCAGCGGCCGTGTGGTTGTACTACGCCATGCGGATCGTCATGAGCGCAATTTACGCTTTCATAGTGACTGGCGTGGTAGAAAAATTGCTGAAATCAGCAACAATCCCAAAGGCAGCATGGTATTTTATTCTGCTGCATTAAAAATACAAATTCGCTGTTTTGTGCATTTTATTGTACATCATCATAATGATATAACGCAAAAAGCATGGAGCAAAACCAGACCTTTTAGCCGTGCCTGCTATACGGCCAATCCTGCCCCCGGAACAGTTTTAGAAGAACCCCATAGCGGTTTACCGAGCGATTTACCAGCCACCGGCCCCGATGAAATATTAAGCGCACAAATATATAGTAATTTTTCCGTAATAGAGGGCGTCATTCAGAAAATGGAATGGCTATATCTGGCTTCCTCTGGTCACCGCCGCGCTATTTTTTCTTGGAACGAGCAATCGGTGATGAATGCACAATGGGTCATTCCTTAAAAATGAAACAACGCCACCACTGAATTGGCGATCTCAATTGTTAAAGAGTATCGTGATATTCGCTTATCCGGAGCAAAAACAGCAAATATACCTATTGATACATGCAGCGTGAAACTACAGAAACTTGCCGTTTCAGCAAGCAGTAGAAAATTTCACGAGATTATCAAAACTTAACAGAAAATGATGTGCCGCAGCCGCAAGATGTTTCGGCATTAGGGTTTTTCACCTGAAAATATGACCCCATCAGATTATCAATAAAATCTATTTCCGCACCCTGTAAAAATGGTAGAGATACCTCATCCACCACCAAGGTCGCACCATTTTTTTCTACAACAATATCGCCTTCATGGGGTTTATGCTCTAAAGCAAACTGGTATTGAAAACCAGCACACCCCCCACCAGATACGGTAAGGCGCAAAAAAGCACCTTCTTCCTTTTCGGCAGCCGCCAATGAAGCCACGCGCTTGGCAGCATTATCACTAAGAGTGGGCAATGATGAAATTTCAGTCATGGCTCATTGTACCATAAACAGCAGAAAAATCAAGCATCTTTCCCGGGTTTAATATCCCTTTAGGATCAAGGGCATGCTTTAGGGCATACATCATGGCCATATCCACGGCTGGTTTAGTACGCTGTAATTCTGCTATTTTTGCTCGCCCCACCCCATGTTCTGCACTAATAGAGCCTTGCAGCGATAAAACCAAATCATGAATTTGGCGGTTTACCTCTTCCCATTTGCTCAAAAAAGCGGTAGCATCCCCCCCCACGGGCTGGGAGATATTATAATGAATATTACCATCCCCCATATGGCCAAAGGGAAAAGGGCGGGCACCTTCTATCAAATGATGCACCAATTTCCCTGCCTCTTCAATAAAATGGGGCACGGCCAATATGGGTACCGATACATCATGCTTAATGGAAGCCCCTTCTCTTTTTTGAGCCAGTACCATTTGCTCCCGAATTAACCATAAATTTTTGCGCTGCTCTTCCTGTTGGCTGATAGCCACATCCAAAACCATGCCCTTTTCCAACATTGTGGCCAAATGCTGTTGCAGATTTTCAGCCAGCGCCGTACCTGCTGAGGAATCGCTGAATTCTGCCAGCACATACCATGGATATAAAGCACCTAAAGGATTGCGACATTGGCCATATGTCATGGCTAAATTCAACCCCATTTGTGGAATAAGCTCAAACGCGGTAAGGGTTTGGGCAAAATTTTCTTGCATTTCCACCAATAAATTCAGGGCGGCTTGTGGGTTGGTAATAGCAATAAAAATTGTTTCCAACTGTTTAGGGCGAGGGTAAAGCCGCAAAGTGGCGGCGGTAATAATTCCCAATGTGCCTTCAGAGCCAATCAATAGATGTTTCATATCATAGCCGCTATTATCTTTATGCAGCGCCTGTAAATGATTCCATATCTGGCCATTGGCCAGCACCACCTCTAAACCCAACACCAAATCGCGCATATTACCATAACCAATGGTGTGGATACCGCCTGCATTGGTTGCAATATTGCCCCCAATCATGCAACTACCTTCTGCCCCTAAACTTAAAGGAAATAGGCGTTGATGTTCGGCAGCGGCTTGTTGAACATTTTGTAAAATACAGCCCGCTTCCACAACCATGTGGTTACTGATTGCATCGATAGTACGAATTTTATTCAGTTTTTTCAGGGATAGAATCACCGCATTTTCTTGTGGGTAAGGAATTGCCCCCCCAACCAAACCAGTGTTACCCCCTTGAGCAACAATAGCCACCCCGTGATCAGCACAAATTTTTACCGATTTGGCCACCGCTTCGGTATTTTCTGGCAATAGAACAGCTTTGGTAGAACCTTCATAACGCTGCCGCCACTCTTGTAAGTAAGGGGTGGTGGCCTCGCTGGTGAGCAACACATTATTCATGCCAATAGCGTGTTGTAATTCAGCCAACCAATTACTCATCTTGCCCTTCCTTATAAGGCGCTATAGCCGCCCGTTTCAGCCGATCATTGATACCACGCCCAATCCCAATATGGGGAATGGGGGCAACCGCAATCGCCTTGGCTGCACTGTTTTCTAATTCACGCAACATCAGAAAAAGATTGCGCGCTGCCTCGTACAAATCGCCCTGCTCGCTTAAATTGCGATACGCCACCGCCCGCTTAGCCAATAAAGCCGAGGCTGGCCCAAAACCCAATACAGCTTCTTCATGATGAAGGCCGGTTGCTTCCAAGCGCAACGGCAGGCGCGGGGCATAATGGCGAGCCGTCATCCCCGGGGCTTTAATAGTTGCAATTTCACCTTCAATTAATAGTTCTTGGGCATCTTCAATTGGCATGCCAGACTGAGCCCTGATTTCATCCACCGATACCGCGCCATGGCGTAAAATTACGGGTGGGCTTACCGTGCAGTCAATAATTGTTGATTCAATGCCCAAATCGCACCGCCCTGCTGCCAAAATGGCATCCAACCGTTCTCCTAAATTTTCGGCCACATGTTGGGGGGTAGTGGGGCTAACATAACCGGATGGGTTGGCACTAGGTGCTGCCACCACACACCCTGCTTCTTGTAATACCCGCCGAAATATAGGGTGGGCTGGACAACGTAACCCCACGCTGTTAAGGCCAGCAGTGACCGAAGGGGCAAGCCCTGAAGCAGGACAAAGATCCACCACCAAGGTTAAGGCCCCCGGCCAAAACAAGGCCGCCAATTCTTCAGCCGCTGCTGAAAATACCCCAAATTTTTTAGCCGTTGCCAACGAATCAACATGCACGATTAAAGGATTATAACTTGGCCGCCCCTTAGCTTCATAAATACGTTGTACGGCTTGTTCATTACAAGCATCCGCCGCCAAGCCATACACGGTTTCTGTGGGCAGGGCTACTAAGCCACCTTGGCGCAGGATAGCAGCAACCTTGGTAATAGAATCGGGGGAGGCTGGAAATATCATGGTAATGGATGATGTAAATCTTGCTTAAAGAAAAATTTAACGCTAAAAATAGGGAAATAGGCACAATTTTTTGTCCAAATAAATATTTGCCGCAGTTGGCCAAGGTTAGCCAAAATTGGCCAAAGTTGGATTAAGGCGTGTCATCAATGGTTTTAATGTAAGGAGAATGCCCATGGCTGGAATTATTATTGCTGCCGCACAACAAAAAGGCGGAGCCGGAAAAACCACCTTGATGACTCAATTAGCCGTATATTGGAGCTTACAAGGAAAAAAAGTAGCGGTGGTGGATATTGATCCACAAGGCAGCATGAGCCAATGGTTTGAACAGCGCAAATTATTAACCGCAGAACCCGGCAATAAAACTATTCCTTCTACTATTACCCATAGCCAAGTAACGGGCTGGCGTACAGAAAATGAGGTAAAAAAACTCACCGAACGCCATGATGTGGTGCTGATTGATAGTGCCCCGCACGCCTTAATTGAAAGCCGGATTGCCGTGCGCGCCGCCCATTTAATTTTGGTGCCTGTACAACCTAGCCCCATGGATTTATGGGCCACAGAACCAACAGTGAATATGGCTCTACAAGAAAAAAAACCCGTGGTACTGATCTTAAACCGCAGCCCTGCCAAATCTAAATTTATTGAGGAACTGGAAGCTCTGGCGGATGCCGCTGGCATTCCCATGGCGCAAGCACGTTTGGGCAACCGCCCAGCTTATGCCACCGCAATTTCTAAAGGGTTGGGGGTTAATGAATCCGCTAAAACCAATAAAGCCAGCGAAGAATTGGCCGCTTTAGCCATAGAAATAGAACAAATGATGGAGGTAGAATTTTCAGTGCAGAAAACAGCAGCAGCCTAATTGGGTTAAGGGCTATAGGAAACGCTACTTTTGAAGTGTTTCCTATAATATCCCTCTCGACAAAAGCTTTCCAAGAGAATAGCTTCGCCATTCTGATGTTTTATTAATTAATTGCTGGTGTTCATGCTGCTTCATCATTCTGCGATTATTGCTGTTGTTGGTTTAGGGAAATCGGGCTTATCCTCAGCGTTAGCCTTAAAAAAATTGGGCTATACAGTGATTGTGTGGGACGATCAACAGCCCAGCAGAGAAAAAGCAGCGGCCGCTGGCCTTGATGTAGTGGATTTGTCAAAAAATCTACCCAATAATATTACGGCAATCCTTCTTTCTCCGGGCATTCCCCTTACCCACCCACAACCGCACCCATTGGTTATTGAAGCCGCAAAACTTAATATTCCAGTGATTGGAGATGTGGAAGCTTTTTTTCAATTGCGCCAAGCCCCTATTAGTCAAGCCTCGATTAATAGTGCCAGTAATTTTATTGGGATTACCGGCACCAATGGTAAATCCACCACCACTTCTTTATTAGGGTTTATTTTAGAAAAAGCTGGCCTACAGCCAGAAACAGGTGGTAATTTAGGCCGCCCCGTATTTGATATGTCGCTCGCCGCCCATTGGTATATATGGGAAATGTCTTCCTACCAACTGGATCTTAGCCAAAAACTGGGTTTTGATATTGCCATATTATTAAATTTTTCTCCCGATCATTTAGAACGACACGGTTCCATGGAAGGCTATATTACGGCTAAAAGCAAAATTTTTGCCAATATACGCCCCGGAAGTGTTGCCATTATTGGTGTTGATGATGAATGGAGTGCGAATCTAGCCCAAAAATTGCACCAAGAAAAACGCTGGAATGTGGTAGAAATTTCTACCAAACGGCCAGTGGAACATGGCTTTTCTGTGCTAGATGGCATTTTATACCGTTATCATGCTGGTATAGGGCACAAAATTACCCCTGTGCATCAATATAAAAATTTACGGGGGGGACATAATCAACAAAATCTGGCGGCGGCCTATGCAGCGGCTTATTATGCTGGAATTAATGAATCGCTGATCCAACAGGCCATGGCTGATTTCCCTGGACTTGCACACCGCCAAGAAATTGTGCGGGAAATCAATGGCATCAGCTGGGTGAATGATAGCAAAGCCACTAATGCCGATGCTGCGGCCAAGGCCTTAATGGTGTATGATAATATTTATTGGATTATTGGCGGCCAAGCCAAACAGGGCGGCCTGCGGGGGTTGGATGCTTATTTGCCCAAATTGCGGCATGTCTGGTTGATTGGTGAAGCCATGGACGAATTTGCGGCATGGCTGCAAGAGCAAGGTTTTGTGTATATAACACGCGCAGGCAGTTTAGAAAAAGCCGTAACCATGATAGCAGAAAAATTGCCTGAAATAAAAGGGGAGGCCTCTATTTTGTTTTCCCCAGCCGCTGCCTCCTTCGATCAATATAAAAATTTTGAAGAACGAGGGGATCATTTTCGCACATTAGTGCAGCAATTAGAGTTGAGCTCATGTTAAATCTTTCGCGCACGGATCATTCGGTGGTTGGCCGCTGGTGGTGGACAACAGACCGTTGGCTATTGGGCTTGGTTGGGGTGTTAATTTTATACGGGGCGATGATGGTAGCAACCGCTAGCCCGCCAGTGGCTGAACGCATAGGCTTGGATAGTTTTTATTTTGTGCGCCGTCATCTAATGCTACTCATCCCCACGCTATTTATCATGTTATCGGCTTCTATTCTACCGCCGCGGGGGGTATTATTACTAGCGGCGGCCATGTTTATACCTTTTTTATTGCTGACATGGGCGACCCCTTTTATTGGCGAAGAAATAAAAGGCGCGCGCCGTTGGATTGGCATGGGCGGTCTATCGGTACAACCTTCAGAATTTCTGAAGCCTGCCATTATTGTGTTATCCGCATGGTTTTTTTCTAAAAAATCTGTGCGTGTTTTTAATAGTGCTCTTCATATTCCGGGGTTCTTAGTGGCCATGTTATGTTTAATGCTGGTATTAGCGGGATTAATGCGCCAACCCGATTTAGGCATGAGCGTGGTAACAACCCTTGTGTGGGGTACGCAATTTTTCTTGGCTGGTTTGCCGATTATCTTAATGGTGGTGATGGGTTTTGCCGCTGCTGGGGGCTTAGTGGCAGCTTATACATTTTTCCCGCATGTGACTAGCCGCATTGATCGTTTTCTCAATCCTGAAAGCGGCGATACTTTTCAGATAGATCGTTCGTTAGCCGCCTTTGCTAATGGTGGTCTATTTGGTGTGGGCCCTGGGCAAGGCACGGTAAAACAAACCATACCTGACGCCCATGCCGATTTTATTTTTTCGGTGGCGGGAGAAGAAATGGGCTTGTTTGCCACCTTGTTTCTGGTGTTGCTTTTTGTCTTCATCTTTAGTCGGGGCGTTTATCGTTTATTACAAGATCAAGATGTTTTTGTGGTACTGGCGGGGTCTGGCTTATTGATGCAATTTATAGTACAAGCATTGATTCATATGGGTTCGGCCTTGCATTTATTACCAACCAAGGGAATAACCCTACCTTTTGTGAGTTATGGTGGTTCTTCACTCATTGCCCTTGGCCTTGGGATGGGGATGTTGCTGGCACTAACCCGCAAGCGTTATATGAGAGAGTAATGACAGAAAAAAATTTATCTAACGCACCCTTGGTATTATTAGCCGCTGGAGGCACTGGTGGCCATGTTTTTCCCGCTTTATCTTTAGCTAAAGAACTACAAGCAGCGGGATTCAACACCGCTTTTGTTACCGATAAACGGGGTAAAAGCTTTAATAATCACGATGATATAGTGGTGTATCGCTTACCGGTTTCTTCGCCGCGGGGTGGGTTAACAGGGGTAGCCAAGGGCGCTTTATCGATTGGGGTAGGCTATTTCCACGCCCGTAAATTACTAAGAACCTTAAAGCCTGCCGCTATTGTTGGTTTTGGCGGCTATTGTTCACTGCCTGCAGTGTTAGCGGCGGCGCATCAACATGTTCCTATCCTATTACATGAGGCCAATTCAGTGCTGGGTAGAGCCAACCGCCTATTGGCCCGTTATGCAGAAACGGTGGCTGTGGGCTTTCCCGATTTACACAACCCTCCTTCCAGTTCTAAAATTGCAGTAGTCAATACTGGCAACCCCGTGCGCGATGCTATTAGCGCCCTATATCAACAATCTTATACCCCGCCAGCACCAGAAGGCGAACTGAAATTACTGGTCACTGGCGGCAGTCAGGGCGCAAAAATATTCAGCGATATTGTGCCAGAGGCTTGTTCTCTATTGCCACCAGCCATGCGCACGCGCATAAAGCTTACCCAACAATGCCGACCAGAAGATATAGAACGGGTGCGCCGCCGCTATCTTGAATTATCAATGACTGTTGATATATCGCCATTTTTTGAAGATATGGATAAAAAATTGGCTAATGCCCATTTGGTCATCTGCCGTTCTGGGGCTTCAACCATTGCCGAATTGGCCATTGCTGGCTTGCCCGCCTTGCTTGTGCCCTACCCTTATGCCACCGATGACCATCAGCTTTTTAATGCAGAAATGGTGGCCGCAAAAGGCGCAGCTTGGATGATTTCTCAACGTGCTTTAACACCAGAATGTTTAGCGGCACGCTTAGAAAGTGCCTTGCGCGATCCTTTACTGTTACAGCCTATGCATGTCGCCGCCAGAAACATGGCCAAGCCTGATTCTTCACGAACTTTAAGTGCTTTGGTACAAACCACCATCAATCAACACCAGAAAAACACTAATCCAACCGGAGCCATTGCCGCATGAATGAGTTATTGAACCGCCCTAGCCCTTTTCCTATTGGCGTGATCCATTTTATTGGTATTGGCGGTATTGGGATGAGTGGTATTGCTGAGGTATTGCATAGTTTGGGCTATCGGGTGCAAGGCTCTGACGTAAGCGACAACCTGAATGTGCGCCGCTTGCAGCAAAAGGGAATAAAAGTTTTTATAGGGCACGATGCAGCCCACGTAGAAAATGCCACCGTATTGGTGGTATCCACCGCTATTAAACAGGATAATCCAGAATTTATTGCCGCCCGCCAGCAGCGTTTACCCATTGTGCGCCGCGCGGAAATGTTGGGGGAATTGATGCGCTCTAAGTGGTCGGTAGCGGTGGGGGGAACCCACGGAAAAACCACCACCACCTCCTTGGTGGGCGCCATTGTTGAAGAAGCTGGCCTTGACCCCACTATTATTAATGGCGGCATCATTAATGCTTATAATACCAATGCCCGCTTGGGTAAAGGGGAATGGATGGTGGTGGAAGCAGATGAAAGCGATGGAAGCTTTTTGCGCCTACCCGCTACCATCGCCCTTGTTACCAATATTGACCCTGAACATATGGATCATTTTGGGGATTTTGCAACGCTAAGACAAGCATTCGATCAATTTGTGCAACGCGTACCATTTTATGGTTTTGCGGTATTATGCGTGGATCATCCAGAAGTACGCGGGGTGGTTTCCCGCCTGACTGATCGCAGCTTTGTGACCTATGGTTTTAGCCCACAGGCCGATTATAGAGCCGTGGATTTAGAAATGAATGGTGATGGTAGCCGCTTTAGCGTGGCCATCAGCGATTCACGCGGCACTAGCTATAAGTTAGAAAATATTTACCTGCCCTTATTGGGCTCTCATAATGTACAAAATGCTACAGGTGCTATAGCAGTGGCAAAAGGCATGGGCATTGAAGATCACCATATTATCAATGCCTTGGCTAAATTTCGGGGGGTAAAACGCCGTTTTACCCGCACGGGCAGTTATAATGATATTACGGTGATTGATGATTATGGCCACCATCCCGTAGAAATTGCGGCCGTATTGAAAGCCGCCCGCCTTTACACCAAAGGCAAGGTAATAGCCGTGGTACAACCACACCGCTTTAGCCGCTTACAATCGCTATTTGAAGAGTTTTGCACCTCCATGCACGATGCTGATGTGGTGCTGGTGGCTGATGTTTATAGTGCCGGCGAAAGCCCTATTGAAGGCGTGGATAAAAATGCGCTGGTGGATGGGCTGCGATTGCATGGGCATCGTCAAGCTTTTGCTTTAGCTGCGCCAGAAGAATTAGCCCCCACGGTTTTACAACATGCCCATGCGGGTGATGTTGTGGTATGTTTAGGGGCTGGTAATATTACCCAATGGGCCAATAGTTTGCCCGATGATTTAGCAACATCTGCGCAACAATTAGCACAAGATAGTAAAATTAGTGCCTAGGGTCAGGGCTCATCAATCATGCCCCTAGAATATTCGTTGAAAATAGCAAGCTGAGCATATTATAATTGGTTATTCGGCATCGCTTTATCATGGTATGAAAAAATCCTATGAAACGCTCTAAAACAATCATGCTTACCTTACTTACTGGTGCATCGCTGATGGTAGTGGGCTGCAATGAAGAAGAGGATAAAACGCGCTTTTATAAAGATAACGCCGCCTGTATGCAGGAATTACAAGATAGTAACCTGTGCGCTACCGCCGAAAAAGAAGCACAAGCTGCCCATTTGGAATCTGCCCCTAAATTTACCTCTAAAGCAGAATGTGAACAAAAATTTGGCGCGGGCAATTGTGTGGAGCCTGCTACTACGCCGGCACAAGCAACCAATCAGCCACATAATGCGGGGGTTAGTCATGGCGGTAGTTTTTTCATGCCGATGATGATGGGCTATATGATGGGAAAAATGAGCGGTGGCGGCGGTTTATTGGGCGGTGGATTATTTGGCGGCAACCGCTATGGCGCGCAACCACTGTACCGCGATAATAACGGCAATGCCTATTCAGGCAATGGAATGGCTGGTTTTTTTAGGGGAAATAATTTTCAAGCCACGCCCCATCATAGCAGCAATTGGTCCAACTATGGCAGTGGCAATTCCAGTTCAGTGCGCCGCGGTGGTTTTGGCAGCAGCAGCCATTTTTCTGGTTCATAATCTTGCATGAAACGTCATTCCCTTACCCCCCGCACCAACTGGCAACAACAGGTTGAAGCCTTAGGCTTTGATTTTCATAGCCCCGATGGTAATGTTTATTGGGATGAACGTGCCTGCTATTCATTTTCAGCCGCCGAAATAGATATGCTGGAAACAGCCACCAATGAATTGGAGGCTATGTGCCTGAAGGCCGTGCGTTATGTTATTGATAATAACCTCTTCAACCGCCTAAATATACCCCCCATCGCCCAAGATATGATTACCGAAAGCTGGCGGGCGGGCGATAAGCATTTTTACGGGCGTTTTGATTTAGCCTATGATGGCCATCATCCACCCAAGCTTTTGGAATATAATGCCGATACCCCCACCGCCTTATTAGAAGCCTCGGTGGTGCAATGGCAATGGCTGGAATCGCTGATGCCTGAAAAGGATCAATTCAACTCCATTCATGAACGGTTAATTGATGCTTGGCAACGTATTGGCATCAACGGCAAGCTGCATTTTGCAAGCACCAATCAATCCCCTGAAGACCTTGGCACAACAATTTATTTGCAAGATTGTGCCAATCAGGCAGGCTTAGACACCCATTTCATCACCATGGGCGATATTGGCAGCGATAATAACCATTTTTATGATATGGACAATAATATTATCCATAATCTGTTTAAGTTGTACCCTTGGGAGTGGATGTGGGAAGAAGAATTTGCACCTCTCATTCATAAAAGTGGCCTACGCATTATTGAGCCAGCGTGGAAAATGTTGCTCTCTAATAAGGGCATATTGGCGATTTTGTGGGAAATGTTTGAAAATCACCCCTATTTGCTGAAAGCCTCGTTAGTAGAAAGCGCTATCAGTGGCGATGTGGTAAAAAAACCAATTTATGGCCGTGAAGGCAGTAATGTAACCATTCGTAGCCAAGAGGCTAATATCAGCACAAAGGGCACTTATGGGGCAGAAGGTTATGTAACCCAAGAATATTTTTCTCTGCCCGTTTTTGACGGCAATTACCCCATTATTGGCAGTTGGGTTGTTGCCTCCCAAGCCGCGGGCATGGGTATTCGTGAAGATAGCTCCCGCATTACTAGCGATTCTGCCCGTTTTATCCCCCATTATTTTGAATAGATTGAAATCAAGGAATATATTATGGATCACCCCATCAATTACATTGATACCTTACCCACCTTTTTAATGTATTTTGTGACCGCTATCGCGCTGATGGTGATATTTTTAACGGTGTATATGCGGGTGACGCCTTATAATGAATTGGCACTCATCAAGCAAGGCAATGCCGCGCCGGCTATTACTCTTTCTGGCTCATTGATTGGGTTTATTCTGCCACTATGCTCGGTGGTGCAGGCCAGCATCAGCGTGATTGATCTGGCTATTTGGGGCATGATTGCCCTTTTGGTACAGGTGCTTGCTTTCTGGGTGATTAATAAAGCCATGCCCTCTATTAAAACCCACATACAAGAAGGGCAGATAAGCTCGGCCATTTTGCTGGCGGTTTTATCGCTAGCGGTGGGCATGATTAATGCCGCTTGTATGTCTTATTGATATTCATCAATAGGCTACACACTTAAGCCCGCAGCATGGCCAGAAGACCATGCCCATTGAAAATTAAACCCGCCCAAATGGCCAGTAACATCCACCACCTCACCAATAAAATATAAGCCCGCTATTTTTTTGGCCTGCATATCACTGGAAGAAAGTTCATTAACATCTACCCCGCCCAATGTTACCTCGGCGGTACGAAAGCCTTCACTGCCATTGGGGGTTATTACCCAATGCTGCAATTGCCCAGCAATTTTTTCTAACATTGTGTTAGAAAAATCAGCCAGTTTTCCATGATAATTGCCCACATCATGCACATAACAGGCTAATTTTTTAGGCAGAAACTGTGATAGGGCGGTGTGCAGCTCCTGCTTGGGGTTGCTTTGCCGTAAGCCTTTTAATTGCACCAACATATCCATATCTGGCAGCAAATTCAGGGTAATGGCATCCCCTTCTTGCCAATAAGATGATATTTGCAAAATCGCTGGGCCACTTAAACCGCGATGGGTGAATAAAATACCCTCCCTAAAGGCAACACCGCGGCACGATGCAATGGCAGGCAAGGCAATGCCCGCCAATGGGCGCAGTTTTTCTAACATCTCCTCGTTTAATGTTAAGGGCACTAAGGCGGGGCGCGGCGGCACCACATGCAAACCAAATTGCTGTGCTACCCTATACCCCCAACCACTAGCCCCCATTTTGGGAATGGAAGGCCCCCCCGTGGCAACCACCAGTGAACTGGCTTCTATCATTTCCCCTGCTTGTGTTTGCAGTCTGAAATGCGGCTCGCGTTTTTCAATATGCTCTATCGAAGAGTTTAGGCGAATAATCACGCCAGCAGCATCACATTCGGCCAATAACATGGCAATAATCTGCTTGGAAGAACCATCGCAAAATAATTGCCCCAAGGTTTTTTCATGGTAGGCAATGCCATGCTTTTCAACCAAAGTGATAAAATCAGCGGCCGTATAGCGTTTAAGCGCGGAAATACAAAAATGCGGGTTGCTGGAAAGATAATTTTTAGGCGATGTATGAATATTGGTGAAATTACAGCGGCCACCACCAGAAATACGGATTTTTTCCCCCACCGCTGCCGCTTTATCCAATAATAAAACCCGCCGCCCACGCTTACCTGCTTCGATGGCACACATCAGGCCCGCTGCACCCGCACCAACAATTATCACATCATACATCATTGCTGCCCAGCCCCTTCAAGAGTCTGGCAATAACGGATGATGCCACCAGAAGCGGCCACCGCGGTGCTGAAACAGGCTTGCAATAAATAGCCGCCCGTGGGGGCTTCCCAATCCAACATTTCGCCAGCAGCAAAAACCCCGATGCGTGCCTTTAACATAAAATCTTCAGTCATCGCCACCTGTTTAATGCCCCCCGCTGAAGAAATAGCCCGCGCCATGCCTGCATTGGCTGTGAGGGTGAGGGGCAGATTTTTTAACATTGTTGCTAAATTGGCGGGGGCTGCTAAATTGGCGGGGCTGGCCAGCTTTAATTGCTCTGGCGCGGTTACCTCGTGCAGTAAGCTAATAGCCAGCGATGAAAAACCAACGCTGCGTAAAAAACTTGCTAAAGATTTTCGCCCACGGTGTGTGTGTAATTTCTGGGTAAGGGCTTCTAAGGTCATGCTGGGGCGCAAATCCAATTGCAATAAGGCACTTCCCTTGGCTTCAATAGCATCGCGCAGGCTGGCGGATAGGGCATAAATCACCCCGCCCTCTATTCCTTGCGCCGTTATCATGGCCTCGCCTTGGCGCGTTATCCCTTCATGGGTAATCGCAATGGGTTTTAGGGGCTGACCAGCAAAACGCTGGCTAAAATAATCCGACCACGGCACAATAAACCCACAATTGGCGGGGCGTAACGGGGCAATTTCAATATTATCCTTCAATAAAATATCCAACCACTGGCCATTACTACCCAAACGCGGCCAAGAGGCGCCGCCCAAGGCCAGAAGGGTAGCATCTGGCTGTACGGTAATAATTTCTGCGCCATTTTTCAGAAATTGTAAGGCCAAACCCTGCCAACCTTGCCATTCATGGCGTGGGTAATAATTCACCCCTAACTCTTCTAACCGTTTCAGCCATGCCCGCAACAGCGCCACCGCTTTCATGCTTTTAGGAAAAACCCGCCCACTACTGCCAATAAAAGTTTCTTGCCCCAACCCTTCGCACCACGCCCGCAAGGCTTCAGGCGGAAAAGCCTCAATGGCTGGCCGTAACCACTCCATGGCCGCCCCATAACGCTGCAGCAAATTTTCCCGCGGTTCAGTATGGGTAAGGTTAAGACCACCGCGCCCTGCAATCAATAATTTGCGCGCGGGGCTTGGCATTTGATCGTAAATACTCACCCGCAAGCCAGCCATAGCCAGCACTTCTGCGGCCATTAACCCGCAAGGGCCTGCACCAATAATGGCGATATGTAGAGATTGCAGCATGAACGAGTGAACTCATCAATTATCGCGCTGATCCTTACATAATAAATCCGACAACAGCAAGCTGCACCTTGTCCGCTCTCTTAATTACACCATAAAATAGCCCCTATATTTACAATGCGCTTACCAAAACGTTGGTATCCCCTGTCGCATCCTTAGGTTAATCATGTCATTGATAAGAGGTGCTGTTACTGGCAGCCCAACCATCTAAGGAGTAGCAAATGAATATAGAACAAGCACAGGGCAAAACTGAGCAGCTCGTTGGCAAAATGAAAGAAACATGGGGCAAGCTGACCGATAATGATATTCAGCTATATCATGGCCAACGCGAGCAATTTCTTGGCAAGCTAAAAGAATATTACGGCCTTGCTAAAGAAGAAGCCGAAAAGAAAATACAAGCCCTAGAAACAGCCTGTGGCTGTGGTAGTGCCGAAAAAAAAGTAGCCTAAATTAACTTTTTCAATTTTTGATTATTAGGAGATGTATTATGGGAACCAATAGTAATTTACCACAGGACAATGCTCAACATAACCAGCCAGCAAAAGCCGGCGATCATAAACCAGAAGCGGGCAAAACCACTTCTGTTCCACCAACTAAACCAGTAGAAGCCCCTAAAAATCGTGATAGTAAATAGTTAATTACTATTACTGTTAGCCATAAAGAGCCCTGCCTTATGCTTGGTTCTTTATGGCTTTTTTTATGGCATTACACGCCTTACCCCTCCTTTATATGAAGCCTTTTTTTTCCTGCATCATCTTTAGGCATAGGCTGTTGAGATAGCGATACAGAATAAAATAACCTCAACGCCTACAGAAATAGCAATAAACAACTAACCCTAGCAAATAAAAGGAAATATTCATGCCCAATAAAAATCCCGTGGTTCCCAAAGCTTTTCAAAAACATCGCTACACAACAGCATCTTGTCTTTTATCCTATCAAACACGCATCGCTACACTACACGCCATGCAGGAAAAATTACAACTGGCTGGCAATGAATTGCTACGCATGGAAGATGAAGGAGGGATCGCCCTTAATGAAAAACAAAGCCAGAAAGTGCATGTGTTTTTCAAGGCCAATAAAAGGCTACAGCGGGTTTTATCATTTTTATTATTGCGCCGGCCGCCATCACACCCCGCGCACCATCTAACGCAGGAGGATAAACATCATGCGTAAAAATCCATCACTCCTCGAATCTTTCGGATTACCCAATATCCCACTCATTGATAAAGAATTTGACCTGTTACAGCTACAAAATGATTTAGCCACAGAAATCGCTGAGGCCAGAAACGATCCCTCCTATCGGCAAGTTTCTTACTGGCAAGATCAATAAACCGAAGAAAAATCTAGTATTGAAGGTTTATGGAAATAATCCTGACGCCATAAACGATAATAAGAAAGGATCACTCGACAGAAGGAGTATCACACTCATGGCAAAAGAAAATATTCATATTATGCTCATTGATGATGTTAAACGAGATATTGTTGCCATCAAGGATCAACTCTATAGCAGCATGAAAGTACCGTTCGTGCTTACCCATGTGAACACCCTGACAGAAGCATTATCCATGCTGCGAGAAAACACCCCGCCAATAGATGTGGTGTTATTGGATTTGGGCTTGGTTTGTGAACATCACCCTCAGGCTATTTTTGAACTGGTGGAAGCAATCGTGCATGAAATTCCGATCATTGTTATCACGGGTAATCAAGATCACGAACTGGCTCTATTGGCAATGAATGCCGGAGCCTCGGATAATATTACGCAAAAAGATTTCCATGAAACCTATGGAAAATTGCGTGATTCCATTGCCTTCTCGCTAGCCAGAGGCAATATTTTGCACTCTGCTAGACGCGAAACTAAAGATTCAGAAATGATTAGAGCCGAATTAATGAATTATATTGGCGGTCAATATTCATGTGATAATGATAAAGAAATCACGCCGCCTGATTAATTGTATCTGGCAATACTTCCATGCGGTAGCCAATACCCGGCTCGGTGATAATTAAGGTGGGCATGGTGGGATTGGCTTCTATTTTTTCTCGGATTTGCCCAATATACACCCGCAAATAGGTAATATCATCCATATGGGCAACGCCCCATATTTTTTTTAAGATTTCCTTGTGGGTAAGCATTTTACCGCGATTCACCATAAAATGGCGCAATACATCATATTCCTTAGGGGTAAAGGCGCAACGTTCTTCATGTAAAAACACTTCATGACGCACCAAATCCATGCGTACATGGCCATTATTTAAGACCGCATCCCCCGTTTCACGCACAGCCAACACCCGCAGTGAAGCCTTAATGCGTGCCAATAATACGCCTATATTAAACGGTTTGGTGATATAATCATTGGCCCCTAGATTAAGGGCTGCGGTTATTTCTTCATCGTCAGAACGCACTGAAAGAATGATAACAGGCACTTGAGACCACTCACGAATGGCACTCAACACCTCTTTACCATCCATATCTTGTAGGGTCAGATCCAATAATACTAAATCCGGCTTAGTAACCGCACATAAGCGAATAGCCTGCTTACCGCAGTCACTTTCAACAATTTTGAAATTATCTGTTTCTAGGATAATACCCAACATTTTCTGGATATGGGGTTCATCATCAACCACCAAAATAGTGCTTTTCTTTTCATGCATGAAAACCCCTGTTCTACAGATTAATATATAGCCACAGTTATATTACTGAGTGGCCTGCCCTTGTAGCGTTTGTAATACATCTTCAGCTTTACTATTAGTGCTGGTGCTGGTTGCCGCGCTTTGATTGCCATCTGCAGTTTGGCCAACATCCAGTAAACCACTAGCATTATTCATGATCACACAAGTGCTATTGCCTTTAGCACTAGCTTGTCCATCGCTGCCGCATACAAGATTGGTATAGGTGGAAGAGGTTGATAATTGTGTTACCGCTGCTGCAGCGCTATTGGTTTTTTCTTTTTCCACGGTGCGAATGAGCGAGGCAATAGAAGCACGATTTTGTTGCTGAAAGCCCCATGGATTATTGGGCATTTGCGCATGAGCGGAGATAACACTAAATCCAGCCAAACCGGTTATAATGCCGATAACACTCAGATATTTACATAAATGTACCATATCATTCTTTTCCTTATTCTATAGAAATAGGCAAGAATTTGTATTTTCTCAAAAATCTCGCAATGATGATCGATCCTGAAACAAATTCTTGCCTTGTTTTGCAAGCTATAGTTAGCCGTCATTCATCGCCCTATAATGGGAGAAATGAGAGATACATGGCGGCAATATTATACTACAAAGCAGGCACTGGCGCAGAAACAGTAATGGCCAGATTATTGCCCACCGCTGTTGCTACAGAATTAACCAATGGTTTTTGTGTATCTGATAAAGCACCAAAACCAGCCGCGCTGAAATTGGTATAATTATCAACATCAACATTGGTAACGGTTGAGCTAGCCGAAACATTGGCATAGCCAAACTGTGTGATATCCGCAATCACTGTGGAATCGCCTACAGCCAGCGGAGTTAGGTTAACACTGAAGTTATTACCCACAGCCGTAGCGGTACTATCAACAGAAGCGTTGAGAATATCATCCACGGTGGAAGTTGCGGTAATGCTGGCTGGGGTAATAATGCCCAGTGCAGCAGAAAGTGTCAGAATTTCAGCAATATCTGTATGGGTATTGCCTGTGCTGCTGGCACCATTCAAAGCACTATTGAGAGCATCAATATTAGCTTGACTAGTATCGGTTGCAAAGCCACCAAACAGAAATTGACCATCATGTAAGTTCAAAGCTACAGAACTATTAATGGATTGGTTATTACCCACCGCGGTGGCTGCACTTACCACTGAAGGTAAATCAATAGCATCCAGTGAACCGAAAGAAACATTTTCTGGATCAACCGTTACATCACCAAAAACATGGTAATTAATGGTTAGAATATTGCTGCCCTTATCTAAAGTACCATTCAATATTTCGCTTTGCAGCTGATGGTTAGAACCAAATACTGGCGCTGAAGGATTGATGGTGCTTGGATCAGTTGTATCATTGGTAATGGTGCTAATGGTGAAATTATCATTCATGCTCACCACAAATGGGCCGCTGGTGGTTGTGCCATCGCTGAATGCATTATTCTGAAAACCGCTGACATTAGAATTAGCTGTTACATCACCAATTTGTAACTGCAATTTTTCAATATTAACAATGCCTGAAGGATTAGCATCCACAGTGATGTTGATATCTTCGGCAATAGATTGAGTTACTGTACTATTCCAATCCCATGATACATTATCAAAGGCCATGGCTTGGCCAGAAACCAGAACCATGCTCAGTACGGCGGCTGTTGCCATTAAGGTTTTTTTACTATGATTGCGCATTATTTTCTTCCTTGTGTTGATGAAGGGGAATCAGATGGTTTTCCATCTGGGCTGATGTCTTTTAGATACGAAGCCATATGGTTCGTTTCCACGAGGCCACAGCCAAGCGCCTCAGGAATTTTTAAAAAATCGGTCATAATTTGATAAACGCTCATTTCCACAACAGAGCGCACCCCCAATTGCATGGGTTCATTACGAATTTGCCCTGCATCAAACTCAACCAGACTATTACCAAAAAAGCGGAAGACATTAGCCTCTACTTCATAGCCATAAATTTGTTTTTGCAGGCTGGAAACGTAGCTAATGGCAAAATTACGGGAATCGATTACCCGCAAATCAAGCGCCACATTAATCACCACCATCCGGCCACCGCCGCCAATACCACGCACAAATAATTGCGCGCCGCCACTCACAATATTGTAATTAAGCTCGGTTAAAGCCCCCACCACAATAAAATCACTGGCTGGTAATTTGCCGTAATCTTGCGTGCTACGGCTTAAACGGTTTTGTTCAGAGAGTTTTACTTCAGCTAAAGGAATCCGCAAATCAAGCCGCTCTACCATATTGGCCTTACCAGTTTTAGAGAGCGCGCTAATCACCATTTCAGAAACACCTTGGGTTAAGGCATTGCCCTTGCCATTGGCATCATAATTGAACTGTCCCGTTTTATCGCTCACTTCACCCACCGCAAATACTGGCAATTTGCTTACCTTATAATCACGCAATTTATGCAAGCATTGACTATAGGGCGTATCATTGCTGGTCACTGGATAGCTGAAAGAAGGCTTCACCCCTTTATTATTGGGTGTCATCGCTGGTGCACAACCGGCCAATATCGCAGCCAACGATCCCATCAGTCCTAGGCTCAGATTTTTCATAAAATAACGTGATGACATGGCTGATATTTTCCCTATTTGGCGCTAACACAGTAAAGGCAGCGGCTTGATGTGTTTACTCATAGGGCAAATGCTGGTCTTAATACCACTGAGCATAGGGAGTAGAGACAAGAGCCATAGAGGTAACCTTTTATAAGGTGCGGCAACTTTTATAGAAGTACCTCTTAATTGCTGGCCACCTTACCCTTATGCACACCGTGTAATAGAGCACTCTCATGCTACGCTAGTATTTTTCATGCTCAGGAAATATATCATGTGGAAGCTTCAGCCAAAAATATCCGCCAAATTCTGTTTTCTCACGCTTTCTTTATGGATGATTGCTCAGGCTTCATCTGTGGCACAGATGGACAACCGACCCTATTCTTTTAATAATAATGGAAGCGGCATGAGTATTGGCGGCAGGGAAGCCATTATCTATGAGAAAATTCTTGGTATTCACCCCGATAATTTATTGCGGGGCACCAATGGCGAATTGCTTGATGTACAAAAAGGCCCTGGTGGCATTGCCTTTGCCACAGAAAAAGGCACAGGCGTATATTTACCGCAATATCGCGGTACAAGCTGGCAAGGCAATATAGAAGGGCAAGGTGCCGGCATTTTTAACGGTTTCTTTTTGCCCACCATCCTCACCATTAGTGAAGATAATTCTTATGGCGCAGGCAATTTTCAAGCCAGCGCTACGGTAAGCACTTGGACATCACGGGTTATTTCTGGTGGTATGGCACCAGCTTTTATGAATAATAACGTGGTGGATAGTTGGACAGGCCAAGTATTAATGATGGACATCCATCGCTAGATAAGTAGCGTCAAATTATAACAACTTCTTCAAGCAGCACGTGCAACTGGCAAATAGTTGCCTTGACTGGCAACTATTAAGGCTGCTTGGGTACGGTTTTGTACGCCCAATTTACGTAAAATGGTTTTAAGATGCACTTTTACGGTGGATTCTTTAATTTCTAAATGACGGGCAATCAGTTTATTGGACTCGCCTAATATTAAACATCGCACAATATCATTTTCTCTTTCCGATAATAAGGGGCGCTGCAACGGCAATAACACTTCCTGCAACGCCGTAAATAATAAGGCCACTGGCTCTGGCATTACTTTTTCGCCAATCATCGCCAAATGTAAATAGCTGATAATCGCATGGCGATTAATATCACTAAGTATATATCCATCCGCCTGACAATGTAAAATTTCTGGCGTGGCACGAATATTTTCAGCCGCCGCCATAATCACTAATCGTGCATCTGGGAAACAGGCTTTGAGATAATTGACCTGCACAACGAATTCAGCGGCTCTTTCTCCCTCTTTATCCAAACCACAAATTATGATTTGTGGTGGCTTAGAAGCCTGCGCATCATTGACCTCTACCATACAATCAAATTCAGCGGTTACTAAAAACTCAGTGCCCTCCAAAAAACTTTTTAAGCCCGCTCTTAGCAAATTATTGCGTTCAAAAATATAGGTGGAAATCATCGGCAAGCCACCTCATTGCTGTTGTTTTCTAAAAGAGGCAATGTTACCAGAAATTGGGTACCACAACCCGGCCAACTCTGTACGGTGATATTGCCGTGCATTAATGTTGCAAGATGATAGCTAATAGCTAAGCCTAAACCATAACCACCGAATCGACGCCCCGTACCAACGCCAGCCTGATGATATTGGGTAAAAATATGTTCTAGCTCGTCTGGTTTCATTCCCATGCCTGTATCTTCTATGCGAAAACATATCTGTTGCTTGCCATCAATATTTTCTGCGGTTTCCACATACAGCGCTACATGGCCTTTTATTGTAAATTTTATAGCATTATCAATGATATTAAGCAGAACCTGACTGATGCGCAGCCCATCCCCCCACCATTGATTGGGTAAATCTTTTTGCCAACAAACAGCCATGAATAATCCCTTTTCTTCAGCGCGTAAGGCCACAGAATCAATGATTTTCTGTATGAATTGTGGGGCATCAAACACCCCATATTCTATATCCATATTGCCAGAAGATATTTTATTAGAATCAAGTAAGTTCTTCATCAAATGCAGTAGGCGATCCGTGCTATTGCGCAACATTCGGTTATATTCTTCTTTTTTTTGCTGGTTGCATTCCCTATTGGTTAAAATTTGCGACAAGCCTATAATTGTTGTGAGCGGCGAGCCAATTTCATGACAGACTACGGCCAAATATTCTTTGGTAGAGGCAGGAATAAATGTGGGAAAAGCGGTAAGTTTTTTAGGTTGAAGAGTCTGATGCATAATACCACCTTTTAAGAAATTAATTGCTGTTTCTCTTTCTAACCCTAAACCAAAAAGACATTTTGACATTGATCAAAATGTCTTTAAAAAATATCGCTTTTACAACTAAAAGGTTTGTGTTTTTGATTTATGTCAAAACTCATTTCTCTGTTTATTGTATGGTGTTTGCAGTTGCTTGGTGTGTTTGTTAGATTATAAGCGGTGTCTCTTATCATCCAAACTTGCAACCCCAAGACGTATAAAAATGGATACTCTCAAGGAGATTGATATATATTGATGATAACCAATACCAAAATAGAAACTGAAACAAAGCCTACTAAATCTTTGGCTTTTCTTAAAAACTTGCCCTTGTTTAATAAATGGCAAGATGAGGATATTCAACGTTTCGCACAAGCGGCTCAGCTCAAAAATTATTCCAAAGGGCAAGTCCTTTATTTAGAAGGCGAGACGGCGGAGTTTTTTTATATTATTTGCACCGGTTGGGTAAAATTATTTCACACCACCGAAGAGGGAGAAGAAGCAATTCTGACCATCATCAGCAAAGACTCTACCACTGGCGAACATGCCATTTTTGAGCATGGTTGCTATACGAATAGTGCCCAAATAGTAGAAGAGGCCCATATCTTAATTCTCCCCTTAAAATTGCTCCACGATGAATTACAATCTAATAATCAATTAGCCTTTAACATGCTCTCTTCCATGCTGCAATATCAGCGACGGTATGAATTACAACTAAAACAGCATGTTCTTTACAGTGCACCTCAACGCATCGGCTGTTTTTTGCTGGGACTATGCCCAGAATGGGAACAGAAAGACGGCGTAAGGCTAGATTTACCCTATGATAAAAGTCTTATTGCCTCGACGCTGGGCATGAAAGGGGCAACATTTTCACGCGCCTTAAATATATTGCGCGAAGAAACAGGCATTACCATCATTGGTACAAAAATTGTTATTGAATCAATGGAACGTTTGAAAAATTTTGTGGATGGCTGCTATTCTTCTTATCCCCATATGTAATACTGTTCTACCTAACGGTTAGTAAAAATGGTTTTTAACCACCCCCATTCCAAGCGTGCTGGGTTTTCTATATATTCTCGCGGGCTGTTTACCACTTTTTTCATATATTCATAAGTAAATGGCCACGCTTCTTGATGCGGCTGCTCTGTTTTTTCAACAATTTCTATGGCCATTTCTTTGTTAAGCTTTAGCCGATAGCTTAATTTAGGCCGATCATCATAAATAACGGCATGAACATCCATTTCAGCTTCCACTAATTTTAGGCGTGCACCCCAAATTTCAGTGTAAGGAAATTTATCCTTATTTTTGGCAATAGCCATGTTGCATATTTCAACATATTGTCTGAAAATCTTATCATATACATCAATTTCAGGTATATTTTCTTGTTTTTCCATTGTTTTTTCCTGTTTAATCCAAGAATAACCCCTTGAATTGGTAATAAGAGCTTGTTTTTTCTATTATACCCCCAATCATGCATAATAAAACCACAGGATAATCTGGGTAATTGGTATGTTTTTGATAAGATTGGCCGTCTCAGCTTATCCGCCCCTAGCATATAAAACTTGTGCCTGATGCGACATCCCGCATTATTATAAGAAAATGTGAAATTCTTTACTATCACCGTAGTTTAAGCTTACAAAATTGTTGCTATAAGAAAACGCAAATTGACCATAGCCAGAAAATTGTACCCTGTTAAAGGTAGCGCCAACATTTATTTATCTACCATTGTGGTTGCCACCGATTCTTATATTGAGTCCGCTAAGGAAAAAGCGCGCCTGCTGGTTTGCGATGGCGACACAATTATTCCAGAAAAGACTAAAAAACATCAATTTATCCTCCATGGTTTGGCTTGGCTTTTTACATACGCCAAAGGCATGCAGGCCTTAGCTATATGGGCAGAAGAAAATCAACAAGCAGCACAAGAACACCAACATCTTATTGAAGCGCTATATGGTTATTGGTTGCAGCAACTCATCCATGGGGTAATCATGGCCCCTTGTGAAGTTTTCTACCCCAGTTCATTGGGCTTAGAACCACAAGCCCATATTTTAGCCGCACATCCAGCCGTAAAACAGCTGCTTAATAATTACCATACACAGGCCGAGCTTTATGGTTTAGCGCTGCAAGCAGGGCTAAAATTTCCTTACATTACTCTATCTGGCGACATAGAAGCCGCTGCTAAAACCGCTCGTGATTTTGCGAACACCCATATTCGGCCCCATGCATGGCATAATAATCGCCAGCTTATCCCCTTAGAATTAATTGCTGAAATGGGACGGCTAGGTTTTTTTGGGGTGACTTTTCCAGAACATTATGGCGGCTCTGCTTTAGGCAAATTGGCTATGGTACGGGTAACAGAAGAAATTAGCCGAATTTCACTGATTGCTGGCTCCTTGGGTACACGGGCTGAAATAGCAGGCGAAATGATTTACCTGAATGGAACGCCCCAGCAAAAAGAGCGTTACCTCAGCAAAATCGCAACGGGAGAAATTCTTACATCGGCCGTATTCACTGAACCTAATGTGGGATCAGACTTGGCTAATGTGCAGTGCCGGGCTGAGAAAAAAGGTGATTTTTATTATTTAACTGGCGAAAAAACATGGATTACCCACGGTAGTCGCAGCCATTTAATGACCGTGTTGGCCAGAACCAACCCTGATGAAAAAGGCTATAAAGGCCTGAGCATGTTTCTGGTAGAAAAAACCCCTGAAAATAGCCAATCACTATTTCCTGATGACCAGATGGAAGGCACAGAAATAGAAACATTGGGTTATCGTGGGCTGGGTGAATATAACCTGCATCTCGATGGCTTAAAATTACCAGCGGATGCTTTATTGGGCGGAGAAGAAGGGCAAGGTTTCAAGCAATTAATGCGCACATTTGAATCAGCGCGCATTCAAACAGCGGCGCGGGGCGTGGGCGTTGCCCTTCATGCTGTGGATTTAGCCTTATCTTATGCCACCACGCGGCAGCAATTTGGTCGTAAAATCGGTGAGTTTCCTCGTATTTCTATTAAACTGGGAATCATGATGGCTGAAGCTTTTACCGCTCAGCTTCTTACCCATGAAGCCGCTAGGAAAAAAGATACGGGACAGCGTTGTGATCAGCTAGCTGGTATGGCTAAGTTATTAGCGGCACGCGTGGCTTGGAACAATGCGGATATGGCCATGCAAATATGGGGCGCGCATGGTTATGCTGCCGATTCAGCCATTGCTGGTTTATTATGCGATGCACGTATTTTGTCAGTTTTTGAAGGATCGGCAGAAATTCAAGCCGAAGTTATTGCTCGTTCATTGCTGCAAAAATAAATTTGTGAGCATTGTGGTTTTTGTGTAATATATAGAGATGATTTTATACAGATTATCATGCAGTAAACAGCATCAATTTGATGGCTGGTTCCCTTCATCGGCAGGCTATGACGAACAATCTTTAGCGGGGTTGGTTTCTTGCCCTGTTTGCGGTTGTCATCAAATCAATAAAGCGCCCATGGCACCCAGAGTAGCCAAAAAATTATCGCCAGAAAAAACGGCTATTGTTTCTCCTCCATCTTCTGAAACGCCAACCGCTGCGGATAAGGAAACATCGCCCGCGCAGGCTGTTTTTATGGCCTTGAATAAAATGTGCCGAGAAATAGAACGCAACTGTGAGTTTGTCGGCGATAATTTTTCAGAAGAAGCCCGAAAAATAGAATATGGCGAAGCCGCAAGACGCAATATTTATGGTAGCGCTAGCGATCAAGAGGCCGAGGCATTAAAAGAAGAAGGGGTGTATTTTCTGCGGATGCCATGGATTCCTAAAGGGGATGCATGATCACAGCCCCACAATCCTTGCCCACTCGCCCACAATCACAACATGGAAATACCGCACAAATAATGGGCTGTATGGCCAGCGTAATCTTGATTGTTTTATTATGTTTTTCTCTCATTAGCTTGTTAGGTAGTGAAAGTAGCAAGGCATTCTGGCCAAAAAAAATAGCCGAAATTTCTTTTGTGGATGGGCAAAAAATGGCCGGCATATTGGTGCGCAAAACAACCGAAGATGGCCAGAAAAAAATGCTCTACCGCTTGGGCAATGCGGATATAACAGCAGAAGAATATCGTTGGGTGTTGCCCCAGCAATTACAAGAAAAATCCTTAATCACTTATCCTTTGGATTTAATTTATGCCGAGCGTTTAGCGCAGGGAATATTCATCGGCACTATCACTGGTCTTTCTGTGCCAGATGGCACTTTATCCAAATCAGATTCAGCCTTTATAGAAAAAACACAATCATTACTTAAGCAAGCACAACTACGCCGCCAGCAAATAAACCGCTTGGAGCAACAAGAAATCCGTAAAATTTCTCAAGGATTGGGGCGAATTGCTACCAATGATCCAGCCTACCAACACAAAAATGAGTTGTTACAACAAAAGCAACAGCAATTAAAACAGCTACAAGAACAAGATGCCAAACATCAAATAACGCTACAAACAATTAACGGTGAAGAAATAACCCTACCTCTTTCTGGGGTAGTTCGCCTGTACTATCCTAATCAGCTCAATTTCCACAAAAAATTAAAGGTTTTTGGAGCAAGAATTGCTGATTTTATTACCGAACCACCACGCGATGCTAACATGGCTGGTGGAATATGGCCGGCCATATTAGGCACAGCCCTCATGACCATATTGCTCAGCCTATTGATTACACCGCTAGGGGTAGCCACGGCGCTGTTTTTGCGTGAATATACCCAACAAGGCATTTTGGTTTCGTTGGTACGACTTTCTCTGCGCAATTTAGCCGCTGTACCCTCAGTAGTGTTTGGTGTATTTGGATTAGGTTTTTTTGCTTATGGGCTAGGCGGGATAATTGATGAGTGGTTCTTTGCTGAACGATTGCCCACAGCAACATTTGGCACGGGCGGTATTTTGTGGTCTGCCTGTACCATGGCATTACTTACCTTACCGATTATGGTGGTGGCCACCGAAGAAGCTTTAGGCTCTATTCCCAATGAACAAAGACAAGCGGCCATTGCCATGGGATCAACGCGCTGGCAAATGGTACGTTTAGTACTATTACCACAAGCTCTACCGGGTATATTGACCGGCGTTATTATGGCCATGGCACGCGGTGCAGGCGAAGTGGCACCCTTGGTGATGGTAGGGGTGGTAAAAATAGCGGCCACTTCTCCTATTGATGAATTATGGCCATTTATTCATTTAGAACGCAGCTTCATGCATCTTGGTTTTCATATTTTTGACGTTGCTTTTCAAGCACCAGATGTAGAAATGGGCAGGCCAATTGCCTTTGCCACCGCTTTTACCTTGCTATTTTGGGTAATGTTATTAAATGTTATTGCCATGTTCATGCGTTACCGAATTCAATTAAAAAGAAGGGGTTTTTAGCATGTTGTCGGCTTTTACCGCAAGCCCCACCCCTTCGGATAAACAGCCAAGCGCCGTTTGCCCTAGCACCGTGATGGATGTTCATGGCTTATCCTTATGGTATGGCAGCCAACAGGCACTAAAAAATATTAATCTTCCCATCATCAAAAGTTCAGTAACGGCACTAATTGGTGCTTCTGGTTGTGGAAAATCCAGCCTATTGCGTTGCCTTAACCGCATGAATGATCAACAAACCAATGCTAAATTTACGGGCGAGGTTATCTACCAAGGCCGCAATATTTACCATCCAACCACCGATCCACTAGAATTACGCAAAAAAATAGGCATGGTTTTTCAAAAACCAACCCCCTTTCCATTTTCTATTCTCAATAATATTATCTATCCACTCCGCATTGATGGAATAAGGGATAAAAAAATCCTGTTAGAGCGAGCAGAAAAAGCGTTAAGAGATGCTGCATTATGGGATGAGGTAAAAGACAAGCTGCAACAGCCTGCCTTGCGCCTATCTGGTGGCCAACAACAACGTTTATGCATTGCACGCGCTATTATAAGAATGCCTGAAATATTGTTGATGGATGAACCATGCTCTGCACTTGACCCCATTTCCACGCAAAAAATTGAAACATTGATTAAAGAACTGAAAGAAAAACACACTTTGGTTATGGTAACCCATAATATGCAGCAAGCCTTGCGTATTTCCGATTATACGGCTTTTATTTCCATGGGAGAATTGGTTGAATATGGGGCAACACGAAAAATTTTTACGGCACCAAATGATAAAAGACTAGAAGCCTATATTACCGGCAAAGTAGGTTAACGGTGCCAGAGAGTAATGCACTTATTGGCTTTATAAGCATTGCCATGGCTTTTATGGCGTTGCTGCCTTATTATTGGGGCATCTACAAAAAAACTGTAAAGCCTCATGCCTTTTCTTGGTTTATCTGGGGATTATTGGGGATTATTGGTTATTGCGCCCAAGATAGTGGGGGTGCCGGATCAGGTGCTTTTACCACGCTATTTTTTTCAATATTATGCCTGATCATTGCGTTTATCAGTTGGGGTTGGGGAGAAAGAAATATTACCCGCAGCGATTGGATAAGTTTCATCGCTGCTATAAGTGCGCTGCCTTTATGGTATTGGTTACACAACCCATTGGCGGCTATAGTGATAGTCAGCATGATTGATATGCTGGGTTATTACCCTACCTTTCGGAAATCTTGGCAAAAACCCGATGATGAACTTATTTTTTCCCACCTCATGGGCGGCGGCGGGTACGCCTTATCCATCATGGCCATGGCTGAAAAAAACCTTACCACAATTTTATATCCTGCTAGCATTACCTTTAGTGCTTGTAGCTTATCGCTGATGCTGTTCTACCGGCGATACGCAATCAAGAAGAAATCGTCTCTTTAGTTTGCGGTAATTCGATAGCAGATGGCTCAACTTTTTTTTCTGCACGATGGCGTTGCAGCTCTTTGCGCTTGATTAAATTATCCCGCAGGGCTTTAGCCAATTTCTCTTCACGCTTTTTTTCTTTTTTTTGTGTGCTCATTCTTATCCTTTAGCTGCAGCATGTTATTAGTTATATATAATCTTTAAGTTCAGCTACATATACTAACGCAAATAAAAAATCCATGCCTGCGCTATATACGGCCATATCTCAAATAAAAAAACCTGTAAGATACTAGTATCTTACAGGTTTGCGTTTAGTATTTCAGGCTTCACTTTATATTTTAGGCTCTTATCCTCTCAATAAATTGAGTTGATTCGCCGCGTAGCCGTTGCGCCTGCTCAGAAAGCAGTGAAGATGCCTGCAATACTTGATGAGCAGAGCCACCCACCTCTTCTGCTGCCGATGTCACTCCCACAATATTATTCGCAACGTCAGTTGTACCAGAGGCTGCTCTTTGCACGTTGGCAGCAATTTCTCTAGTGGCTGCACTTTGCTGCTCTACCGCTGAAGCAATGGCGGAAGCAATTTCATCTATTTGCCCAATAGTATTAGCAATAGAGCGAATAGCCTCCACCGCCTTGCGTGAAGCGCCTGTGATTGCTCCCATTTGTTCTGTAATTTCTTCAGTAGCGTTCGATGTTTGATTGGCCAGATTTTTAACCTCCGAAGCCACCACCGCAAAACCTTTACCCGCTTCACCAGCCCTAGCAGCTTCAATGGTGGCATTCAAAGCCAACAGATTTGTTTGGCTGGCAATATCATTAATTAAGCGCACCACATCACTAATTTTCTGGGTAGCGTGAGCCAATGAATTCACCGTTTCATCGGTATTTTTCGCTTCTTCAACCGCTTGACGGGTAATCCGGCTAGCCTGATTGACCTGACGGCTGATTTCTCCCACAGAAGCGGCCAATTCCTCGCTGGATGCAGCCACATTCTGCACCGAATTGGAAGCTTCTTCCGTGGCTGAAGATACGGCCCGTGATTGATCCCTTGCGGTATGTGCAACCACGGAAAGGTTTTTAGCACTGGATAACAATTGGCTGGAAGCCGCCGATACCCCATTAACAATATCGCCAATAGATTGATCGAATTGCTGGGCAAGATCATTACGAGCACGCTTGCGCTCTTCCTGCATTTTTTGTTCTTGCGCTTTTTGTGACCGCTCCATCTCTTCCATTTGCATAGCATTTTCTTTGAACACCAGCACCGCTTTAGCCATATCCCCCATTTCATCTTGTTGATGGGTGAGCGGTACATCAATTTGTAAATTACCCGCTGCCAGCGTTTTCATGGTATGGGTAAGGCTGGTGATTGGTCTGGCCGCCAATGTCCCTATCCATAAGCCTGCCACTAACGTAATGGCAGAGGTGCCAATAATCACCCAAATCATTTCCTGTTCAATTTTTGATAGCGCACTGAACGCTTCATCTTGTGGGATGGATACCACCACCGACCATTTTAGGCCGGGATAATTATACGCACCATTGCTTTTCGCATAACCAGAAGCAATGGAAAGAGCAGTTTTTGTGTCTTTTTCTAATAACCAGCCCGTTTCACCAGCAACGGCTTTTACCGGAGATTGCAAACCATTTTTAGTCAAATCAACGGGGTCGTAATTGGTTAGGGATTTATCATCATTAGCACTGGAAAAACTCACTAATTGCTTACCTTCAGGGTTAATCAGACTAATAGATGCCCCTTTCATACCATCGCTGTGTAATTTATTATAGACAGACTCCACTATATCGGTCACAAGGACAAATTCAGCAAAGTTAACCCATACGCCAATCATTTCTTTATTTAAGTTATATACTGGCGCGGAAAATGGAATGACACTGGTTTGATCGCCATACAAATCATTAACAATGTTTTCTTTTCTAGGCTGTTGCACCGCTGTACCGCTAAAGCCTTTAGTTCCTTCTAAAAACTTTTTCTCTTTAGCTTGAATAAACCAATCAGCATCGGCAAAATTTTTCTGATACAAGCTCGTCGTATCCAGTTTTTCACCGCGGGCATTAACATTATTAACAGCTAATAATTTACCATCTAAGCCCACCAATAACATTAAGCGATAAACACCATAATTGGTCATATAACTATTCATGGCGGCAATTAATGGGTTGCTGTTATCGGGTCTATTCCAGTTATATTGTGTCCAAGCGGCCTCATTCATGCCAAAGGCCTGCACATCGCCATAACGCTCAAATAAATTTCGGTCAATTAATTCATTGGTGGTGGAAGCGGCATGTTTAATCCGATCCCCAAAAATTTCTTGTAAACTTCTTTCCGAATGTAGAAACCGCATAAAAATAAATTGCGCTGGTAAAATACCAAACAACAACATCACCATCACCAATTTGGTTCTTACTCTAAGCTTATTAAACATGCGGCTTTTCCTTAAAAAACAGCTGCTATAAAATAGTTTTACAACCGATCCCATAGCAGAAAAACGCTGACTAACAGAATTTTAGCAAACCATTTTAAGCTTAAAATCTGATTAAAGGAAAATGCTTTTCGATGATGTTTAACATTATTGGGGGTAGGGGGGCCTCTGCCTGCACAAGGGTTTTGCCTAAGGGAAATTCTATGGAAAATGCGTGCAAAGCCAGCTTACCATTGTCTGGCTTGGGGTTGTATAAAGCATCCCCCACAATGGGGTAGCCCATATGGGCGCAATGCACCCGTAATTGATGGGTTCTCCCCGTGCGTGGAAAAAGCGAAAGCACCGATAAAGTATCATTGGTGGCAATCACTTTATAATCGGTAATTGCTTCTTGGCCCTCTTCACTCACCATCATGCGCCAACTATCCTTACGTTGGCTGATTTTAGCCAAGGGGAGATTCATAACGCCTTCAGCTTGTTCTGGCTTGCCCTCTACCACTGCTAGATAGTTTTTTTTAATTTGATGGCTGGAAAATAATTTACCCATTTTTTGCAACGCTTTACGATGCCTACCCAACACCAAGCAACCGCTGGTATCTCTATCCAAGCGATGAGCTAATGATGGATTTTGCAACAAACCAAAACGATAATAATGCAAAAACTGTTCAAGATTAGCACCACCACCAGAACCAGCATGCACGGGCAATCCCGCTGGTTTATTGATGATTAAAATTAAACCATCGCGGTATAATAGGCGTTCATGCCATTCTTCCATGCTGGTGGGCAGGGCGTCATTCATAACAATTTATTCCCATCGGTTGTAAAATTTCTTTTTCCAGCCCTTCCATGATGGCCGCCTCTTCATCGGTTTCATGATCGTAACCCAATAAATGCAACGCCCCATGAATGAATAAATGTTTTACATGATGTTCTGGCAATTTTTGCTGTTCTTTGGCTTCCTCTAATAATCTTGTTAAAGAAAGTACTAAACTGCCCAACATCACTTGCCCATCGGGTTGGGGCGTAAACGGGCCAAAGGCAGGATATTGCGGAAAAGATAAAACATTGGTGGGCTTATCCTTGCCGCGATATTCATGATTAAGCTGGTGCAATAATTCATCATCCGCCAGCACTATTTCTATATGAACACAGGCCGGCTGTTCTTGCTTATCTGGCCAGCCCATGGCTAAGGCCTGCTCCAATAGAAGCGGCAACGAATCGAGAAGCATGGAATAATTTTGCCATTCATCCTGCTCTATTATGATATCGGGAACAATTTGCATTATCTATTATTTGAAAAGAAAAGAAAGAACAACCACACAAAGAAAGCACGCAAAAATCCCTCGTAAAACCACGCCAGAAATTTTCTGTGAAACCCTAGCTCCCCATTTGGCGGCCAATAAACCCGTTGGCATTAAACCAATTAAGGCAAAAAAATCAACATAACCCACAGACCAAGAAGGGCGATTCATAACCCCCAAGCCGCTTACCATATAACTTAATACCCCAGGTAAGGCAATCAATAGCCCCATGGAAGAAGCGGTAGCCACAGCCTCTTTGATCGTGAGGCCACAAAAACGCATGGCTGGCACGGTTAAAGAACCACCACCAATGCCCATAACAGTAGAAATTGTACCAATGGTAAAGGCCAGTAAACGCCCCGCCATACCAGTAATTGGGAAGATTTGTTTAATACTAGCATCGGAAACCAGCGCTAAATTGGCGGCAATTAATAACAGCATCACCACAAAAATGGTTTTGAGACTGCCCGCCGACATAAAACCCGCCAACACCGCCCCCAACACTGCCCCACACACCAATAAAGGAGCCCAGAATTTCAATATATCCACCCGCAACAACCCATGCTGATAATGAGTGCGAGCCGCCATAATGCTGGTGGGCACAATATTAGCCAAAGAGGTGGCCAACGCCATTTTCATGGCTAAATCTTGTGCAACTCCTTGCCAAGATAATAAATGGAACAACACCGGCACCAAAATTATGCCACCGCCAATGCCTAACAAGCCTGCCATAAAACCACCCGCTAGCCCCGCGGCTGATAGAATGGCAAACCATGTAACATCAGACATGGGTAAAAACTACAAATAGTCTTTGGCTAATAATTCAGCAATCTGCAAGGCGTTAACTGCTGCCCCTTTACGAATATTATCCGCCACACACCAGAAACTGATACCATTTTCTACGGTTTGATCTTCACGGATACGGCTAACATATACTGCATCTTCGCCAGCGCATTCAATGGGTGTTACATAGCCTTCATCTGCGCGGTGATCCAGCACAATAACGCCTTCTGCTTCTTGCAAGGCTTTTCGGGCCTCAGCGGCGGTGATGGGGTGTTCAAATTCCACATTCACGGCTTCGGCATGGCCAACAAATACCGGCACCCGCACGCAGGTAGCGTGAACTTTAATTTTGGTGTCCAGAATTTTTTTGGTTTCCACCATCATTTTCCATTCTTCTTTGGTCATCCCATCATCCATAAAGGAATCGATATGGGGAATCACATTAAAGGCAATTTGCTTGGTGAATTGTTCACGCGTGGGGGAATCATTTACATAAATACCGCGAGTTTGGGTGAACAGCTCATCCATGGCTTCTTTCCCTGCGCCAGAAACCGATTGATAGGTGGCCACCACCACCCGTTTAATTGTAGCTAAATCATGCAACGGCTTTAAAGCCACCACCATTTGAATAGTGGAGCAATTGGGGTTAGCAATAATCCGTTTTTTGGTATAGCCGGCAATAGCATCGGGGTTTACTTCGGGCACAATCAGCGGTACATCGGGATCCATACGAAAATGGGAGGTGTTATCAATAATAATAGCACCTGCTTTGGCGGCGATGGGGGCAAATTCAGCCGAAATTTTAGCCCCTGGGGAAGAAAGCACAATATCCGTGCCCTTAAAATCAAATTTGGCAAGGTCTTGCACCTTTAATATGTCATCCTCACCAAAGGAAACTTCAGTGCCCACCGAACGGGCAGAAGCTAAGGCCACTACTTCTTTCACTGGAAAACCACGCTCACTGAGCACCGACAACATCTCTCGGCCAACATTACCTGTAGCCCCAATAACCGCCACCTTAAACGCCATAGCTGCACCTTGCCATAAAATAAAAATATTTTATCAGTATATAAGCCTATAAAATGCCTCGCAATGTCGTAAATTGTCCGTTTTTTTAAGCAGTTTGTTGCGTCAAGGGATTTTTCCCAAAAAATAGAAGGCGGTTGCGCTCTCTTAACCGAGAAACGTTGCTGCCTTTTTTATGATGCGATGGGTTTACCCTTCACACAACTTAATGCTCCCACCCCCAGCGATGAGGGGTGATATTTCCCCCTTCTGCATTCAACAACCGCAATAAATATTTTTGTGCCGCTTCCGGTTCTGTTGCCACCACCCGCCCAATAGAGGTAATGGCAAAGGGTAATTTTTCTGCGGCTGCCTTAATGGTGGCTTGTGCCTGCAACGGGGCGGTGAAGACTATTTCATAATCATCTCCCCCCGTGCTGGCCAAATCAAGCGCCTGTAATGGCGGGCAATGCTGCCGCAATTCTTTGGATAAAGGCAATTGCTCGGCCATTACTTCTATATTCACACCAGAATAACAGGCTATATGCGCTAAATCTCCCAGCAAACCATCAGAAATATCCATAGCGGCCGTGGCATATTGCTGAAGAATGGCTGCTAGCTGCAATCTAGGCGTTGGGCGTGTATAACGGTGCACAAGATATTCATGGCCAGCACCCAAGGCTATTTTTCCTTGCTGGCATAAAAGGCCGGCAGCACCATCCCCCAATGTGCCGCTTACCCACACCATATCGCCTATTTGAGCGCCATCGCGCCGTGGTACGCGGCCATTATTTTTGCCGAGCGCGGTTATTGAAATAGTGATTTCCTGCTTACTGGTAACAGAATCGCCGCCACTCAATATCCCTCCCCAACATTGCTGTGCTGCGCCTAAACCACGGGCAAAATTTTCCACCCAACTATTAGAAATATGGGCGGGCAAGGCAAGATTAAGGAAATAATAACAAGGCGCAGCCCCTTTGGCCGCTAAATCTGAATAATTTACCCCCAATGCTTTCCACGCTATATCTTCTGGGGGGGTATTATATAAAAAATGCACCCCTTCCACCAAACTATCGGTGCTTATTATCCACCCATTGGCGGAAGAGGGAACAATCGCAACATCATCGGTTAAATTGGCAGCACCGGCAAAATTTTGCGTTAATGGAGCAAAAAAACGGCGAATACGCTCAAATTCTGCCATTACGCTTTACCCATATTATATAGTGGCCATGGTAAGTATATGGTGATCCCGGCGTGATTCGAACACGCGGCCTACAATTTAGGAAACTGTCGCTCTATCCACCTGAGCTACGGGATCATGAATAATCGGGCTATTATAATCTTGGGTTGTGCTTTGGCGCAAGATTTTGTTGCGTTGAAGGCTTGAGTGTTTTCGGCACCCCGCCTAAATGTTCATCTTTAACAACACAATTTTCGTTATTATAAACAGATTTTACCACTTGGTTAAGAATTATATCGCAGGGTTTGGTTACTGGCGTTTCTGCTATTAAACCTTTCTCTGCCAAAATAGCTGCTTTGTGGATAGCAATGAGGTCTGAAAGGCTGTCACCATTTTGGTAATCAATCAACCCCGTTTCTTGTGCTAAATTCTCCGTTCCCAAAACCATGGGGCGCAGCGTAAACACATGATTAAGCAAAAAACCTGATAATAGAACCGTACCAATTTTTTGTACCTGTTGGTGTAGTTGAGGCAATTTTGTTACCATTGCTTTTATTTTGGGTGCCTCAACAAATTTAACCACGGCCTCTGGCTCGCGCGAATCAATTAACCGCTGCCAAGCTTCACCAATAATTGTACCTTCAGCCCCCATCATCTTATTTTCGCTGGCTGCTTGCCCTAACAACTCCCGTACCAATGCTACTTTTTCTTCGGTGCCTTGCTCAGGCTTAACAACTAAATGATAACGCTGAATGGCATCCACCATGGTTACCCGAATGCCCATAAATTCTTCAAAACCATTCATTGTTTCTTCCTCATATCCAGAGAATAAAACGCAATTTTAGCAAAAAATATCTTTTTTTTCAATTGCATAATATCGGCGTGTCTTCACCAATTAATGTACCAATACCACCGGGGGTGAAAATTTCTAATAAAATAGCATGGGGGGTTCTACCATCCAGAATCACCGAGGCTTCCACCCCTTGATCCACAGCCGCCAAGCAGGTTTCAACTTTGGGAATCATGCCGCCACTAATCACACCATTCGCAATTAATTTTCTGGCCATCTCTGCGGTCATCGAAGGAATGAGATTTTTATCTGCATCCAATACCCCCACCACATCGGTGAGTAATAATAAACGAGTGGCTTTCAAGGCCGCGGCCATAGCACCAGCTACGGTATCAGCATTAATGTTATAAGTTTCTCCGCCACGCCCCACACCAATGGGAGCAATCACCGGAATAATTTCAGATTCGGCAAATTTACGCACAATATCGGCCTGAATTTCATGCGGCTCGCCCACCAACCCTAAATCGATGGTTTCTTGACTGCCAGTTTCAGGGTTAATACGGGTTTTCATCACTGGCCGTGCGATCATCAAATTGGCATCTTTACCAGAAAGCCCCATGGCCTTACCACCAGCGGCATTGATTTCTGCCACCAATTGTTTATTAATAAGACCACATAACACCATTTCTACCACTTCCATGGTAGCGGCATCGGTTACGCGTAAGCCATCGATAAATTTACTGGGAATATTAAGCCGTTGCAGCATTTGTGCAATTTGGGGGCCGCCCCCATGCACCACCACGGGGTGAATACCCACCTGCTTTAATAACACCACATCCTGAGCAAAACGCTTGGCGGCCTTAGCATCGCCCATGGCATGGCCACCATATTTCACCACAAAGGTAGAATTGTGGTAGCGGCGCATATAGGGCAAAGCTTCTGATAGAATTTGGGCTTTTTCTGTCCAGTTATTTTCTATTTGCACCATCTCTTACCTACCTTGTAATAAAATCTGCTATCAGGCTGCGCAACACTTCTATACCTTCACCACTGCGGCTGCTGCTGGGCAATATATGCGGAAAAGCAGCCGGATGCTTTTTAATATTTTCTTGCACTGCAGCCATTGTTTTTTGTAATTCATCTGGCTTTAGATGATCAATTTTGGTTAAAATCACCCAATAGGGCACCGCGGCCTGATCCAGCAATGTCATGGTTTGCTCATCCACTGGCTTTACACCTTGTCTGGCATCAATTAATACCAGCACATGCTTTAATTCCACCCGCCCTTTCAAATAGGCGGTAATCAACTTACCCCAATCCAGTAGCATTTTTTTGCCTACGGCTGCAAAACCATAACCAGGCAAATCCACCAGCACAAAGCGCTGGCCAATATCAAAAAAATTAATTTGCTGGGTACGCCCAGGAGTTTTGGACACACGCGCCAAACTGGTGCGGCCAGTAATAGCGTTAATGAGGCTGGATTTGCCAACATTAGAACGCCCAGCCACCGCAATTTCTGGCAATCCAGGAGGCGGCAAGGAATCAACCGACGCTGCCCCCCAAATAAAATCACTATTCTGAGCAAATAAATAGCGCCCCTTTTCTATATCAAGGTTTTTCTGCCAAGAATCTGCCAAAGAGGCCGCTAATTTATCGGTAAGAATGGTTTTCATGTGCTATATCTATGATAAGGGCTCTACACCCATTCTTTTCATAATCACAGCCTGCTGCAACATGGAAAGAATATTTGTCCAAGACCAGTAAATCACCAATCCTGCCGGCGCATGGGATAGCGTAAAAATCATTAATAATGGCATCAGCATCATCACATCCCGCTGCACTGGATCAGCCGGCGGTGGGTTTAATTTTTGCTGCAAAAATAAAGTAGCCCCCATAATTAATGGCCATGCCCCAATCATCAAAAATCCGGGTGGATTCCAAGGAATAAGACCAAATAAATTAAAAATGGACGTAGGATCTGCGGTTGATAAATCTTGAATCCAGCCATAAAAAGGGGCATGACGCATTTCAATGGCCACCAATAATACCTTATAGAGGGCAAAGAAAATAGGAATTTGCAAAAACATCGGCCAGCAACCGCTCAAAGGATTTGCCCCTTCTCGCTGATACAACGCCATAATTTCTTGCTGCATCTTGGCTTTATCATCGGCATGAGTCTTTTTTAGCTCTTCCAATTTAGGCGCCACCATTTTCATTTTACTCATGGCCTTGAAGGAACGATTGGCCAAGGGAAAAACGGCGGCGCGCAAAATAATAGTAAATGCCAAAATCGCCAAACCCAAATTACCCAAATGATGGCTTAACCAATATAACACATAGAAAAATGGCTTAGTAAGGAAATAAAACCAGCCAAAATCAACCGCCAAATCAAAATTGGTAATGCCCTGCTCTTTTTTATACTTATCCAGCAAGGTAATTTCTTTAGCGCCAATAAAAAATTTCTGTTGATAGGTAATTTTTTGACCGGCTTCTACAGCCCGAGGCGTCCCTAGAAAATCCACCTGATAAAACGGGCGATCTTTCCCTAATAATCCTTGTTGGTAGCGCACATCACCATTTTCACCATTGGCTGGAATAATGGCGGAGAGCCAATATTTATCAGTCATACCCAACCAACTGATGGCACCTTTCAACTCTTTTTTAGCATCGGGCTTTACATCGTTATAATTTTCGTTATTCAGCACGCCGTCAATTACCGCCAATGGCCCTTCATGCAGAATAAATGTACCCAATGAAGCAGGAATTTCTTGTCGTGAAATAAGCCCATAGGGAGCCACTGAAACAGAAGCATTGGTTTTATTTTCAACGCTTAAATCCACCGTGAACAAATAATCATGATCAACATTGATGGTTTTACGGAAAATAACCCCTTGGCCATTATCCCAAAATAAGGATAGCGGCTTTGATGGTTCCAGCACCAATTCACTGGCCCTAGCACTTGCCCCATCCAACTGCCAGATTGTTTGAGCATCGGGCAGGCGCGTTGATTGATTACCTGCTGCCAACCAGCCAAATTCTACATGATGGGGTTTTTGTGTATCATCCCCCACTGATAACAGCCTCACATGCTCTTTTTTATCCACATGTGTATAATAATTGCTGAGCACCACATCATCAAAACGCCCACCTTGCAATGATAATGAGCCGCTGATTTTTTCATTATGAAATGGCACCCTTTGAGCAGGCACTACCACCGCTTTTTCAGCAGCAACATCTGGCACCGCTACTGTTAGCGGCGTTTTTATGCCAGTTTCTGCCATTTTAGCTAATGTTTGCTGCTCGGCTTTTAAGCGCATCATTCTTGGTTTTTCTACCAAAAAATGAAAAGCCACCAAAATAGCCACAGAAAGCACCACAGCCAACAGCAATTTTTTCTGATCAGGGGGAGAAGAATGGGCGGTCATCGACACTATAACATTTGCTAATAATAAACAGCGCAACCTACATGAAGAAAACACATAGAGGCAAGAGCGCATCTTGACCCTAACTATCTCACTCATTCTTTTTTCTATAAAACAAAACGCCGTTGTGGCAAAAGCATAAATTTACCCGCTTTATTCCTTGGCCTACCTTCAGGATAAGAAAAATCTGGGAATGGTAGGTTTCTTTCATGGGGATATAAAAACGCGTGATAATGATCTTCCATGAATTTTTTAATGGCTTTATCGCCTTTATGGTTAAGCTCCATGGCCTCAGCTTGACTGAGCGCTATGCAATGGTAGCGTTTTTCTCCCCTTGGACGCGATTCTGAATTTTCCCATTTGCAGGCTTCTTCTATGCTGGAAAAATATTTATATATTCTTTCATCTTCTTGCACCAAATACAGACCATTGAAACGCCACAAACCACGGTCTTCCATTTCTGTTTCTGGCAGTTTTAATAGATGTCGATCATAATAGGTTGTAAAAAAACGGCGGTTATTTTCCATCCAACTTCTGATGGCATGTTCACCATATGAAGAAAGTTCTTCCACATGGCGGCTTGAGGCAACACAATATTTATATGCTCCTGCCTGTGTGTTTTTTGTTTGGCATAAAACACTGAGCGCTTCCAAGCCATAGAAACCACCATATAAAATGTTATTCCCTTTACTAAATAACACATCCTCATCATCCATCGACGATAATAGTAGCTTCCCATCTTCAAGTTCATACAAGCCAACATGATCACATACACGATCCAGAATCACGCCAATATTAAGCTTAATTCTCGCCGGCTCATAAAAAAGCCTATCCCAAATAGCCATGGTACCCAGATATTCATATTGCTCAACAAGGTCTTTCTGCTTGAAGCTTATGCTAAAGCATCGCCAATTTTGATGCCGAATATTCCAACGATGCGCTATATCGTTTTTAACATCGCTACTTTGTTTCAAGAACTGAAGATTGCCCTTATCATTAAGGCAATACACATAATTAGTTTTATGTTGAGATTGATTAGGCATAACAAAAAATGTAGTAACAATTTTAATTAAGGATATAGACGTTGTGCATGCCAGCTATGATCTACTGCACTTGCCCGTGAAAACTCCATGCGCTCATGCAATCGAAAAGGGCGCTCTTCCCAGAACTCTATTCTATTGGGCACAAGTCGGTAACCGCTCCAATGCAAAGGACGGGGCACAGAACCTTCTGGGTATTGCCGTTGCAATGCTTCAACTTTTGCTTCAAATAATGCCCGTGATTCTAATGCTTTGGATTGTTGTGATGCCCAAGCACCAATTTGGCTAATATAAGGGCGGGTTTGAAAATAGGCATCGGCCTCCTCATCAGAGGTTTTTTCTACAACACCTTCAACCCTTACCTGGCGCTGACAGCTTTTCCAATAAAAACATAATGCCGCTTGAGGATGGGCTCCTAAATCATTGCCTTTATTGCTCTGTAAATTGGTAAAAAAACAAAATCCGCGCTCATCAAAACTTTTCAGCAACATAATTCTTGCCATCACCCTGCCCGTTTGCGGAGAGAAGGTTGCAAGCGTAACAGAATCGGGATAATGCGCTTCCTTTTCTTTAGCATCAGCAAACCAGTGCTGAAATAACACAAAAGGTGATTTTTTGAGCCATTCTTCTACTACAAAATCATGCTGCATAGTAATTTCTCTTTTTCGCCGTAATTGTGACCCAATTATTCACATTACTGAAAGAATAACAAGCCGTTGGCGATGATTAGGCGCAACCTAGAATGTAGCAATCTGGTTGTTCTTCTTGTTGAAAACAGCTATAGAACATTTATACGTTATCATCTGTTTCATTATCATATTTTCAGGAGATTATTCCAATGAAGAAAATCCTTGTGCTGGCGCTAGCTGCTAGTATTTCTTTGTCTGCATGTATGCCTGCCAACAAACAAACCGCTGGCGGCTTAACTGGCGCTGTGGTTGGTGGACTTGCTGGCTCTCAATTTGGCAAAGGTCGCGGCCAATTGGTAGCCACTGGCTTAGGTACATTGCTGGGCGCATGGGCCGGTTCTGAAGTTGGCGCCTCTCTTGATAAAGCCGACCAAGGTTATTTACAACAATCCACCGAGCGTGCCTTAGAAACCGCACAAACTGGTTCAGAAGTACGCTGGTCTAACCCTGATAGCGGCAATAGCGGCTACATCACCCCAACCCGTACATGGCAAGATCAAGCCAATGGCGAATATTGCCGTGAATTCACCCAAAACATCAATGTGGGTGGTAAAAAACAAAGCGGCGTTGGTGTAGCTTGCCGTCAACCAGATGGTTCATGGAGAATCAAAGGCTAATTTGCTTTATTTGTGTGTAACATTGATAGTGCAACCGTTGGAAAAAATCTAACGGTTGCATGTTCTATTGTATAAGAATAGTGAATCAAAAAGATGAAGTTGCTTGAAGGAAAACGTGGTTTAATAATGGGCGTTGCTAATGATCGCTCTATTGCGTGGGGTATTGCGGCGGCCTGCCATGCAGCAGGGGCAGAATTGGCTTTTACCTATCAAGGCGAAGCCTTGGCCAAAAGAGTAAAGCCATTGGCTGCTACTGTTAACTCACCCTTAGTATTACCCTGCGATGTAAGCGATGAAGCCAGCATTGATGAGGTGTTTTCTACTATTGCCAAAGAATGGGGAAAATTAGATTTTCTTGTTCATTGCATCGCTTTTTCTGATAAAGATGAGTTGGATGGTGAATATGTTAATACCAGCCGTGCCAATTTCCTAAAAACCATGGATATATCGGTATATTCATTTACCGCTTTAGCCAAAGCGGCTGCTCCACTAATGACAGATGGCGGCAGCATGGTGACACTCAGCTATTATGGTGCAGAGCGCGTTATGCCCCACTATAATGTTATGGGCGTGGCTAAAGCTGCTCTTGAAGCTTCGGTGCGCTATCTGGCTGCTGATTTGGGTACAAAAAATATTCGTGTTAATGCTATATCCGCAGGGCCTATTAAAACTCTAGCCGCTAGTGGTATTGGTGATTTCCGCTTTATTCTACGGTGGAATGAGTTGAATGCACCATTAAAACGTAATGTCACCACAGCAGAAGTTGGCCAGTCGGCTTTATATTTACTCAGTAATATGTCCAGTGGTGTTACCGGTGAGGTTATGCATGTTGATTCTGGCTACCATGTTGTGGGGATGATGGCCGTGGATGCCGCTGAAGGCGTAGCAGAAATGGCTGATAATATGTTAGAGCGTCAACGCAATTCGGCAGCATAAATAATGGCATCCAACAGTTTTGGTCAATTATTTCGTTTTACCAGTTGGGGAGAAAGCCACGGCCCTGCTATTGGCTGCGTGGTGGATGGTGTGCCAGCCCAAATAGCCTTGACTGAAGATGATATACAACCATGGCTTAATCGACGTGCGCCCGGACAATCCCGTTTTACAACCCAACGGCGCGAACCCGATGCTGTGAAAATTTTGTCTGGGGTTTTTGAAGGGCAAACAACGGGGCATCCGATTTCATTATTAATTGATAATGTTGATACGCGATCCAAAGATTATGGCGATATTCAATATAAATTTCGCCCCGGCCATGCCGATTATACCTATTGGGTAAAATATGGTATTCGTGACTATCGCGGCGGGGGGCGTTCATCGGCCAGAGAGACGGCCATGCGGGTAGCAGCAGGAGCCATCGCCAGAAAAATTTTAGATCAATATCTCGGCCATGGTTGGAAGATGATGGGCGGCGTTATTCAAATTGGCTCTATTCGTTTGCCAGATGAACGCCGCAACTGGGAAGAAGTGGATAACAACCCATTTTTTGCACCAGACACAGAGATTGTGCCTTTATGGGAAGAGTTTCTTGACGGGGCACGCAAAAAAGGCTCTTCAGCTGGTGCCATTGTAGAATTACGAGCCAGCGGCATTCCTGCAGGGTTAGGAGAGCCAGTGTACGGCAAATTGGATGCCGATATAGCCCAAGCAATGATGAGTATTAACGCCGTAAAGGGCGTAGAAATTGGTGATGGCTTTGCTTCTGCTGCTTATGGTGGAGAAGAAAATGCCGATGAAATGAGAAAAGGAACCGCAGGGGTGGAGTTTTTATCCAACCATGCGGGCGGCATTCTGGGCGGTATTTCCACAGGGCAAGAGCTTGTGGTACGATTTGCTGTGAAACCAACCAGCTCTATTCTTACGCCAACCCGTACAATTGATATAGATGGTAATGATACCGATATTATCACAAAAGGTAGGCACGACCCTTGCGTGGGCATTCGCGCCGTTCCCGTGGGGGAAGCCATGCTACTATGCGTTTTAGCAGATCAACTCTTACGTCATCGCGCTTTTATTAAGTCACTATAAGAAACGCTATTTCGGGAACGTTTCTTATATCTTTTCTTATAGCTTTATGATGCTTGACGTAAATCAGGCATTTTTCTGATAAGATAATCTAAATCTTCACTCGGCATCTGCTCAAATTGCGTGAGTATCCGTTCAATAATCAAGCGACGATGATGGCGAATAGCATCTGGAGCATCAACAATTGGCGTTTCACGAATAACCGATAATGCCACTCTCATGGCGGTAATTAAGCTGGGTGATAGCCCTGTTTTCTCAATTAAACTCTTTAATCCTAAAGAGCCGCCATCATGGATTAATTTTCTAGCATTGCTTACATGAATATCCGCAAGGGTTGCCAGTGCTGTTTCAAAAAACAACAAATCCCCCACGCATAGAGCACGAATAATCAAGGATGCGGTTAATCTTTTTTCATGGTGCAATTGCTTCACCAAAGCCGTGAGTTCATCACTATTAATTCCTTGGGCAACCATCCCCATAATCGAGCGTTCTCTGGCTTGCAGTACTAAATCGCCAGCCAAGCTGGAAGAAACATCATTTTTCTCAATTAATTTCTCTAATAAATGGCCTGAAACCAATTCTACCAATTTTTCAGCAATTGTTGCTGGCAATTTAGGCCGTTCGACTAGCGGCTTTTGTACATCTTCATCCGCACCAAAACGCTGGAGACAATGATTAAAACCATCTTGATTAATGGCAACCCCATCATTTTTTAAGAGGGTAACAACTGTTTCTTTATCCCCTTTACTCATTAATGTTGTTGAAACATCTTCTGAAACTGTCTGCCTTTTGGCAATCGCTTGCATGGCCTGCTGATTATCATGGGCAATAATGCCCAATAAATCCTGATCGGTAAGCGCTTGTGAAAACTCCAAAATTGGCAATGATATTTTTTCTATATCCTGACTAAGTTTTACCGCTATATCCCGCGGCAACTGATCGGATAGGCGCACAGAATCGGCAACGGCTGCCCGCACAGAATCGGCAATATCGCGAGAAAGAAGCCTCAATATATCCTCGGCTAATTTCTTTTCTGTGTCTGTAATATCATTGCCAGCCAATCTAGCCACAACCTTTGGCACCAGATCCGCCCGAGAATCGGGCGAAGGGTTGGCTAGTAATTCTTCAACATCTTTTGCGCTCAATAATGCAGCGGCTACGGTAGTGTGAGATTGTGACATATCTCTGTTCCACAATAGTTGAATCAAAAAAGTCTATTATTCTCAAAAACTAAAGCTATTGGCAAAAATCATTGCTCACTTAGCTACAAGTCAGATTTCAGTATTGCTTTATCCTATGAAAGAAACTCTTAATTTTCACTCTTATTGATAGCTTGTTTGGCTTGCCAAGCATCAAAGGCCGCTTTTGCGCCCAGATGAATAGACGCCGTTGCTCCAACTCCCATCATATCAGTAATTTTTAAATCAGCAAATACCGGATGGGCGCTACGCAATATCTGTATATTATCCAACACTAAAGACACAAAGCGCTCAATAACCGCCGCTTCTGTTGTGGCATCTGCCACCAAAGTAGCGCGAATGCCAAAAGTTTTACTTTCTTGATTTTCAAAGCCGTAGCTTTGCAACGGAATATTGGTAGGGGTATAATAGGGATAGTGGCTATGAATAATATTCAAGCTATTTTGATCGATGGATAAAAAACGCAAGTTGCATTGATTGATCGCTTCCATGATCAAACCGCTGGGATGTGCTACGGTATAAATACCAATATCAATTTTCTCGCCGCACAAAGCCGAGCTAATCTCTGTGGGTTTTAGATCATAAAATTGTGCCATTTCTTCACGATTGATACCTACCCCCTGTAACAAGCTCAGCACCATGTGCTCTTGCCCTGCATGGCCGGTACTAAAACCTATTTTCTTTCCTTTAATATCGGTAATATTATTGATTTTGCTATCCTTACGAACCAATAAGGTTAAAGGCTCAGCATGCAATGATAATACGCTGCGCAATTGAGGCTGAGGGCCGATATTATTCTTACCCTGATATAAGGCTGCAAACTGTACATCCGACTGTACCAAGGCTAATGTCGCCTGCTTTTGGGCTATTTCTTGGATATTTTCCCAAGAGCCTCGGCTAACCCGAATGAAACAGGGAGGAGCTTGCGTATTTTGACCTTGCATTGACTGACAAAGCGCCGCCGCACTAGCAAGATACAGCCCACCAGGTGCGCCGCCATCAATAATTAATGGTGTCTGCTGCGCATGAGATGTTTTTGTGTTCTTAGGCAAAGATGAAGAGTATGAGGTGATCACACCGCTGCCAATCACCCCCCCAAACAAAGACTAAGAAACAACCGAAGAATTAGACCACCGCGCGTCATGGTACACTCTTTTCCTGATGCAATTGTCTTAATTTGCGCCGCGTTTCAGGGGTATCCAATTTCTTGATGGCTTTTACTGGTGCATCTGGTGGTGGCGAACGAAATTCAGGACTTTCAATAAAAGGAAAATCTACGGTTTGTAACCATGGCGCCACCCCATCAAATAATGAAATAGAGGCTGTCTCTAAAGCATTAACAATATCCACAATAGCACTGGTTTTTGCCGTAATTTCAGTTGCATGACGGTAACGACCCAATAACTTACCAGTGGGGATTGATACCACAAAAAATTCTGCCTCCACAATAGCGGTGGGAGCAGCTTTTATAGGCGATTGTGCGTACACGGCTTCAAAACGCAGTAAGTTCCACTTCACCATAAAGTCAGAACGCACACCAGGGCGAGCCGCAAAACTATTAGGGAAAACACCAGATTGCACAAGGCGTTCAGCCAAACCTTGCTGCAATAAGTTGGGAATATTATCAACCCACCCCACCCCTGCAATAATATTCTGGCGGTTTTCTGGCAAGGAAACGCTTAAACGATTACCAGCCATTTTTCCTGAAACCTGCGGCTTATCCACGGCAATTACCGCTTCTACCTTATTATTGGGCTTATTATTATTGGGAAGCGCTAAGGTAAAAGCACGCGAAAAATCCAACCGATAAAGCTGGGGTTCTGGGCCTTTCAAATCAGACGCGCAACCACCAAGCCCCAGTAACATTGTTACTGCTAGAAATAATTTTCGATAAGAAAATACTAGCTTATTATTGAAGTGCAACACCGTCAGTATAATCCCCTAATAAATAATAACGCGGGTTTTGTTCTAGCTTATTGATGATGGCATCCAAACCCGATACTAACTCTCTTGATTCAACCAGCAACCCTGTTAATTCATATAAACCACTATGACCAAAATAGGCAAAGCCTTCCTTGCTTTGTTCTACTAACTGTCGCAAGCTATCCGATGTTTGATTGATAGAATGGCTGGTAGCGCTTAAATCGGTGCCCAAAATATTCACCTGTTCGCGAATATCTTGCACCAACGCGGGTAGATTCTGCCCCAAGGCACCTGAGGTTTTTTCCAAACTGTTAAAAGTTTTCCTGATTTGCGGCATCATCAGATTGAGTTCTTGCGATACTTGCGCCAGATTACCCAAAATAGACGACGCATGCGATTTATTGGCTTCATCCAAAAAACCAGAGGCGCGATTACTGAGATCGGTCAGTGAATTCAACAAACGCGGTAATTGTTCAAATAATGAGGTTAATTTACTGCTTTGGCTTTTGATCACCAACTCGCCATTATTATCGTGCGGCTGACTAATTAATAGAGGCGCCGATTGGCTACCATGGCTAATTTGAATAGACATCGACCCCGTTATTCCCTGCACCTCTAACATGGCCACCGAATCAGCACGCACAGGTGTAGAAGGCTCCAATTCTACCACCACCTTCACATGTTCCACATTAGCCGGATCAAGGGCGATAGTGCTCACCGTACCAACAGGCACCCCTTGAAAACGCACAGGACTACCAATTTGCAGACCCGTTACCGATTCACTGAAATAAATAGTGTAACCCGTTCCTTCTGAATGCAGCTTAACTTGCAATAACCAACCCAAAAAAATCATCATGGCTGCGATTAACCCAAGGGCAATACTGCCAACCACCAAGGGTTTTGCCTGTCTTTCCATTATTTTCTACCCAAACATATTGTATGCAGCACCTATTTCATCTGCAGAATATGGAAAAAATCGTTATTTGCCTATTTATTTTTCACCCATTCATCGCATTGAGAACAATCAACTTTTGCCAAAATTGATTTCTTGAGGTAAGCTGAAGTAATGCTACAAAATTTCTATGGAGTACAATATGGCTTTGGAGCGTCCGGGTGCTGGCTTAAATAGCGGGAAAGATGGCAATAGCTTACGCCGCAACTATGGTGGCGGGGATGGCACGCAAGAAGGAGAAGCGGGTGCTGGTGGCGGCGTTTCGATGATGCAGCGCAAATCTCTACAACGATCATCAAGCCTTGGGTTAAACGCTGCGCCCTCTGGCCCCTCTTTTAACCGTGATGCCATTAAAAAGAGCGCTCATAACGATACAGAAGGGAAAGCCAAAAAAACCGCTAGTGAAATTGAAGAAGAAGAAAGAAAAATAAAAAAAGCAAGAGAAGAACAAGCCCGTAATGCACGATTGCGCAGAGAAGCTGATGCTAAAGCAGCAGCGGCTGCAGCTGCTTCAAGGAAACAATCGCCCTTTGCTGCCGCTGCCAGTAATTTAGGCGGCGCGACAGCCCCCATTGCGGCATCCACTAGCCTTGCACAAGATCATTATAACGCACCAACTTCTTCCCATGGAATAAGCAACTCTCATGGTCAACAGCTGCATAACCCTGCGCATCATAACCATACAGCCGATCATGGTAGAACAAACCACCATGATCATGGCACGGGTGGTAGCAGTGGCGTACAACATCACTATCAAGCGGGCGCATCCTCCTCATCGGTAGTAAAAGGCGGCTATGATTATGAGGGAGAGAAGCAAGCACAGCTCATGTCCTATCAACAACGGGTGCAACAACAGCAAGAACATGAGCAACAAACATTGCAGCAGCAACAACTCTATGAGCAACGGCTATTAGAGGAAAGAACTTGGCAGGAGAATCAAGATCTTGATCACCAAAATTATTTGGAACGCACACGCTTGCATGATCAATGGCATCAAGAACAGCAACAAAATAATAACAAAAAATAATCGTATTTCTCTGAAGTAAAAATTCGGGGCTAAAAATATGATTGCGGTTAAGCACGGGGCGTGTCACTGTTGGACTGGGATGTGCCCCGTGCATTACCAAGGTGTTTTTTAGAAAAAACACCTAAAAAGACGCAAAAATAATGGCTGATTTGTTGTGCTGCCTTTATTAACATGAAAATGCTCAATGGATTCTAAGGAAATAAACTCGTGGGTAAAAAAACAGAAAAGTGGCTCAGTCGGTTGATTTTCTGGCCAATAATTGGCGTGATCATTCTGTTTTGCGTTTCCAATCTTAATGATGTTACCCTTTATTTATACCCATTACCCTTTGAGCTCACCGTCCCAACCTATCTGGTTCTTTTACTCATGTTGCTGATTGGTTTTTTATTGGGCGGGTCGATTGCATGGTTTCATGAACGACGCTACCGCCGTGAGTTAAAAAAGCTCAAGAAAAATGGCGCGTGCTAATCATTAGCAATAATTACAGAATAGCCTGTAAAGCTCTATTTTTGAAGGTTTCTCTATAATTAATGGCTTTTTTGCTTGATAAGCGCTGTTGCTATCTTGGCTAGTGCTTGCGGGTAGATAATGTGCTCTTGCTCTAATACACGAGCCGCCAAAATTTCCGGCGAATCCCCTGCTAATATGGGTACAGAGGCCTGTGCAATGATTTCCCCTGCATCGACATCTGGCACAACATAGTGTACCGTACAGCCATGATTTTTTACACCTGCAGCCAAAGCCGCTTCATGGGTATGCAACCCCTTAAATAAAGGCAGTAAAGAGGGGTGAATATTAATCAGCCTGCATTGCCATTGCTCTACAAACCATGGCGTCAGCACCCGCATGAAACCAGCCAAACAAACAAGCTCAATCTGATGCTGCCGCAATTCATGATCAAGCTGCCGTTCAAATAATTCACGATTAGCAAAATTGCGATGATTAACCACTAATGTTTTAATGCCATGATCGCTGGCATAGGCTAAGCCGCCGGCCGCCTCAATATTAGAGGCCACTAAGGCAATCTGAGCCGGAAAATCGGCAGAAAGCGCTGCATTAATCAGCGCTTTCATATTAGAACCACGCCCTGAAATCAGGATAGCGGTTTTTATACGTACCATGCCCGTTCTACCTGCTCCAGCACCACGCCTTCACCACCTTCAGCGACAACGCCAATGCGATACACAGTCTCGCCTTCAGCAGCCAATAGCGCGGTTAAAGCCTCGGCTTTTTCTGCACTCACCACGGCCACCATACCAATACCACAATTAAAGGTACGGGCTAGCTCTGGGGCGGTGAGTACACCCACTTTTGCCAACCAACGGAATACAGGCGGTAATTGCCAACTTAAGGTATCGATACGCACATGCAAACCATCTGGAATGATGCGCGGAATATTATCGATTAAGCCACCACCAGTAATATGAGCAAAGCCTTTAACCATTTTTGCACGAGTCGCCGCCAAACAGGCTTTTACATAAATGCGGGTAGGGGTTAGTAAAGCTTCACCCAAGCTGCGTGATGGATCAAAAGGCGCACTGGCCGAATAATCCAACCGTTGCTCTTCCACCAATTTGCGCACCAATGAAAAGCCATTGGAATGAACACCGCTGGATGCAATACCCAACACCACATCACCCGCAGCAATATCATGCCCTGTCAGCAATTCATCGCGCTCTACGGCACCCAAAGCAAAACCGGCCAGATCATAATCGCCCTTGCCATACATGCCGGGCATTTCAGCCGTTTCACCACCAGCTAGAGCGCAACCTGCAATCTGACAGCCCTTAGCAATACCAGCAATTACCCGCTCTGCGGTTGTTACTTCCAGTTTGCCCGTGGCAAAATAATCTAGAAAGAAAAGCGGCTCTGCCCCTTGCACAATGATGTCGTTGACACACATGGCGACCAAATCGATACCAACCGTCTCATGCCTGTTGGTGGCCAAGGCCACTTTCAGCTTAGTGCCAACGCCATCCGTAGAAGAAACCAACAATGGATCCTTAAATCCTGCCGCTTTCAGATCAAAAACCGAGCCAAACCCACCCAGTAGGGCATTGGTACCACTTCTAGCCGAAGCGCGCGCCATGGGAATAATACGTTTGACAAGTTCTGCGCCAGCGTCAATATCAACACCAGCCTGTTTGTAAGGAGCTGCCATGCTTTCCTCAATATTTTCCAAAATCACTATAAAATCTCATAACCATATTTTTTATACAGTAAAGCAATGCAAACCGATTGCAAGGCAGAAGCTGCAGTTATTATGTCTATGCCTCGCGTTTTTATGCAGCACCCCACCAACAATTGCAACCTTTAGTAGCAAAGCGCGCGCAGAAGATGTTTTATTAACGGTAAAAGCAGTAAAAGTGGATGTAAGCAGCGACAATGCTGTACTCGCCAGAGAACAAGCGATGCAACAAGCGCAAACAGCTGCTTATGGTAAATTGGTAGAAATGCTAACCGGTATACCCCCCAACCCATTACCCACTGCCGAGCGGATTGCACCGTTGGTAAAAGGGATTGAACTGGAACAAGAAAAATTTACGTCTAAACGTTATGTTGGTTTGTTCACGGTGAGTTTTAAGCGCAAAGAATTACGCCTTTTTAATCCCAGTTTAATCAGCGCTTTAGAGAACGCCCACTCTTTTAATGCTATGACTGGCATAAAAACTCCTGAAAATAATACTGCAATTTCTGACTCTCCTATGCCCACCGCAGAGAATAATACGAGTATAAAATTGATGGAGATTTTATTACTGCCTCTCTGGCGGGGCGATGACCCCACAAGGGGCAACATATTATCGCTATGGGATACACAAAATCCTTGGTATCAGCTTTGGCAACAGGATGGTCGTCTACCATTACCAGTGGGGGATATAGCAGACCGAGAAGAAATACAAGCCGATCAATTACTACAGGCCAACTATTGGGATATAGAACGTATTAAAAATCGTTATCACATTAAAGCTATATTACTGGCCGTGGCCAGTCCAATCAGGGTTGGCATGGGAGCGGAAGGCGGGATTGCCCTGAGCTTACGCTTTTTTGATAGCATTGGCTCTTTACAATCGGTCTCGGTTGATATTCCCGCCGGCAGTGATTCTGGCGTGACTTGGCAGCAAACCAAAGAAGAAGCCCTCAGGCTATTGGAAACATTACTTACCAAAGCAATAATTGCCGAAAACAAAAACATCCCAGAACCAGTGATTCAAAAAACCACGCCATCTCTCAATAATTTCAGGGTAAATCTATCCACGCAAATGCCTTGGAAAAAACGGCAAGAAGAAATAAAAACTATTGTTGGAGTCAAAACCGTTAAATTATCGAGCATTAATCGCTCAATGGTAGGGCTTGATATTGCTTTTTCTGGTGATATGAATTTACTTATTGAACAATTACAACAACGCGGTTGGCAAGTATCGGCTCAGGATAACCGCACGATTCATATTGATTAGATAGAAACATAAAAAACGCTTTGGGAATAGAAACATTGAATCACATCGATAAAAAATCATCCTATTTCTGGCTATTATTGCTGGGCGGCTTTTTTCTTACACTCTATTTGTTAAAAGAAATGCTGTTGCCCTTTGTGCTGGCCATGGGTGTGGCTTATTTATGGGATCCACTGGTGGATAGGCTAGAACGCAACCATTGCCCACGCTGGCTGGCAGCTTTTCTGGTATTATTTACTTTTTTGTTATTACTTTTTCTATTCTTATTATTGTTACTACCTGTATTACACGCGCAATTCATGGCTTTATTAACCGCATTACCCGGTTATAGTGAGTCCCTAAAACAAAATTTTTTCCCTAAATTAGAAAAATTGGTGCAACGCTTAAGCCCTGATGATGCCGCCAAATTAAGAGAAGCCGCCAGCAATTACGCCGGCACCTTAGCCAGTTGGTTATTCGATGCGATGAAGGGAATGCTGAGCGGGGGGCTGGCGATGGTTAATCTGCTCTCCACTCTATTTATTACACCAATTTTGGCATTTTATATGATGCGCGATTGGGATAGGATGCTGGCCCGCATCGATAGCTGGTTGCCACGCCGGCACCATGTTATATTGCGTTCATTGGCTAGCCAAATCAATGATACGCTGTCTGGTTTTGTGCGTGGACAAGTGGCCGTATGTCTAATATTGGGCGGTTATTATACAATGATGCTGGCGATATTGGGCGTCAATTACAGCATCATTATTGGTCTTGTGGCAGGTTTTCTAAGCTTTGTGCCTTATGTTGGCACCGTTGTTGGCTTTGCTGCTGGGGTTGGCGTGGCTTATGTACAATTTGATGATCCCTACCGTGTTTGGTTAGTTGTAGGGGTATTTGTTATTGGTCATCTTTTGGAAGGAAATGTAATCACCCCTAAAATTATTGGCGATAAAATTGGCCTTCACCCTGTGTGGATGATGTTTGCACTTTTTGCTGGTGGTACGCTTTTTGGCTTTGTTGGTGTGTTACTGGCCGTACCAGTGGCGGCAATAATCGGGGTACTTGTGCGTTTCTTTCTCATGAAATATCTACAATCTCCCCTATATGCTAGCACAATCTCAGAAGAAAATGCGGGATAAATAATGACAACCAGCCAGCTTGTGTTTGATTTGCCCAATAATCCGGGGCTGGAAGCAGAAGATTATCTTATCACCGATTGCAACAACCATGCGGTACAACAGGTTTTTGGCCAATGGCCACATTTTTCTTTGTATCTACAAGGGGAAAGTGGCGCGGGCAAATCGCACCTTGCCCATATTTGGCAACACCAGCATCACGCCATCATCTTTAATGAGAACCACATTAAACTGGCGGAACATCTGCCAAAATTGCCCGAACAACAGCCCTATTTATTAATTGAAGACATACCCGAATTACTAAAAAAAAGGGGCGCTAGCGTATGGCTATTTCATCTTTATAATCTGATTTGGCAACGGGGCGGTCATTTATTACTGACAGGGCGTATCCATCCCGCTAAATTAGCCATTCGCCTTAAAGATTTACGCTCCCGTCTGCGCTCGGTGCCGGTCGCGGTTATTTATCCGCCAGATGATGCCATGCTAGCCGCTTTATTAGTCAAGCATTTCCGTGATCGACAATTACAGGTGGATGATGCGGTTATTTCTTTTATTTTAGGGCGCATGGAACGTTCTTTTGCGGCTGCTGCTGCCATACCAGCAAAATTGGATATGGCGTCATTGGCACAAAATCGACCGATTTCAGTAAATTTGGCCAAAGGAATCATGGATCATGACACCTAACCGGCCAGATAATAGCCGTGAAAAAGAAATGTTTAATGCGGGCTACCAAATTATCGCTGGTGTGGATGAAGTAGGAAGAGGGCCTTTGGCTGGATCTGTTATTGCAGCGGCTGTAACCATGGATTGGCAACAAGTACCAGAAGAATTTAGCTTATTGGTTAATGATAGCAAAAAAATGACCGCCAAGGCACGCATAAAATTGGTTCAATTATTACAAGAAATGGCGGATAGCGCCATTGGTGAAGCCACGGTTAATGAAATTGATCAGCTCAATATTCGCCAAGCGTCTTTGCTTGCCATGCAGCGCGCGGTAGCCAAGCTAAAAAAGCAACCCCAAATGGTACTGGTTGATGGCCGTGACATTCCCATTTTGCCCATGGCCGCCACGGCGATTATTGGTGGAGACCGAAAATGCATGAGTATTGCGGCGGCTTCAGTGATTGCCAAGGAAACCAGAGATTTGATGATGCTAGAACTGGATCGTGACTACCCTTTATATGGTTTTGCCCGTCATAAGGGCTACCCCACGGCCTTCCACCGCGAAGCACTACAGCGACATGGCGTAAGCCCTGTGCATCGCAAAACTTTTGCCCCCGTGGCTAGACTTATTCCACTATTCCAACCAAAGAAAGAAAATTAATGTCGATTCAATCCCATCAATTTGCTGGCTTATCAGGCTATACTGTCCTCTCCCATTCGGGCAACATCCATTCTGCACTGGTTTTATTGCATGGCTTAGGCGCCGATGGCCAAGATCTTATATCTCTGGCTCCTATCCTAACCAAATTATTACCCAACACCATATTTTTGGCGCCCAATGCCCCGCAACCCTGCGATATGGCGCCTTATGGTTATCAGTGGTTTTCATTACAAGATCGCCAAGAAGCTAAAATAAAAGCCGGCATTGAAGTGACTAGCCCGATATTGCAAGCATATTTAGATGCTATTTTGCAACACTATCAATTGCCTGATAATAAATTGGCTTTATTGGGTTTTTCTCAAGGCACCATGATGTCTCTTTATGCAGCACCGCGTCGTAAATCCGCTATTGCTGGTGTGGTAGGTTTTTCTGGCGCCCTATTTGGCGGGGAAGAATTAACAAACCCCAATATTAGCAAACCCCCTATTTTACTAATTCATGGCGATGACGACATGGTGGTGCCTGTTAGCGCCATGCCTAGGGCATTAGAACAACTGGAAACAGTCGGCTTTCCTGTTAAAACGTTGCTCCGCAACGGCCTTGGCCATGGAATAGATCAAGAAGGATTGCAAGCCGCATCACAATTTTTATTAGAAGTTTTATAGGGCTTTCCATAAAGCACTTGCGCTTTGCGACATTTATGCTAATCATAAGGTGACAATTAGGCACGCGCCTATCTCAACCTCAGGATAATAGAGGGGAGTCACCGCATGATGGCACAATTAGAGCAATGCCCTGCTCTTGTTCTGAATGCTGATTTTCGTCCTTTAAGCTATTTCCCATTATCATTATGGCACTGGCAGGATGTCGTCAAAGCTGTCTTTCTGGAGCGGGTTAATATTGTTTCTGAATATGATAAGGTTGTCCACGCTCCGGGAATGGCCATGCGCTTACCCAGCGTTATTTCCTTAAAAGAATATGTTGTCTCTTCGCGCTACCCTGCTTTTACTCGGTTTAATGTGTTTTTAAGAGATCGCTTTACCTGTTTATATTGTAGAAAAAGCTTTCCCACGCATGAACTTACCTTTGATCATGTTATTCCACGCTCCCAAAATGGCAAAACTTCATGGCAGAATGTTGTAACGGCCTGCTCTGATTGCAATTTGCGCAAAGGCTGTAAAACCGTAAAGGAATGCGGTATGTTGCCCGCTTATACAGCTTACCGCCCAACCATGTATCAACTTCAAGAAAATGGCCGAGCCTTTCCACCCAATTTTTTGCACCATAGCTGGCGCGATTATCTATATTGGGATAGTGAGCTGGACGATACGCTGTAAAACAGGCACAAAAGGCCGATTATTGCTCTTGAGTAATCAGTAAGCGCAACAAATGAGCGATAAGCAACATTAAACCCAATGCTGTAGCCATCATGATTTTTAACCAGGGCACCAGAGATGGGTTTCCCAAAGGGCGTTTCTGCCGTTCTTTATACAAAGAAAGTACCAAAACAGCCAGAAACATAATAATAAGAACGATGGTGTTTTCTATATTAAACATAATGCACCATGCATGCCATTCTATCTGAAGAAATTCACACAGAAAAACAAAGGGGCATTGCAGCCCCTTTGTTTTTTATTAATGATCCAATTTTGACCAGATTTTCTTTTTCACCAAATACATCAACACAGAAAAAATACTCAAGAAGATCATGGCCTGTAAACCAATCCGTTTACGATCTTCCAATTTAGGATCAGAAGCCCAAGCCAAAAATTGCGTTACATCACGCGCCATTTGAGGCACGGAGTTTTCTGTACCATCTGCAAATTGTACCGCCCCTGCATTTAATGGAGCAGACATGGCTATCTGATGACCATTAAAATATTTATTATAGTGCATTCCATCATTCATTTTCATATCAGCCGGTGGCTCAACATAGCCCGTAAGCAAACCATAGAGATAGTCTTCACCATGTTTTCTAGCAGAAACAATCAAGGATAAATCTTTAGGATACGCCCCATTATTAGCAGCGCGCGCCGCTTTTTCATTGGCAAAGGGAGACTTAAACCGATCCGATGGCACGGCAGGGCGATTAAACATCTCCCCTTCATCATTAGGTCCATCGCTCACTTCATATTGGGCAGCTATCGCTTTTACCTCAGCGGGGGTAAAACCAATTGCCTCCAAATTTCTGTAGGATAAAAGTTTCATGGAGTGACAGGCCGAACACACTTCTTTATATACCTGAAATCCACGCTGCAGTGCTGCCCGATCATAGGTACCAGTAAGGGCACGATGTGACCACTCCTGATGGGGAGGTTCAATTTCACCAGAAGCAAAAGCTGGATAATTGACTAGGCATGCCGCTAATAGCAGAAAAATTTTAGCGGGCAACACTCTAAAAAGGGGCTTTTTTATTAACATTAATAGATTTCCCAAAACACAAAAGATTCAGCGCCACACATCAAGCTATATTGGCTTATTTCTTAGATTTAGCCAATACAGCATCAGCAATACTGGTAGGCAAGGGCAAGGTTTTTTCTACCCTACCAAGCCATGGCAGAATAACCAAAAAGTGAAGGAAATAATAGGCAGTGGCCACACGACCCAACAACACCCACACTCCTTCTGCTGGCTTTGCCCCCACATAACCCAGCATAAACACTGCCAGCACCAACAACCAGAAAAACTGCCGATATAATGGACGGAAACGGGCACTGCGTACCTTGGAAGTATCCAACCATGGCAGTAAAAATAACACCGCCACAGCACCAAACATCAACATTACCCCGCCCAATTTATCAGGCACAGCCCGCAAAATAGCATAAAAAGGCAAGAAATACCATTCTGGTACAATATGCGCTGGCGTAACCATGGGATCGGCTTGCACAAAATGGTCTGGATGCGCCAGATATAACGGTGCATAAAAAATAAACACCGCATAGATGATCAAAAATACGCTCAGACCAAAAATATCCTTAGAAGTATAATAAGGATGAAATGGCACCGTATCTTTTGAGCTTTTTGGATCAATGCCCAAAGGATTGTTAGAGCCCGTCATGTGTAATGCCCAAACATGCAGAAAAACCACCGCAAAAATCACAAATGGTAACAGATAATGCAGAGCAAAAAAGCGATTCAAGGTTGGATTATCAACAGCAAACCCGCCCCATAACCATGAAACCAATGCTTCGCCCACCACTGGTATGGCTGAAAATAAATTGGTGATCACGGTTGCACCCCAAAAACTCATCTGACTCCAAGGCAGGGTGTACCCCATAAACGCCGTGGCCATCATGATCAATAAAATGATAACCCCAAGCATCCAAAGCAATTCACGCGGCTTTTTATAAGAACCGTAATACATGCCACGGAAAATATGGATATAGGTGACCATAAAAAACATAGAAGCACCGTTCATGTGAATCAGGCGAATCAACCAGCCATAATTCACATCACGCATAATTCTTTCAACACTCTGAAAAGCATTGCCTGTGTTGGGATCGTAATGCATGGCCAGAAAAATGCCCGATATGATCATGGTGATCAGCATAAACAGCGATAATGCACCAAAATTCCACAAATAGTTGAAATTCTTAGGCGTCGGGAATACGCCATATTCTTTCTGCATCATGCTAAAAATGGGCAAACGCTCGTCAACCCAACGAACAACTGGATTCTTAAATTCAGAAGGATGTAACCCAACCATTATTCTCAACTCACTAGAAACAACAAAAAACAGCAATAATATTGATCATCAACCAACGCGAATACGAGTTTCACTAAGGAAACTATAGCTTGGCACTTCAAGATTTGTTGGTGCAGGGCCTTTTCTAATCCGCCCTGAAGCATCATAGTGCGAACCATGGCAAGGACAAAAATAGCCACCAAAATCACCACGACTATCAGCCATTTTCTGCCCCAGCGGCACACAACCAAGATGGGTGCAAACCCCCACCAGAATCAACCATTCTGGCTTCTGGGTTCTTTCTTCATCTTTTTGAGGATCTTTCAAGCTGGCCAGATCAACACCGCGCACTGTTTGCACTTCTTCAGGGGTACGGCGTCTAATAAATACCGGCTTGCCGCGCCATGTTACTGTAATTGCCTGCCCTGGTTTAATGTGAGAAAGGTCAACCTCAATAGAGGCCAAGGCCAAAGTATCTGCGGCAGGGTTCATGCTGTGTACAAAAGACCAACCCACACCACCCACACCCACTGCTGCGGTAGCCGCTGCGGTAAGATAAAGAAATTCCCGCCGTGTGGCGCTATGTCCATGGTCTGGTGCCACAGAAGCTTGCTCTGCGCCTTTCGATAAAGCCTGAGAATCTAAGGATGCGTGATCTGAAGATACCATATTTAACTCTACTTCCACAGTAATGGCTGGGATAATAGCCAGCTTAATTAGTTTTAATGCCTCAATATACAAACATTATATCTGAAATCAATGGCACATCATGCGCCAGCTCAATCATTTTTTTCAACCATATTTTCACTTTTTCTTGAAAAGAATGTGGCAAATCATTTAACTGTGTATCTGATTCGTTGACTAATCACAGCAATTGAAACCTCAATAGGAGAGAATTTTGCGTTTATATTTGCTGGTTATAATGCTCCTACTCACGGGTTGTCAGGGCTCTGGAATGAATTCTGCCAATGCCACGGCTTCAGCACGCGGCATGATATTGCCTGAACCTATTCAATGCGTGCCTTTTGCCAGAGAAGTCTCCGGCATTAACCTATTTGGCGATGCTTATAGCTGGTGGGATAGCGCCGAAGGGCAATATCAACGCGGAATATCCCCAGAAAAAGGGGCTGTGCTTGTGTTGTCGCGCTCAGAAAAACTACGCCATGGCCATGTGGCTGTGGTGAACAAAGTACTCACCTCTCGCCAGATAGATGTTACCCATGCCAATTGGGGTAGCGACCAATATAGCCGCAGAATTGTGCGCAGCTCCATGCGGGTGGTGGATGTTTCCCCGCGCAATGACTGGTCTCAACTGCGTTTTTGGAACCCTGAAGCTGGCAGCTTTGGGCAAATATACCCTGCCAAAGGTTTTATTTACAATAACGGTCCACGCTCATAATTGAGCGTGGGGCAGACAGAGTACATAATGTTATTAATGCTCGCTACGCACCACACCATGCATGGAAGGCGGCGTTTCTTCAGCAATTTGGTGATGTTCGGACCCCTTATCCTTGCATGCCCAAGATAAACGGCATTCAGAATAAGCCCACCACACAATAACCGCAGGCACAACAACAGTAATCGCCAGCACCAAATCCCCCAGATGATCCAGCAGCACTAAATAGGGATTTCTTGGCTGAGATAGTTGTGGTTTTTTCTTGCGAATCATTGCGGCTCCTCTACAATTAACATCTGGATATATATTAACATATTATTAAAATTAAAGCAACTTATTTGCAGCAAGCAATAATAGAAAATTCACTATCTACCTATATCTACCTATCTAGGGCAACACCATCTCAGAAGTTTTTTCATAGCGCATATGGTGTAACAACCAGATCAATGAGGCCAGCACCACCATCGCCCCAGCCTGATGCATCACAGCCAGCAACAATGGCACCTGCCACAATAAGGTGGAAACCCCCAAAGTAATTTGCAATAATAAAGCACCTAGTACCAATTTGGTGGCTGTTCTGGCAACAGGGGCCACATAAAGCTTGGTCACTTGACCATATAAAAAGCATGCAAACCCAAAAGTGGAAAATGCCAAACAGCGATGAATAAATTGCACCCCAGCATGGTTACTAAATAACGCCAAAAAGAAATGGGGCTGCTGTAATAATTCTTCGGGTACAATTTTTCCATCCATTAAGGGAAAGCTATTATATACCAAGCCCGCTTTCAGCCCCGCCACCATCGCCCCCCAAAAAATGGTGAGCGCCGCCAAGCATAGCAAGATTAATGAAAATTTTCTTGCCTTACGCACCCTTTTATCATCGCTGCGAGTAACAGGCACCAATACCCCAAAACCAATATTTAAGAGCGCAGAATAGATAGCAAAAGCCATGCATAAATGAAAAGCCAACCGATAATGGCTAACCTCTGGCCTATCAACCAAGCCACTTTTCACCATAAACCAGCCCAGAAATGCTTGCATTACCCCCAACGCCATCACCCCCAACAGCGAAAACAATAAAGAGCGGGGCAAAACACGGCGTACAGCCCAGAAGCATAGGGGCATAAAAAACACCACACTAATCAGCTTACCCCAAACCCTATGCAGCCATTCCCAGAAAAAAATGAGCTTAAATTCTGCAAGGCTCATGCCCATATTCACCTGTATATATTGGGGTGATTGCTGATATAGGCCAAATATTTTCTGCCACGCCTCTTCAGTTAATGGTGGCAACGCCTCAATATAGGGGCGCCATGTTACCATGGAAAGGCCAGAACCAGTAAGGCGAGTGGTAGCCCCCAATAGGGCCATCACAAAAACCATGGCCGCGCATAATAACAACCAATAGCCCACAAAACGCAAATTCTTAGAAGGCGCAGCGCTGCACAATATTGCAGGGGCTCCATCTTTCAATGGCTGTTGAGGAAGAGCAGAAGAATGAGGCTTAGCCACAATAATGCTGATTGGCTGCATCTTTATAATAAAAAGCTAAATTTCTTTTGAATAACCACATTAATTGACTTAAACCCAGAAACCAAGAGCCGTGATGCCGCGCTTTTTATGGCCCGCTTTAATAGATAGCTTCATTTTGCCACTGATTTTAGCCATTGAAATATACTCTCAATCCATCAATTAAAAGGCACAAAGACTAATGTTATAAAAAATACAAATAAGCGCTTGCATTTTTTGCGAATTTTAGTAAGTTTAAGATTAATTGAAAATCAAGATATTGCTTTTAACTCAGTGACTCAATGTAATTGGCGGCAATAATATCGGTTTTTGTAACGAGTGACATCATCTGGAGGGAATATTTTAATGTCAAGATTTAAGCGTTTATTATATGGGACTGCTGGCTTAGTAACAGTGATAGCAGCTGCACTGGCAGTGGATGTTAGGGCACTATTCGCTAACGACTACACACCACAGCCTCAAGGTGATGCTGCACCAAAGGTGAAAGTTATAACAAGTGATATCCAGACACCGGCTGCGCCAACACTGGAAATAACGAACAACGTTGTTCCTTGGGGTCCTGATGGTAAACCTCTTAATAAAGCTGCTCAACCAACAAATTTAGCTGTTAAGCCAGATCAAGCTGGTGCCCAAGTAAACCCAGCTGTTAAGCCAGATCAAGCTGGTGCACCAGTAAACCCAGCTGTTAAGCCAGATCAAGCTGGTGCCCAAGTAAACCCAGCTGTTAAGCCAGAT